>NZ_CP026004.1:1877215-2477701 GCF_003086895.1 Stenotrophomonas sp. ESTM1D_MKCIP4_1 | reverse complement strand
GCGGCCTTCGTCTCCGAATCGGCGGGCCAGCGGGGTGCGCCTGTAGCGGCCTCTCTTCTTGCCGCAGAGGTGAATCGCGCGATCATGTTCCGCATGCTTGCTGGCGTCGGAGCGGGCGTAGGCACGCTGATGAGTGGCATTTCCGCGTATGTGAGTGCCGTGCGCACCAAGGGCGAGGGGCAGATTGAGGCCTCTCACAACTACATGGTTGCTGCGGGACTGCTGTCAGCATCGGGTGCGGCAATGATCGGTGGGTCGCTCATCAGCTGGAAAGCTGCGGTAGCAGCAAGAGTGGGCCAGCAGGTTGCAATGCGCATTCTGGGTGGAGTTGCAATCCGCACCTCCGCTGGCGCCCTGGTTGGTGCAAGCGCCACAGGTGTAGGTATCGTGCTGTTGATCATCGGCATCGCGTGGGCCCTGTATGCAGCCAGCCTTGAGCACGACGAGAATGAAAAGTTCCTGGACAGAAGCTTCTTCGGCAAGCACGAGCGTTCTGAGGGAAGGTTCGGTGGATCACCAATTCCAGACGAGGATGAGTGGACTGGAAAGGGATTGGATCAGGAAATTCTTGCGCTGGGAGCGCTGGCTATCGGGCTGTGGGCGACCATCGACAACTGGCAGGACAACGTGTTCAGCAAGGATGCGATTCTTGCGACGATTTCCGTGGCCAACTGGAAGCCGGGCGAGCGCGTGCTGAAGTACCGCCTGGAAGCACACGGGTCGATGCCTGATCGGACGCTGGCCTCGGTACCTGCTGGTGTGGAGATTGCCAGTGGTTCTACCCCGCAGCTCTCGCTTGAGCCCAGCAAGGACGCCGAAGGCCTCCATTCGGCACAGATCGAGGTGCCTATCGAAAACAAGTACAACGCAGTGCGGCTGGTCTATTCCTTGTTTGATGCCGGAGAAGAACAACCCCTGGCCCAGGGTGAAGTGTGGGAAAAGGACTGACCCCCTGTTCAGTGCCAAGGTACCTATTGCAGCAGTAACCGGAAGACATGATGCAGCATGATTCAGCTACACCCAACCCACCGCTGAAGCTTCCGCAAAGGAATCGCCAGGCCTCCCCGCGAGCCTTCACGCATGGTGGTGTGATGGACGTCTACGAGCATGGCATCTCGTTCGTGGATCAAATGAGTGCCATGCGTGGATATGCCAGCAGCTGTGGTTGGGTTGGTGTGTTTTCGGCAGTGCTTGGGCTCTACATTTCATTCTTCATCACTGGCGTCAGCTGGGTGACGATTCTCCAATTTGTCCTGCTCTTTGTTTTCCTGCTTTTTGTCCAGATCGATTGGGTCGGTTACCGTGCCGAACCGGTCCTGTTTGATCAACCGGCAAGAAAAGTTCATGTATTCAAGTCACTCGGACTACCTTGGTGGCAGTGGGGCTGGAACCTGTTCGGTCGACCTCGTTGTGAAGTGCAATCCTACGATTGGAATTGCGTCAGCGCAGAGGTCGTCAGCTACACCATTTTCACCGGCCAGGTGCCTCGCCGGGAAGCCAGTCTGGTGCTTACGATCACAGATCACCCGGGAGGCACTCTGGAGATCCAGCGTGTAGGTGTTGGGCCAAGCTTTGGCTTTGGCAATCAGTCCGGCCCTGCGGAGCGGTGGGAGTTCATCCGTCGAATGATGGAAGGTGTCGGCCCTGTCTGGACGGCCGGTGAGTCGCGCTATCAAGACTTCGGAGTAGGCCTTGGTGAAGCGTTGACCATTGCGCAGCCTCTCATTGGTCCAGGTTCCCATCAGTACTGGAAGAAGGGCCCAGCAATGTGGCTGCTGGGTACGGTCAGCCTGATCGCGCTGCCCTTGACCGCGTTCATTGGACTCAATCGCTACGTTAGCTATCGGTTGCAGCGGAAGCCGCGATGGCCAGCCGAGGTCCTGCAGTCGGTGGGGGCCGGCCCATTCACCGATGCGATTCTGAGGGAGCGGCTCAGCCTCGAGAAGCCGGCCGCGACTGGAAAGAGACGATCTAAGCATCCGTCGTCCATCTGACCGGGCAGATGTTGACATGATTCAAGAGGTGGGGAATGGGGCTGGCCGCTTGCCGACACGGGCCTATCGAGCTCGCACGCTGATGGGTAATTGAGCAATGAGTCAGTTCGCCGGCTGGCTCGCCCAGCGGTATCGCAACGATCGTCCATTGACCGAGTATGAGAGGCGCGCCGATGTGCGCCAGTTTGACTCGTCCACGTTCACCCCGATCGATAAGGGAATCATCGCTATTGATGATGATTGCATTGAGTATGTTGATCGTCACTTTCGATATCGAGGGTGGGCGCTCATGGGTGCGAGCGTGTTCATTGGGCTGGGGCTTGCATTCCTTGTCGCGATATTGCACGCGACCGCCTCGCTGGTTGATCGAGCGGGTCCGCTCGAAACGGGCGATGCGTATGCAATCGGAGGCTTGATCGCTCTCGTTGTCGGATTCCTGGTATTCATCTTCTGGAAGTTGCTCTTGCGAGATATCCTGCGCTATCAGTACTACCCGGTAAGATTTGATCGAGTAGCGCAGCGGGTACATGTCTTCACCGGTGAGGGAGGTAAGGTCGTTTCGGCATCATGGCAGGACGTGAAATTCGTTATTGGCAGGGACAAGCCTGTGGGCCATGACGAGGGTTTCACGTACGACCTCCGTGGACTTGTGATGCGAGGGGATCAGGTCGTCCATACGTTTGCGGTCGGTTCCGACAGCGGCTCCAGTCCGGCAATCACGCTTGCACATTGGGAAATGATTCGGCGCTTCATGGAGGAGGGGCGTTCCGCACTGCCATTCCCGCCGCTGCAGCTCTACACCTCGCTTGAACCCAGTTTCCGCAATGCATTCATCATCCACGTGTCATCTGCAGGTGACGGTTTGATGTTGATCGCGCTGCCTTTGACGTTGCCGTGGGCGATGTTCCGCTTCCTCGCGATGAAACTCTGCCGTAAGCCGGTTTGGCCTGCGTCCACCGCAAGCATCGCAGTGCATGGCCCATCCGATCAGCCGCCGCTGCGCGCGCCGGCAGTGTACGGCCGGGTAAATCATGCAGGTGGCCGTGCCGATGAGATGGAGCGTTTCTGGAGGGAGTCGATTGCAGCGGCGAAGGCCCGTGACGACGAAGTCCGCCAGCAGCTGAAGGCGGCCGTCACGAAGGCCTGACGGCGGAGGCGAGGCCCGAGCATGTCGGGAAACATGGGCTGGCGCCTTCCTTCGTGCTGGCTTCCGTGCCTGATATTCTCCTGCCGGAGGTCGACAAGGACAGCGTCATGTACACCGGATGGATGCAGAAATTTGCCGTAGGTCACACGCTCTCCGCTGAAACGTCGGCCTCACGGTTGGACAGGCATGTCGCGCAGGCCGCCGCACCTGACGAACGCGCTTCACTGGTCCGCTTCAACTCAACCTGCATTGATCTGATCGACCGGCGTTTCAGGCTGCGCGGCATGGTGTCGACCACCGTGGTGCTGCTGGGCACGCTGGGCTTGTTCCTGCTTGGTTTCTTCCTTCTCTTCACGCTGGTAATGCCCAACCTTGAGGGCGACGTGTGGGATTGGGTGATGTACGCGATGGTGGCGGGGTGTGTGATCGGCGCGCCGGCCCTGTTCTGGCACACGACACTCAAGTACGAGTTCTTTACGTACACCTGGTACCCGACTCGGTTCAATCGTCGCAACCGGTTGGTCTACTTCTTCACCGGCGGCAAAGAAGGGGCAGTGGCCGTGCCTTGGGAAGACGCGGTGTTCTATATCGGACGAGGAACCACCCAGGCGTTCCTGCGCGATCTGCGCTGCAGCGTCGTCGAAGATCGCGTGGTCAAGCGCACCTTTGCCGTTGGGCACTACTTCGATGACGAGCAGAAGATCAAAGGCCTCTGGGAGTTCGTCAGACGCTACATGGAAGATGGCCCGGACGCCGTGGTCGACAGCATCGACGGCCGGCAGATGAATCTCTCAGTGAAGCCGTCATGGCGCAACTGCTATCTGTTCGTCGTTGCCAGCCTGGGGCCCGCCATGTTGGAGGCTCGGTTCCTCTTGTTGCCGCTGCTGTTGCCACTGGTCCTGTGCCGCTGGCTGGTGCTGCGCTCCTGTCGCATGCCGGAATGGCCGCCGTGGGTGGAGGCGGCGTGCAACGTCGACCCGGATGACCCGTTGAAGCTGGCCGAGGCGGAGCTCATGGCACAGGAGCCGCGCCGATGAGTCATTTCGCAGGCTGGCTTGCGCAGCGATATCGCAACAATCGTCCCTTGACGGAGTACGAGATCGCTGCGGATGTTCGCAATTTCGACTCGTCAAGCATGACGCCCCTGGATAAGGGCATCATTTACCTCGACGATGAGTGCATTGAGTGTGTGGACCGCCATTTCCGCTATCGCGGCTGGGGCGCAATGGGGGGATTGGTAGTTCTCGGTCTTGTAACCGCCTTCGTTCTGGCGATTGTATATGCAACCTTGGAGATGCATGCCGAAGGGAAGTCCTTAAGTCAGGAAATGAGGATCACGGTGGGTGCGCTCAGCGTGCTCATTCTCGGTCTTGTCGCCTTCACGTATTGGATGCTTCTGGGCAGGGATATCTTCAGGTATCAGTACTACCCCGTCCGGTTTGATCGGCGTGAAATGAAGATTCATATCTTCACGGGTGGGCGCGATAAGGCGATGTCGGTTCCATGGACAGACGTGAAGTTCGTCATCGGAAGAGACAAGCCAATCGGGCCTGATGAAGGATATACCTATGACTTCAGGGGCCTGGTGATGCGCGGCGATCAGGTCGTCCACACTTTTGCCGTTGGCTCCGATTGCGGCCCGAACCCAGCCATTGTGCTGGCGCACTGGGAGATGATCCGGCGCTTCATGGAAGAAGGGCGATCCGCGCTGCCGTATCCGCCGCTGCAGTTGTACACCTCGGTGGAGCCGAGCTTCCGCAATGCGTTCATCATCCATGTGTCATCCGCAGGCGCGGGCCTGATGTTGATCGCACTGCCACTGACCCTGCCATGGGCGATCTTCCGCTTTCTGGCGATGAAGCTGTGCTGGAGGCCGGTCTGGCCTGCAGCCATCGTGAGGCGCGAGGCATCCGACTCCTCCGGCAGGCCAGCCCTGCGAGCGCCGAAAGTGTACGGGCGGGTGAATCATGCGGATGGCCGTGCCGACGAGATGGAGCGCTTCTGGAAAGCGTCAATCGCTGCGGCGAAGGCGCGCAATGATGAGGTTCGCGAACAGCTCAACCGTGGCGTGCGCGGGCACTGACGCGATTGCGCTTTCCTGCATGCGCATCATTGTCCGCACGCAGGTCAAGTCGAGCATGGCTCGACTCTACATTTCCTCACGGACGCTACATCGCCGGGCAGGCCGGGTCCTTCCCGCTCACCGCTGCACAGATACGGCGGCGGCAGTCCACGCCCTTCAGCGAGGTCGGGCTGGGGCAGCTGCGCAGCTGTGCCTGGATGCTCGACTCGGTTGATGCGGACTTCTTGCTGGCCACGCGCTCGAAGGCGGCGCGCTCATCCTCGGTGCGCTTGCGCTGATCGGCTTCAATCTGCGCGATCAGCTCGTCCATGCTCTGCGGCTGGGCGTTGGCCTTCGTCTTGGCCTTGGCTTTGTCCTTGTCTTCTTCCTTGATGATGCCAAGCAGGGTGCCGAGAAGGTTCTCGTCGTTCTGGCCCTTGCTGCCGGCCTGGGTGGCACCGCGACCGCTGCGTGCAGCCTGCGATGCACCGCGCGTGGCGGTTGCTGCCGAAGCGGGTGCGGCAGCGGCAGCGGCAGCGCCGGCCGGCCCAGGTGCGGCATTCTCCGGCGGTGCACTGACAGCGGCGCCGTCGCTACCTGCCGGTGCATCGACAATCGTCGCGGCTCCGTCATGCGGGGCGCCGGCAGGTACGTCGGGATGACCGGTAGGCCCGGTCGGCTGCGCAGGATCCGGGGTCAGTGAGTACTCGCCGGATTCGCTGTAGCCGCCGCTGCCGGACAAGCCCCAGGCTGCCAGGCCGGCGATGGCGATGATCGCCACGGCGCCCCCCAGCCACAGGCCGATGCGGCGGTTCCCGCCGGACGGTGAGCGCGCAGCACGCGTGGACGTGGTGGTCTGCCGACCTTCCATGTCTGCGAGAATTCGGCCCGTAGCCGGTGCCTGGCCCTTTGCCTGCGCTCCCCCTGAGAGCAGACTTGGCCGATTGATTCCGCCATTATTCAAGTGCATCCAGCCCTTGGTGTGAGTCGGCAGCTGCCGAAGCGAATTTCCGCATTCTTAGTGAAAGCGGATGGGGCGTCAACCAGAGCGCGAGTCAGGGAGGACCGGTGGTACCAATCGTGGTTATGGCCATTGCCGTTGTAATGCTGGTGGCCGTGGTGTGCTGGGTTTTGCTGTTCCCGGAAAGCGTCGAGTCGCTGCGCGCAATGCTGGGCGCAACGCTGGGTCGTTTTCGTCGCAAGGCGGGCCGGGTTGGGGGGCGGGTCGGCGATGGTGTGACGCGGGTGCGCAGTGGGGTTCGTGAAGAAGCGGGCGCTGCGCACAGCGCGATTCGTCGCCATTGGCCGATTATGGCGATTGCCGCCGCAGCGCTGCTGATTCCTCCAACTGTGATATTGGTCACACGAAAGACGGTGGTGCTCGAAGATTTTCGGGGCGATGATTTCGCAGAGTCGGGATCAATGGTCGCGCAGCTGTTGCGCGGGGAACGTCTGGCGCCGCCGCCGCCACCGCCGCCGGAAGTTTTCACCACGGCAGAAGTGCGGCGGTTGCGGCCGGAAATCGTCACGGCGGATCGAAAGTGGGACCAGATCGACCCTGATCTGCAGCAACGTGTGCTGGCCATTTACGAGGTCATGCGGCGCCAGTATGGGTATGAGATGGTGCTGATTGAGGGCTACCGCAGCCCGGAGCGGCAGGCTGAGCTCATGGCGGGCGGCAAGGCCACCCGTGCAGGGGCATGGCAGAGCTGCCACCAGTATGGTCTGGGCGTGGACAGCGCACCGATCCGCGACGGCAAGCTGCAGTGGGATATGAATGATGCGTGGACCAAGCGCGGGTATTTCCTCTACGGAGAACTTGCCGAGCAGGCTGGATTGGACTGGGGTGGCAACTGGCGGAGCATCAAGGATTACGTTCACGTGGAAATGACAGGGCGTTGCCGCGCTGCACGGGCAGCCAAGCGTGAAGAGCTTTCACGCCAAGGGTGATAACCGTTCTGTGATACTGGTATCGTTGCGCGGTTGATCCAGGTCGCCGCGTCAGTGGCGATGGAAGGCTGGATGACATGGAATCAAGGAGTGTGATGGATGGCACGACCGTTTATCGTCGTCGGTGACAAGCTCAGCCACGGCGGCAGCGTGGTCGCGGGCACCGGCCAGACCGACATCAATGGAAAGGCTGTAGCGCGTGTTGGTGACCGCGCTGCCTGTGCCGTACACGGTGCGACGACCATCGTCAGCGGCGATGCCACTGTCATCATTGACGGCCAACCTGTAGCGCGCGACGGCGACCGCACAGCATGTGGGGCGACACTGGTCGCTTCACAGGCCGTGACGGGCCTGCGCTGATCGACGCGGCGGACGGGAGCAGCGCATGGAGCACGGCAACTGATGGCGGGATGGCTGGGCAAGGCGGCCTCGGTGGTGATGGTGTTCATCGCGACCTGGGGCGCGACGATATTTTACTGGCGCAACAGCGGCACGGTACCCACGGGCATGCAGATGCTGGCCTATCTCGGCCTGCTGCCGGTTGGCCTGAGCGGTGCCGGTTTCATGGTGCGCAGCGCACTGCGGCGCGGCGTCGACACTGCGCTTGCAGCGCCGGCCGCCACGGATGCGTCCACGTCGGCGAATGATGCAGCGGCGACGCCGCGTGGAGCGGCACCCGCGTCGGTAGCACTGCTTGCCGGTGGCCTGAAGCTGGGAATCGACCTGGAGCCGCAGGCGCTTCTGGACGCAGCAGCGGCGCCGCCGCGCCCTGCGCTGGACGGGCGCTTCCGTGACAGGCACAGCCTGCCGGTGCGGATGAGCGCCGCGCCTTATCTGGATGAACTGGAAGTGCTGCAGGTGCGGCAGGATGGTATCGATACGGCGGCTCACGAGCGCCGCGCGATGGCGCTGCTGCAGCCTGTGCTTGAGCAGCTTCTGGAAGCTGTGTATGCCGTGCTGCCGGAGATCGTTGCTTCCGAGGAAGTCGTGGTTGCCGGCCTGCGCCGTCGCGATGAGCAGCGCGTGGAGAACGTGCTGACCATCGAGCTGCTGGTCCCGGGCCGTTGGTCTGACGCATTGCGCCCGTGGGTGCAGGAATGGCTGATCGAGCAGGCCCGCAGGGCCGGAATCGACGCTCGCCGCTTCGATGTGCGCATCACCACGCTGGATGCGGCGCGCGAGGTCTGGCCGCACGTGCAGCGGGTGATCGACGCGGTGTCCGCTGCAGCCGAGCCGCGCTGGCACCTGCTGCTGGCTGCGGCGTCCTGCATTGATGCCGACGTCATTGCGTCCTGGCAGCATGCAGGCGTGCTGGCCACTGCGCAGAATCCTGATGGTCGGGTCCCGGGCGAGGGGGCGGCCGGCGTTCTGCTGGCAACCCTGGCCCACGGGCGCGAGGGTGATGGCCGTCTGTGGCGGCCGCAGCTGGTGCGCGCCGAGCAGATTGAAGGGCAGCGCCCGGCGGAACAGCGGCGGCAGCTCGCCGCGCTGGCCAGCCAATGGCAGTCGGGCCTGGATGCGGACCGCGCGCCGGCACAGTTCGTCCTGCATGACGCCGATCACCGCGGCGATCTGATGGTGGATGCGGCGGCGATCGCCGCTTCGCTGTCGCCCGATCTCGATTTCAGTCCGCAGAGCCTGGCCCTGGCCGTCAGTGCCGGTGAGCTGGGCCCGGCCCTGCCGCTGGCGCAGCTGGCGCTGGCCCATGCACAGCTTCAACGCAATGCCGAGCCCGTGCTGCTGCTGGGCGTGGCCGACAACCAGCAGCGCCTGTTCGGCGCGGTTGATCCTCTTTCTTCCCCCATGCCTGCGGCCGATGCGTCGCTGGCTTCCTGACCCCTGGACCCTTGCATGAGTTTGAGCAATTTCAGCTACTACCTGCGTGACTACCGCCTCTGGCTGGTGGTCGGCCTGGTCGGTGCCGCGGCGCTGGCGCACTACGGTGAGGCAGAGGCCCGGCAGATCGGGATCTGGGTGGCGATCGTGCTGGCGGGCCTGCTGGTGCTGGCCCTGCTGGTGTGGACCATCAAGCGGATCCTCGCCCGTCGCGCCGCCAAGCGCGTGGAGGCGATGGTCAAGGATGAGGCGGACAAGGCAGTGGCGGGGGCACAGCCCGCGCAGCGTGCCGATACCGAAGCGCTGCGCACCCGCATGATGGATGCGGTCAAGCAGATCAAGTCCTCGCGGATGGGCGTGCTGAAGGGGAGCGCGGCGCTGTACGAGCTGCCCTGGTACGTGATCATCGGCAACCCGGCGGCAGGCAAGAGCACCGCCATCCTCAACTCGGGTCTGCAGTTCCCGTTCGAGGACAACCGCGGCAACGTGGTGCAGGGCATCGGCGGCACCCGCAACTGCGACTGGTACTTCACCACCAACGGCATCGTGCTGGACACGGCGGGACGCTACTCGGTCAGCGTCGAGGACCGGATGGAATGGCTGACCTTCCTTGGCCTGCTGAAGAAGAACCGGCCGCGCGCGCCCATCAACGGCGTGATCATCGCTGCCAGCCTGGCCGAGCTGTCCGGCAGCAAGCCGGAGTTCGCCATTGAACTGGCCAAGAACCTGCGCCAGCGCGTGCAGGAAATCACCGAGCGGCTGGAAGTGTTCGCGCCGGTGTATGTGCTGTTCACCAAGGCCGATCTGGTGGCCGGCTTCAGCGAGTTCTTCCACAACCTGGACCCGGCCGAGCGCGAGCACGTGTGGGGCGCCACGCTGCCGTTCGACGTGCAGCAGCAGACCGATGCGCTCAATGCGTTCGACAGCCATTTCGATGAGCTGGCCGAGGGCATCAAGGAGATGAGCCTGACCCACATGGCGATGCAGCGCGGTCGCGACGTGTCGCCGGGCCTGCTGTCGCTGCCGTTGGAGTTCGTTGGCATCAAGCCGGCGCTGCGCACCTTCATTGCGACGTTGTTCGAGGACAACCCCTACCAGTTCAAGCCGGTGTTCCGCGGCTTCTACTTCTCCAGCGCACTGCAGGAAGGGCGTTCGGTGCACCATGCGTCCGAACGCGTCGGCCGCCAGTTCGCACTGCAGCGCGGCTCGAACGTGGACGAGGCGCCCACCGGGCACACCGCGTTTTTCCTCAAGGATCTGTTCCGCAAGGTCATCTTTGCCGACAAGGAACTGGTGCGCCAGTACTCGAGCCCGCACCAGAACCGTCTCCGCTATGGCGTGTTCCTTGGCGCCGTGGGCGTGCTGGCGCTGGCGCTGGGGCTGTGGACCTGGTCCTACACCACCAATGCGCAGCTGGTGGCCAACGCCACCAAGGATCTGGACCAGGCCGTGCGTGTGCAGAAGGACCGCATGGACCTGAAGTCGCGCATCGATGCGTTGCTGCTGCTGCAGGACCGGATGGAGCAGCTGGACCGCTACGGCAAGGAGGGCGGCATCACCACCCACCTGGGCCTGTACCAGGGCACGGCCATCCGCGAAAAGCTGCTGCGTGAGTACAACCACGGCATGCAGCAGGTGATGCTGGCACCGACTGTCGCCAATCTGGAGAACTACCTGGGCCAGGTGGTAGCCGAGCGCGACAAGCTGGGGCAGGGCAATGGCGCCGCTGCCGAGAGCGAGGTGCTGTACCAGAACGCGTCGCCGACCAGCACCAACGATGCCTACAACGCGCTGAAGACCTACCTGATGCTGGGTAATCCGAAGTACGTGGAAGGCGCGCACCTTTCGCAGCAGCTGACCCTGTTCTGGCGCACCTGGCTGGAGGCCAACCGCGGGCAGATGAGCCGCGAGGAGATGGTGCGCGCCGCTGAAAAGCTGATGACCTTCTACGTGGCGCAGTCGGGCAAGCCCAGCTGGCCGCAGGTGCAGAACAAGGTCACGCTGGTGTCCGATACCCGCCAGGCGCTGGGCCAGGTGATGAAGGGGCAGCCGGCGATGGAGCGGGTGTATGCGCAGATCAAGGCGCGTGCCGGTGCGCGGTTCGGCACCACCACGGTCGACAACCTGATCGGCGTGGAGCGCAACGGTCGCCTGATCAATGGCAGCTACGCCATTTCCGGTGCGTTCTCCCGCAAGGCTTGGGAGGACTACGTGCAGGACGCGATCAAGGAAGCGGCCAACACGCAGCTGAGCACCACCGACTGGGTGCTGGGCACCACCGAGCAGAGCGATCTTTCGCTGGCGGGCAGCCCGGAACATGTGTCGCGCGAGCTGGTCAACCTGTACAAGAACGACTACGCACGCGAATGGAGCAAGTTCGTGCAGGGCCTGAGCGTGGCCGAGTTCAGCACCTTCGACGAGGCGGTCGCGCGCATCAACAAGCTGGGTGATGCGAACAATTCGCCGCTGCGCATCCTGCTGGAGCGCATCAACGAGGAGACGGTGTGGGACAACCCGGCCGCACTGGCGCGTTCGACCAAGGCACGCAAGGGCTTCGTGGCGTGGTTCCAGCGCACCGTGCTGCGCAAGGATCCGGCCGCGACGGCCGCAGCGCAGCCGGTCGGCCCGATCGGCAAGGCGTTCGAGGGCATCGCGCGGCTGACCAGCGAGCGCGGTGACCAGCCGGCTATCATCACCGCCTACTTCGAGACGCTGACCAAGCTGCGCGCCCGCCTCAATGCCATCAAGAGCCAGGGCGAGATCGGCGTGGGTACCCGCAAGCTGATGCAGGACACCTTCAGCAACGAGGGCTCGGAGCTGAGCGTCGGCCTGGCCCTGGTGGACGAGCAGGTGCTGACCGGTCTGGACGAGAAGCAGCGCGAGGCCCTGCGCCCGCTGCTGCTGCGCCCGCTGACCCAGACCTTCAGTGCGCTCATCACGCCGACCGAGGATGAGGTGAACAAGACCTGGAAGGCCCAGGTGTACGACCCGTTCAAGGCGCGCATCGGCCAGCAGTATCCGTTCAACCTGAACTCCGACGTCGATGCCGCACCGAGCGATGTGGCGGCGGTGTTCGGCGCCAGCGGCAGCATCGCCGCGTTCAACAAGGAAGCACTGGGCCCGCTGGTGATCCAGCGCGGGCCGCTGCTGGAGACCCGCCGCTGGGCAGGCCAGGGCGTGAACCTGTCGGCTGATCTGGTGGCCAACTACGGCAACTGGGTCAGTGGTGCAGCCGCGGGTGCCGCACAGGACACGACGATCTTCGAAATCCTGCCTGCACCGGCTGCCGGTGCGCTGGAATACACCATCGAGATTGACGGGCAGGTGCTGCGCTACCGCAATACGCCGCCGCAGTGGACCACCATGCAGTACCCGAACGCCGGCCAGGTGCCGGGCGTGAAGATCACGGCGGTCACCGGTGATGGCAGGACGGTGGAAGTGTTCAGCGCGCCGGGCACCAACGGCTTCAACCGCCTGATGGCCGAGGGTGAGTATGAGCGCCTGGATGATTCCAGCCGCATCACCTGGAACGGCAGCGGTGTGGGCGTGACGGTGGAGATGCGCATCGTGCGCCGTGCCGGTGCCAGCAACGAGGGTGGCGGCGACTGGCAGCGTGGCCTGCAGCTGCCCGAGCGCGTGGCCGGAGGAACCCCGGCCGCTGTCGCGCCGGCCGCCACGGCCCCTGCGGCGTCGGCCGCTGGAGGTGCCCGATGAGCCGGGTGGTGAGCGCAGGCGTTTCCTATTTCGGCAAGGTGCCGTCGCGCGGCGATTTCGTCCGCGCTGCGGAGAACCATCAGCTGCTTGGCTGGCTGGACCGCTGGGCAGGCGAAAGCCTGGAGCTGTTGAGCCAGAGCCCGGACTGGAAGCAGCGGTACGACGAGGCGCCCGAGATTCACTATGCGTTCCTGGGGTCGCGCAGCAAGATGGTGCTGTGCGGCCACTTCCTGGCCAGTCGTGACGCGTCCGAGCGGCGCTTCCCGCTGCTGTCCGCGCTGCGCCTGGATGCGCCGGAGCCCTTGCCGTTCATCGGGCGCAGCCCGCTGGCGATGTCCAACGCGTGGTCCGGGCTGGCCCGCCTGGCACGCCAGGCCTATCAGGACAGTGATGCCGCGCAGGCGCTGGCGCAGTTGGCCGATGCGCGTTTCAGCATCAGCACTGATCCGGGGGACTACAACGGCAGCTTCCAGGATTTCCTCGAAAGCACCACCGTTGCGGATCTGGAACAGCGGCTGCGCGATTCCGGGCATGGTGAGGTGTCGCTGCGGCAGGTGCTGCCCGCCCTTGGGTTGTTGCTGCAGCCGGTGTTGAGCGGTGGCGATGTCAACATCGACAAGGCGCTGGTCTTCCCGCTGGTGCGCGATCCGGCGTACCGCCCGCTGGTGGCGGCGTTCTGGCTGGACCTGCTGTCCAGCTTCGTCGCCCGTGGCGACTTTGAACTGGCCGTGCTGATCCGCAACGACGCGGCGCCCAGCATGATCGTTGGCTTCAATGGCGCCGACCGGCAGGTGCTGCGCGCGGTGCTCGACCCGGCAGAAGCCGGCGATTTCCTCATCCGCATCCAGCATTCGGAATGGGTCGACGACTACATGCGTGGCGACTACAACCTCAATCGCTTTGGCAGCTTCCTTGACCGTGACGACCTGGCCCTGGCCACCGCACGCAAGCTGTTTGGCGAGACTTTCCTGGGAACCTGACGATGCGCGTGTGCAACCCTTTTCACTTCATGCTGCCGCTGCTGCTGGCAGCGGCACCGTTGGCCGCGCAGAACGCCGCAGCGGGCGCGCCCGCTGCAACCGAGCGGCCGGTGGTGATCGAAGGCGTGGTGCCTGACCAGGCAACCAAAGCCAAGCTGTTGAACAACCTGCGTGCCGTGTACGGTGCCGAGCGGGTGGTGGACCGGATCCAGGTGGAAACCATCGCCACGCCGCCGAACTGGGGCGACTATGTCTCGGGCATGATCAATCCCGGCCTGAAGCGCGTCTCGCCCGGCAAGCTGGAAGTGAATGGCCAATCGGTGCGCATCACCGGTGAGGTGGGCAATGAAGCACTGCGCCAGCAGGTTGCCAGCGACCTCAGCCTGGCCAGCAACACCAGCTACACGGTGACCAACGCGCTGAAGGTGGGCTCCCAGCAGAACGTGCTGGACCAGACGCTGGCCAACCGCATCATCGAGTTCCAGAGTGGCAGCGCCCGCCTGACGCCGTTCGGCATGGGCATCCTGGACGAAATGGTGGCCAAGATGGCGCAGATGCCGGACAGCCGGTTCCTCATCATCGGCCACACCGATAATGTGGGCCAGCGCGAATCGAACCTGGCGCTGAGCCACGGGCGCGCGCTCGCGGTGAAGAACTACATGATGGCCAAGGGCATTCCGGGCAGCCACATGGATGTGCTCGGCAAGGGGCCGGATGAGCCGGTGGCCGACAACACCAGCAATGACGGCCGCGCGCGCAACCGCCGCATCGAGTTCAAGATCCAGTAAACAAAGAAGGATCGGGCACTGCCCGATCCTTCCTTTACGTCGATGCCCGGATGGGACGCTCAGTCTTCCGGGTTCACGTCCAGCATCTCTTCCATCTGTTCCAGCGTGCTGTGGTCCTTGATGACGCGCTTGAGCCAGACGTGCAGCGGCATTTCGCCCCAGCGGGCCGCCTTCTCGGCCAGGTAGGCCACCGGGCTGTGTGGTTCGGTGCGTCGGAAGAACTCGGCCACCTGCCGCAGCTGCTGCAGCGCCTCCTTGCGTGACGTGGGGGCACCGGCCGGGCCACGCGCGGGTGCAACGGGCGCGGCATCGAATCCGCTGGCCTCACCGGCAAAGGCGGGTTCGCTGAATCCATCGTCGGCCGGCACGGTCTCGCCATCGAGCAGCACGCCGGCTTCGCGCGCGAAACGCAGTACGGTGCGCTGCAGGTGCTCCAGCTGTTCGCGGACGGCGCTGAAGCTGGGGCCATCCAGCCCAAGCCGGTTGTCGACGGCCGCCTGCAGTTCGGCCAGGGCCTGGCTGCAATCGGGGAGATCGTCGGCCAGCTGCCGGTAGAACCCGTGCTGGGTATCGCGACGTGCTGCATTGAGCATGTCCAGGCTCGGGCGGCCATCATCCTCTTCGCCACTGTTGGCGCGGGCGTGGGCGTGCTCGAAATCGGCCAGGCTGAAGCGACCCTGCGGTGCGGCAATGATCGGGACCGCGCGCAGCCACTGCAGGGAATTGGTCAGCAGCCAGCTCAGGTTGCCGATGCGCTCCTCGAAATCGCCGTCCGGCGCCTGCGGGTGCACCTCGTCCCAGAACCGGTCACACAGCCCGGCAGTCACCCGGTAACCAATGGCCAGGCCCTGGAAACCTTCCAGCTGCGTGGCCGACTCGCTCAGCCAGCCGGCCAGGCGCAGGTCCTTGGTGCGCGTCTGCAGCAGGTCGCTGGCATCGCGCAGCACACTGCTCCAATCGGCGTACTTGATGTCGGTCTGCCACGCCCCTTGATCCAGGGTCGGGTCGTCGGCGCGACGGTTTTCGATGATCCGATCAAACTCGGCCGAGAACGACAGATCTTCACCAGTCGGGGCGTTGTCAGAAATCGGGGCCAGCAGGGCTTCCTGATCCAGCATGGCAGGTCTCGTTGAGGACTGGGATCGATTCTAGCCCGCGCATGTGAACAGCGCGGCGGTGACCGATGCCATGAGACGCCCGCTCCTCGCCCGCACCGTCAATTATGTGACGAGGTGCGCAGTTTATGTTCGATACGCCCGTCGTGATATTGACGCTCACGTCGATCTGCTAGCATCGCCGGCTGGAAACCGACGTCACGCGTGTCATGAACTGACGTCTTTTACTCTGGAATTGGCATGGATCAGCTGAATTACGTGATGACGCAGGTCGCCGGGTTGGGTGATGCGCAGCGCCTGTATCGACTGGAGAACGAGGCGTTGGCCGCCTGCACGGTCGAGCGCTGGCGTGGCCGTGACGCGATGGGCGAGCACGCCTGGACCGAAGTGACCCTGCTGGGCACGGATGCAGGCATCGACCTGGCGGCCCTGCCAGGCACCCGCGCAACCCTGGTGACCCGCTGCGCCGATGGCGGTGAATGGCGCCGCAGCGGTCTGGTTGCCGACGCGGCGAACCTGGGCAGTGACGGTGGTCTGGCGCGATTCCAGCTGCGGCTGGTGTCGTGGACGTGGTGGCTGCAGTACGCGCGGCACAGCCGCGTGTTCCAGGAACAGAGCATCCGCGCCATCGTGGATGCGGTCCTGCAGGGCCACACCGACGTGGCCCGCTGGCGCTGGGCCGAAGGCGTGGATGCCTTCCTCGGCGAGCGCGTGCGCAGCTACTGCGTGCAGTACCGCGAGAGCGACCTGGATTTCCTGCAGCGTCTTCTGGCCGAAGAGGGTCTCGGCTGGCGCCTGTACGCGGACGAGGACGCGCCGTGCGGAAACGGCATGGAGATCTTCGCCGACAGCGTCGCCCTGCCCGAAGATGCCGCCAGTTCGGGAGTCGGTGTGCGCTTCCACCGCAGCGATGCAACCGAGTCCAGCGACAGCGTGCAGGCCATCGGCCTGCATCGGCGCCTCGGCAGTACCGCCGTCAACCTGCAGAGTGACGACTACCGCCAAGTGCGTGCGCTGGCCGGGCAGGCACCGATGGACGGTGGCGGCAGCCAGTCGCCGCGTGAGGATTTCGACGCGGTCGGCGCCTACGCGTTCAGTGACGCGGCGTCGGCCTCGCGGCAGGCCCGCCTGCAGGCCCAGGCCCGTGAAGCCCACAGCCGCAGCTGGCAGGCTCGTGGCACGGTGCGTGGACTGCACTCCGGCTGCTGGCTGCGCCTGCAGCAGGCACCCGCCGCAACCCCGCCGGAACTGCTGCTGGTGGCGGTGGACCACGCGGGCATCAACAACCTGCCGACCGATCTGCGACGCAGCCTGGACGACGCGTTGGGTGTTGCACCGGCTGACGCACAGGATGCGGCGCTGTGGGCACAGGCCGAAGCGGTGGGCTACGGCAACACGTTCCAGGCCGTCGAGCGCGCCACGCCGTGGCGCCCGCAGTTGATCGACGGCACCGGGGCACGCCTGAATCCACGGCCCACCGTGCCGGGTTACCAGACCGCAGTGGTGGTGGCCGGGCAGGGCGGGGGCAGCCGTGATCTGCATGCGGACCGCCATGGCCGCGTGCGTGTGCGTTTTCACTTCCAGCAGGCCCAGGGCGACGGCGTTCAGGACAGCGCGTGGTTGCGCGTCGCGCAGCGCTATGCGGGCCCGGGCGTGGGCAGCCAGTTCCTGCCCCGTATCGGCCAGGAAGTCCTGGTGGGTTTCCTGGATGGCGACATTGATCGGCCGCTGGTGCTCGGCGCCCTGTACAACGGCCGCGGCGAGGCAGGCGTGGCGCCGACGCCTGCAGGCGCCAACGGTGAAGGTGATCTGTCCGCCTATGGGCAGGCGGGCGACACGCGCAGCAGTGCGCAGGCCAACCTCAGCAGTGGCCAGGCGCCGGCGTGGCACGCGGCGGGTGCCGGTGACCAGGCGCACCGCCACGGCGGCGCCCTGTGGGGCATCCGTTCGCGCGAGTGGGATGGCGGCGAGGGCGGCAATCATCTGCTGTTCGATGATTCCAACCAGCAGCTGCGCGCCCAGCTGGCCAGCAGCCAGCAGGTGTCGCAGTTGACGATGGGCCATCTGCGTTACCAGGCCGACAACTATGTAGGCAGCCTGCGCGGCACCGGTTTCGAGCTGCGCAGCGATGCGTGGGGGGCGGTACGCGGTACGGCGGGTGCGTGGTTCAGCGCCTATGGCCGTGGTGGCGCCACGCCTGCCGGCGAGGCGGTGCAGCCGTCCGCGCTGCTCTCGCAGCTGCAGACGCTGGGCGAGAGCTTCACCCAGGCCGCGCGCACGCATGTCACCAGTCCGCTGGCGATGCAGGAGGGGGCGGGCGGCGCGATGCGTTCACGGATCGAGCAGACCCAGGCACCGCTGGCGGCGATGTCGGCGGCTGCGCGAACCGTCGTTGCAGGAACGCAGTACGCCGAGGGCGTGGCACAGGCACCGCAGCGCGCTGCCGAACCCGGCGAAGGCCGCATTCCCCACAGTGGTGACCCCCTGCTCGGGCTGGCGGCGCCTGACGGCGTGGCACACGTGGCGGGGCAGAGCATCCAATGGAGCAGTGGCGAAGCGCTGCTGCTGGCGAGTGGTATGCATTCGGACACAACGGTCATGGGGCAGGCCCGCTTGCATGCGAGCCAGTCGCTGGGCCTTCTGGCTGCCGTCACCAAGGACGGTGCCGCTGCCGCTGCTGCCCTGACTGTTGCCGCGGGCACCCGCGAGTTCGAGGTACAGGCCCAGGCTGACGCCATTCGCATACAGTCGCGAGCGGGCCTGCGTGGCGCGAGCGCCCAGGCGCATATCGAGCTGGCCGCAGGCAAGACGCTGCATGTTGCCACCTCCGGTGGCGCAAGCATCACGGTCGCCGATGGCAACATCGTGTTCAACGCACCGGGCTCGATCACCGTGCACGCGCAACGCAAATCCTTCCTCGGCCCCAGCAGCACGAAAAGCGAGCTGCCGTCCTGGGTGCTGGGTGACATGAAACAGAAGCGGATCATCGGTTTCTCGGGATGAACACAATGAAGAAGACGCTGTTTCTGCTGCCCCTGTCGGCGGCACTGGCATGGCAGTGCGTCGCAGCAGCGCCGCACGAGGCATCTGCAACGGACGCATCGGTCGATCTTCCGCAGCCGACGTGCGCCGAGCAGCCGCTTGCGACGTATCTGTTCGCTCTGGTTGGCAAGGGCAAGCCGGCGCCCGACGACTGCGGCCGCGCAAACCCGGACGTGACGCGTGCGTTCGCTACGCTTCTGGCAGAAGTGCCGGCTGGCGAGGCCCCGCGCCTGAAAGAACGGCTGCTGACAGGCCCCAGCGCAGCGGGCAAGCCGCTGTCGATCAACGGGCAGACCTGGTGGCTGTACTCGGCCTGCCAGGCGCATGCGTGCGGTACGACGCAGCTTGCTGCCCTCTACGACCCCGCGGGCCGGCACATGGTGGGTCGGCTGACGCTGAACTGCGCGATCCGTTGGCTGGGAAACCCCTCGGATGCACAGCGCGCAGTGCTTGATGCGCGGATGCCCGCCAATCTCGAGATGGTGCGACGGCTGGGCGATTGTGGAGAGGCCCAATGAGCGCCGGCAACCTCAAGGCATTCCTGGATGCGGTCGGCTTTGAAGAGTCGAGCGGCAACATCGGCATCATCAACAGCTACAACTACATCGGCAAATACCAGTTCGGTGAAGAGGCGCTGACCCAGCTGGGGTATTACAAGACCACGGCGGAGATCAAGCTTAAGCAGGAATGGAAGGGCCAATGGACGGGCAAGAACGGTGTCACCAGCCGCGAAGTGTTCCTGGCCAGTGAGGCGATGCAGGACAAAGCCGGCGAGGAGTGGATGCGCGAACTCTGCCGCCAGGGCCGCTACTTCGGTACGACCAAGTTCATCGGCCAGACCATGAAGGGTTTCGTGGTGACCGAGTCGGGCATCATCGCGGCCGCCCACCTGAAGGGCTACGGTCCGGGCAAGCCGGACAAGAAAACGGGGCAGTGGAAGCGTCCTGCCGTGCTTGCGTTCCTGCGCACGGGCGGTGCGGAAGACGGCACCGATGCCTACGGCTCGAGCGTCTCGAAGTACATGAAGAAATTCGGGGGCTACGAACTGGGGTGCTGTGCCCCGGTGGAGGCCCAGACCACCTGGATGTACCCGTTCCCGCGCCAGGGCAAGAGTGATGCATTCGATGGCGCGATGTACCTGGGCCTTCCCGCCCAGGAGGAAGGCGCATTGGCCCGTGTGGACGATGGGTTCTTCCCGGTGGGCGCCAGCGGCCTCTGGCATGGCGGCGTCCACTTCGACGCCGGCAGTGGCACCGTGCTCGACCAGACGCAGGGCGTCCGCTGCATCAAGGATGGCGAGGTGATCGCCTACCGGATCGATGACCGCTACCCGGAAATCACCTTCCCGCAGGCGCAGCGCAAGGCGTTGTACGCGAAGGGGTTTGTGCTGGTGCGGCACACGCTGAAGCTGCCGGCTGATGCGCAGGCCAAGTTCGACGCTGCCAACAAGGCTGCCAAGGAAGAACAGGACAAGAAGGCGGCGCCGAAGGCCGAGGCCGCCACGCCTGCAGCGGCGCCCACGGCAGCGGCACCAGCCAAGGCTGCGGCGCCCGCGCCGGCCACCAAGGCGGCAAAGGACCCGAAGGACTCCAAGGATGCCAAGGCGGCTGCTGCGGAGACCAAGCCGGAGCCAGGCAGCGAACTGACCTTCTACAGCCTCTACATGCACCTGATGGACTTCACCGGGTACCAGGAGGACCGCAAGCGCGCACGGCCCGGTTTCTGGACCGAAGGCAACGAGTTCGTCGTCGGCGACAAGGCGAAGGATGCGCAGGAGGTGCCGCCTGCACCGGCTCCGGTACAGGCAGCGCATGACGAGGGTGAGGACGATCACGTTGGCTGTGACTGTGGTGGAACATCCGGTGACTCCGCTGAAGTAGCTGACGCGCTGGAGCAGTTGGGGTGGGGGCCTGGCCAGATGAAGGAATGGGACAACGTCGTGCAGGAGGCACACTCGGATGACTGACGCAGCGCCGGCGCCGATCATCGGCCTGAACATCCGCAGCGAAGCCAGCAGCCGCTCGAACCGCTTGGGGCTGCTGCCACGCGGCGCACGGATAACCGTGAAGAACCGCAAGGACAAATGGGCGCAGATCGATCGGATCCTGGAAGGAGAGATCGTTCCTGTTCGGCCCGGCGAGGCCGTTGACCCGGCAGCGAAGCAGGGCTGGATTTTCATGCCCGAACTCGACCCGGGTCCGAAGCAGCCGGTCCAGCGTGACAAGGTCGTCATTCCCGAAACGCCCATCGCCATTGGTGCGGGCGCTTTGCTGGGGCATGTCGGTGAGTACCAGCAGTACGTGGACGCCCAGCCGTTGCCCAAGCGCGGCACGCGCCCGTTGATGCACCTTGAAGTCTTTGCGGGCAATGACCTGCCCGTGTTCCTGGCAAAGTCGCGCAAGTACGCGTCGCTCCTGCCGCCGGGAACGGGCAGCCTGTTCGTGATCGAGAAGGGCGCGCGGCTGAAGAAGCCGGCCATGCCGGACGGCACGATTGAGTCGGATACTGTGCTTACCCAGCTCAAGGATTCCGGCCTGGGCACGTGGACGCTGGTCCAGCGATCGGAGCTGAAGATATTCGAGCGCAAGGCGTTGGGTGCCTACTCGTCCAGCAGCAAGAGTTACGCGAACGCGAAGGACGCGCATTTCACCGGCGTGTTCGTCGGCGCGGACGATAGCCAGCGCACGCAGTCGGAAAAGGAAGCGAAGAAGCACAACTACACGCGGCGCGAGATGCGGGTGCCGGTGGGTGAGCCATTCTGGATCCTCCGCAAGGATCTGCAGGCGTGCCCGGTCGATGGCATGAAGTGGTGGAAGAAGCATCCCCTGCGCACGGACGGCCCCGATGGTGAGGCCGTGGGACTGGTCCGGGTCATGTCCCGCGCCGAGCTGGAGCGCCTGCCTGCCCCGAAGCGGGCGCTGGACAGCGACGGCAAGGCCTGGTGGGAAGTGGCGGCGTGCGGCGAAAAGCCGGGGACGTTCGTCCTGGGCTGGGCCTGCGAGTCTGGCCACGCCAAGGTGGGCTGGCAGTCGCCCTGGGCATGGCCGGGCTTCGAGACGGTGGAAGAGGGCAGTATCCAGCCGGTCGACATGATGGCGGCGACGCTGGTGAAGATGGGCGTGCTGAAGGCCCATGAGGTGACCGACCACCGCATGCGGGCCGACAAGGTCGAGCGCAGCGCGCTGGTCCAGAAACTGCACGCACTGCTGGACACCGATGGCAATGGGCATATCAGCAAGGCCGAACTGCAGGCCGCCAGCAAGCAGCCCCTGCTGGCCCAGGCGCTGAGCCGGATGATCGTCCGTTACGAGAGTGAATGGGGTGGCGAGGATGCCAAGTGGGACGAGCTCGACCCGCTGATGCTCGACGGCGCAGTGGAGTGGAGCGCGGAGAAACTGCGCATCCAGAACCTGCGGTGGTGGAAGGATGTTGCGCCCAAGGTCAAAGGCTTCCCCGGCGCGCCGGAGGTATTCCACCTGCACCCGATCGGGCTGCTGAACAACTTCTATTCGGCGATGGCCACGGCCAACGCCAATGCGACCCCCAGCAAGGACGGCACTTACAACGGCGAACGTGAGAAGAGCGGTGCGCAGTGGCACAAGCGCTTCATGCAGAGCAACAAGGTTGCCGATCTCAAGGAACCCTTCAAGTCGAACATCACCCGCTTCCTTGCGGCGCTGAATGCAGCCGGCGTGACCGTCAACATCAACACCACCCTGCGCCCGCCACAGCGCTCGTATCTGATGTACTACGCGCGCGAAATCGTCAACGGCATGGATCCGGCCAAGGTGCCGGCGTTCGCGCCGCAGAACGGGGATGCGCCGGTGAACATCGACTGGCAACACCTCGACGCCAGTGGCAAACCCGATCTGAAGGCTGCAAAGCAGGGTGCCAAGGCCATGGATGCGGCCTACGGCGCTGCCGGGGCGATCGGCAAGCCCTACCGGTCCAATCACAACGGGGGCGAAGCGATCGACATGCGGCTCAGTCCGGCCTGGGGCATAGGCAAGACCGTCAAGAAGGCCGACGGCACCAGCGTGACGATTGGCAGCAAGCGCGACATCATCGACGTGGGTGCCACTTACAGCGTTCTGCACTGGAACTATGACGGCAGAACGAAGAAGATCGATGATCCCCATTGGTCCAAGACAGGCAATTGACGATGGCTGGTTTCATGATTCGCGCCGCGCTTGCGGCTGCAGGGTTGGTGCTGGCGGTCGGCTGCCAGGCGCAGCCTCCCGAAGTGGGGGGCTGGCGCCGGGTCTCCGACAGCAATCTCGAGCAGCAGTTCCACTTCGCCATGCTGCCGCATGCCGCAGCCGTCGGCAGCCGCTGGGCCGTCTATGACGCCAAAGCCGGGAAAGTCGTCTGCTGCCTGTCGGTGGAAGGGGGCGAAGTCGGCGAGACGGAGCTGCAGGATCGCTTCGACATTCCGGGTCCGTGGGTCACCGATCTGACCAATGGCTGGAACCTTGACGCAGCCCCCTATCGCCCGCACGTCCAGCTGCTGAAAGTGCAGGGCGCCCTGGGCAGCTACACCTTCAAGGAAGAGCGCGAGGCCGCGGGCGGATTGCTGCTGCAGGCCGACGCGCGCGCCGTGGGTGCGAAAACGCTGGAACTGGGTGGCGCACGCTATACGGTCGAGCGTCGCGATACGTCGCTGGCAGACGATGATGGTGGCGTCCAGACCTACACCTTGAAGCCGGCCGAGGGTGGCGCGGCGCTGAAGGTTGAAGTGCCGTTCGCAACGTACTGACTGACTATCGATGCCTGTGCAGGTCGCCGCTGGCAGGGTGGGCCAGCGGCGATGCGCATGCTTGCTTTCGTGCTGACATTGGCGGGCTGCACCCAGGCGGAACGGCAGAATGTCGAGCCGTTGGAAGGTGCCCGTTCAGCGCTGGCATATTTCGATGCGCAGCGCGTGCCCGATGCTCATCCTGGGCAAAGCACCCCGTCACTTCCGGATGATCCGGATAGCGCTGACACGCTCTTCGCCGGACTGCTCGACTGTGCGCCTAAGGGCTGGTATCTGGATTCGGGTCGACCCGTCAATCCTTACCTGGCCCGGCATGCTCCCGAGTCTTGCGAGCGCGAGGCAGCCTTCGGGATGGCGTACTTCTGTCTGAGCGCTGATTTCCATGGGTTGCCGGTTTACCAGGTGGTGACCCACCTGGGGACTGCGTCGACCCCGTTCGGCGTGCTGATCGACCTGCCGCTGGAAGAAGCACGATCGCGCCTGCGCAAGGCGCTGGGTACGGAGTTGCGCGAAGGCAAGGGCAGCAGACAGGGCAGGACGCCGGTGCTGGGCCCGCACGGGGATGACGGGGGGAAATCGCAGTTGATCTGCACGCCTACCTGGGCACGATCAACCACCGTGCTGGGCGCGCGAGGCGTGACGTGAGTGCTGATGGAAACAGCGGACTTCGGACAATGAACAGGATTGACCTTTGCAGGCTTGCCCTCCGGTTCGCGTTGCCTTGCATCGCTTGCCTGCCAGCCGCGTGCAAGGACGCTGGCCCGTCCAGCATGCCGGCCAACGCACCGTATGCCGGGGTGGTGATGAGCTACCCGCACTCGGGCTGCTCCTACACGTACAGCCCCGTGGATTTCTGCGATGCGGCGCACCGCGCCCAGATCGATGAGGCGATCCGCACGCAGGTACCCAACTTCAAGACGCACTACATCCTGGCCCAGCTTGAGGAGCGCAAGGAATATTTCCAGCGCTCGATCGTGCTGATCGACAGCCGCGACGGAACGGTTTACCCGCTGCCGATCGATGCGTTCAGCGGGCCACTGGTGGGCAAGGACGGCGCACGCGAGTACGGCAAGGTGGAAACGTCGCTGCAGGCTGACACGTTCTGCGTCAGCAGTGCACTCTTGGTTTACCGTGCGTTTGAGGAAGGTCGGTTCTGTTTTGGATTCGACGGGGTTCGCTTCACCGGGCATGCCACGCAGTACATGCAGTGAACAGCATGGGGCCACTGGCCTGCAGGGTATAGCGCGCGTTGCAATCATCAGGTCGGATTCGGCAGCGCGGCACTGGCGAGCGATTGAGAAGCGAGAACGGAAGGCGGGCCGCCGCGCATCGAAATGGTGTTGATACCGCGTGAAGGCCGTGAGATGCGCCACTGTTTTCCATCTGTTACCGTCGGCTGACAGGGGGAGGAACCGCGCGCGGGGGAGCGGCGGGCGGCAACAGTGAGAACGCCATGGAAGCGATGCGCAGTCTCATGGTGCAGGCGGCCGGTGTGGATGCCGGCAGTCGTCTGTTCCGCTTGGATCTACCGGGCCAGCCGGCCGTGGTGGTGGATGGCTGGTCGGGGCGCGATGCGTTGTCCGGCGGGCGGCATCTGCAGGTCGACGTGCTGTCGATGGATGCGGCGCTGCCGTTGGCCGATTGGCTGGGGCAGCCGGCCTGCCTGCACGCGCGCCAGGCCGACGGGCAGGACTGGTCCCGCCACGGAGTGATCGCTGCGGCTGACTGCCTGCAGGCCGATGGCGGTCTGGTGCGCTACCGCATCACCCTGCGTGACTGGACATGGTGGCTGGACCAGGCGGTGTGCAGCCGGGTGTTCCAGGACCAGGACGTGCGCGCGATCATCGACGCCGTGCTGCAGGCGCATGCGCCGCATGCGCACTGGCGCTGGAGCGATGACGTGGATGCGCTGCTGACGGCCTCGCGGCCACGCAGTTTCTGCGTGCAGTACCGGGAATCGGATCTGGCCTTCGTGCAGCGCCTGCTGGCCGAAGAGGGTGTGGGCTGGTGCGTGGAGGAGGTGGCCGCTGCAGCGGCCGGGCATGGCGTGCTGCTGTTTGCCGACTCGACGCTGCTGCCGGAATCGGCGGCCTCGCAGGCGCGCGGCGGCATCCGCTTCCATCGTGCTGATGCCACCGAAGAGGACGATGGCGTGCAGCAGCTGGGCCAGCAACGGCGGCTGCAGAGCACGCGCGTGCAGCTGCACAGCAGCGATTACCGCAGTGTCAGTTCGCTGGCCGGGCAGCTGCCGCTGGAAGGTGCCGGCGAGAGTCCGCGCGAAGATTACGATGCTGTGGGCGCCTATGCCTTCGCCGATGTTGCCGAACTGCAGCACCACGCGCGGTTGATGGCCGAGGCACGGGAGGCGCAGGCGCTGCAGTGGCAGGGCCGTGGCAGCGTGCGCAGCGCGGATGCCGGGCATGCCTGGGAACTGACCGGCCTGCCGGGCGATCTGCCGGCCGAGCTGCTGCTGGTCGAGGTGACCCACGCCGGGGTCAACAACCTGCCGGTGGACCTGCGCGAGTGCGTGCGGGCGCTGCTTGGTGAGACGGCAGAACTCGACCCCCTGCAGGACGCGGCGAAACAGCATGGCTACGTGAATGCGTTCAGCGCGGTGGCGCGCGACCGTCGCTGGCGGCCGATCCTGGCCGATGGCACCGGTGCGCGTCGCAATGCGCGGCCGCTGGCACCGGGCTATCAGACCGCGATCGTGGTGGCCGGCTCATCGGGGGCGGCGAATGATCTGCATGCCGATGCGCTGGGGCGTATCCGCGTGCGCTTCCATTTCCAGGGCGATGCGGGCGGTGCCGACAGCGCCTGGCTGCGCGTGGCGCAGCGCTACGCAGGCCCCGGCGTGGGCAGCCAGTTCCTGCCGCGGATCGGCCAGGAAGTGCTGGTGGGCTTCCTGGAGGGCGATATCGACCGCCCGGTGGTGCTGGGCGCGCTGTACAACGGGCGTGGCGAAGCGGGCGTGGCGCCGACCACGGCCGGGGCTGGCGCCGAAGCCGACCTGTCGGCGTACGCCCAGGCGGCTGATGCACACAGCAGTGCGCAGGCCAATCTCAGCGGTGGCCAGGCACCGGCCTGGCACGCAGGGGGAGCGGGTGAGGGCGCGCATCGGCACGATGGCGCGCTGTGGGGAATCCGCTCGCGCGAATGGGCCGGGGGCGAGGGCAGCAACCATCTGCTGTTTGATGACTCCAACCAGCAGTTGCGTGCGCAGCTGGCCAGCAGCCAGCAGGCGTCGCAGCTGACGCTGGGGCACCTGCGGCACCAGGCTGACAATTACGTGGGCAGCGTGCGCGGACAGGGTTTTGAACTGCGCAGCGACGCGTGGGGCGCGGTGCGTGGGACGGCCGGCGCGTGGTTCAGCGCCTACGCGCATGCCGGCGCGGCCCCTGCGGGCGAAGCCGTGCAGCCGTCCGCACTGCTGCAGCAGCTGGTGTCGCTGGCGAAAGACTACAGCGTCGCCGCCGATACCCACCGCACGGTGCGCCCTGCCGCCGAGACCGGTGTGCAGTCATTGCAACGCTCACGCCTGGATGGCGCGCGGTCGCCACTGCCGGTACTGCTGGACAGCGTGCGCAGTGCCGTACCCGGCGCGAGCCTGCCGGAGGCTGCCGGCGCCGCCCGGCAACGCAGCAGTGAGGCCGGTGAGGGGGTGGTGCCGCATACGGGCGACCCCGTGCTTGGCCTGTCGTCGCCGCAGGGCGCGGTGATGGTGGCCGGCCAGGGGCTGCACTGGGGGCAGGGGGAGACGCTGGTGCTGGGCAGCGGCCAGCACAGTGATGCGGTGGTGATGGGCGATGCGCGTTGGCATGGCCGACAGGCCATCGGCGTGCTGTCTGCTGCGGTCACGGGCATCGATGGCCAGTCACCCACGCTGACCGTGGCCAGTGGCTCAGGCCTGCTGGATCTGAAAGCGCAGCAGGACCGGGTGGACCTGCAGTCACGGCAGGCGCTGCGCGCGGCCAGTGCGCAGGCGCCGGTGGAAGTGGCTGCCGGGCGGACCGTGCAGGTGGCCACGTCCGGCGGTGCCAGCATCACGCTCAGCGCGGGCAACATCGTCGTGAACGCACCGGGCCGCATCGCGGTGCAGGCGGGGCGCAAGTCGTTCCTGCCCGGCGGCAGTGGGCGCTACCCCTTGCCGGTGTTTCCGCAGTCGGTGTGCAAGGAGTGCCTGCTGCTGGCAGCGCAACGCGCAGCGCCGTTGACGCCCAAGGGGGAGCGCGGATGATGCGTGACTGGCACTTCCCGCCGCTTGATCTGCCGCCGCTGGATGCAGGCATGCAGCGGTTTGTCCTTCTGGACGGGGCGCAGTGTGACGCGCCGGTGCAGTTGCTGCGCACGCTGCCCTGGGCGCCGATGGTGCTGTTCGATGGTCTGCTGGCCGACGGCGCCGACGATGCCAGTGTGTTCCTGGCGCGGCTGCCGCGTGACGTTGACCATGACCGGTTCCTGCAGCGGGCCGGCGCGCAGGCGCGTTCACTCGGCATGCTGAGCATCATCGAGACAAACCTGGACGCCACTCAGCTGCAGCAGCGCCTGCAACGGCGGTTGGACGCCAGCTATCCGAACGGGAAGCTGTTCCTCACGCGCTTTTTCGATGCGCGGGTGCTGCCCTGGTGGGTGCAGGTACTGGACGAGGCGCAGTGCCGCGCGTTCCTGGCCCTGGGGGAGCGTTGGTGGTACCTGCGCCATGATCTGCAGTGGGCGCACCTGGAACTCGAGGACGTCGCGGTGGATCCGCATGACCCGCCGTGGGTGCTTGAAGCACCACAGCGCCGCGGGCTCATCGATGCGAGCTATCCCTACACCCTCATCGACCACTTCCAGCTGTCCGATCCGGAACTGCTGGCGCGGGTGCCACGCGCACGCTGGTATACGTTTTTCCGCCGGGTGGTGGCCGCCGCGGCGGATGTCGGTATCGAGGACAGCCGGCGGCTGGTGATGGTGGCGACCTGGGCGTTGCTGGCGGGCAGCGAACTGGGCAGTGACCCGGCCTGGCGCACGCGCCTGCAGGATTTCGCGGCGGGCCGGCGCAGTGCCGCGCAGATTGGCGATGAAGTATGGCCGCTGGAAGAAAGCTGGGACTGACTGGAGTGAGACCTGCATGATCGGCAGCAAGTATCAGGTATGGAGTGCATTGGCGGTGCTGGCCTTGCTGGTGCTGGGCGTGGGTTGCAGCCGGGCGATGGCGCGTGGAAAGACGCCGGTCCTGTCGCTGTTCGCGTTCAACTACAGCCCGAACTACCTCGCCGATGTGCGGGTGGATGGGCAGTTCCTCGGCGGTGTGAGTGGCTACACCAACGGCGGTTCGGCGATGGGCCCGCGCGCGCCCCGTGGCAAGGGGCCGGACAGCGTCCGCGTGCAGTGGACCGAGACCAACCGCTACGACCTGGCCAGCAACCGCTATCTGGACGAAGGTCACCGGGTGCCGCACGAGGCCATGGTGCCGTTGAAAACACCTTATCCGCCCGATCCGGCAACGCTGCTGCTGCACTTCTACCCGGATGGCCACGTGGAAGCGGAGCTGCTGGGCAAAGGCGTGAACAAATGGGATGTGCGCCGCATGCCGGTGCCGAAGGAGCACAAGGACCATGACCAGTACTGATCCAACCGCGATTCCCGGACAGGTCGACCTTGAGCCGGGCACGCCCGATCCGGTCGCCCAGGCAGAAGGCAGCGCGCGTACCGCACGGCTGGCGCGCGGCACCCGTCCGTTGAGCGATGCCGAGCGCCGCCGCCGCCAGGAAGCGATGTGCGGCACGGTGCCCGACAAGGAGGCGGCGACCACCGGCTGCACCCAGAGCCTGCACCTGAGTGTGTTCTTCGATGGTACAGGCAACAACCGCGACGAGGAACTGGGCAAGGGCGAGGACGAGCGTGCGCTGTCGAACATCGCGCGGCTCTTCATCGCGCACAAGGACGACACCCGCACCATCAAACGGCAGTACCTGGCGGGCGTGGGCACCCCGTGCCCGGAGGTGGGCGATGGCGGTGGGCTGCTTGGGCTGTCGATCGGCAAAGGCGGGCGCGAGCGCATTGATTTCGCGCTGCAGGCCCTGGATGAGCTGATCGACACCCAGCCCGAGCCGATGCGGATCCTGGTGGTCAGCGTATCGGTACTGGGCTTTTCGCGTGGGGCTGCGTCGGCGCGGGCGTTCGCGCGTGATCTGGCCGCACGCTGCAAGCGCCAGGCCGATGGCACGTGGCTCTATCGCGAGCGGATACCGCTGCGGATCGGCTTCATGGGGGTGTTCGATACCGTGTGTTCGGTATGGCCAAACCTCGCCGCTGCAGCGGTGAACTACCGCAACGGGCACACCGGCTGGGCCGAAGGCATGGCCGTGCCGGCCATCGTCGAGCAGTCGGTGCAC
Source organism: Stenotrophomonas sp. ESTM1D_MKCIP4_1 (assembly GCF_003086895.1). Classification (NCBI taxonomy): domain Bacteria; kingdom Pseudomonadati; phylum Pseudomonadota; class Gammaproteobacteria; order Lysobacterales; family Lysobacteraceae; genus Stenotrophomonas; species Stenotrophomonas sp. ESTM1D_MKCIP4_1. The sequence goes on along the minus strand of NZ_CP026004.1, from coordinate 2,447,937 downwards.
ATGACGGCGGCGCATGAGCTGCGCGGCCAGTTTCCGCTGGATTCCACCCGCGAGCATGCTCACTACCCGGCCAACACGGTGGAGATCTGGTTCCCGGGCGTGCACTCGGATGTGGGCGGCGGCTATGACCCGCAGCACCAGGGACGGCAGAACAGCATCGCGCGGTTCGCCTTGAACGAGATGTATGACATGGCCCAGACCGGCGGCGTGCTGCTCAATCCGGTCAGCGAGCTGGAGCCGTTCGTGAGGAGCGAGTTCGACAAGCAGGATCCGGAACTGCAGGCCGTGTTCAATGCCTACCTGCAGGCCGTGCGGGTGAAGCGGGGACGCATGGAGGATGTGCAGGCGGCGCACATGCAGCTGCTGTACCGCTGGATGCGGGTGCGCGTGGCCCGGGGTGACAAGCTGCCGTCGATGCAGCGCCTTGCCGCCCGCGAGGAGGCGCTGCGCGAGCAGGTCAGGACCCTGCGCCGGCGGCAGTCGCAGCTGCCATCGCCCTGGGGCAACGACAACCTGCATCTGGCTGACCAGGGCAACGCAGACAAAACCGCCGAGTGGAATCGCGTTTCCGATGAACTGAAAGCGCGCGACGATGAACTGTCTGCCGTGCGCAAGCAGCGGCGCGGGCTGGAAAAGGAGAACGATACGCTGGTGGGCAAGATCGTCGGGCTGCGCCGGCGGCGCGAGCGGGGCGCGTCGTTGACGATGGCCGAGCGGGTCACGCTGGAGGCATGGGATGACACGACCCTGCTGCCGCCGGACGTGGAGGCGTTCTTCGATGGCTACGGCCACGACTCGGTCGCGCACTGGTTCATCGGCAATCTCAGCCAGTGGCGCGTGCTGTATTTCGGTGCCACCAAGTACACCCCCGGCAAGGTTGAAGCAGAGGCCGGGGTGGAGGCGGCCATGGCGGGTTGAGCGGCACGTTACACTAGCGCGCCTGCGGCCCCTGGCCGAACTGCTGAGTGTGAGCGTCGTGCGTCGTCTGCTTCCGTTGTCCCTGTGTCTTTCCCTTTCCGTGTTGGCCGGCTGTGCCAGCGCCCCGGTTCCGCCGCCCGCTCCGGCCCACTCCGATGCGCTGTGGCGGGTGATCGAGCGCGACTGCCGGAATGCGCAGGGGCCGCAGGGCAGCTGCCTGCAGGTGGACGCTGCGGCCGATCGCCGCGACGTGCTGGTGAAGGATTCCCACGGCCAGTTCCAGTACCTGCTGATGCCGCTGGACAAGGTCAGCGGCATCGAAAGCCCCGGTCTCTACCGCAAGGGGGTGCCCAACTACTTTGCTGCGGCCTGGCAGGCGCGGTCCCACACCGAACAGGCGCTGGGACGACCGCTGCCGCGGGAGGTCGCCAGTCTTGCGCTGAATTCGCCACATGGTCGTTCGCAGCACCAGCTGCACATCCACGTGGATTGCCTGCGTGCGGACGTGCTGCAGGCCCTGGATGCGCAGCAGGCGGCCCTGCAGACCCGCTGGGCGCCGTTGCCGGTGCCGCTGCGTGGCCACGTGTACCAGGCACGCCTGCTGCCGGGCGCGGCGCTGACCGCCAACCCGCTGAACCTGCTGGCCTTCGACCTCAGTGGCCCGGCGGATGTCGGCAACTGGAGCCTCCTGGTGGCGGGCCACCGTGATGCGCGGGGTGCACCCGGTTTCGTGTTGTTGGCCACCCGGCTCGACACCGCCGCGGGCAACGATGCCAGTGCCGAGGAGCTGCAGGACCATGCCTGCAGCGTGGTGACCGGGGCTGGCGCCGCGCTGGAGCGGGTGCGCTAGCCAAGTGCGGCCTGTTGACGACGCCAGCGCGTCGCGGTCAGTGCGTGCAGGCAGCGATCTTCCCAGCCCGCCGCACCCAGGTGCTGGTCGCGCAGCAGGCCTTCGTTCTCGAAGCCGGCGGTACGCAGCACGGCGGCAAGCGCGGCGCTGCCGTAGGGCGGCAGCATCACATAGACCCGGTGCAGCCCGACCTGCTCGAACAGGAACGGGCAGAGTGCCTGCAGCGCATCGGCAAAGCGCTGGGCATCGTCCCAGTCGGCCTGGCAGAAGCGCTCCAGTTGGGCACTGCGGCTGTAGGCCGACTGCAGCCGCACGGTCAGCTGGTCGACCAGGGTGTGGCTGTCCTGGTCGAATACACCCAGCAGCAGGCGGTCATTGTCCTCCTGCAGCCGCGAGCGCTGGATGCCGATGAACAGCTGCACTTCGGCGTCGGCGCTGCAGGATACCTCGCAGCGGCTGCCGCGCTGCGCGCAGAGCGTGCGCCAGCCCGCCAGGTCGGTGCGCTGCAGCGAGCGCAGTTTGACGGAGCCATGGCCCAGCAGCAGCAGATGACGGCGCAGCACCGGGTGCAGGGCAGGGACGGAAGTAGGAGTCGGTTCGATACACATTCGGGAACGATCCCGAATGCGCGGCCCGATGCCCATGAAATTTGTTGCAAAGTGCACGATGCAGTTCGCGAGGGGGCTGAATCGGTTCAGGCACACTGCTGCTGCCATGGCGGAATGTGTTGTATGCCATGCTGCCGGCATCTGACACAGGGCGTACAGGCATGCAATCAGGGAAGATGTGCAGGTTCGGGCTTCTGCTGGCGCTGGCCGGCTGTCACAACGACGATTCCGCACACGCGGTCGGCGATGCAGTGGCCGACCCGTCGGCGGCCTCAGCGGCAGCGCCCGCAGCCGCGGCCAGCAAGGCGCCGCCGCCCGCTGGCGCCATGCCTGCACCGCCCGTCGCGCAGCCGGTGAAGCGCGGTGCCGTGCCGGATCCGGGCTATCTGGCCGGGGAGTCGCGGTTGCTGAGTGGCAACATGCTGTCGTCCGGCAGTGCCGAGACGGTTCTCCGGTCCCGCAAAGGCTTCGAGGAGGCCCTGCGGCAGTTCGAGCAGGACGCGGCCCGTCATCCGGATGCGCAGGATCTCAGCGCGCTCTACCGGGCGGCGGCGACCCGTGCGCTGGGCGCGGACACGGCGTTGGCCTCGCTGTGGTGCGGTTACAGTCTGTGCATGGGCGAGGTGCAAAGCCGCAGCAGGGAGGGGTTCGCAGACTGGGTGCGCGCGTTCCGGCAGGACCACGGCGCACCGTACTACGCGTTGATGACGGCCGAGTATCCACTGGGCCAGGGACAGTCCGCGGGGCGGTTCGTCTTTTCCGTCGATCCGGCGGCCAACGGGATCAGCACCCCGTAACGCTCTGCTACGGCAGCGCCTGCACGCTGTAGGACTCGATGACGTAGCTGAAGGGCTGCTGCTGGCGGTCGCGCAACAGGGCACGCACCTCCAGGATGACGCCACGGTCGCCTTCGCCGCGCGGCGGCCAGAAGGTCTGGTCTGCCATGGTCTGGCGCTGGAAGCCGAGCGGGCCAACGACCCGGCCGAAGGGTTCATCGCTGCTGTCGAGCACCTGGTTCATGGCCGGGCTGAGGCGCTCGGGCAGATACCAGTTGTCGGCTTCGGAGAGCACGCGGCTGCCGCAGACCAGCTGCACGCGGCGGTAGCGCAGCGGCGTATCCGCACCGGCGCCAAGGGCCATGAGTACGTCGGCCGGTGCCGCCTTGTCCTGGCCGTGTACGCGTACCGCGCGCACACGCGCCTGGTCGGCCAGGCCGTGCTCGGCGCACCAGCTTTCCAGGGTGCCGGTCGCGCTGGGGCCGGCGAGGATCCGCTGGTGCAGCCGTTCCACCAGGGCGGATGCAGCGGCGCGCTGCTGGCCGGGCGGCGCCTGCAGTGGCGCCGTGGCATTGGCATCGGCAGCGGACAGGCTGGCGATCGGGGCAGCGGCCAGCAGGGACGCGGCCTGCCAGCGGCGGAGACGATCGTGGCGGTCGGACGGGCCCATGCGACATCACAGCGGAAAACAGGCGCACATGTTACCCGTTCAGGCGTGCGCCGGAAGTGCAGAACGCGTCAGGCGGGGTGAGGCATTCATCGCGATGTCGAATACAAGCCATGCAGATATTTCGTTGGCCGATACGCCCTGCCGGGCGCACGATGTGCCCCTTGTTGGCTTTTCGGGAGTTCCCCATGACCCTGCAGTTCATCCAGGGCGGCGTCGATCGCGAGGGTGCGTCGCTGCATTTCCACATCCGCGACGGGCGCTTCGAGGGCGTCAACGGCTCCGCAGTGCCCGCCGACGGGGCCGCCATCATCGACCTGCAGGGCTTCACCCTGCTGCCGGGGCTGGTGGATGGGCATATCCATCTGGACAAGAGCTTCGTGGGTGACCGCTGGCATTCGCATCAGCCGGTGGCCAGCCTGCGCGAACGGCTGGCGGTGGAAAAGGCCGCCGTCGCGGCCGCCGCGCCGATGGTGGACCGCGCCGAGGCGCTGATCCGCCAGTGCAGCGCTTTCGGCACGGTGGCGATGCGCTGCCACGTCGATATCGACGCCAGTACTGGTCTGCACCATCTGCACGCCGTGCGCGAGGCTGCGCAACGCTGCGCCGACATCATGCAGATCCAGCTGGTTGCGTTCCCGCAGGCGGGCGTGATGTCCTGCGCGGGCACGGCAGCGGTTCTTGAGCAGGCCCTGGCGGAAGGCGTGGCCGTGCTCGGTGGCATCGACCCGACCACCCTCGATGGTGACGCGGAAGGGCAGCTGGCCCTGCTGTTCGGCCTGGCCGAGCGTCATGGCGTGCGCCTGGACATCCACCTGCACGAGCCGGGCGAGACCGGGTTGGCCCAGCTGCTGCGCATTGCCGCGCGCACCCGCGCCGCCGGGCTGCAGGGTCGGGTGGCGGTTAGCCATGCCTACGCGCTGGGCGAAGTGCCGCTGGCACGTGCGCTGCAGGTGGGTGAGGCGCTGGCGATGGCAGGCGTAGCGATCATGAGCAACGCACCGGGCGATCATCCGTTCCCGCCAGTGCGGGCGCTACATGACGCCGGGGTGCGGGTGTTTGCTGGCAACGACAACATCCGTGACAGCTGGTGGCCTTACGGCAACGGCGATCTGCTGCAGCGCGCGATGCTGCTCGGCTACCGCTCCGGGTTCTACACCGATGCCGATCTGATGCTGGCGCTGGACATGGTGACCACGCAAGCGGCCGAGGTGATCGGGTTGCCGGAGTACGGAATGGGCGAGGGGATGCCGGCGACGTTCGTGGCGGTGCGGGCGGATCACGGGCCGGCAGCGGTGGCAGGCGTGCCGGTGGAACGTCGCGTGGTCGTGCAGGGGCGGTGGCAGTAGATCCACGCCATGCGTGGATGAAATCTGTCAGATGTCCGTATCCGGAAGCGGGTCAGAGCCCGTTGCGCAGCAACGGGATCCGACCCCGTGCGGGACTACTCCGCCTCGCGCTGGACCTGCCGCCAGAGTTCGGCCGCGAGGGCGCGTACCGCGTCATCCGCATCGGGGCGGTGCAGCAGCCCGATCTCATAGTTGTCCACCACTGGCAGCCCACGCTCACCGTCGATGATGCGATGTTCGCGGCTCACCGCACGACGCGGCAACAGACTGATGCCGATCCCATCGGCCACCGCACCCTGGATGCCGCTGAGCGACGAGCTGGTGAACGCGATGCGCCAGCGCAGGCCGAGCGCTTCCACCGCCTGGATCATTTCGTCCCGGTACAGCCCGCGTGGCGGGAAGGTGACCAGGGGCAGTGGATCCTGCTGCAGGCTGCTGCTGCGCAGGCTGTCGATCCAGTGCATGGGTTCACGCCGGCAGTGCACCGCCTGGCGCGTGTTGCGGCGCTGTTTCACCAGGACCAGGTCCAGTTCGCCGTGGTCGAACCCGTGGGCAAGGTCGCGACTCAGGCCACTGCTGATCTCCAGTTTCACCTGCGGGTAGCGCCGGCTGAATGCCGCCAGCATGCGCGTGGTCTGCGCGTTGACGAAATCCTCAGGCACGCCGATGCGTACCGCGGTCTCCACCGTCGCGCCGGCCAGCGCCTGGCCCATTTCGTCGTGCAGATCGAGCATGCGCCGTGCGTACCCCAGCATGGTGTGCCCGGCATCGGTGGGGTGCACATCGCGGTGGCTGCGCGCGAGCAGGCGATGCCCGGCCAGTTCTTCCAGGCGCCGCACCTTCTGGCTGACCGTGGACTGGGTGGAGTGCAGCCGAGTGGCGGCGGTGGTGAAACTGCCGCAGTCGGCCACCATCGCCAGGGCGCGCAGCAGGTCCAGCTCGAACAGTGGTCTATTCGATTTCGCACTGTCTTGCATTTGAACATTTCACTTCTGGATGCACGTGGCGACTTCTACCATGCAGGGCAGGGGGCGGCAAGCGCAGCGCCTCGCTGCGCTGCGCTGCGCTGGAGCATCTCGCTGGAAACCCTGTCGCGCTGCGCCGGCGCAACGCGCTGAACCCTGTCCCTTCCACCCCGCACGCGGTGCGTGCCCATCAGGATGCTGTCCATGTTCGTTCCCCGTCCGTTGTCCCTTGCAATGCTGCTTGCCATCGCCCCGCTGTCGGCCACCGCTGCCGAACGCGCCGACCTGCTGATCCGCAATGCCACCGTGGTCGATGTCGAGCACGCACGCAGCCTGCCGGGCCAGAGCGTGGTCATCCGTGGCGATGACATCGTGGCCATGGGCCCCGATGCGCAGCTGCGCGGGCAGTGGACTGCCAGCCGCCAGATCGACGCCCGGGGCAAATACCTCATTCCGGGCCTGTGGGACATGCACGTGCATTTCGGTGGTGGCCCGGCGCTGGTCGAGGAGAACAAGGCGTTGCTCCCGTTGTACATCGCACACGGCATCACCACCGTGCGTGACTGCTCGGGCGACCTGCCGGAGCAGGTGCTGCAGTGGCGCGGCGAGATTGCTGACGGCACGTTGTTCGGCCCCCGTCTGCTCAGCTCCGGCGCCAAGATCGAAGGCCTCAAGCCGGTCTGGAAGGGCACGATCGAAGTGGGAAGCGAAGCCGACGTCGACAAGGCGATCACGCGCCTGCAGGACGACAAGGTCGACTTCGTGAAGATCACCGACAGCACGCTGAAGCCGGAGCTGTTCCTGTATTCGGCCAGTGCAGCGCGCAAGGCGGGTCTGAAGGCGTCGGGCCACATTCCGATGGCCCTGACGGTCGAGCAGGCTGTCGATGCGGGCCTGGCCTCGATTGAACATCTGGACTATGCGTTCAAGGCGGGCAGCAGGGATGAGGCGCAGATTGCCGCCGACTTCGGTGCAGGGCGCATCGATCGCGCCGAGGCCAACCGCCGGCTGGACGCCAGTTTCGACCGCGACACCGCGATGCGCGCGTACCGCGGTTTCGCCGCGCGCGGTGTGTTCGTGACCCCGACCCTCAACGGTGGGCGCATCCTCGATTTCCTCGACCAGGATGACCACGCGCATGATCCGTACCTGGCCTACATCGGGCCGGGCCTGCGTGCCACCTACCAGTGGCGCGTGGACCGTGCCGCCAAGGCAAGCCCGGCACAGATCGAAGCGCGGCATGCGCAGTACCACCAGGTGGCTTCGGTGCTGCCGATGCTGCAGGAAGCGGGGGTGACGATCATTGCAGGTACCGATGCGGGCTTCCTCAATTCGTACAACTTCCCGGGCATCGCCCTGCACCAGGAACTGCAGTTGTTCGTGAAAGAGGGCTTGAGCGCACCGCAGGCGCTGTCGGCGGCCACCCGTTCCGGGCCGGCCTGGTTCGGTCAGCTGGACCGCTACGGCGGTGTCGCCACCGGCAAGGCGGCCGATCTGGTGCTGCTGACCGCCAACCCGCTGCAGGACATCGCGGCCACGGAGAAGATCGACAGCGTGATCCTGGGTGGCACCGTGTATGACCGCGCCGCGTTGGACAGGATGCTGGCCGATACCAAAGCCAAGGTGGCGGCGTGGAATGCCGAGCCGGCCAAAGGAAAGTAACCGTCTGTGGGGTCAGAGCCCTTTCCGTTGGAAAGGGCTCTGACGCCAGAAGCAGGGTCGGATCCCTTTCCAACGGAAAGGGCTCTGACCCTTGCAGGGGTTCAACGCACCGCCGGACGCATGCCATGCACCTGCGGCAGGGCATCTTTCATCGCATCAATGAAAGCGCGCAGGCGCAGCGGCTGGTGGCGCGCGGCGGGAAACACCAGATGCACCGGCAGCGGAGGTGCCTGCCACTGCGGCAGCAGCTGCACCAGGCGGCCTTTGGCAAGATCGTCGGCCACCAGCCATGCCGAGACCACCGCCGCGCCCAGGCCCGCTACGGCGGCACGCTGCACCACGAACAGGTTGTCGGTAAGCAGGCGTGGCGCGATGGACAGCGTATGTGCACGCCCCTTCGCGTCGTGCAGCAGCAGGCGTTCGCGGTAGTAGGTGGCCAGTGCGATCCAGGGCAGTGCCTGTGCCTGTTCCGGCGTGCGCACGCGGGAGGGGTCTGCCAGGCGCGGTGAGGCCACGACAATGCGCGGCACTTCGGCCAGCGGCAGGGCGACCATGCGAGGTTCGTCCACCGGGCCGACGCGCACGGCGCAGTCGATGCCGTCGGCAACGAAATCGGGGCGGTGATCTTCGAGGATCCATTCCAGGCTGAGCATCGGATGCCGGGCGAGGAAGTCCAGCATGGTCGGCAGCAGCTGCGCCTGGCCGAACGCATGCGGCACCATCACCCGCAGTCGCCCGCGCAGCACCTGCGCTTCACCGTGCAGCTCGGCCTGCAAGGCTTCCCATTCGTCAATGACACGCTGCGCGTGGCGTTGGCAGCGTTGACCGTCCTCTGTGAGTTGCAGGCCATGGGTGGAACGTTGCAGCAGGCGCAATCCAAGCTGGCGTTCAAGGGCCTGCAGGCGCCGGCTGACGGTCGGCTGGGTCGTGCCCAGCTGGGTGGCGGCGGCCGACAGGCTTCCGGCATCGACGATGCGCAGGAAGGTGCGCAGCAGATCCAGGCGGTCGGCGCTGGCAGAAAGCTCGTTCATGCGTGCGGCGTATGAAAGATATGCGAATGAGCCTACTACAGACGCCGTGCGAATAGGTTCAGGCTATGCACACTTCCTGCCCCTGGCACTCCCCCATGTCGAACTCCTATGTTTCCGTGACGATTCCGCCCACGACCACGCCCTCGGCGCCGCTGGTGCTGTCGATGGCCGCTGGTGCTGGCTTTTCGGTGGCTTCCCTCTACTACAGCCAACCCATGCTGGGCCTGATCGCGCAGGACCTGGGGGCCAGCGAGCGTAGCGTTGGCCTGGTGCCGACGCTGACCCAGTTGGGCTATGCACTGGGCATCCTGCTCCTGGCGCCGCTGGGTGACCGGTTCGACCGCCGCTACCTGATCCTGCTGAAATCGCTGCTGTTGTCACTGGCACTGGCGGCAGCGGCCTTGGCAGGCCAGTTGCCCGGCTTGTTGCTGGCCAGCCTGCTGGTGGGCCTGATGGCCACGCTGGCCCAGGACATCGTGCCGGCTGCTGCGGTGTTGGCGCCGGACGCGCATCGGGGGCAGATTGTCGGCCGGGTGATGACGGGCCTGCTGCTGGGCATCCTGCTTTCGCGGGTGGTGAGTGGCGTGGTGGCTGAAGCGTGGGGCTGGCGCACGCAGTTCGTGCTGGCCGCGGTTTCGGTGGCCGCGATGGGCGGGGTGATGGCCAAGGCGCTGCCGCGCTTCGCACCGACCAGTGCCCTGCGTTACCCCGCGCTGCTGGCCTCGCTGCTGCAGCTGTGGCGCGAGCAGCCGCAACTACGGCGGGCGGTGGCCAGCCAGTCGCTGCTGGCGGTGGGCTTCAGTGCGTTCTGGTCGACCCTGGCGCTGATGCTGCATGCCACGCTGGGGCTGGGAAGTGCGGCGGCCGGAGCGTTCGGCATTGCGGGCGCGGCGGGCGCGCTGGCGGCGCCCTTTGCCGGTCGTTACGCCGATCGTCTGGGCAGCCCTGCGGTGGCGCGCTTGGCGATTGCGGTGGCGCTGGTGGGCTTTGGCCTGCTGCTCGCTGACAGTTGGCTGCCGGCGGCTGCGCTGCTGCCGTTGCTGGTGCTAAGTGCACTGCTGTTCGATTTCGGTTTCCAGTCGGCGCTGGTGGCGCACCAGACGCTGGTCTACGGCCTGGTGCCATCGGCGCGCAGTCGGCTGAATGCACTGTTGTTCACCGGCATGTTCATCGGCATGGCGGCCGGTGGCGCGCTGGGCAGCCTGGCGCTGGCGCAGTGGGGCTGGCACGGCGTAGCGTGGCTGGCGGTGGTGTGTGCGGGCAGCAGCCTGCTGGTGCGGTTGAGGTAGGTCTGTTGGTATTGCAGGGCTTGCAGCCCTGCACCTGCTCAATGCAACGGCAACGGCAACGGCAGAAGCTGGCTATCCGTGGGATGGCGGGGTGGGTCCGGTTGAAGGGGGACGGCGTGAATACGTCCCTGTAGCCTTGGCCGCGGCATCCATGCCGCGGACACCCCCTCAACCGGACCCACCCCGCCTTCGACAGTTGGCTGCGATCTGTTGGTACGGCATGGGGTCGGATCCCGTTGCTGCGCAACGGGCTCTGACCCCATTTGAATATCGATATCTGATAGATGTGCCGACCAACGGTCGGCCCCCACCAACACCGGATCGAACCCGCCATCTCCGGAATGCCCGCTTTTGATGTCCCTGCACCTGCGGTAGTGCCGGCCGCTGGCCGGCAAAGGCAACGTCAAAAGCGTGCTTTCCGTGGGTTGGCGGGGTGGGTCCGGTTGCGGGGGACGGCGTGAATACGTCCCTGCAGCCTTGGCCGCGGCATCCATGCCGCGGACACCCCCTCAACCGGACCCACCCCGCCTTCGACAGTTGGCTGCGATCTGTTGGTACGGCATGGGGTCGGATCCCGTTGCTGCGCAACGGGCTCTGACCCCATTTGAATATCGATATCTGATAGATGTGCCGACCAACGGTCGGCCCCCACCAACACCGGATCGAACCCGCCATCTCCGGAATGCCCGCTTTTGATGTCCCTGCACCTGCGGTAGTGCCGGCCGCTGGCCGGCAAAGGCAACGTCAAAAGCGTGCTTTCCGTGGGTTGGCGGGGTGGGTCCGGTTGAGGGGGACGGCGTGAATACGTCCCTGTAGCCTTGGTCGCGGCATCCATGCCGCGGACACCCCCTCAACCGGACCCACCCCGCCTTCGACAGTTGGCTGCGATCTGTTGGTACGGCATGGGGTCGGATCCCGTTGCTGCGCAACGGGCTCTGACCCCATTTGAATATCGATATCTGACAGATGTGCCGACCAACGGTCGACACCTACCAACAGCGGAGTGAACCCGCCATCTCCGGAATGCCCGCTTTTGACGTTGACGTTGATTCCAGCGGGTGCAGGGCTGCAAGCCCTGCAGAACACCCCACCTTCAATCGTGGCCGCTGTCATCCAGGCTGATGATTCCGCGGCGCAGTGCCTGCGTCACGGCGTGCGTGCGATCACCCACGCCGAGCTTGTCCATCAGACTCTTCATGTGCGCCTTCACGGTCTGCTCTGAAATCTGCATCCGCTCGCCGATGCGCTTGTTCGACAGGCCGCCCGCTACGTGACGCAGCACTTCCGTCTCGCGCGGTGACAGCCGGTCCTCCACCACGTGCGCGGCAATGCTCGCCGCCACGGCCGGTGGAATGGCCGCGCGCCGGCCACCGGCCACGGTGCGGATCGTGTCCACCAGTTCGTGGCGCAGCATGTCCTTCAGCAGGTACGCACTGGCACCGGCCTGCAGCGCCCGCACCGCGCGGACATCGCCGCGGTAGGTGGTCAGCACGATGATGCGCGCGCGCGGATCCAGCGCCCGGATCCGCACGATGGCTTCGACGCCGTCCAGGCGCGGCATCTGCAGATCCATCAGCACCACATCCGGCTGCAGCTGCTGGTAGCGCGCGACGGCGTCCTCGCCATCGGCGGCTTCGCCCAGCAGGCGCAGATCCGGTTGCGCGCCCAGCAGGGCGGCCAGGCCGTCGCGCAGCAGGGGATGGTCGTCGACCACCAGCACGCCGATCGGGGAAGAGGTCTCAGTCATGCTTGGATCTGCTCCAGGGCCAGCGCCATCGCGACGGCCGGCGGTGGTAGAGGCGCCGTGCGGGTACGGCCAGCGCGACTTCGGTGCCCAGCCCGGGGCGGGTCCACAGCTGCAGGTCCGCCCCCAGCCGTTGCGCACGCTCGCGCATGCCCTGCAGGCCCCAATGGCCATGGCCGGCATCGTCGTCGGCGATACCCACGCCGTCGTCGCGCACGTGCAGCAGGAAGTTGCGGCCGCCGTAGGAAAGCTCCACTTCAATGGCGGTGGCCTGGGCGTGGCGCAGGGCATTGCGGATGGCTTCGCGGCCGATCAGGAAGACTTCTTCAACCGCATCGGGCCGCAAAGGTGGCGGTGTGCCTTCCACGGTCAGGCGCAGGGGATTGGTGCCCTGGCCGGCGTACTCGGCATGCACGTCGGCCAGCGCCGTGGCCAGGTCACGGCCGGCGAAGGGGCCATCGCGCAGGGCATTGACCCGCTCGCGGGCCTCGGCAAGGTTGCGCTCGGCCAGCTGCATCGCCGATTCCAGCTGCGTACGCACGCTGTCGGGGGTCTGCGCGGACTGGCTGATCGCGTGCAGCCGAAGGATCAGGCCCTGGCTGCCCTGCAACAGGGTGTCGTGCAGGTCGCGGGCGATGCGCTCGCGTTCGCCATGACGTTCCTGCAGGCGGGCGCGGAACAGTGCGGCAAGCTGGCCGCTGCGCACGCGCACGGCCAGTGCCAGCGCCGCCAGCAGCACGACGGCGCACAGCAGCTTGAACCAGAGGGTCTGCACGAACGTGGCGGCGATGACGAAGGTTCGGCTGGCCGGCGCCGTGCTCCATATGCCGTCTTCGTTGGCCGCTTCCACCTCGAATCGGTAGTTGCCCGGGGCCAGGTTGGTGTAATAGGCGCGGGTGCTGCTGCCGGCGTCCTGCCAGCCGTCGTCGACGCCGGACAGGCGATAGCGGTAACGGTTGCGTTCCGGGCGGGCCAGCGACAGCGCCACGTAGTCGATCTGCAGCTGGGTGGTGCCGGCCGGCAGGCGCAGCCCGTCCACCAGCGGAGTCTGGGTGGCGCCGTAGAGGACATCACCGATACGCACGCCGGGTGCGAGGGTGTTGACGTGGCCTGCGTTGGTGTCCAGCCAGGCCAATCCCTGGTTGGTGGCCAGCCACAGCAAGCCGTCGTCGGCCAGAACGGCGGTTGCAATGGGGCCGCTCTGCAAGGCGATGCCGGGCATGCCATCCACGGCGTCGAACAGGCGGGGTGCCACGGGGCGATGGTTGAGCACCGCAGTGCGCAGGGCCGCCCGGTCCAGCCGTACCAGGCCTCGGCTGCCGTTGAGCCAGAGCCGTCCGTGTGAATCGGCAACCATGCCGGTGATGCCTTCCAGCACGCCCGCCATGTCGGTGCGCACGTCGGTGAAGTGGCCCTCGCCGATGCGCGCGGCCAGCCCGGCTTCGCCGGCTACCAGCAGCAGATCGTGATCCTGCAGGACGGCCGTCACCGGTCCAACGGCCAGGCCCTGGCGATCATCGAAGGTCATCACGCTGCGGGCATCCATGCGCCGCAGGCGGCCATCGGGATACCCCAGCAGCACGGTGCCCTCCTGGGTCATCGCCATGGAAGAGCAGGCCTGTTCGGGCAGGCGGGTCTGCGGGTACCACTGTCCGTGCTGGTAGCGCAGGACGCCGCGCTCGCCGGCGCACACCCACGCCTCATCATCGTTGGGGAACAGCAGTGCCTGCTGCGATTGACCGGTGAACGGGGCCGGCAGCGGGATGCGCGTGGTGCGGCCAGCCGCGGTGTGCACCAGGTTCACCCAGTCGAACTGCCACAGCGGCGTACTGGCGTGGCGCGCGGCGTCCTTGAGCTGTGCGGCGCTTCCGCCGAGCAGCGGGCGGCGCAGATCGTACGGCTTGAGGTCTCCGCCGTAGCCGTACACGCGACCGTCGCTGGCGCGCACCAGCGAGCGATAGGGATCGCTGGGGCCGACCGTGAGGGTCTGTACGCTGCGCGCGCGGAAGCGGTTGAGACCGAGGTTGGTACCGACCCAGAGGTTGCCTTCGCGATCCACGATGACCGGAACGGCCGATGTCGCCGTCAGGCCCTGCGGGGTGTCGAAGCGCTCGATGCGGGTGGCCCGGTCACCGTCAAAACTGACCCGCGCCACGCCGCCATGCGGGCTCATGGTGGCCCACAGCGCACCATCGGCGGTGAACTGCAGGCGGGCGGCCACCAGTTCCGGCAGGCGCCGGGCTTCGCGTTCGGCGGCCGGCAGCAGCCCTTGTGCGTTGGCCAGCGGTGAGGTGCCACGGTCGCGGTCGGCCAGCCACACTTCCCCGCGCGGGCTTTCGGCCAGCGAGGCCATCTGCGAGACCGCGATGCCGGTGTCCTCGAAGGTGCGTGCCCCCGCCGTGCGACGCCAGACCTTCAGGTCCGCCAGTACCCAGAACATACCCTGGCGGTCATGCAGCACCCACTGCACGCGGCGCTCCGGCAGTCCGCTGCCGGCGGGCAGTGCACGCCAGCGTTGGCCATCGAACCAGCGCAGGCCGCCGTTGATGGCTGCCCACAGGCGCCCGTCGCGATCGCGGCTGAAGCGGGGCACCACACCCGCCGGAACACCGTCGGTACGGCCAAAGTTGCGCAGGTGTGCCGGCGAAAGCTGGCTGATGCCGGCCTGGAAGTAACCGATCCACAGGCTGTCGTCGCCATCCAGCGCCAGGGACACCATGTTGGTTGACGGAAATGCGGCAGTGGACGGTGCGGCCTGGCGCTCGAAGCGGCGACCGTCGAAGCGGTACAGGCCGGATCCGGTCGCCAGCCAGAGCATGCCCTGGTGGTCCTGGGCGATGTCCCAGATATCGCCGGGCGCACCCTGGCCCACGCGCCAGGCCGTGTGCTGGTAGCCAGGCATGCCGTAGGCCACGACCGGGCGCTGCTCGGCGAAGGCGGGCAGGGCGATCAGCAGCAGGCACGACAACAGCGCCACCAGGCGATGCGGGAAGGGGAGGGGGCGGCCACGCATGGGCAGCATTCTGGCAGGTGCGGGGCAGGCCGGGGTGACCCGATCGGGGTAGGCGCCGCGGTGGGTGTATCGGCTATCACGCCGGCAATGGAGCGGTGGAGGCCGAGGATGCAGCGTCTGTTCGTGATGTTTCCCGATCGTGGGCCCGGCCTGGGGCTGCTCTGGTTGCGGCTGTGCCTGGCCGCTGCCTTGGCTGCGCCGGGCCTGCATCAAGGCGGTGTGGCGGTGCTGTGCGCGCTGGGCGTGGCGCTGTTGGTCCTGGGCTGGCTGACCCCGCTGTCGGCCGTGCTGGCGTGCGCCGGGCTGTGGCTGCAGGGCGCGCCGTGGCCGTTGCTGGCGCTGCCACCGACGTTGCTGCTGCTGGGTCCGGGTGCTTATTCGCTGGATGCGCGGCAGTTCGGTCGGCGGTTGCTGGGGCGGCGTCCTCCCCCGAATGGGTGAGTGGCCGCCACGACCGACGGGGGTAGGGCACTGGCGCCGGCCCCCGCACCATGGGACACCCCGTCGCGGTGCTTTGTCATGGCCGAAGTTTCAGCGCCCGTTGCCCCTGTCGCCGCGTTGGCCCCACACCAGGCGGCGGCCCTGCAGCGCGCACTGCACTACATCGACGCGCACCTGTCGCAGCCACTGCGGGTGACCGAGCTGGCCGAAGTAGCGTGCGTGAGCCGTTTCCACCTGGTACGGCTGTTCCGCACCGGTACCGGTGCCAGCCCGCTGCGCTACCTGCGCCGTCGCCGCATTGAACGTGCGCGGCAGTTGCTTCCGGCCGGGGATCAATCGATGTCCCATCTTGCGCAGCGCCTAGGCTTCTTCGACCAGAGCCATTTCGTGCGCAGCTTCCGCGCCGAGACCGGCTGCAGCCCGGCCGAGTACCTGGCGGGCGATGCCGCGCTGCGCCTTCCTCCTGACCATCCCACTTCGGCTGTCCCGCCCACTACTGGAACCTTTCCATGAACGCTGCCACCGCTACCCCCGCCAAGAGCCTGCTGTCTCCGACCGACCACGCCCTGGTGCTGATCGACTTCCAGTCGCAGATGGCCTTTGCCACCCACACCATCGACATCTCCGCGCTGCGTAACAACATCTCGCTGATCAGCAAGAGCGCCAAGGGCTTCAACGTGCCGGTGGTGCTGACCACCGTGGCCGAGACCTCGTTCTCCGGCCCGATGTTTCCGGAACTGCCGCAGATCTTCCCCGGCCAGACCGTATTCGACCGCACCTCGATGAACACCTGGGAAGACCAGCCGGTGATCGATGAGATCAACCGCATCGGCAAGCGTCGCCTGGTGCTGGCAGGCCTGTGGACCAGCGTGTGCATCGTCGGCCCGACCCTGTCGGCGCTGGAACAGGGCTTCGAGGTCTATGTGATCACCGATGCCTGCGGCGACGTGAGCGACGAAGCACACGAGCGTGCGATCACCCGCATGGTGCAGGCCGGTGCGCGCCCGATCACCAGCGTGCAGTACCTGCTGGAACTGCAGCGCGACTGGGCACGTGGCGAGACCTACGGCCTGACCACCGGCATCGCCCGTGACCATGCCGGCGGCTACGGCATCGGCATCCAGTACGCCAAGACCATGTTCGGCGCGCAGGAAGGCGGCCACTGAACATGGGCAGTGGGCACGGCCTCGACCTGGCCCTGCTGATCCTGCGCGTGGCAGCAGGGGGATTCCTGTTGCCGCACGCGCTGGGCAAGCTGTTCGGCTGGTTCGGCGGACCCGGTCTGGCCGGGTTTGCCGGCGAACTTCGCGGTTTCGGTCTGCCGGCCACGGCACCGCTGCCGCTGGTGCTGGCGCTGCTGCAGGTGGCTTCCGGCCTGGCCGTGCTGCTGGGTTGGCAGACCCGCTTCGCCGCGCTGCTCGCGGCCGCGTTCATTGCCTTCACCGCATTGCTGGCCCTGCCCAAAGGCTGGTTCTGGATGCGTGGCGGCACCGAATACCCGGTGATGTGGACCCTGGCACTGCTGGCGATCGCCCTGGCCGGCCCGGGTGCCTGGGCGCTGGACGGCCTTGCCCTGGCCGGGAACATCGCATGACTTCATTCCCCCTCGACCACGGCCGACCCCACGTCGTGCCGGCCAGCGGTGCCGACCTGGCACCGGCGCTGGCCGGCGGTGCGGCCGAGGCCCACGATTCCACGCCGAAGGAGCGTCGCATGAGCACGCTGGTCATCAGAAACGCCCGCATCACCACCCTGGACCCGCAGCAGCCGCACGCGCAGGCGCTGGTTGTGCAGAACGGCCGTATCGCCGCTGTCGGCAGCGACGAACAGATCATGCGCGATTGGGGCAACGAGGCCACCCTCCTGGATGCACAGGGCAAGCGACTGGTGCCGGGCCTCAACGACAGCCATACCCACCTGATCCGTGGTGGCCTGAACTACAACCTGGAACTGCGCTGGGATGGCCTGCGTTCGCTGGCCGATGCGATGGCCATGCTGAAGGCCCAGGTCGATCGCACGCCGGCACCGCAGTGGGTGCGCGTGGTGGGTGGGTTCACCGCTGCGCAGTTCACCGAAAAGCGCCTGCCAACGCTGCAGGAGTTGAACGACATCGCGCCGGATACGCCGGTATTCCTGCTGCATCTGTACGACCGCGCGCTGCTCAACCGTGCCGCGCTGCGTGCCTGTGGCTACACCAAGGAAACCCCTGATCCGCCCGGTGGGCAGATCGTCCGCGATTCGCTGGGCAACCCGACCGGCCTGCTGCTGGCCAAGCCCAATGCGCTGATCCTGTACGCGACGCTGGCCAAGGGCCCGCGTCTGCCGATCGAATACCAGGCCAATTCCACCCGCCACTTCATGCGCGAGTTGAACCGGCTGGGCATCACCTCGGTGATCGATGCCGGTGGTGGCTTCCAGAACTACCCCGAGGATTACCAGGTCATCGAGCAGCTGCATCGCGATGACCAGCTGACGGTGCGCATCGCCTACAACCTGTTCACCCAGAACAAGGGCAGCGAGGTCAACGACTTCCGGGGATGGAGCGAGATCCTGCAGCCGCGCCAGGGCGATGACCTGCTGCGCCACAATGGCGCGGGCGAAATGCTGGTGTTTTCCGCGGCCGACTTCGAGCTGTTCAGCGAGCCACGCCCGGAACTGCCGCCGGAACTGGAGCCGGAACTGCACGACGTGGTGAAGCTGCTGGTCGAGAAGCGTTGGCCGTTCCGCATCCACGCCACCTACGATGAAAGCATCACCCGCATCCTGGATGTGTACGAGCAGGTCAACCGCGAGGTGCCGTTCGATGGCCTGCACTGGTTCATCGACCACGCCGAGACCATCACCCCGCGCAACATCGAGCGCATCCGCGCGCTGGGCGGCGGCATTGCCGTGCAGCACCGCATGGCGTACCAGGGCGAGGCGTTCGTCGAGCGCTACGGCGTGCAGGCAGCGCGGCATACGCCGCCGGTCAAGCGCATGCTGTCCGAAGGCGTGCCGGTGGGCGCCGGCACCGATGCAACCCGTGTGGCCAGCTACAACCCGTGGGTGGCGCTGTCGTGGCTGGTGACCGGACGTACTGTCGGCGGCCTGGCCCTGTATGGCGAAGAAAACCTGCTGGAGCGTGAGCAGGCGCTGCGCCTGTGGACGCAGGGCAGTGCCTGGTTCTCGGGCGATGAGGCGGTGAAGGGGACGCTGAAGGTTGGCCAGCTGGCGGACTTCATCCTGCTGTCGGCCGATTTCTTCCGCGTCGATGATGCGCAGATTGCGGACATCACCAGCCTGCTGACCGTGGTCGGAGGCCGCATTGTGCATGCCGACGGTGATTACGCCGGCCTGGCCCCGCAGCTGCCGCCGGCGATGCCGGACTGGTCGCCGGTCAACAGGTTTGGTGGCTACCACGTGGGCGGCGCCGCCACCGGCCTGGCCGCCGCGCATCGCCACCACCACGGCGTGGCCTGCAGTACGCACGGCGCACACGGGCATGCTGCGCAGCACGCGGCACCGACCGATGACCTGACCGCGTTCTGGGGCGCGATGGGGTGTTCGTGCTTCGCGTTCTGAGCGCTGTGGCAGCGGGGTAGAGCCGGCCGTTGGCCGGCTGCGCGGGATGCCGATCGTCGTGGTAGAGCCGGCCGCTGGCCGGCTGCGTAGGATGCCGATCGTCATGGTAGAGCCGGCCGCTGGCCGGCTGCGGGATCTGCCGGCCAGCGGCCGGCACTACCGTGATGGGATGCCGGCCAGCGGTGGGGGTTACTTGCGGGCGAATGCCAGCAGGTCGGCGTTGAACTGGTCGGCGTGGGTGACGGTCAGGCCGTGCGGGGCGCCGGCATAGACCTTCAGTTCGGCATCCTTGATGATCTGGGAGGACGGCTTGGCCGAGGCGTCGAACGGCACGATCTGGTCGTCATCGCCATGCACCACCAGCGCCGGCACGTCGATCTTCTTCAGGTCTTCGGTGTAGTCCACTTCCGAGAACTCGTGCACGCAGTCGTACTGGCCCTTGACGCCGCCCAGCATGCCCTGCACCCAGAACGAATCACGCATGCCCTGGGTGACGCTGTTGCCATCGCGGTTGGCGCCGAAGAACGGCGTGGTCAGGTCCTTGAAGAACTGCGAACGGTCACCGCCGGTGCCCTTGCGGATGCCGTCGAACACTTCCAGCGGGGTGCCGGCCGGGTTCGCGTCGGTCTTCAGCATCAGCGGCGGCACGGCGCCGACCAGCACCACCTTGGCCACGCGCGCGCTGCCGTGACGGCCGATGTAGTGCGCCACTTCGCCACCACCGGTGGAATGGCCGACCAGGATGGCGTCCTTCAGGTCGAGGGCTTCGATCACCGCCGCCAGATCGTCGGCGTAGGTGTCCATGTTGTTGTTGTCCCAGGTCTGGGTGGAGCGGCCGTGGCTGCGGCGGTCATGCGCGATTACCCGGTAGCCGTTCTGGCCCATGAACAGCATCTGCGGATCCCAGGCGTCGGACGACAGCGGCCAGCCATGGGCGAAGACGATCGGCTGGCCCGTGCCCCAATCCTTGTAGAAGATGCGGGCGCCGTCTTTGACGGTAACGAAGTTGCTCATTGCAGGTTCCTCTGGCGGTAGGGGGTAGGCACCGGCGGCAACGCTGCCGGCGTACCCGCAGTACAGCGCAGCCGCCCGCGTGCGGCTTGCACGCCTGTGCCCGATGCAGTGTCGGCGGTGATCGGCCGGGATGACGTACTTCGCTCTGGCGGTCTGCCGTCGATGCTGGCCACGATGCCTGCTCTGCCAGGGAGGGTGCTGCATGAAACGAAAGCTGTCGGGAGGAATCGCAGGGTGGCTGCTGGCGGGTGCGGCGCTGGCGCAGACGCATGTCTACAAATGCGTGGATGGACCGCACCCGGTCTACCAGCAGACGCCCTGCCAGGGCCGTGCCGAATGGCGCTGGGACGTGCCGGCCGAGGCGGCACGCGCACGCGGTAATGTCGAGGCGGCACCGGCCCGCGCGGCGCGGGCAGGTCGCGCGGCAGGCACGATCCCGCGCAGGCGTGGGGGTCGTGCGGCGGGCGCACTGATTCCCCTTGCGCGCGATCCCGCCGGCTGCGAGCAGGCGCGGCGCGCGAAGGCGCGGAGGATGACCCAGGCAGGTCGCCTGGACTACCTGCAGCGGCGGCAGCTGGATGACGCCCTGCACCTGGCCTGTCAGCCGCCCTGAAACAACAACGGCACCCGAAGGTGCCGTTGCGTGCGTGCGGTGCGGGGCTCAGTTGCCGTCGCTGGCCGCGGCCGGTGCGCCGGAGGCGTCCGCCCTGGGCAGGCTCAGTTCCGGGTTGCCCTGTTCGGCCTGCAGGATCTGGATGCGGCGCTGCAGTGCGTCCAGCTGGTTGTTGGTGCTCTGCACATCGGTGCTCAGGCTGACCGCCTGCTGCTGGGCCTGCTGCAGGGACGCGCTGACCTGGGCCGACTGCGCCTGCTGCTGTTCCATTTCCTGCTGCAGGGTGCGCAGGCGTTCTTCGTTGTACGACACCAGGCGTTCGGTGTAGCGCTTGCCGGCTTCCAGGCGCGTGGTGTCGATGTAGACCTGGGCCAGCTGCTCGGTCTGCTGCACGAAGGTGCGGTAGACGCGCTCGGCGTTGTCGACCGCATCGGTCTTGATGACGCGCCAGAAGTTCTTCTCCTGGAACAGCGCCACGTAATAGGTCAGGGTGCTGGCATTGAACAGCAGGCTGGCACCGTAGTTGCCGTTGTAGGTGGTGCGCAGCTCGGTGAGCTGGTTCGCGTCCATCAACTGCTTGAGTTCGTCAACCGTGTTGCGTACCACCGGCCCGCTGCGGACCGGTTCGGCCGCCGCTTCGCGGTCGCCGCGTGCTGCCAGTGCCGACGGTGCCACCAGGATCATGGCCATGGCCAGCAGTGCCGCGCCGCGCGGATACCGGGCGAAGACGGTGCCCCCTGAAGTTTCTCGCATGTCTAGACCATCCACGAACGAAGTGTGGTTGAAATGAATGTGGTTCCCCGCCGCGAGTCTAGCATGGGTGCAGCAGACGCCAACCGCATCGGGCAGGGACTAGTACACCAGCTGGGCGGCATTGCACTGGATCGATTGCATGCTGACGTCGGTACGGCCCAGTTCCAGGCCGAGCAGGTCGGCCAGCAGGTTGGTCAGCAGTGCGCCGACGCTGTTGAGTACGGGCTTGAGCGCGGCGAGGATCGGGGTCAGCACCGTGCACAGCAGGCCCGAGCAGCTGACCGTTGATCCCGGCCCGGTCACCCCGCCACCGGCACCAGGGTCATTGAAGCCACCCGGCTTGGTCTGGATGTACGAGGCAAGATTGTCACGGACGCAGTTGTTGTAGTTGAGCAGGTTGCTGATGAGGCTGTCACAGCGGTTGATCAGCAGGCCGCCCAGCAGCGCACCCAGTGCACCATCGAGCAGGCCCAGGCCTTGCCCGGTCACGGCGGTGCGGTAGCCGGTCCACACCGAGCCATCCTCCCAGCACGTGGTCAGGCCGAGCAGGCAGGGCTTGGGCACGCCGTTGGTGACGGTCCAGTTGCCCAGCGGCGCGAGGTTCTGTGCTGTATTGCCATCGCGCAGCAGCGGGATGACGTTGTCGACGTTGTAGCGCCCGCCCGTGGGATGGGCGGCGGCCAGGTAGCGGTCGGCAAGGGCGGTGGCGGCCTGCTTGGCGTTGCCCTGGGAACTGCTGAGCATGCCCGACAGCACGCGCAGCAGCTCGTTGACCAGGTTGGACACGGTATCGCCCAGCGCCAGCGGATTGATGCGGGTGGAACCGGTCTGGCCGGCGGCCAGGGTCAGGCTCTGGGTGTCGGTCAACGCCGGCAGGGTGATCTTGTTGTTGATCACCGGCTGGCCGAGCAATGTCAGCAGCTGCGCGTTCTGCAGCGTTGCATCGCACACGTTGTTCTTCGAGAAGATGTCGGCCGCGTTGACGGTACCGACGCAGGCGCGCAGCACGGAGGAGTCCACCTGCACGGTGGCGGTGGGTGGCGTGGCGCCGCACTGGATGGAGGCCAGCGTCCCCATCGCGTTGGTCACGTCCACGTGCAGCGGCAGGTGCAGGCGGGTGCCCAGGATCGACAGCAATGCGCCGACGGCCGGCACGCGGTTGCTGTCGACGTCCACCATCAGGCGGACCTGGGCGTTGTACGCGCGCGCGCCAACGCCGCCGATGGCGATCGAGGGCGGTTCGATCACCCCGGCCTTCACTTCGATGCCCAGCAGGTTGAGGCCGGGTATCTGCACGCCGTTGTTGTCGTTGGCGATGGCAATGCCGGTGTTGAGCAGGTCCAGCACGTTGATCTTCGATTCCAGTGCACTGCCGATGCTGCCATCCGGCGCGATGACCTCGGCAAACAGTCCGCCGCCCCCGGCTGCACTGCCCAGGGTGATGTTGGCCTGGTTGATGTCCAGGCCGGTGGACACCAGGCTGCCCAGCGCACGCAGCTGCGCGGCCACGGCGCTGTCACGGCCGACCACGACGGCGGTGGCATCGAGCAGCTGTGCCAGTGAAATCTTGTTGACCGACAGCAGGCGGTTGAAGTCGGCCACACTCAGGTTGGCTTCGACCGGCAGGCCAAGTGCCTGCAGCAGGCCCGACGGCGTCACGCTGACCTGGGCGAGACCATCGTAGGACAGCACCGTGGCGTTGCTCACATCCAGGCCGACCAGGCGCAGCGTGGCCATCAGCGGCGAATTGCCGTTGCCGCGCAGCAGCTGCGAGCCCACCCCGAACACCGCTGAGGGCGCGGTGCGCTTGGCCACGGCCTGCGCGCTGACCGTCGGCAGCTGCGCATTGGCGCCGAAGAACGGCAGCACGCTGCGCTGGGCCACCACTTTCACTGCATTGCGGGGGTTCTCTGCGCTGACGCTGCCGATGAAGTGGTCGGCGCTGGCGTGGCTGGCGTTCCAGTTGCCGCAGCGGACGTCCAGTTGGCCGCCGAACCCGTTTTCGCGCAGGGCGTTCTGGCGCGCGGCGGCATTGTCGGCGTTGCTTTCGGTGCACAGGTCCAGGCGCTGCGCCCCGGCCAGTGCGGCCAGATCGGCCACCTTCTGCGCGTCCCGTTTGGCCCAGAGCAGATAGCCCACTTCCACCAGGCCGAGCATGGTCACCAGCCCGGCCATCACCAGCATCATGGTGACCGACATGCCACCCCGTTGGTGGAAGGCGATGGTACGCGGCGGGCGGTTCATGGTCGTTTCCTCAGCGTCCGGATCCGGACGTGCCGGAGCCGGGCGTCACGTCGGTCTCGAAGAACTCCGGAATCTCGTGCTCGAAGCTCTTCAGGTAGCGCGCATAGCTGGCCGTGGCCTGGTCGCCGAGGATCGGCAGTCGGGCACCGGCCCGCGTACCGGACGCCTGGAGCTGGAACAGATGGCGCACGGTCGCGCCGTTGCCCGTCGGCACCAGGGGCGCAGCGCTGGCAGACGTGACCGATGCTGCCTGGGTGATGGTGGCCGTGCTTGCCGTGGACACAGCCGGAACAGTCAGATCGACGGTGGTGAGAGGCTCAGCCGCAGCGGGCGCCTGTACCGGTGCGGGTGCGGGTGCGGGTGCTGCGGGCAGGGGGCCGCCCATCATCTGCCCGGTCAGTGGCGGCTGCGGCGACTGCGCGGCGCTGGCGGAGGCCCACAGCAGGCAGGCAGCGCCCAGGGCCAGGCGGGGGTGGCGCAGCAAAGCAGAGGTCATCATGGCGTGTTCCCGTTGGGGTGGTCGGCACTGCCGAAGCGTTCAAGCATGGACGGCGCCAGGCGCGGGACGAGGCGATCATTGCGTTCCTCGCGGGGCGTTTCTGCGGCGATGCGTCCGGGGACGGCAACACGGGTGGGCATCGGTGCGCGTGCCGCCGCAACGGGTGTGGCGGCCGGCGCGCTGCGTGCGGCGTCACGCTGCTGCCAACGGGTGCGGATCTGCTGCGCCTGTTCGCTGATGCTGCGCTGTACCTCCGGGCTGAGCTGCGCCTGCGTGGCGAGACGCTCGGCCGTCGCCGCATCACCGCGCAGCACCGCCCACAGGGCCAGGTTGGCGGTGGCTTTGGCATTGCCGGGCTGCAGCTCAAGGGCCTTGGCCAGCGGTTCGCGTGCCTGCTCCAACTGGCCGGCGCGCAGGCGTGCATAGCCGAGATCACCGAGGTAATCGGTGTTCAACGGCTGCAGGCGGGTAGCGCGCGCCAGCGCAAGCTCGCTGGCGGCATCATCGTTGCGGCGTGCGGCGATGAGCCCCAGCCCATGGGCAGCCGCAGCGGCCTGTGCGCCGGAATCGAGGCTGCGATACAGGTCGGCAGCCGCATCGGCCTGGCCGGTCTCGCGCAGCGCGTCGGCCTGCAACAGCCGCAGCGCGGGCGCATCGCCGAAGCGCTGGCGGTAGGCATCCACATGCGCCAGCGATGCATACCAGGCGCCCTGCTGCTGCATGCGCGCGATCAGCTCCAGGTAGGTATTGCGGCTGTCCTGCGGTGCGGGTGTGGGTTCGGCCAGGCTCGGGCCCTGCCGGTAGGCCGGCGTGGTCGAGGCGCAGCCGGCCAGCACGGCCAGGGCACACAACAGATAGGCGGGGCGGAACGCGGCCATGGTGTTCATCCCATCTTGGTCAAGGTATTGGCCAGCGCCACCAGCGCCGGACCGGCGAGCACCAGCATCAACGCCGGCAACAAGGTCAGCATCATCACCACGGTCATCTTCACCGAGAGCTTTCCGACCTTTTCCTTCAGCGTATTGCGGCGCTGTTCGCGCAGGCGCACGCTGAACTGCCGCAGGGGCTCCTGCACGGCGCCGCCATGGGCATGCACCTGCAGGATCAGCTGCACGAGGCTGGACAGGTCATCATCGCCATACACCTCACTGAGGCGACGCAGCGACTGCGCGCGCGTGCGGCCCAGCGAATAGGCCGCGTTCGCCTCCTGGATCTCGCGGCCCAGCACCGGCAGCGCATCGCGCAGTTTGTCGCCCAGCGTCTGCAGGCTCTGGTCCATGCTGAAGCCCACGCCCTGCAACAGGCGCAGCAGGTCGATCAGCAGGGGCAGTTCGTTGGACACCGCCTTGCGCCGCCGTGCCACCCAGCTGGACAGGACGAACTTGGGCAGCAGCAGGCCAGCGGCGAGTGCGCCGATCACCACCATGAAGCGGGACAGCCCGGTGGAGTCGCTCATCGCCAGCGCGGCCACCAGCACCAGCACGGCCAGCAGCAGGCGCAGCGCGAGGTAGATGGCCGTGCCACGGCGCGTGTTCCAGCCGGCCAGATCCAGCAGCAGGCGATCTTCGCTGGCCAGCAGCGCGGCCTCTAGGCGGCCGCCGGCAAACGCCTGGCCGAACTGCTGCAGCCAACCGAACGAATCACGCGCCGGTGCGGGTTCGGCGGAAGCGGCCTCGCGCGGGCGCAGGGCGGTCTGCAGGGTGGCGGTGGTGCGCGCTTCGCGGCTGCCGCGCACCCAGCCTGCCAGGCCAAGCAGGGCCACACCGGCAGCAAGCACCAGCAGGGCCAGCATCCACCACGTGGCGGCGGTCATAGCGAGCGCGCCAGTCGATACAGCAGGAAGCCACCGACCAGTTCCAGGGCGAGCGCGATCAGCAGCACTTTGTGGCCCAGCGGATCGTGCAGCACGGGCTGGAAGAAATCGGGGCTGCTGATGGCCATCAGCACGGCGCTGATGGGGGGCAGCAGGCCCAGCACCCAGGCGGACATGCGGGTTTCGGAGGTGGTCGCTGCCAGTTCCTGCTGCGCCTGTTCCAGATCGCGCATGAAGTCGCCCATGCGCTGCAGGATCTGGTCGGAGCTGCCACCGATGCGCACGCTGACACCGATGACCACGGCCAGCACCTTCAGCACATCCATCTGGTAGGGCTGTGCGGCCATGCCCAGCGCCCGGTCCAGGTCCATGCCGCTGCGTGCATAGCGCACGGTGGTGTCGAGCATGTCGCGCAGGGGTGCGGTGGTCTGTACCGACGCGGTCTGGAACGCCATCTGCAGGCTGTTGCCGAGCGCGGTCAGGCGTACCAGGTTGTCGAGGAAGTCGGGCAGCTGGTGCAGCAGGCGCGCCCGCAGGCGGGTGGTGCGGCGGACGATCCACAGGCCGCAGGCGAGCAGGTACAGGCCCAGGGTGAGCGGGAACATCCACAGCGTGCCCATGCGCAGCACGGCGACGGCGGACAGCGCGATACCCGGCACGAGCAGCAGCAGCGGCAGCTTCCAGCCCGGCTGCAAGCCTGCGCGCTGCAGGAGTGCATCCCAGGGCAGGCTGCGTTTGGCGGAGGCCGGTGTGGCCCGGGCGGGATCGCTTGCCGGCAGGGGCGCACTGCCGCCCCGGCCAAGCTGCTGTTCGGCGTGCTGCAGCGAGGCCTGGCGCTGTTCGCGGCCGATCGCGGTGCCCCACAGCCACACGGCGGCAGCCAGCAGCACGGCGACGATGCTCAGCAGCAGGAGCGTGGCGATGCCCATCGTCAGTAGTCTCCGTACAGCGAATCACGCAGTTGCTGGCGGAAGGGTTCGAGCTTGCGCGAGTGCGGCTGGAAGCCCAGGCCGATCCAGCGGTTGATCTCATTCCCGTTCGCATCGACCTGCATTTCGTGGCGGAACATTTCCTGGGTGGTGATCAGGTTGTCGCTGACCCCGGTGATCTCGGTGATCGACACCAGCACGCGACGGCCATTGCCCAGTCGCGCGATCTGCACGATGAAGTCGATCGCGCTGGCAATCTGCCGGCGCAGGCTGTCCTCGCTGCCCTGGAAGCCGGCAAAGCCGGCCAGCATCTCGATGCGGTAGAGGCAGTCGCGCGGGGAGTTGGCGTGGATGGTGGCCATCGAACCGTCGTGGCCGGTGTTCATGGCCTGCAGCATTTCCAGCACCTCCGCGCCACGCACCTCACCCACCACGATGCGGTCCGGGCGCATGCGCAGGCTGTTGCGGACCAGGTCGCGGATGCCCACCGCACCATGGCCGTCGGCGCCACCGACGCGGCTTTCCAGGCGCACCACGTGCGGATGGTTCAGCGACAGCTCGGCGGTGTCTTCGACGGTGATGACCCGCTCGCTCTCCGGCACGTAGCTGGTGAGTGCGTTCAGCAGCGAGGTCTTGCCCGAGCTGGTGCCGCCGGACACGAGGATGTTGCAGCGGCCCAGCACCATCGCCTTGATGAGGGCCTGCATCGGCGCATCGAAGGTGCCCTTGGCCAGCAGCTCGTCCGGGGTGAAGGGATCCTTGCGGAACTTGCGGATGGACACCATCGGCCCATCCACGGCCAGCGGCGAGATGATGGCGTTGAGGCGGCCGCCGTTCGGCAGGCGCGCGTCCACCATTGGATTGGAATCATCCAGCCGCCGCCCGATCGGGGCGAGGATGCGGCGCAGGATGCGCAGCAGATGGGTATCGTCGGTGAAGCGCTGGGTGGCACGCCTCAGCATGCCGCCCTGCGAGACATGCACGTCCTTGAAGCCGTTGATGAGGATGTCTTCGATGGTGGGATCGTGCAGCAGGTCATCGAGGGGACCAAAACCGGTGAGTTCCTTCACCAGCCCCTGGGCGACGGCCTGCATCTCCTCCTCGTTGATCGGGATGCGCCATTCCTGGATGAAACTGACGGTCTGCACCTGCACCCAGCGTGCGATGGTGTCCGGTGCCCATGAATCAATGTCGATCCGTTCGTCTTCAATGCTGTTGAGCAGATGCTCGTGCGCGGCCGACAGCACCTTCTGGTACTGCTCGGTCTGCGCAAACGGAGGGCTGGCCGGTGCGGCTTCAGGCAGCACGGCGCGCGCCAGGGCATTGGGGAACAGGGTCACTTTGTCTTCCATGGTGTTCCACCCAGGGCAAGGGCAAGTCTTTCCCGCAGGCCGGGCGCCAGAGCCGGGGATGCGCCCGGATCCAGTCGCGCCACCAGCGGGGCGAGGGCGCGCAGATAGGGATCGCGCGGAGCATCCTGCAGCAGCAGGTGGCCGTGGCTGGCTGCGGCCCGCACGCGTGGGCGCTCGGGCAGGGTGGCCAGCAGGGGCAGTTCAAAGCGGCGGGCGATCTGTTCCGGGGTGAGCCCGCTGTGTTCGTCCTGGCGGTTCACCACCAGCTGCAGCCGGCTCTCGCGCTCGCGCTGCCCGCTGAGGTGCTTGAGGGCATGGTCCAGCGACACCAGGGTGGCGATGGCGGTGTCGGCCACCAGCCAGATCTCGTCGGCCTGTTCCAGCAGCAGCGGCGGCAACTGGCGCAACGGGCAGCCGCCGGCATCACACAGGATGCTGGTGAACACGCCGCGCAGCCGCTGCAGCAGGGCACCCGGGTCGGACGGCGGCACGGCGTCGCTGCCGCTGGCGCGATCCAGCAGCACCAAGCCGCTGCTGTGCCGGGCCATCGCCGTGCGCGCGAGTGTAGCGTCGATTCGGCTGGCGTTGCGCAGCGCGTCTTCGTAGTGGAAGCGGCTGTCCAGATTGAGGTAAAGCGCCAGATCGCCCGCCGGCTGCGCCAGCTCCATCAGCAGCCCATCCGTTCCTGCGGCATCGTCACCCGGCTGGCCGCGCTGCTGCTGCGCGAGTACGGCCAGGTGGGCGGCAAGCGTGCTGGTGCCTACACCGGCACGCACCCCCAGCAGCAGGACAAAGCGCGCCCGATGGGACTGCTGCGGCGCGGCGGCGCGGGGCGAGAGCGCGCGGCGGATCGAGGTCTCGATGCCGGCGTTGTCGCTGTCCAGATCCAGCACGTCGCGCAGGCCCGCGCGGAGGGCCTGCACGACGCCCTCCACCTGGGCCGGGCCGGTGGCCCCCACGGCCACCAGGGTCAGTTCGGGCTGGGTCTGCTGCAGCTGTGCGGCCAGCACCGTGGACGCGGCGGCGTGCTCGGGGCGGAAGTCGAGCAGCACCAGCCCATTGGCACCGCGTTGCAGATCCTGCGCGGAGGTGGGCTGGGTGCTGTCCTGCCAGTGCAGCACTGCCGACGCCGGCAGCCGTATCGCCAGCCGCGGCAGCAGTTCGCGATCAGCGCTGTACAGGACCAGGTTCATCGGTGGTCCCGAAGCATGCAGTGGCTGGGCGGTGGCGTAGGGCATGGGCGTGGGGTCCGCAGCATCGGATCAGCGCGAGAATCCGGGGACCGGATCCTGGCTGACAGGGCCCAGCAGCCACGCACCCCATTCGGGCAGGTGCGGGCGCGATTCGCGGTCGCCGGGCAGCGGCAGTTCCGTGTTGCGCGCCAGCGGTTGCACCAGGCGCGGCGTGACGATGATCACCAGTTCCTTGTCCTGGCGTTTGTAATCGAGATTGCGGAAGAACGATCCGATGATCGGCAGGTCGCCCAGCATCGGAATCTTGTTGACCGTGGACGCCACCGTTGAACTGACCAGTCCGCCGATGACGAAGCTTTCGCCGTCACCCAGCTCAACCGTGGTATCGGCGCGGCGGGTGCTGATCGAGGGAATCTGCACGCCGTTGAGGGCGATGGCGTTGGTGTAGTCCAGGTCGCTGGCTTCCGGTGCCACCTTCAGTGCGATGCGGTTGGGCGACAGCACGGTGGGGGTGACGGTCAGGCCGATGCCGAAGGGCTTGTAGGTGACGGTGGTGGTGCCCAGGCCCTGCGGTTCGAGGATCGGCAGTTCGCCGCCGGCCAGGAAGCTTGCGCTCTGGCCGGACAGGGCGACCAGGGTGGGCTCGGCCAGTACGCGGGCCATGCCATTGCTCTGCAGCAGGTCGACGTCGGCATTCCACAGGCCCTTGGTGGAGCCGAACACCAGCCGGAAGGCCGAGGAAATGGGCGATTCGGCCTCGTTGCTGCTGCCACCTTCCTGCATGCCGGGCAGCACGCCGGTGTTGCCCGGCAGTATGCCGCCGGGGCGGGCAAAGCCGTAGGCGAAGCCACCGTTGCGGTTCTGGAAGCTGATGCCGATCTGCTTCAGCGCGGTCTTGTTGAATTCGACCACCTTCACTTCCACCTGCACCACGCCGCCACTGGCGATGGTGGAGGCGTCGGCCAGCATGCCTTCCTTGCCCAGTGCCATGGCGGCGGTCTTCTGTTCCTGCATGTGGGTCAACATGCTGTCGCTGCTTCCCTGCAGCAGGCCCTGCTGATCCTGCTGGGTGAACACCAGACCATTGCGGCCGGCGTCGGCGGCGCCCTGCACGGCGCTCTGCACGCGGACCTGCAGGCGCTGCGGTTCGCTCTGCTTGCGGTGCCACAGCAGCAGGGTGGTCGTGCCGGGCGCCTTGCCCACCAGCAGCGCCTGGCGCTGGCCGCGCAGCATCACCACGTCGGCCACGCCCGGATCGGCGATGGCGACGCGTTCGAGGTCGGCCGGCAGGGTCCACGGACGTTGTTCGCGGGCCTGCAGCACCAGCTCATCGGCCGCCACGCCCGTGCCGGGTGCCAGCAGCACCAGCAGCAGGGCCAGCCAGCGCTGGCGGACGGTTGGGCGAAGCTGCGAGCGATGTACGGTCATGGAAGCTCTCGGGGCAGGTCAAAGGGAACCGCGGGGGGCTGCACTGTCGCCACGGATGATTTCGATGCCGGCCGGGCGCGCCGCTGCACGGCGCGGTGCCGCCGGGCGCGGATTGGCATCGGCAACCGGCCGCGCGCGTGCTGCCGCGCCTGCCAGTCCATCGCCGTCGATGCCGGCATAGGCGTTGTTTTCCGGACGCTGCAGCGCCTGCTGCTGTTCGCTGTCCAGCCCACGCACCGGATCCAGTACGCCGCGTGCCTGCGGGAACAGCGCAACGTCGGGCAGGCCGGCGTCGGCCGGGTTGCGCAGTGCCAGGAAGAGCTTGCCCTGCTGGGCGCCCAGCAGCAGGCGGTTGGCTTCGTCCACCGGCACCGCCAGCACGGCGCTGCGCGCGGGCTGGGTGGTG
Source organism: Stenotrophomonas sp. ESTM1D_MKCIP4_1 (assembly GCF_003086895.1). Lineage (NCBI taxonomy): Bacteria > Pseudomonadati > Pseudomonadota > Gammaproteobacteria > Lysobacterales > Lysobacteraceae > Stenotrophomonas > Stenotrophomonas sp. ESTM1D_MKCIP4_1. The sequence continues at coordinate 2,416,819 of NZ_CP026004.1, read as the reverse complement.
TCGCTGCGGCTTCCCGCGCGGGAACTGCCGGTGATGTCGGCTGCACGCGGGTCGTTGCCCTGCGCCGCGCTGCCGTCGTCGGTGCTAGCCGTGGCGGTATCCACGGCAATGTCCTGCTGCCCGTAGCTCAGCACCCGCAGTCGCGACAGCAGCAACCGGGTCTGCGCCAGTTCGGGCTGGCCGCTGGCGCTGTTGTTGACGCTGCGCAGGTTGAGGAACACGTCGACGAAATCGCCGGGCAGGATGCGGTTGCCCGCACCTACCAGCTCATCCACCGGCACCGCCAGCGCGCGTTCGCCAGGGCGGAGCTGCAGCGAGAAACCCTGGGCGAGCAGGCTGCGGCTGACGGTGGTGCCCTCGGCGATGTCCTGCACCGGCACCTTGCCCAGCACCGAGGCAAGGTCGGATGAGGCGCCGGGCTCGGCGCTCCTGCGCTGCGCCAGGCGTACCCCGTCGGCGCGGATGGGCTCGCCGGCCGGCAGGCGTGCAACGGCCTCGACCACGGTCACGGTGTGGGCATCGCTGGTGGACGCGGCCATCGGCGCTGCGGCCGGTGCGGCAGGCTTGCGGCCCACCATGAACGCGACGACGGCAAGCAGCACGGCCAGGGCGATGAGGCCAACGGCGGCGATGCGGGTCAACTTGAGCATGGAACCATCTCCTGAAACCGATCGTCAGTTGCTGCCGAGATCGAGCTGGGCGACCGCAACGCTGCGGATGGGGGCCTTCATCACCCAGCCGTACAGCGTGCCGGTACCGGGAAGGAAGGGGTGGCTGGAATAGTCGTAGCTGACCGTGACGGTCACGCACTGCGCGCTGGCCAGACCGCTGCAGGGTGCGGGGGGCGACACCACGATGGCGCCGCTGCCGCTGCCTGCGTTGCTGGCCGAGCTGCAGTCCGGGTCCTGGCCCGAGAAGTGCAGCAGCCACTGCATCGAGCGCTGCGCGGCCGAACAGGCGGCGACGCGCCGCTCGGCCGTGCTGCCAAAGCGTAGTGATGCGCGTGCGCCTTCGGCCGATGCGGTGGCCAGCGTCTGCTGTGCGGCCATGATCATCACGCCCGAGAAGGTGAGCATCAGCAGCGGAATGAATCCGAGCATCATCATGAGCGCGTACTCGACCGTGATCACGCCGCGCTGGCGATGCCGACTGATCATTCTCATGGCACGACTCCCTGGTTCGAGGCCAGGACCCAGCCGATGGCGGCGAAGGCCAGATAGGCGGCGTAGGGGATGCCCTTGCGTCCCTGGCGGGCGAGGCGCATGTCCTGGATGGCCGGGCGGGCCTGCCAGTGCGCGCTCAGGCGTGCGCAGTGCAGGTGCAGGCGCGGCGACACCCAGGGCACCACCCGCCGTGCGCTGATCACCAGTACCGAATGCAGGCCTGCCACCAGGCTTGCGGTGATCCATATCGGCAGCAGGGCATTCCAGCCCAGCAGCAGGCCCAGCACGGCAAAGAACTTGACGTCACCGGCGCCCATCCAGCCGAGCGCGTAGAAAGGCAGCAGCGATGCCAGCCCCAGCGCGGCGCCCAGCAGGTGCCCCCACCACGGCAGGTGCGGGCCGGAAAACTGGCCGGCGACAATCAACGGGAGGGCAAGCGCGCACGCTCCAGCCAGCCAGGCATTGGGAACACGGCGGGCATACAGATCGCTTATCGCGATGCGCAGGCTCAATCCCATCGCCAGCAGCCCCAGTAGCGTCATCCCACACCCTCAGCGTCCATCAATGGACAAACACGTGAATCAGAAACCGCCATCGAGGTTGCACGGAGGCAACCATCGACGGCATGGCGGCTTACTCCGCGGCCGTAGTGGCCTTTTCGGCGGTTTCGGTCAGCGCGGTGAACAGCGAGGTAAAGAACGTGGTGATCTGTTCCTTGCCGACCACGACCAGGATGCCGGCAATAACGGCCGCCAGCAGGCCATATTCCAGCGCGGTCACGCCATCTTCTTCATTAATGAACTTGCGGATGGATGCGTTCATGACGGTTGTCTCCCTATACCAGTCAGCGGTGCGTGTATTACCCGGGTTGAATGGGCGCCCGGCTCCGCCGGGTCCATCCATGGACCCCCGCCTTCCTGGCAGGGGGACATGGCGGGACAGTCCCGCCATGGTCAATGTGCGTGATCGGGAACCCGGGGGAGTGCGTGCGTGCGACCGCTGCGGCGCGGTTTCCTGCCGCGGCTCGCGTGTGTGCTGGTAGCGAGCGTCTGCATGTTTCCCCCTGGGCGTGGCCGTTGTTGCATGGCCGGATCACCATGGGTTTGACTCTTGCCCGAATGGTGCGGTGTCGCAAGTCCAATCAATATGCAAATTCGGCAGAAAGCCGTTTTACCGTGAAGAACATCGGCCGTTCATGTGAAGAAAAAACGTTACCCGACAAATCCGTTCATTTAGATCGAGAAAATAAAACAGAGCCAGCGCCGCATGCGAATTCCGTGCCATTCCGCGCTCTGTTCGTCGAGGCTGAACATTAATCGTTAACGCAGTGCGTCACTGTTTACGAGCGCCGCTTTAGCGGCAATACTCCGATGCAACAGGTAACTCCGCGTGGCGGCCAACCGTATTAAGGCGGGGTGGGCATGGCCACGTTGAATGGACTACGGCGCGCGCCCTGTCAGGCAGTGGGGGCGGCGGATACGGACTCATGGGGGACGACACTGTCATGGAAGGTGGGGTGGGCGATATCGAAGGCGGCCAGCTCGACGACGGCGAACTCCGGTCGATCGACCTGGCGACGCTGAGCGGTGTGCTTCGCGTCTGCGATGTGGAACTGCTGCTGCTGGATGGCAACGGCCCGAAGGCGGCCTTCTCTTCGCGCGTGCACGACGAAGCGCTGTTCTGCAGCATCACCTGCGGTTTCCACTGCCGCGGGCGCTTCATGCTGCCGCCGGACTGGGCGATGCTCGGGTTCGTGCAGGCCACCGATGAAGTACAGAGCTGGTGCCATGGCGTGCCGATGGTGGCGGGCATGTCGTTCACCGTGCTGCCCGAAGGCATCAGTGAGTTCACACTCAGTGCCGGCACGCAGATCACCGCCATGCTGCTGCCGGTCGCGCGGGTGCAGCGCAAGCTCACCGAACTGAGCCTGCGCAGCACGCCACCGGCAGGCCAGGCGCTGAGCCTGGTGCAGCTTCCGGCTGACAGCCAGGCGCTGGCCAACCACTACCTGCAGCTGCACACGCAGCTGGGCCAGGGCATGGCGTTGCAGCCGGAGGAAACCGACCGCCTGCTGCATGAGCATATCCAGGCGTTGCTGGCGGCGGGCCCTGCCGACCGCCCCGGCTTCACGCGGGCGCGGCGGACGCATTACCTGATCGCGCAGCGGGCAGAGAACTTCATGCGTCTCAACCTGCGACGCAATATCTATATGAATGAAATCTGTGACGCGGCGGGCGTCAGCGAGCGCGGCCTGCGCTACGCCTTCGAGGATCTGTTCGGCGTGTCACCCAACCGCTACCTGTCGATGCTGCGCTTGTGTGCGGCGTGCCGCAGCCTGTCGATGGCCGATTCCAGCCGTCGTTCGGTCAAGGCCATCGCGCTCAGCTGCGGGCTGTGGGATCTCTCCCGGTTCGCCGACAACTACCGCAAGGTGTTCGGTGAACTGCCGCGCGACACCTTGATGCGCTCGCCCGCGCAGATGGGCCAGCCGGCCTGAATCACCGCGCTGCCGATTCTGCATATCCGCCTGCCGAATCCGCCCGTGGCTTTGCCGGAATGCGCGATTGCCGTGCCGGAATGAAGTGCCCCGCCACCCTCTGAACCGCTGAAATACCAGTCACGTGCCAACCGGCATGCCCACTGGATTTCAAGTCGTTCGTCAACGGGGGAAGTGCTCATGAACCGCATTTACCGGCGTGTATGGAACCGCCAGCTCAATGCTCTTGTTGTGGCCTCGGAACTGGCCACCGGCGAGGGTGGGGCAACCACGCTCCACGATCCGCAACCGAAACTGCTGGTGCCAAGCGCACTGGCCCTGGCCCTGCTCAGCGTCCTCGCCAGTGGCGCGGCGTCCGCCAGTGAAACCAACCAGTCGCTGCGCGATCTGCAGGCGCTGGCGGCCAAGTACACCCAGACCATGCCGGTGAAGGTGGATGCCGAAGTGGCTTTGGCGGCAGCAGCACGCCAGGCACAGGCCAACCCGGCCATCAGCACCGACGCGCGCATCGGCCTGCAGCTGAGCACCACGGGTCTGCCGGTGGTGCGCGATGTGCTGCCGGCGACGGTCAAGGTTTCGCTCGGCGCGGGCACGTCGCCGCAGCAGGTTGCAGCGCCCGTGGTGGCCGCTGATGTGCGCGCCTCGGTGGGCCTGGGCAGCACCCCGGTCAATGCCGGCGCCACGCTGGGCGCGCAGCTGTCGGCACAGCCGCAGGCACCGCTGGCCGTGGCTGCCACGGCCAGCGCCACGGCACAGGTGGGCGTGGCCGGCACTCCGGTTGCCAACCTCGATGGCAAGGCGACGCTCGCCGCCAACGTCGCAGCGACGCCTGCCGCGCCGCTGTCCGGGCTCAAGGCCGCTGTCGACAGCCAGGTCGATGCGAAGCTGGCGCTGGCCGGGCATGCCATCGAAGGGCAGGGCCAGGTTGGTGCGACGGCAGCGGTCGCGCTGCCGGCCAAGGAAGAACAGCCGGGCGACACCGATGATCGTGCACTGACCGCCGGGCTGGATGGCACGGTGGCAGGCAAGGTGCGTGTGCTCGGCCCGGATGGCGAGGAGATCGTCGCCGACCGCAACCTGAAACTGGCAGGGACCACGGCGGTCGGCGCGCAGACCAGCTCGCTGGGCCTGGGCGGTCTGCTCACCGGTGTCGGCTCGGCACTGGAAGGCGTGGGCGGCGCGGTCGGCAGCCTGGTCAACGGTGACCTCAATGGTACGGTCGGCAACCTCGGCGGTGCGGTGGGTGGCCTGCTGGGCAACACGCTGGGCGGCCTCGGCCTGACCCAGCCGTCGTCGATTCCGGTGGACAGCCCGAAGGCACCCGCTGCGGCCGATCCCAACGCCGGCCTGATCGTGGGCACGGGCGGCCTGGTGGGCGGCGTAGGGGCGCTGATCGGCCCGACCACCAGCAGCCTGTTCGGCGGCACCGGCTACCTGTCCAACGGCAACCTCAAGGTCAGCACGGCCAACGTCATGCAGACCTATTCGACGGTGAACGTGCTGGGCATTCCGCTGGTCAACGCAACTCCGGTCGGCACCACGCTCAACGGCCTGGGCGGTGCGGTGACCGGTGGCAGTTCGCACCTGACCCTCATCGGCGGGGTCACCTCGGACAGCTACATCTACAACATCAACAACGGCAATCCGGGCGGCCTGCTCGGCCTGCTGCTGCCAAGCCAGTCGCCGGACTGGGCGGCGAAGTGCCTGGACATCGGTCTGGCCGACATCTCCTGCTGGGCGGTGAACGCTGCGCAGGACTACCAGGTGCTGATGGGCGATGGTGCCTTCGCCAACGGTTCCAAGGAAGTGGTGATCGGCGCCAACGCACGCCATGAACTGCCCAGGGTCGATGCCAACGAGGCCTTCCCGGGTGCCGGCCTGAACGACCCGACCAACCCCACCGGCGTGCCCACTGCCGATTACGCCGCGCGCCTGGGCCATTCGGTGATCGTGGGCGACAGCGCGGTCGGCACGGCCAACGGGCAGACCCTGCTCGGCGCCGAGGCGACCTCCAACAAGGCCAATTCGGTGGCGCTGGGCTACCGCTCGGCTGCCCTGCGCGGTGCGCAGGCAGGCTACACCGCGTTCGGCCTGACCACGCCGCAGGTCTCGGCCGGTGAAGTCTCAGTGGGTACCGCCGGCGGTGGCGAACGGCAGATCACCAACCTGGCAGCCGGCAGCGCCGGCACCGATGCGGTGAACGTGGCCCAGCTGCAGGGCGCGATCAGCCAGATCGACGCGCTGGGCGATGTGGCCGTCACCTATGACCTGGACGCCCTTGGAGATCCGGATTACCGCCGCGTCACCCTCGGCAACGGTACCGGTACCACCACCCTGGCCAACCTGGCGGCCGGCGCCGTCAGCGCCACCAGCAGCGAAGCCGTCAACGGCAGCCAGCTGTTCACCAGCAATGATGCGATCGCCCGCTTCTTCGGCGGCCGCACGGCCTTCGACGCGGCCACCGGTACCTTCACCGCACCGCTGTTCGAGATCAGCACCATTTCCGATGGCGGCGCCATCGCGCAGGGTGTCTACGAGAACGCCACCGACGCCTTCGATGCGGTCGATGGATCGCTGGTCAACCTCAATACGCAGATCAACGACATCCGCAACGGCGGCACCAAGTACCTGCGGGTGAACTCCACCGGTGTCGAGGCCGTGGCCATCGGCATCGATTCCATCGCCGTGGGCAGCAACGCGCAGGCTACCGCCAGCAACAGCATCGCGGTGGGTGCCGGCAGCCTGGCCGACCGGGACAGCACGGTGTCGGTGGGCGCCGCAGGTGCGGAGCGGCAGATCACCCATGTGGCCGCGGCCACCGAGGCCACCGATGCGGTGAACCTGGGCCAGCTGCAGGCATCGGAAGCGGGCGCGCTGCGTTACGACCTCAACGCCGATGGCAGCATCGATTACGCCAGTGCAACCCTGGGCCAGGGCGGCACCGCCACCACGCTGCGCAATCTGGGCGCAGGTGAGGTCAGTGCGCTCAGCAGCGAAGCCATCAACGGTGCCCAACTGTTCGCCGCCAACCAGACCGTGGCCACCCATCTGGGCGGTGGCGCGGCGGTGGATGGCAACGGCGTGGTCACCGCGCCTACCTACAACATCAACAACGTGGCCGCCAACGGCACCGTCAGCCAAGGCACCTACAACGACGTCGGCAGTGCCTTCGATGCGGTGAGCAACTCGCTGGCCAACGTGGCCGACCAGACCGATGAACTGGACCAGCGCGCGGTGAAGTATGACGTCGATGGCAGCGGCACCGTGCTGGATTCGGTCACGCTCAGCGGCAGTGGCGGCGCGGCGGTGAAGCTGACCAACGTGGCCGCCGGCAGCATCCTGGCCGGCAGCAGCGACGCCATCACCGGCGACCAGCTGTTTGCTACCCATACCACCCTGGCCAGCTACTTCGGCGGCAGCACGACCTACGACGGCAGCACCTCGCTGTGGACCGCGCCGTCCTTCAGCATCTCCAGCATCGCCACCGATGGCAGCCTCACGCTCAACGATTACAGCAACGTCACCGCGGCATTCTCGGCCGTCGATGGCTCGCTGCGCATGCTCAACCAGCGCATCCTCAATGGCAGCAGCAGCCCCTACCTGGCGGTCAATTCCGCAGCCGGAGCGGCCACCGCCACCGGCACCGAGGCGGTGGCCGTGGGGCCGCAGGCCAGCGCGTCCGGCGCGTCCAGCGTCGCGGTGGGCAACGGTGCCAGCGCCAGCGCCGACAACAGCGTGGCGCTGGGCAGCGGTTCGGTGGCCAGCGTGGGCGCACAGACCGGCTACACCGCGGCTTACGGCGAGGCCGGGGCCAGCAGTTCGGCCGGTGAGGTGTCCGTGGGCAGCAGCGGCGCCGAGCGCAAGATCACCAACGTGGCCGATGGTTCCGATGACCACGACGCCACCAACGTGGGCCAGTTGAACAACGGCGTGAACTACGCCATCGACCAGTCCAAGGCCTACACCGACCAGAAGATCCAGAACATCACCAACGTGGCCGGCAGCTTCCGCGCCAACAACAGCAACAACCTGGCCGATCCGGCCGCGACCGGTGCCAACTCCGCTGCCGGCGGCGCCGGTTCCACCGCCTCGGGTGCCAACTCGACCGCACTGGGCAATGGCGCGCAGGCGCAGGCCGACAACTCGGTGGCCCTGGGCGCCGGCTCGGTCGCCAACCGGGCCAACACGGTGTCGGTGGGCGCAGCCGGTGCCGAACGCCAGGTGGTGAACGTGGCCGATGGCACCCAGGCCACCGACGCGGTGAACGTGCGCCAGCTGCAGGCCTCGCAGCAGGGCACGCTGCGTTACGACACCACCACCAATGGGGATACCAACTACAACAGCGTCACCCTCGGCACCACCAGCAGCGGGCCGACCACGGTGCGCAACGTCGCAGCGGGCACCGCCGGTACCGATGCGGTCAACGTCGACCAGCTGCGTGCCGGCATGGCGCAGACCCTGGACTGGTCCAAGGCCTACACCGACGAACGCATGGGCGGCTTCGAGCGCGAACTGCGCAAGACCGACAACCGCGCGTCGGCCGGTATCGCTTCGGCCATGGCCACTGCGGCGCTGCCGCAGCCCAGCGAGGCCGGGCGCAGCATGGCCTCGTTCGCTGCGGGCAGCTACAACGGCGAGTCGGGCATGGCGCTGGGTATTTCCGGTGTCTCCGAAGGCGGTCGCTGGATCTACAAGTTCAGCGGCTCCACCAACACCCGTGGCGAAGCCGGCGTTGCCGTCGGCGCAGGCATCCAGTGGTAAGTGTCCGGGCCGGGCTGCAGCACAGCCCGGCCCAGCCCACCGCACCGACAGGGGGAATCCCAATGACGTTCCATCATCCATCGCGCCCCGGCTCGTTCGCCGCGTCGCTCATCCTGGTCCTGGCGGCCGGCCTGCTCGCCGGTTGCCGCAGCACCGCCCCTGCAGCCGATGCAGCGGCCGCCGATACGCTGGTCAGCTTCCCGGAGGCCAGCAAGGCATCGCTGAAGGAAGGCATCTACCCCGACGTGGCCGACCTGCGTCGCTTCGCCCCGGGCATGAGCAAGCGCCAGCTGTATTCGCTGCTGGGCACGCCGCATTTCAACGAAGGCATGTGGGGCGTGCGCAAGTGGAATTACCTGTTCAACTTCCGCACCGCACAGGGCGCGGAATACTTCACCTGCCAGTTCCAGGTGGAATTCGACGGCAAGGGCATCGCCCAGGCCGGCCACTGGAAGCCGCAGGCCTGCGCGGCCGTGCTTGATCCACCGCCGCCACCACCGGTTGCCGCAGCACCCGCGCCGCTGCCCGCGCAGCCGCTGCGCTTGTCCGCCGATGCGTTGTTCGGCTTCGACAGCGACGTACTCAGCCAGGAAGGCCACGCAGCAGTGCAGGGCGTGCTTGCCCAGGTGCGTGAAGCCAGCCAGGTGCAGTCGATCCAGGTGGTCGGCTACACCGATCGAATCGGCGGCGCCGACTACAACCAGCGGCTGTCGCAGCGGCGTGCCGAGTCGGTGCGGGTGGCGCTGGTGCAGGGCGGGGTACCTGCACAGACCATCAGCGCGGAAGGACGCGGCGCCGCCGACCCGCTGGTGGAGTGCACGCAGCGCAGCCAGCGCGAACTCATCGCCTGCCTGGCCCCGAACCGCCGCGTGCAGATTGCCGGCACCGCCCGGCGCGACTGATCGCCGCTGCCGGTAGCGCCGGCAGCCGTGCGCTCTCCTTGGTGTTTCCCCCCTGATCCGCCGGTCGGCGTGGGTGCGTCTCCCCCGTCACCCACGCTTGCCGGCGGGCCAGGTCTTTCCATGGTGCACGCAATGAATGCCCAATTCCTGCCCTTGTCCATGAAGACGGAAACCACAGTCAGTGTGTATGGCCAGCTCGGCAACCATTCGGTGGTGCGTCTTCCCGGCCGGCGCCTTCCCGGCCTGATCCTGCAGGCCGACACCGTGGCCGGGTTCCTGACCCAGCTGCAGGACGCGCAGGCCTGCCTGCGCAGCGGCCGCGCGCAACGCGCTGATGCCGAGCTGGACATGCTGATCGATACCTTGCAGCAGTGGTATGCCTTGATCGAATCGCGCCTGGCCGACGCGGGCGAAGCGCTGTAGTTGCCGGGGTCGGATCCCTTTCCGCAGGAAAGGGCTCTGACCCCGTTGGATTAACCCCGTTGGATGATTCCCTCCGTCCCCTGCTTCAGTCGCGTGTGCTGATTTCCCAGGTGGCGTGCAGTACGCCGGGCACCTGTTCCATGCGCGCCAGCACCAGGTCCAGCTCCTCGGCGCTGACCGCGGTGCTGACCAGCACGGCGATCACATCGGTCGGGGCGTCGGCATGCTCGACCAGCTGCACGTCACCCACCGGGTACTGGGCCGCTTCGAGCGTATCGACCAGGCGCTCGCGCACCCGCGGCACAGCCTCGGCGTCCACGCTCAGGCGCACCTCGTAAGTCGCCTCGGTGGCGGTTTCGTTGATCGGGATGCGGTTGATGGCGTTCACCAGCGGCCGCAACAGGGTGTTGCCGGCAATCACCAGCACCGCCAGCAGCACGCCCTCGGCCAGCATGTCCGCCCCCGTGCAGCTGCCCACTGCCGCCGAGCACCACAGGGTGGCGGCCGTGTTCAGTCCGCGCACGTTCATGCCTTCCTTCATGATGACGCCAGCGCCGAGGAAGCCCACGCCGGAAACGACATAGGAAATCACCCGAACCGCTTCAACGCTGCCAGCGATGCGCATGGCCAGGTCGACGAAGGCCGCCGCGCCCACCGCCACCAGAACGTTGGTGCGCAGACCGGCAGTGCGCTGCCGGTACTGGCGCTCGGCGCCGATCAGCGTGCCGAGCAGAAAAGCCGCCAACAGACTGACCGCGGTGTCGGCGAAGGGACCGGGCTGGAAGGTGTCGATGAAGCGCATGGCCGGAGTCTACCCCTCCCAAGTGACAGTAGATCCACGCCATGCGTGGATGACGCCTTGATTCCGTCCGTCCCCATTTGGGGTTCAGTCGCTGTCTTCGACGCGTTCGCCCATCAACTCGCGCTGGCGCTTGTCCAGTTCCTCGGCATAGCGCTTGCGCACGAACGCTTCGGAAACCACCCCCAGCACGTGGCCCGTGCTGCCCACCACCGCCAGTTCGTCAGACTGGGTCTGGTCGAAGCGCTGCATCACATCCACCACGTTGGCGTTGGCCGACAGGGCGACATCGCGGTTCTCGGCGAAATCGCCGACCACGGCGTCCGCCTTCACGCCATCGCCGAACAGGCGCGGAATCTGCACGATGCCGGCGTACTGGTCCTGGCCGTCCACCAGGATCACCCGGCTGCCAGAGCCCAGCGGGAAGCGCTGGCGGAACGATGCCGCATCCAGATCGGCGTGGGCGGTGGCCACGCCCGTGCGCATCATCCGGCCGGCGCTCAGGTTCTGCACCCAGCCCACATCGCGCGCGCTCTTGATGGTTTCGCCACGCAGGTGCATGCGCCAGGTCGAGAACGAATAGCCGAACCACTGCCGCACCAGTGTGCTGGAGACCAGCACCGCACTCATCACCACGCTGGTCAGCAGGAAATCGTGGGTGCCTTCCAGCACCAGCATGGCCATGGTCATCGGCGCGCCAACCACGGCAGCGGCCAGTGCGGCCATGCCGGCCAGCGCGGCCGAGGTGGCATCGATGACCGGCACGCCGGTGGCCATCGCCAGCAGGCCGGCAAACAGCGCCCCCACCAGCGTGCCCATGAACAGCGAGGCGAAGAACAGGCCGCCACGGAAACCAAAGCCCAGCGAGATGCCCGACGCCAGGCACTTGAGGGTGAGCAGCGCGCCGATCCAGATCAGCGGCAGGTGGGTGGTGAGGTCCAGGTGCAGGGCGCCATGGCCGGAGGACAGCACCTGCGGGCTGGCCATCGCCAGCGGAATCAGCAGCAGTCCGCCCAGCACCGGTCGGCCCCACAGCGGCAGGGGGCTGCGCTTGACCGTGCCCTCGATCGAGGCGATCAGGCGCATCACCAGGATGCCTACCATCGCGCAGCAGCAGCCGAGCAGGCCGTAGATGGCGTAGTCGGCCGCGCGCACATCGATGGTCGAGGCGGCCGGCAGCAGGTAGGCATCAATGCCGGCCTGGTCGGCCACGAAGGCACCGGCCAGTGCAGCGACGGCGACCGGGGCCAGTGCCGCAGGCGTGTAGGCACCAATGACGATCTCGAAGGCGTAGAAGGCACCGGCCAGCGGTGCACCGAAGGCGGCGGCGATGGCACCGGCCGCGCCGGCACCGACCAGGATGCGAACGTCATTGCGGCGCAGGCGCATCACCCGGCCCAGCTGCGAGCCACTGCCGGCACCCATCTGCGTGTACGACGCTTCCAGACCGACCGAGGCGCCGCAGCCGTTGGAAATGAGGGTCTGGGTGAGCACGATCAGGTTGTCACGCATCGACATGCGGCCGCCGTGCAGGGCATTGGCTTCCACGGCATCCAGCAGCGGGCGCTTGAGCCGGGTGGCGGCCAGTGCGACCAGGCCCACCAGCAGGCCGCCCAGCGGCAGCACCAGCAATGCGGTCCACGGCAGGGCGGGCAGGGAGCTCAGGCGCATGCCTTCGTCCATGCCGTACAGCGCGGCCTGCAGCCAGCGCGCGATGCCCGATTGCAGCAGGGTCAGGCCGCCTGCGATCAGGCCGACCACCAGTGCCAGCGCAATGAACCACAGGTCGCTGCCGCGCAGGCGCAGGCGCAGGCCCTGGAACGCCAAGTGCAGGCGTGATGGCGGAGCGTGGGAGGACATGGTGGCGGCATGATACGCCGCCACCGTGATCGCTGCCCTCACCGCATCGGGCGTTTACGGCCTTAGAAGCGGTAGCGGCCCTGCACGTAGAACGTGCGCGGTGCAGCCACCATGCGCCCGGCATTGCCGTCGACGTTGCGGGTGTACCAGCGCTTGTCAGCCAGGTTGTTCACGCCCACGGCAAGCTCGCTGTCACCCAGCCCCGGCACCTGCCACGCAACCTGCGCGTTCAGCAGCCGCACGCCCGGCACCCGGCCCACGCGCGCATCGGCGCTCTCGGCCCAGGTGTTGGCGGCATCGGAGAACTGGCCGCTCTGATGCGTGCTGGACACGTTGAACGTCCAGCGGGCAACGCTGTAACGGGCGCCGACGCTGTCGGTGTCGCGCGAGTAGAACGGCACATCCAGGCCGCGGTTGTCGCCGGATTGCTGGATCGCCTTGGTCCAGGTGTAGTTGGCGTACAGCTCCAGCCCGGCCAGCGCGCTGTCTTCGGCGAACCGGTATTCCAGTGCGCTTTCAACGCCCTTGTGGTCGGTGGCGCCGATGTTCTGGAAGGTCGGCGGGGTGATGCCCGGCACCTGCAGGATCTGGTTGTCGAAGCGCATCTTGAACACGGTGACTTCCGCGCGCAGGGCACCATCCTGCCAACGCGCGCCCAGCTCGGCGGTCTTGGCCACTTCAGGATTGAGCGGGTTGCTGGCGGTCTGCGAGTTCAGCTGGATGTTCTGCACCGGCCCGAACGAGGTGGTGTAGTTGCCGAACACGGTCAGCTGCGGGGTCAGCAGGTAGGCGATGTTGAGGGACGGCAGCGCCTTGTCGTTGCGGCTGCTGAACGTGGCAGCGCCGCCCGCCTGGCGGCGATCCATGTAGATCCATTCCATGCGCACGCCCGGGGTGATGCGCCACTGGCCGACGGCGATGCGGTCATCCACGTAGAACGAATGCGCATCGGTGGCATTGTCGAAACGGGTGATGGCGCTTTCCACGCCGGTGCGGCGGACCACGGTGTAGCTGCGGTCGTTGCCGCGCTCGCGCAGGAAGCGGTAGCCGGCGGTGATGTCGTGCACGGTGCTGCCCCAGTGCAGGCGCTGGGTGTAGCGCGGCTCGATGCCCAGCACGCGGTAGTCGCGCGGTTGCACGGTCAGCTGGGTGTTGGCGGCATTGATGAGCGAGCTGGCGCGGTTGCTTTCGTTGTAATACGCCAGCACCTCGAATTCGCTGTTGGCCGACAGCGTGTTGGTGTAGCCCAGGTCGATGCCGGTGCGGTGGCCCTTCCAGAAATCGGCGGGGCGGGTGTTCTGGAACGGATCGGCCTCGTACTGGGCACGGGTCAGGCCGCCGGGCGTCAGCGAGCGCACATCGTAGTAGGACAGCTTGGCACGCAGCGCCTGCTGATCGTCGATGGCATAGGCGAACTTGAGGGCCAGATCGTCGAAGCGGTCGTCGCTGCCCTGGCGCCAGCCGCGGCCGTCCTGGCCCGAGTACAGCAGGGCCACGCCCAGGCCGTTGTCGCCGGTACCGCCGAGGAAGGCGTTGTATTGGGTGCTGTCGCCGCCACCGTGGTCGTAGGCGGTGTAGCGCACACCGGCCTCGCCGTGCAGGCCGGCTTCGGTGGGAATGGCGCGGGTGCTGAAATTGATGATGCCGCCGACGTTCTGCGGCCCGTAGCGCACCGCGCCACCGCCGCGCACCACGTCGATCGACTCGATGTTGGACAGGCTGGTCGGGGCGAACGACAACTGCGGCTGGCCATACGGCGCGACCGCCAGCGGCACGCCATCCAGCAGGACCGTCGAACGCGGCGAGTAGCGGCCGGTCAGGCCACGCACGCCGATGTTGAGCGACACCGAGCTGCCGGCCGTGCCGGAATTGTCGGTGACCTGCACGCCGGGAATGCGGCGCATGGCATCGCCGATGCTGGCCGCGCCGCTGGCGTCGATACGCTGGCGGTCGACCACCGTGCGCGCGCCTGCGAAGTTTTTCACGCTGTCATGCAGGCCGGTGCCGAGCCAGTTGCCGGACACCTGGACGCTGTCCAGGGTAGTGGCGCTTTCCTGGGCGAAGGCGGTGGCCGACAGGCACAGGGTGAGGGCGGCAGCCAGGGGCAGGCGGGCCGGGAACAGGACGGAGACGGACATGGAGGCGGGCGCGGAAGGGTAGTAAATGAGAATTATTGCTGATTCCATTCGCCAATGGAATGCACCTTTGGAGGGTTGCGGTGAACGGGGTGGGGCCCGGTGCTAAAGTGGGCGATTGCTCCCTGAATACCGAGAACTGCCATGTCCACTGCCGCTTTCTATCCCGTCGGAACTCCTGGCCAGCCGTGGGGCACGGCGGAACGGGAGCAGTGGCGGAGCCGCCAGGCGCGCCTGCGTCGTTATGACGAAGAAGTGCTGCCGCGCATCGAAGCGCTGGCGGATCGTTTTGACAAGGTGGCCTATGGCCAGCTCGACTATGCCGGCGAAACCTACACCCTGTACGCCCTGCGCAGCCGTGACTGGAACCCGGCCCTGCCGGCGGCGCTGGTCACCGGCGGCGTGCACGGCTATGAGACCAGCGGCGTGATGGGTGCGCTGGATTTCCTGGAACAGCACGCGGCCGACTACGCCGGCAAGGCCAACCTGCTGGTGGCCCCGTGCGTGAACCCGTGGGGCTTCGAGCGCATCAACCGCTGGAACTACGATGCCATCGACCCGAACCGCAACTTCCGCGCCGATGGCCCGGCCCGCGAATCGACCGCGGTCATCGAGCTGATCGCCCCGTACCAGGGCCAGTTCGTGCTGCATATCGATCTGCACGAGACCACCGACAGCGACGAAAGCGAGTTCCGCCCGGCGCTGGCCGCCCGCGATGGCAAGCCGTTCGAGCCGGGCCTGATTCCCGATGGTTTCTATCTGGTGGATGACAGCGGGAACCCGCAGCCGGCATTCCAGCAGGCGGTGATCGCTGCGGTGAAGCAGGTGACCCATATCGCGCCGGCCGATGAGAAGAACGAAATCATCGGCTCACCGGTGGTGGCGCACGGCGTCATCGAATACCCGCTGGTCAAGCTGGCGCTGTGCGCAGGCATTACGGGTGCGAAGTACACCACCACCACCGAGGTCTACCCGGACAGCCCGCGCGCGACGCCGGAGCAGTGCAACGACGCCCAGGTCGCGGCAGTGCGCTCGGCGCTGGAGTACGCGCTGGCCCACCCGTGATGGTAGTGCCGGCCGCTGGCCGGCAAACGCGCAGTGCCTGAGGCCGGTAATGCTGGCCGCTGGCCGGCAGATGCGCGTTGCCCGCGACCAGCGCGTTGTCACCCCAGCGCCTCGGCCCACCATTGCGCGACCGGGCCCGGCGTGCTGTCGCGTCGCCACACCAGATCACTATGGATACGCCGCGGCCAACCGGGCAGGCGCAGCTCCAGCAGACGCCCGCGGTCGTAACGCTGCACCAGTGCCTTGGGCAGTTCTGCCCAGCCAATGCCGTCCTCGGCCATCTCCATCACCATCAGGTAGTCCGACGCGGTCCACACCCGGCCGGCAGCGGCGCGCTCATGGTCGGCCTGGGCACTCAAGCGGACCTGCCGGTGCCGCGCCAACTGCGCGGCGGCGCGTCTGCCCGCCTGCGCCAGCGGGTGTTCGGGCGCGATGAACACGCACAGTTCGCTGTAGTGGGCCAACGGCTGTACCCGCACCGCATCGGGGTAGTGGTCCTGGCGCGGCAGCAGGCCCAGATGGGCACGGCCGCTGGCCACGATCTCCAGCACGTCGCGGCCTTCGGCATCCAGCCATTCCAGGGTCACATCCGGGAATGCCTCGGCAAACCGCTGCAGCACGCGCTGGGCCGGGTCGAGCTGGTACACATCGGAAAACACCACGGTCAGCTGTGGTTCCACCGGTGCCGTCAGGCGCACGCTCAGCTGCTGCAGCCGCTGGTCGGCGGCCAGGATTTCCTGCGCGTGGCCAAGCACTTCGCGCCCGGCTGCAGTCAGCTGCGGGTAGCGGCCGCTGCGGTCGAACAGGGCCACGCCCAGGTCGGCCTCCAGATGGGCAATGGCAGTGCTGACCGTGGACTGGGTTTTGCGCAGGCGGCGCGCCGCGGCCGAGAATGAGCCGAGCGCTGCGGCCTCGACGAAGGCCTGCAGGGATTCAGGCGAGTAGGGCATCCATCCATCGCTCCTGTCGATGGGTTCCATCTTGGGTCCAACGCATTCGCCGATAATACTGCACCCGTGCCCATCGTCCCGACAAGGGGCGCTCATCCACGCATGGCGTGGATCTACCCGGCCCGGCACGGCCACAAGGAGTCATCCATGTTCCGCACTGTTCCCACCCCAGGCGCGCTGGTCGCTTGGGCCTGCCTGACCGTGGCCATCGTTGCCGAAGTGGTCGGCACCTCGTTCATGGCGCATGCCGCCCGCGCTGGCGGCTGGTTCGGCTACGCGGTAATGGCCGCTGCGCTGGCGCTGTCCTATTACTTTCTTGCCCTGTCGGTGCGCCGCATCGCCGTAGGTGTGGCATACGCGGTATGGGAGGGCCTGGGCCTGACCCTGCTGACCGTGGTGGATGTGTGGGTGTTCGGTGAGCACCTCTCGCTGCAGCAGCTCGCCGGGTTGCTGCTGGCGGTGGCCGGTATCGTCTGCGTCACCCTTGGGGAGGCGCACGGATGAACATGATGGCGCTGTTTTTCGTGATCTGTTCGGCCCTGTTCGACGTGGCTGCCAACATGATGGTGGCCAAGTCCGACGGCTTCCTCCGCTGGCGCTGGGGCGTCGGTGCCGTTGTACTGGTGTGGGTGGCCTTCGCCCTGCTGGGCCAGGCCGTGCGCCATATCGACCTGGCCACGGCCTATGCGCTGTGGGGCGCCATTGGCGTGATCGGTACCGCCACGTGCGGGCGCCTGTTGTTCGGCAATCGCCTGCGCCCGATCGGTTGGGTGGGTATTGCGCTGGTGACGGCGGCGGTTCTGCTGCTCAGCACGGCCTGACATGTCTGCCGGCCGGCGGCAATGAGGTTGCCGGCCAGCGGCCGGCTCTACCACGGTCTGATACGTCTGCCGGCCAGCGGCAGGCATTACCACGGCGGGGTGCTGGTAGTGCCGGCCGCTGGCCGGCAGATCTGCGGCCTAGCACGCAACAGCTGTCCCCCGGCTGTCATCGCAACGCCGCACTTCATCGTGCGTCCACCGCCGTTCACGCAGACTCGGTCGGCTAATCCTGTTCAACCGGAGATGGCTGCCGATGGAAGCACTGGAGCCTCAACCCACCCCGGTGCGCACCCTGCGGCCCGTCTTCGCCTTCGCGGCGATCGTTGTCGTTGCCTTCGCACTGTTCGTCAGCCTGTTCCCGCTGGGCGCCGGCCGCCTGCTGGTCAAGGCGCAGGACTGGGCCGCGCTCAACGTGGGCTGGTACTACCTGCTGGCCATGACGCTGTACCTGGTGTTCGTGGTCGGCGTGGCCCTGTCCCGGTACGGTGGCATCAAGCTCGGTGCGGACCACGACGAGCCGGAGTTCAGCTATCTGTCGTGGGCCGGCATGCTGTTCGCTGCTGGTATCAGCATCACCCTGTTCTTCTTCTGCGTGTCCGAACCGCTCACCCATTACCTGCAGCCGCCGCAGGGCGATGCGGCCGCGGGCGAGGCCGGCGCGCGCCAGGCCATGCAGCTGCTGTTCCTGCATTGGGGCCTGCATGGCTGGGGCGTGTTCGCGCTGGCGGCGATGGCCATGGCCTACTTCGCCTACCGGCACAACCTGCCACTGGCGTTGCGTTCGGCGCTGTACCCGCTCATCGGCAAACGCATCAACGGTCCCATCGGCTACACGGTGGACGCACTGGGCATCGTTGCCACGGTATTCGGCATCGGCGCCGACATGGGCTTCGGCGTGCTGCACCTCAACGCGGGCCTGACCCACCTGTTCAACGTGCCGCACTCCAACCTGGTGCAGATCATCCTGGTCGCCAGCATGATGGGGGCCGCCGTCGCGGTGGCGGTGTCGGGGGTGGAAAAAGGCGTGCGCTGGATGGCCAACATCAACATGCTGCTGGCCATTGCGCTGGTGCTGTTCATGCTGTGCGCCGGCCCGACCCAGTACCTGCTCAGCACGCTCATGCAGAACCTGGGGGATTACCTGGGCAGCGTGGTCGGCAAGAGTTTCGATGTGTATGCCTATGGCGGCCGGCCGGAATGGCTGGGCGGCTGGACGGTGTTCTACTGGGCCTGGTGGATCGGCTGGGCGCCCTTCGTGGGCCTGTTCATCGCGCGCATCTCGCGTGGCCGAACCATCCGCGAATTCGTGTTCGGCGTGCTGCTCATTCCGCTGGGTTTCACCTTGGCTTGGCTGTCGATCTTCGGCAACAGCGCGCTGGACCAGGTGCTGCACCACGGCCAGCAGCAGTTGGCCCAGCTGGCAGTGGATGATCCGCCCACGGTGCTGTATGCGCTGCTGGATGGTTACCCCTGGAGCCGGGTGGTGATCGCAGTGACCGTGCTGGTCAGCTTCATCTTCTTCGTCACCTCGGCCGATTCGGGCGCGGTGGTGCTGTCCACACTGTCTTCCCACGGAGGGGCGCCCGAGGACGATGGTCCGCGCTGGCTGCGCGTGTTCTGGGGGACGGTGATTGCCGTGCTGACGGCAGGTCTGTTGCTGGCCGGCAGCATCGATGCGCTGAAGTCCGCCGTGGTGCTGGCCTCGCTGCCCTTCTCGGCGGTGCTGCTGCTGATGATGTGGGGCCTGACCCGTGCCTTCAGCGATGAAGCGCATCGCGAGCGTGCGCAGCAGTTCCGGCCGTCGCCGCTGATCGGCGACGACCGCCACCACCAGGGCTGGCGCCAGCGTCTGAGCCAGGCCATGCACTTTCCGGTGCGTGACCAGGTGTACCGCTTCATGGATGACACGGTAAAGCCGGCAATGGAGGCGGTGGCCGAGCAGCTGCGCGGGCAGGGCTGGGATGTGAGCACGCGCCTGGACGCGGGCGACATGGAACTGTCGGTCAACCACGGCGAGCAGCAGGATTTCCAGTACCGGGTGATTCTCAGTGGCTACCTGACCCCGTCGTTCGCCGCCCAGCAGCTGCGCAACCAGCGCTACTACCGCGCCGAGGTGCATCTGTTCGAGGGCAGCCAGGATTACGACCTGGTGGGCTACAGCCGCAAGCAGATCATCAACGACATCATCAGCCAGTACGAACGGCACCTGCAGTTCCTGCACCTGAGCCGGTGATGGCCCGGCGCTCGCCCGCCCCGGCGTAGCGTCGAGCTTGCTCGACGCTACGAAAGCGAAGGCAAACGGCGGGGCGATCAGGCCCGCAGCAGCACCTTGCCGCCACGGCCGGACTGCGCGCTGGCGGTTGCCGCCGCCTTGATGTCGTCCAGCGCGAAGATGCCGTCCACGGGCAGGGTGAGTTCACCGCTGGCCGCGCGCTGCAGCAGTTCGCCCACCAGGCGGCGCTTGTCT
Organism: Stenotrophomonas sp. ESTM1D_MKCIP4_1; assembly: GCF_003086895.1. Taxonomy (NCBI): domain Bacteria; kingdom Pseudomonadati; phylum Pseudomonadota; class Gammaproteobacteria; order Lysobacterales; family Lysobacteraceae; genus Stenotrophomonas; species Stenotrophomonas sp. ESTM1D_MKCIP4_1. The sequence continues at coordinate 2,396,976 of NZ_CP026004.1, read as the reverse complement.
TCCACGGCCATCGCCTGGCTGACCTTGCTGCCCCAGAAGCCCTTCACCGTGGCTTCCTTGTAGATCAGGCCGCTGGCGGGAATCTGCATCGGCTCGCCACTCATCACGCCGAACGACACCAGAGTGCCATGCAGGCCCAGCAGCTCGACCAGATCGGCGCTGGCCTGGCCACCAATGGAATCGACGGCTGCTGCCGCCTGGGCTTCACCCGTGGCGTCGCGCACGCGGTCCTTCCAGCCGGCCTGCGAGGTATCGAACACGTGCTCGATGCCCAGCGCCTGCAGCTGCGCGACTGCCTTGGCATTGCGCACCAGGTTGGCCACGTGGACACCCCGCGCACGTGCCAGCATCGCCAGCGACTTGCCCACCGCACCATTGGCGGTGTTCTGCACGATCCACTGGCCGGCGTCCACCTGCAGGAATTCGAGCAGCATCAGCGCGCTCAACGGCATGGCGATCAGCTGCGCGGCGGTTTCGTCGGGAATCGATTCCGGCATCGGAATCACCATCCGTGCGGGCGCGATGAACGCTTCCGCCCAGGTGGCGTGCACCGAGGCAGCAGCGACCCGCTGGCCTACCTGCAGGCCCTGCACGCCCTCGCCAAGCGCATCGACCACACCCAGTGCCTCGCTGCCGCCAATGGCTGGCAGGGTCGGCTTGTAGCCGTACAGGCCGCGCACGGTCAGCAGGTCGTGGTTGTGGAGGGAGGCCAGCGTGGTAAGGATGCGCACTTCGCCGGGGCCGGGCTCGGGCAGGGCGACATCGGCGATGGCAAGGACGGTAGCGGGATCGCCGAAGGCGGTGTACTGGGCAGCACGCATGTGGGGGACTTCCGGTTGAAAAGGAGGTTGTAACCAACTGGGGGATGGCAGGGCCGTCGACAAGGTGGCGGTGGTGCAACACGGCATCCTGCGACGGATCGTCGCGGAATGTCCTCATCACCGCATCTTGTGTTGACGGGATTCGATATCCCCACTATGTTGTGTCCGTCACTCCCGGTCAGCCGCCGCCGCCGGACATGCAGCAAACGTCCCGCGGCCCGCCCCTGAAGGCTTGCCGTGTCGACGCGGCCGCCATCGTGCGGACGCAGATCGCCCCCACGGCCCGGATACCGGCCGCAGGCGCAGGCTCCTTGCCGACGGTCTGGCGTTCCCGCGCATTGGCACACCACCCGACCGCCCTGTGTGCCGGTATCGCGCGCAGGGCCGCCATGGCATCGACGCCACGACGCGCGCGTGCCTGGAGACGCAGGACAATGACCGACAGTACCTACCGCGCGGCCGATCTGGCCGGCGCCGGCGACGCCATGCACGCCGGTGGCGAGCGCGTGCCGACCTGGATCACCAAGGAGGCGGGCAACCGTCGCCTGCCATTCGATGCACCACGCCTGCAACGCAGCATCGACGAGGTGCACGCCGAGTTCCCGCAGCTGGACGCCAGCGACTACCGCCGTGTCGTGCAGGCGATGGTCGAGCGCAAGCCCAGCATCAGCGCCGACGACCTGGTGGACCTGCTGATCCGTGAGGCGGAATCGCGCGTGGACCTGGTGGCCCCCGAATGGGAGCAGTTCGCGGCGCGGCTGTACCTGCGCCGCCTGTACAAGCGTGCCAGCCGCAACCGCTTCTACGATGTCAGCCTGAAGTACGGTTCGTACGTGGGCCTGCAGGAAAGCCTGGCCGACCGCGGCGTGTACGGCAACGACATCCTGCGCTGCTATTCCAAGGACGAACTGCAGCAGGCCGGGCAGATGATCGACCCGGAGCGCGACCGCCTGTTCGCCTACAACGGGTTGTACCTGCTGGCCACGCGCTACCTCGCCAGCGACCGCAGCCGCGAAGTCTATGAGCTGCCGCAGGAGCGCTGGCTGACCATCGCCCTGTACCTGATGCAGGACGAGAAGCCACGGGAGCGCCGCATGCAGCTGGTGGGCGAGGCGTACTGGGCGCTCTCGAACCTGTACATGACCGTCGCGACGCCCACGCTGGCCAACGCCGGCAAGGTCGGTGGGCAGCTGTCGAGCTGCTTCATCGACACGGTGGATGACAGTCTGCAGGGCATCTATGACTCCAACACCGATATCGCCCGTGTGTCCAAGCACGGTGGCGGCGTAGGTGCCTACCTGGGCTATGTGCGCAGCAGCGGTGCGCCGATCCGTGGCGTGCCCAATTCCTCCGGCGGCGTGGTGCCGTGGATCAAGCAGCTCAACAACACCGCCGTGTCGGTCGACCAGCTTGGCCAGCGCAAGGGTGCGGTGGCGGTGTATCTGGATATCTGGCACCGCGATATCGAGGCGTTCCTCGACCTGCGCCTGAACAACGGCGACCAGCGGCTGCGCGCGCACGATGTGTTCACCGCCGTCTGCGTGCCCGATCTGTTCATGGAGGCGGTGGAGCGCCGCGCCGACTGGTACCTGTTCGACCCGCATGAAGTGAAGCAGGCCAAGGGCTGGTACCTGCAGGACTTCTACGATGAGACGCGCGGTGCGGGCAGCTTCCGCGAGCGCTATGCCGAACTGGTGAGCGATGAGCGGATCAGCCGCCGCACCGTGCGAGCCATCGATCTGTTCAAGAGGATCATGGTCAGCCAGCTGGAAACCGGCAACCCGTTCCTGTTCTACCGCGATGAAGTGAACCGCAGGAACCCGAACAAGCACGCGGGCATGGTGTATTCCAGCAACCTGTGCACCGAGATCCTGCAGAACATGAGCCCGACGCGGATGATCCAGGAGATCGTCAGCGGTGACCAGATCGTCACCACCCGGCGTGCCGGCGATTTCGTGGTCTGCAATCTGTCCTCGATCAACCTGGGCCGGGCCATCACCGCCCCCGACGATCTGCTGGCCAAGGATGTGCTGGAGCGCCTGATTCCGATCCAGGTGCGCATGCTCGACAATGTCATCGACCTCAATGCGCTGCCGGTGCCGCAGGCCACCATCACCAACCGCAAGTACCGGGCCATCGGCCTGGGCACCTTCGGCTGGCACCATCTGCTGGCCCAGCAGGGCATCCATTGGGAAACGCCCGAGGCCGAGGTGCTGTCGGACACGCTGTTCGAGCGCATCAACTTCCTGACCATCCGCGCCAGCGCGCAACTGGCGCGTGAGAAGGGCAGTTACCCGATGTTCGCCGGCAGCGATTGGCAGACCGGTGCCTACTTCCGTGACCGCCGCTACGAGGGCGGCGACTGGGAGGCGCTGGCCCGCGATGTCGGCACCCATGGCCTGCGCAACGGCTGGCTGCTGGCGGTGGCGCCGAACATGAGCACCGCGCAGATTGCCGGCTCCACCGCGTCGATCGACCCGATCTACAGCGCGTTCTACTACGAGGAAAAGAAGGACTTCCGTCGCCCGGTGGCCGCGCCGGGGTTGTCGCTGGAAACCTGGCCGTACTATGAAAAGGGCGCCTACAAGGTGGACCAGTTCGCCAGCGTGCGGCAGAACGCACGGCGCCAGCGCCATGTCGACCAGGCCATCAGCTTCAACCTGTACGTGCCCAGCACCATCCGCGCCAGCACGCTGCTGGAACTGCACCTGACCGCATGGCGCGAGGGTCTGAAGACCACGTACTACGTGCGCTCGAACGATATCGACATCAGCGAATGCGAGTGGTGCTCAAGCTGAGCACAGGTAGTGCCGGCCGCTGGCCGGCAACCCGTGACGGACGGTAGTGCCGGCCGCTGGCCGGCAACACGCTGAAAAAGAACGAAGGCAGACCACCATGGCAACCCCCCTCGACCGCATCAAGATCCTCGAACCGCGCCACCCCAACCGCAGCACCGGCATCATCAACGGCCGTACCAGCGGCATCCTCAACTGGAACGACATCCCGTACCCCTCGTTCTACCGGGCCTACAAGGAGCTGTCGACCAACTTCTGGATCCCCGACGAGGTGGACATGAAACTGGACGCGCGCCAGTACGGCGAGCTGTCCGGCCGCGAGAAGAATGCCTACGACTCGATCATCGGCCTGCTGGCCACGCTGGATTCGCCACAGACCCGCTTCATCTACAACGTGGCCGAATACATCACCGATCCCGCAGCGCATGCCAATGCGGCGATCATCGGCCAGCAGGAAGTGATCCACAACGAAAGCTACAGCTACGTGCTGGCGTCGATCACCGATCTGCCCAACCAGAACCGCATCTTCGAGATCGCGCGGACGCACCCGACCATCATCCAGCGCAACGCACCGATCATGGGAGCGTATGACGATTTCATGCGCGAGAAGACCGCCGAGACGCTGCTGAAGTCACTCATCCAGTCGTCCATCCTGGAAGGCATCAACTTCTATTCCGGTTTCGCGTACTTCTACAACATGGTGCGGCAGAACCGCATGACCGGCACCGGCAAGATCATCAGTTTCATCAACCGTGACGAGCTGGCCCACACCAAGTTCATCAGCGAGCTCATCCGCGCCATCATCGGCGAGAACCCCGCGCTGCAGACCAACGAGCTGACCGCCTACGTGCACCAGGCGTTCGAGCATGCCATCACACTGGAAACCCAGTGGTCCTCGGAAGTGCTGGACGGCATCGACGGCATCGATGTGGAGGAGATGGTGCGCTACGTGAAGTACCGCGCCAACAAGATGGCCGGCATGCTGGGCATCGAGCGCCTGTACAGCGATACCACCGACAACGTGATGCCGTGGATCAAGGCCTACGCCGACAATTTCACAGAAACCAAGACCGACTTCTTCGAGATGCGCAATGCCAGCTACAAGAAGACCAACGTCGACAACGGCTTCGATGATCTCTGAGCCTGGCCCAGCGCTGCGCATCCTGTTGGTGGTGGCGTCGCTGAGCGGCAATACACGGGAACTGGGCCGGCATATCCAGGCGCGCTGCGCGGCGGCCGGGCATGCGGTGCATTGGCACGAAGCGGATGACCTGCGCACGCCGCCGTCGCTGGCAGCCGATGAAGCCGATCTTGTGCTGCTGGGCAGCTGGACCGACAACGCCGGGCGCACGCCTGCCGAGATGAAGGCCTGGGTGGCCGGCGTGGTCGAGCGGGGCGAACGTCTGCGCGAGGTGGCGGTGTTTGGTACCGGGGAAACGCAGTGGGGGCAGGAGTACTACTGCGGTGCCGTGCACCGGCTGATCCGCTATTTCAACAGCCGCTACCCGCCTTTGGAAATTGAGCAGATGCCGCATGGCGCGCGCGATGCCGTGGCGATCGACGCCTGGACCGCGACGGTCCTGGCTCACTATTGGAGTACCCACGATGCAGATCATCGACGCCACCACGCCTGAGCAGTTCCAGCAGCTGCTGGCCGAGCACCCACGGGTGCTGGTCGACTTCCACAAGGACCAGTGCCCGGGTTGCCGGATGCTGGAGATGTCGCTGCACCGCGTTGCCAACAGCGCGGCGGGGCAGGGCACCACGCTGCTGCGCGTGCAGCTTGAAGTGCTGGGCGAGGCGTTCTTCCGTGAGCTGGGGCTGCGGCAGACGCCGACGTTGTCGTTGTTCCGTGACGGCGACGAGCGACAGCGGTTGGCCGGGTTCCAGTCGCCGCAGCAGATTGAAGCAGCGATCGCCTTGCATCTGTAGCGCCGGGGCATCCAGGCGTGGGGTCGGATCCCTTGCCGCAGGCAAGGGCTCCGACCCCGCAACGACGCAAAAGCATCCACGCGTGGCGTGGATCTACTGAAGCATCGGGGTCAGAGCCCTTGCCTGCAGCAAGGGATCCGACCCCGGCATTCTGGGTTACCCGCCGGCGAAGGTATCCACCAGCAGTTTTACGTTCAGCGCCACGATCACCACGGCAATCAGCCAGGCGACGCTGCCCAGCCAGCGGGGGGCCACCAGCGCCCCCATCGTGGCCTTGTCGGTGACCAGCCGTACCAGCGGAATGATGGCGAACGGCAACTGCATCGACAGCACCACCTGGCTCAGCACCAGCAGCTTCACCGCGCCCTGGTCGCCGAACAGCAGGATCACCACCACCACCGGAATGATCGCCAGCGCACGGGTGATCAATCGCCGCAGCCACGGCGGCAGCCGCAGGTTGAGAAAGCCTTCCATCACGATCTGCCCGGCCAGGGTGGCGGTGACGGTGGAGTTCAGGCCGGAGGCGAGCAGGGCCACCGCGAACAAGGTCGAGGCCAGGCCAACCCCCAGCATCGGTGCCAGCAGCTGGTGGGCCTGTTCGATGTCTTCAACGTCGAACCGGCCGTTGGCATGGAACACCGCCGCCGCCAGGATCAGGATGCTGGCGTTGATGAACAGCGCCAGGGTCAGCGCAATCGTGCTGTCGGTCACCGCCCAGCGCAGGGCGCTGCGGCGGCCGGCATCGGTACGCGGGTAGGCGCGGGTCTGCACGATGGAAGAATGCAGGTACAGGTTATGCGGCATGACCGTGGCGCCGATGATGCCGATGGCGATGTACAGCGCATGCGGATCGGTGACCACCTGCGTGTGCGGGATGAACCCGCCCAGCACTTCCATCACCGGCGGCGCGGCCAGCGCGATCTGCACCATGAAGCAGCCGAAGATGATCATCAGCAGGGCGATGACGAAGGCTTCCAGTGCGCGGAAGCCGCGGTTCATCAGCAGAAGCACCAGCAGCGTGTCCAGCGCGGTGATCACCGCACCCCACAGCAGCGGCAGGTCGAACAGCAGCTTCAATGCGATGGCCGTGCCGATCACCTCGGCCAGGTCGCAGGCGATGATGGCCGCTTCGCACAGGCCCCAGAGCGCCAGGTTCACCGGCCTGGGGTAGCGGGCCCGGCAGGCCTGGGCCAGATCCGTGCCGGTGGCGATGCCCAGCCGGGCCGACAGGGCCTGCAGGATGACCGCCATCAGGTTGGAAACGAGGATGACCGACAGCAGCAGGTAGCCGAAGCGCGAGCCGCCGGCCAGGTCGGTGGCCCAGTTGCCGGGGTCCATGTAGCCGACGGAGACCATGTAGCCCGGGCCGAGGAAGGCCAGCAGGCGGAACCACCAGTGCCCTTTTTCGGGCACCGCCACCGAGGCGTTGAGCGCACCCAGGCTGGCCGCAGGGGCGGCCGGGGAATCGGTGGGCGCGGCAGTGTTCATGGCCTCAATATAGCCACTGCTATATCCATTAGCAATGTGAAACAATCGTCTTTACTGCGTCACTGGTCCAGAATTCAGGTTCAGACCCGGAACACAGCGGCAGGACAGGCACACGCGTGAGCAGGACAAGCGCTTCGACATCGGCAAAGAATCCTCCCTTGATCGAGGCCGAGCGCCAGGTCGAGAGCTTCCGGCAGGTGCGCGAGGCACACCGGATGGAGCTGGTCGAAGACTACGTCGAACTCATTTCCGACCTGCTGGCCGATGGCGGCGAAGCGCGCCAGGTGGACATCGCGACCCGTCTGGGCGTGGCCCAGCCAACGGTGGCGAAAATGCTGCGGCGCCTGGCGCGGGATGGCTGGGTCGTGCAGCGTCCTTACCGGGGCGTGTTCCTGACGCCGGAAGGCGAGGCGCTGGCCCATGCCAGCCGCGAGCGGCACCAGACCGTGGAGCGTTTTCTGCTGGCACTGGGCGTGGACCCCGATACCGCGCGGCGCGATGCCGAGGGCATCGAACATCATGTCAGTGAGCAGACCCTGGCGCTGTTTGAAGCGTTCGTGCGCAAGGCCGAGGGCGGCGCCTGACGGTAGATCCACGCGATGCGTGGATGTTTCCGGCGCAGGGGGGCAGAGCCGTTTCCTGCGTAAACGGATCCGACCCCGGCGGGCACCATGTCAGCGAGCAGGCGCTGGCGCTGTTTGAGGCGTTGCCTGACGGTAGATCCACGCCATGCGTGGATGAATTCCTTCGATATCTGACAGATTCCATCCACGCATGGCGTGGATCTACTTTGCCGGCCGACCCCGGCGGTTACCGGCCGCGGCGGAAGGCGGCCGGGGTGCGGGCGCCGACGATGATCATGCGGATCATCGTGGAAATCTGTTCGATCAGTTCCGGGTCTTTCTCCGGCGGCAGATCCATGGCGGTTGCGCCCATGGCAAACACCAGCCGGGTGATGGCGGTGGCCACCAGTTCGGGCTTGTAGAGGCGGGCGCCGTCCAGGGCCGCCAGGCGCACCAGGTCGTGCTGCAGCTCTTCTTCGAAGTAATGCAGCTCGCGTTCCACCGCGTGCTTGAAATCGTCCGAGCCCACCGCGCCCTCTCGCAGCAGCACGTGCAGCAGCTTGTCGTCCGCGCGCAACTGCTCCATGAAGGTTTCCACCGACACGCGCACGACGCTGGTCGCGCTGGAGGTGGCGCGTTGCCGGGCCTCGCCGATGATGGTGCGCAGTGAGCGGCCGGCCACGTCGATGAGCGCCACGGCCAGTTCGTCCATGTCGCGGAACTGCCGATAGAAGCTGTTGGGCGCGATGCCGGCTTCGCGCGCGACTTCGCGCAGGCTCAGCGTGGACAGGCTGCGGTGCGGCCCGATCAGTTTCAGGGCGGCGGCCAGCAGGTCCTCGCGGCTCACCGTGCGGCGGGCCGGGCTGTTGGAATCTTCGGGCGGCGACAGGACGGTGGCAGCGGCCATGGGACTTCCGGGGGGACGAGGCTGAATCATACCCAATCCGGTTCAATATACACATGTATACACAGGTGTATGTGCGGCCGTATAGTGCGGCCATGAGCGCCGTGATCCGTCCGTCCCTGTTTTCCCCGTTCCGCTGGCTGTCGCCGTCGCTGTTCGATTTCTGGGCCGGCCAGCTCAATCCGCTGTGGACCCTGCGCGAGCCGCTGGCCCGCCTGATCCGCCGCGAGCCGGCCGGCGAGGGCGCTTCCACCCTTGTCCTGCGCTGCAACCGGCATTGGGCCGGCATGCGCGCGGGCCAGCACATCACCCTGGGCGTGGAGCTTGAAGGGCGCGTATTGCGCCGCAGCTACAGCCCGACCGCATTGGGCCGCCGCGAGCTGGCCATCACCGTGAAGGCGGTCGACGGCGGTGCGGTCAGCCAGCACCTGGTCCATCACGCCAGGCCGGGTGAGCTGTTCCGGCTGGACGCGGCCTTCGGCGATTTCCACATGCCCGCCGCGGCGCCGGTCCTGCTGCTGGCCGCGGGCAGCGGCATCACGCCCATGCGCAGCCTGCTGCGTGAGGCCTGCGGCCGCCCGCTGGCTGCGCCGGTCGATCTGTTTTACTGGGAGCGCAACGCTGCCGCCTTCCAGTTCGCCGATGAGTTGCGGGCACTGGCTGCGGCCACGCCGAACCTGCGCGTGCACCTGCTGACCACCCGCGAAGGCGAGGTGCCGGCCGCGCGCATCGATACCCATTCCCTGCAGGTGCCCGGCGACGATACGCCGCTGGCCCAGCGCCACGTGCTGGCCTGTGGCCCGGATGGCTTCGTTGCCGCCGCGCGCCACCGCCTGGTGCACCAGGTGGCCGGTTTCCAGGCCGAGGCCTTCACTCCGCCGGCACCGCTCAGTGATGCCGACAGCGTCGGCGAGATCGCCCTGACCCTGGCCCGCAGCGGCCGCCAGCTGAAAGTGGCCCGTGGCCGTTCGCTGCTGGAAAGCCTGGAAGCGCAGGGCATCAAGCCCAAGCACGGCTGCCGCATGGGCATCTGCAACAGCTGCACCTGTGACCGCGTCAGTGGCACCACCCGCCACCTGCGCACGGGTGAAATGCAATCCGAAACGGCACAGCCGGTGCGGATCTGCGTAAGCGCACCGACCACCGACCTGACTTTGGATCTCTGAGGACCTGCTGCCATGACCCGCGCTTCCGACCGTGCCCTGAGCCCAGCCGAGATGAACGCCTTCGGTGCCGAGCTCGACGCGATCCGCGACCGTATCCTGGGCAGCCTCGGCGCCTCCGACACCCGCTACATCCGCCGCGTGGCCGCCGCTGTGCGCTGGTCGGGCGTGCTGGGCCGTGGCCTGCTGTTCCTGGGTGCGTTCTCGCCGCTGTTCTGGGCGCCGCTGCTGTGGCCGGCCTGCATCGCCGGCACGCTGCTGCTGGCGCTGGCCAAGATCCTGGAAAACATGGAGCTGGGCCATAACGTGATGCACGGCCAGTACGACTGGACCGGCGACCCCAAGCTCAACGGCAACACCTACGAGTGGGACATCGTTGCCACCGGCGACAACTGGCGCAAGACGCACAACTTCCGCCACCACACCTACACCAACGTGCGCGGCATGGACGATGACATCGGCTATGGCCTGCTGCGCATCTTCCCGGAACAGCGCTGGTCGCCGTTCTACCTGATGCAGCCGATCATCGCGCCGATCTTCGCGCTGCTGTTCCAGTGGGGCGTGGCCGCACAGGACCTGCGCCTGGGCCGCTGGTTCAAGGGCCGCATCAGCAGCCGTGCGATGTGGCTGCAGACCCGTCCGGTCGCGCGCAAGATGCTTCGCCAGGTGCTGAAGGACTACGTGTTCTTCCCGCTGCTGGCCGGCCCGTTCTTCCTGCCGGTGATGCTGGGCAACCTGGTGGCCAACGGCATGCGCAACGTCTGGACCTACGTCATCATCTTCTGCGGCCACTTCACCGCCGAATCGGAAACCTTCCCGAAGGAATGCCTGCGCAATGAATCGCGCGGCCACTGGTACCTGCGCCAGCTGCGCGGCTCGTCCAACATCAGCGGTGGCTTCATCATCAACGTGCTGTCGGGCAACCTCAGCCACCAGATCGAGCACCACTTCTACCCGGATCTGCCGGCCAACCGCTATGCGGCCATCGCCAAGGAAGTGAAGGAGATCTGCCGCCGCTACGGCCAGCACTACAACAACGGTTCGCTGCCGCGCCAGTTCGCGCAGGTGGTCTGGCGCATCCTGCGACATGCCTTCCCGAGCAAGCCGCGCCGCCTGCCGATGCCGGACATCCTGCCGGCACCGGCGCCCGCCAACGCGGGCTGAGCCCTTCAGCGGGCGTCGGCCCGCAGCGCCGCTGGATCGCTGTCCTTCGCGGCACGTTCCAGCCGGCGCAGGAACACCTGCATTTCCCTGCGCGCCTGCTGGTCGCCCTTGCTGCCGGCCACGCTGAGCCCGCGCTGCCAGGCCGCGCGCGCCGCCTCCGGTTGGCCACCGGCCAGCCAAGCCTTGCCCAGCAGCTTCCACGCCGCCGAGTAGTCGGGGTCCAGTGCCACGCAGCGCGCCAGATGCGTGGCCGCCTGCACCGGGTTGCCGGCATCCAGCCAGCGCGTGCCCAGGCCGAAACGCAGCAGTGCGCTGTCCTTGCCGCTGGCCAGCAAGGCCTGAAGCGCGTCGATGTTCATCGGGGTACCTCGTGCAGGTGTTCAAGCGGCCCCGCCAGGAAGCGGCCGCGGTGGAACAGCAGGGGCGCGCCGCCGGTTTCCTGCACGGCGATGATGCGTCCGGCCAGCAGCAGGTGGTCACCCAACGGCCATTGCGCATGGCGGCTGCAGTCCAGATGCGCGACAGCGCCGGCAATGCGCGGCGGCGCATCCGTATCATCATCGAGCACCGGTACCGCCTCGAAGCGGTCACGTACCTTCGGGTCGGCGAAGCGCCGGGCCAGGGCGTCCTGTCCGCTGCCGAGCACACTGATCGTGAACCGCGTGGCGCGCTGGAACACACGCAGGCTCTGTGCGTGCAGGGCGAGATTCCACAGCACCAGCGGTGGTTGCAGCGAGACGGGTACGAACGAGTTGATGGTCAGTCCGTGTGGCCTGCCCCGCGCGTCGCGCGCGCTGACGATGGCCACGCCGGTCGGGTAGTGGCCCAGCAGCCGGCGCAGTGCGCGCGGCGGCAGGTCTACCGACGGCGCCGGTGCCGGCGCCGGGAAGATGCCCGCCCACGGGCCGGCGTAGGCAGCGTCGTCCGTGTCCATCAGGCGCGCGCCTGGCGATAGCGACGGCCGACCTCGGCCCAGTCGATGATGTTGAAGAACGCGCCGATGTAGTCCGGGCGGCGGTTCTGGTAATGCAGGTAATAGGCGTGTTCCCACACATCCAGGGCCAGGATGGGGGTATTGCCGGACAGGCCGACCGCAGCACCCATCAGCGGGCTGTCCTGGTTGGCGCTGCTTTCGATCTTCAGGTGTCCGTCGCGATCGGTGGTCAGCCAGGCCCAGCCGCTGCCGAAGCGGGTCTGCGCGGCCTTGCTGAAGGCGTCCTTGAACGCCTCGAAGCCGCCGAGATCACGGTCGATCGCCGCAGCCAGTACGGCGTCCGGTGCGCCCCCGGTGGGGCTCAGTACGGTCCAGAACAGGCTGTGATTGGCGTGGCCGCCGCCGTTGTTGCGCACCGTGCCGCGCAGGGGCTCGGGCAGCGCGTCCAGATCGGCGATCAGGGTTTCAACCGGCATCTCGGCGATGCCGGCCTGTTCGAGCGCGGCATTGAGATTGTTGATGTAGGTCTGGTGATGCTTGCTGTGGTGGATGTCCATCGTGCGCGCATCGAAGTGCGGTTCCAGGGCATCGCAGGCGTAGGGCAGGGCGGGAAGCGAGTACGGCATTGCAACAGTCTCCAGGGAAGGCCAGCGGTCTGGCCGGTGGAGTGCTGTTATCGCACCTCAACTTTGGTTGAGGTCAAGCGGAGTTGGCATGCCGGCCAGCGGCCGGTACTACCAGGTTCACGGAACGCAGGGTAGCGCCGGCCGCTGGCCGGCAATCGAGGATCGACGGGGTGCACGGTAATGCCGGCTGCTGGCCGGCAATCAGGCGGCAAGGAGCTGCCGGCCAGCGGCCGGCACTACCCTGCCACGGGGCCGGTTGCGCGCGTCAGCTCAACCAGCCCTTGCATGCGCTGTCAGCCTGTTCGCCACAGGCCTGCTGCATGCGCTGCTGCAAGCGGGCCAGTGTCTCTGCGCCGTGGTGCTTTCCACCCCAGGCCTTCAGCTGCACCGCCAGCCGCTCGAACCGCTGCCGCGTGCGCTGGTGGTATCCCGCAGGCTGGGCCTGCAGTTCGGCGATCAAGGCGTCGGTGGCCTGTTCGATGCGTGCGGCGTCGTCCGGCGCCAGGCGCAACAGCCCTTCCACGTACAGCACGCCCCACTGCACGCGGGTGGCAGGTCCTTGTGCGCCGTCATAGGCGCGCTTCAACCAGTCCAGCGCCCCGGCGGTGTCACCGCGCTTCTCGGCCAGCTCGGCCAGTTCCGGCATGTAGTAGTACGGCTGCTCGCTGCGCTGCAGTTCGGCCAGCAGCAGTGCTTCGGCACCGTCGTCATCGCCAACCTCGCGCAGGGCGTACACGGCACTGCTGATCGTCGCCTGCCGTGCATGCGCATCCTTGGCCGCGGCATCGGCGGCGGCCACGCGCTGCTTGACCCGTTGCACCAGCGCGGCGGGCAATGGCCCTTCGGGCTGCTGCTGGCGGGCCAGCGAGACTTCGGTCAGCACGCGCGACAACGCATCGTCGGCGCGGTTGCCGCGCTCGGCATCGGCACGTTCCAGCGCCACCAGCAACTGCTGGCCCAGTGCATTGCTGCTGGCCGGGCCGGCACTTGCCTGCTTCACCAGCCGGGCACCGGCATAGCCCAGCAGTTCGCGGTTGCGCCGCACTTCCGTGGGCTGCGCGAGCACGGCCTGCAGCAGTTCGCGCACTTCGGCGGGCGCGGCCGTGGGCTTTTCTGCGGTGGCCAATGCCAGCAGGGCGAAGCGGCGCTGCTGGGCGGGGTCGGGTGCGGCCTTGGCCAGCTGACGCAGCACATCGTCCGCCTTGCGTTGGCCGGCCAGGCGGTTGGCGTCCACCTCCCAGCCGTAGTCGCCCAGTACCTGCCAGTCCTCGGCGGCCAGCGTGGCTGGCGCGGTCAGGGCGGTGGCCAGGGTCTCGGCCACGGCGCTGCGGCGGTTGGCGGCCACGGTGAGGGTGCGGGTCAGCTCGGCGGCATCATTGCCGCCGGCCACGCGGGTGATCTCGTTGCGCTGCGGGTCCAGCACGATCAGGGTCGGGTAGCCGCGCACGCCGAAACGCTCGCCCCATGCCTGCGCGCCTTCCTCGTCACCGTCCAGGTACACCGGCACGAATTTGCGGGTCAACGCGATGAAGCCGGGGTCCTTGAACAGGCCGGCCTTCAGCTGGTTGCACGGCGGGCACCACACTGCGCCCCAGTACAACAGCACCGGCTTGCCGCTTTCGGCGGCCTCGTTGAAGGCATCGTCCACGTCGCCCTGGCGCCAGGCAATGGCCGGGGCAGGCGTGGCTTCGGCAGCGTTCGCACTCGCCACCGGCGCCTGCGCGGGGGAACAGGCGCTCAGCGCGGTAGCCAGCAGCAACACGGGTAGGGCAGCGCGCATCGGCAGCGTCTCTAAGGAACAGGGTGAAGGGCCATTGTAGGAAGCGCGCTGGCGTGCGCTGATGCAGTTTGCTTATGTTCGGCATGCGGGGCGTTATATGCCGGTGGGGTGGGGGTTGCCGGCCAGCGGCCGGCACTACCAGGCGCGCGGTGTTGGCCGTCGGCCGGCATTACGCGTGCAACTCCGCCGCCAGCAGGCCGGCCAGCCAGGTCATGAAGGCTTCGACGCGCCGCGGCAGGTGGCGGCGTTGCGCGTAGAGCAGGTTCACGGGCATCGGTTCGGCCAGGCAGTCGGGCAGCACCTCCACCAGGCGGCCGTCGCGCAGCGCCTCGCGGACGCCCAGGTCCGGCACCTGGATGATGCCCAGCCCGGCCAGTGCGGCGGCGCTGTAGCCCTCGGCGCTGTTCACCGTCAGTGCGCCGCGCATCGGCCAGCTGCGGTAGCGCTGGCCGTCGAAGTACTCAAAGCCGGGTGAGCGCTGCCCCAAGGTGCCGACGTAATGCACCAGCCGATGCTGGTCGAGGTCGACCAGTTCGCGTGGCGTGCCGTGCACTGCCAGATAGGCCGGGCTGGCCACGTTGAGGATGCGCATCTGCCCCAGCGTGCGCGCGACCAGGCTGCTGTCATCCAGCGTGCCGACCCGCAGCACGCAGTCGAAGCCTTCGCGCACCACGTCCACGCGGCGGTCGGTGACGCTCAGTTCGACCTCAAGCCCAGGGTGCCGGGCGAGAAAGGCCGGCAGCTGTGGAATGACCAGGTTGCGGGCCATCCCGCCGGGCATGTCCACGCGCAGGCGGCCGCTGAGTTCATCGGTCGCGCGCCGGAACAGGTTCTGCAGCGCGTCCATGTCGTCCAGCAGGTCGTGGGCCCGTTGCTGCAGCTGGGCGCCGTCGGCGGTGAGGTGCACGCGGCGGGTGGTCCGGTGCAGCAGCTGGGTGCCCAGTTCGGCTTCCAGCCGGGCGATGGCCTGGGAAACGCTGGCCTTGGGCAGCCCCAGGCTGTCGGCGGCACGGGTGAACGAGCCCAGTTCGGTCACGCGCAGGAACACGCGCAGGGTGTCGAGACGGTCCATGATTGTTCGTCTGGATTGAACAGTAAAATCAGGATCGCGCTATTTATGCGTCCAGGCAATCCCAATAGTCTGTCGGCACGTTCTCTCACACAGGTACGCGCCATGACGTCTTCTTCCCGTGTCGTTCTCATCACCGGTGGCAGCCGCGGCCTTGGCCGCAACGCCGCGCTGGCCCTGGCGGCCGACGGTGCCGATATCGTGATCACCTATCGTTCGCAGGCCGATGCTGCGGCGCAGGTCGTGCAGCAGGTGCAGGCGCTGGGCCGTCGCGCCGTGGCACTGCCACTGGATGTGGCCGACAGTGCGGCCTTCCCGGCGTTTGCCGTGCAGCTGCGTGATGCGCTCCAGCAGTGGGGTGTCAGCGGCCTGCAGGGCCTGCTCAACAATGCCGGTGAAGGCCTGTACGCCCCCATCGCCGAAACCACCGAAGCGCAGTTCGACCATGCCGTGGCCGTGCACCTGAAGGGACCGTACTTCCTGACCCAGGCGTTGCTGCCGCTCATCGCCGACGGCGGCCGCATCCTCAACGTGTCCAGCGGGCTGGCCCGCTTCTCGCTGCCGGGCAGTTCGGCCTACGCGATGATGAAGGGCGGCATCGAAGTGTTCACCCGTTACCTGGCCAAGGAACTGGGCGCGCGGGGCATCAGCGCCAACACGCTGGCGCCGGGTGCCATTGAAACGGACTTCGGCGGCGGCCGGGTGCGCGACGATGCGCAGATGAACGCCATGGTCTCCTCGATCACGGCACTGGGTCGCGCCGGCCTGCCCGATGACATCGGCCCGGTGGTGGTGGCGCTGCTGTCGCCGTCCACCGGCTGGGTCAATGGCCAGCGCGTGGAAGCCTCCGGCGGCATGTTCGTCTGACGCTGACTGCGGATCAGGGGGCGGCGAGGGTCAGCGGCTGGTAGGCCAGTCCGTTGAACTCGCCGACCTCACCGTCGATCACGAAGCCATAGCGCTGGTAGGTCGGCACAGCGTTCAACGAGGCGCGCACGCTCATCGCCGGCGTGCGCAGCTGCGGCAGCACGGCCTGCAGCAGGGCATGGCCGATGCCTTTGCCCTGCCACGCCGGGGCGACGAAGAGCATGGCCAGGTGGCGGCCTTCCTTCAGTTCGACCACGCCGACGATGTCCTCGTCCTGCTCGGCCACCAGAATGCAGTTATCGCCCAGCAAGCGTTCGGCGAACGCGCCGCTGCCTGCCACCTGCATGAACGTCGCCACGCCCTGTGCGCTGAGCGACGGCGCAACCGCGTGACGGAAGGCGGCGATGCAGACGGCGCTGATGGCGGGCACATCGTCGGGGCGGGCAGGGCGGATGCGGTGCATGCAGTGTTTCTTCCATGGTGAGGTACGTGTCCGTTCCACACGATAAGCTCGCTCCATGTATCCCTTCAATGTTGCCCATGCGGGCCTGTTTGCAGGCGACGGCTTGACCCTGGGGCTGATGACGCCCGTGGCTGCGCACGGCCTGGCCGATCTGGCAGAGGCCCGACGGATCGCGCGCCTGGCCGATGCACTTGGCTTTGCCGCACTGTGGACCCGTGATGTGCCGCTGATGGTGCCGCAGGGGCCCGACGCCACGGCCAGCGCGCTGGATGATCCCTTTCTGTGGCTCGCCCTGTTGGCCGCGTCCACCGAACGCATCGTGCTCGGGACGGCCGCCATCGTGCTGCCATTGCGGCATCCACTGCATGTAGCCAAATCCGCGCTGAGCCTGGACCGGATCAGCGGTGGACGATTCGTGCTTGGCCTGGGCTCAGGCGACCGCCCGGAAGAATTCGCCGCCTTCGGCGAAGATCTGGAGGGCCGCGCCGCGACCTTCCGCGAGCGCTGGTCGTTGCTGCGCGCGGCGCTGTCGCCGATCGAGGCCGAGCATGCGCGGGCGCGCGATGCCAGTGGAGGGTTCGACGTGCTGCCGATGCCTTCGGTGCGCATTCCCATGCTGGTGGTCGGCACGGCGCGGCAGAGCCTGCAGTGGATCGCCCGTGAAGCGGAGGGGTGGGCGACGTATCACCGCGAAGAGGCGACGCAGGAAGGGCGTATCGGTCTCTGGCAGCAGGCACAGGGTGAGGGTGCAGCGAAGCCCTTCGTGCAATCCATGCTGCTGGACCTGCAGGCGGACCCACGGGCGCCGGCCGAGGCCTTGCCGCTGGGGTTGAAGGTGGGCCGCGAGGGTCTGCGGGCCTATCTGCAGCGCGTGCACGCGCAGGGGGTGGGCCATGTGATGTTCAATCTGGTCGACAACGGGCGGGCAGTGGATGAGGTGTTGGGCGAAATCGCCACGCACATCCTGCCGGTAGTGGTGGCACGGGGTTCGTAGCGCCGAGCCTGCTCGACTGCGCATGAAGCCGTGCCGTTCGTAGAGTCGAGCTTGCTCGAATGTTTTTGGCGTGGATACGAACGCAACCAAAAGCGAAGTTCAGTCGAGCAAGCTCGACTCTACACAGTGCGCGCATCTGCGTATCATTCGCGTTTGACTCGACTGCTGGAGCCCTGCGTGACGCGACGTCTTCCCATGCATCCCACGGGGCGCCTGTTCGCCGTGGTCGCCTTCATCGAAGCGCTTACCTGGGCAGGCCTGCTCCTCGGCATGTGGCTCAAGTACGGCGCCTATGCCAATCCCGTCCTGGTGAAGGTGTTCGGCCCTCTGCATGGCGTGGCGTTCCTGATCTACGTCGCCGTCACCTTGTTTGCCGCCATCCGCCTGCGCTGGCCGTGGTGGGCCAGTGCGCTGGCGTTGCTGGCGGCCCTTCCGCCGCTGGTCACCCTGCCGCTGGAATGGTGGTTCCGTCGCCGTGGCCTGCTGGCAGGGCGCCCGCCACGCTGAGGGCGCTGCGTTATTCGCGTTTCAGCGAATGGGTATCAAATGCAAATACGAGCCGTTATCATTTAAGGATGCCATCGCTCCTGTCGGGGCCGGCTCCTTCACTGAAACGGCTGGTGTTCCATGCATGCACGTCCCGTCGTCGCCGGTCTGCCGGCCCTGGTCCTTGCCGCCCTGATCGGCACGATGGCGATGATGTCGTTCGTGGCGGTGATCGGCCCGGTGGTCCGTCTGCTCGGCCTGTCCGAATGGCACGCTGGGCTGTCGGTCACGGCAGCCGGTGTGCTGTGGATGGTCGCCGCGCGCCCGTGGGGGCAGCTCAGTGACCGTATCGGGCGCAAGCGGGTGCTGCTGCTGGCCATGGCCGCCTACACCATCATCTACATCGGTCTGGCGGTCTTCATCGATGTCGCCCTGCAGGTGGTGCCGCCGGTACTGGTCTCCGTCCTGGTGCTGGTCGGCGCGCGCGGCCTGATCGGCCTGTTCTATGCGGCGGTACCGCCCACTGCGGCCGCGCTGATTGCAGACCAGGCGCCCACCGGCCAGCGTGCGCAGTTCATGGCGCGGCTGGGCAGCGCCAATGCGCTGGGCATGGTGCTCGGCCCGGCTGCCGCCGGTTGGCTGGCGTATCGCAATCTCTCCCTGGCCCTGTATGTGGCAGCGCTGTTGCCGCTGCTCGCGCTGGCACTCATCGCTTGGCGGTTGCCGGCCACACCGCCGGTAGCGGCAGCGCAGTCGGGCAAACGCGCGCCGATGTCGCGGCTGGATGCACGCCTGCGCCTGCCGCAGCTGGCCGCGTTCCTGGGCATGGTCTCAGTAACCATCGCCCAGGTCACCGTGGGCTTCTTTGCCATTGATCGTTTCGCGCTGGATCCTGCTGCCGGCGCGCGCATGGCCGGTATCGCGCTGACGGCGGTGGGTGTGGGCCTGATCCTGGCCCAGGTGCTGGTGATGAAACTGACGGTGCATCCGCGCCGCTGGATCATGATCGGCGCACTCATCGCCGGGCTCGGCTTCGCCTCCGTGGCCGCCGTGCAGCAGCCCTGGCAGCTGCCGGCCGCCTATGCCGTGGCCGCGTTCGGCATGGGCTTCGTGTTCCCGTCTTTCCAGGCGCTGGCTGCCGACGCCGTGCAGCCGCACGAACAGGGCGCCGCCGCCGGTACCGTCGCCGCCGCACAGGGGCTGGGCATGGTCGCCGGCCCGATGCTGGGCACGGTGCTGTACCGCGCAGGTGCCAGCCTGCCGTATCTGCTGGTGGGCGTGCTGCTGGTGCTGCTGTGCGGCCTGGCCATGGCCCATCGCGGCAAGGAGAGCGCATGTCGCGGCAAGGAGAGCGCATGAACGATTCCCTGATCCGCAGTGCGTGGCCGGAGACGGTGCCGCACGCTGCCCCGCGCGCCGATGACGCGGCGGTGTTCGTGCTGCAGCACGCAGACCAGCATCTGCACGCGCGCGGCTGCCGTGCGCGGCTGCCGACCGGCGCGCTGGCCAGCCTGGCCGAGCGGGTGGAGGCGTTCTTCGCCCAGCAGCGCGGTGGCCCGTCGCTGCTGGTGGGCGCCGTACCGTTCGAGCCGCGTGCGGACGATGCGCTTTACCAGCCGGAACACATTCTGCCTGGCCTGCATCTGCCGCCCGTGCCAGCGCCTGCGCTGCGCGGTGCGCTGCAGGCTGAACCCACCGCGCAGGCGTACGCTGCCGCCGTGGCCACGGCGGTGGAGGTGATGCGCGCACCGGCCGCAGCGCTGCACAAGGTGGTGCTGGCGCGCAGCCTGGTGGCGCACACCGATGAACCGGTTGCACCGGATGCGCTGCTGGCGCGGCTGGGTGTCGATCCCTCGGTGGCGACCTATGTGGTGCCGTTGCCGGTGGAACCGGGTGAGGCACCGGCCTGGCTGGTCGGCGCAACGCCGGAACTGCTGCTGCGCAAGCGCGGTGCGCAGGTGCTGTCGCATCCGCTGGCGGGGTCCGCACGGCGCCACCGTGATCCCGCAGAGGACCAGCGCGTGGCGCAGGCCCTGCTGGCGTCGCGCAAGGACCATGACGAGCACAGGCACGTGGTCGACGCCATCGTGGATGGCCTGGCGCCGTGGTGCCGTTGCATCGAGGCGCAGGCGCAGCCGGTGCTGCACGCCACGGCCAGCATGTGGCACCTGGGTACCCGCATCCAGGCCACGCTGAAGGATCCCGCCACCCCCGCCGCCGCCCTGCTGGCCGAACTGCACCCGACGCCTGCGGTGTGCGGCACGCCGCGACAGGCGGCTCTGCAGCGGATCCGCGAACTGGAGCCGGTACCCCGCGGGTTCTATGCGGGCGCGGTGGGCTGGCTGGATGCGCAGGGGGACGGCGACTGGTACGTCGCCATCCGCTGCGCCCGCCTGCAGGGAACGCAGCTGCGTCTGTTTGCGGGTGCCGGCATCGTTGCCGACTCGCAGCCGCAGGCCGAAGCGGCCGAGACCGGCGCCAAATTCACCGCCATGCTGAACGCCCTGGGTGTGCACGACCCGGCGGCCCTGATCGAGCCACGCCATGAATCACGTTGAAACCTCTCCCCGACCGCTGCGGCAGGTCTGGCCCGCCGAGCGCGTTGCGCGCTACCGCGCCGCCGGCTACTGGCGTGGCGAGACCTTCCCGGCCTTTCTGCGCGAGCGGGCAGAGCAGTTCGCCGATGACATCGCCGTGGTGGCCGGTGATGTACGCCTGAGCTACGCACAGCTGTGGCACGAAGCCGGGCGCATCGGTGCCGGCCTGCTGGGGCAGGGGCTGCAGCCGGGCGACCGCGTCCTGGTGCAGCTGGGCAACACCGCCGGCTTCATCACCACCGTGTGCGGCCTGTTCCGTGCCGGCCTGGTGCCGGTGTACGCGCTGCCGGCGCATCGGCTCACCGAACTGGCGCACTTCGCACGCAAGGCCGACGCCACGGCCTACATCACCACCGATGTGCACGAGGGCTTTGATCATCGTGAGCTGGCACGCGCGCTGCAGGCCGATGTGCCGGCCATCGCGCATGTGGTCATCGACGGCGAGGCCGACGGATTCATTGCCCTGGGTGAACTGCAGGGCGACCGCAGCACGCTGCCGGCCGACCCGGACCCGCAGTCGGTGGCCTTCCTGCAGATCTCGGGCGGCAGCACCGGGCTGCCCAAGCTGATTCCGCGGACCCACGACGATTACCTCTATTCGTTCCGGGCCAGCAATGCGATCTGTGGCATCGACCGCGACAGTGTCTACCTGGTTGCGCTGCCGGCGGCGCACAACTTTCCGATGAGCTCCCCCGGCTTCTTCGGCGCGCTGTATGCCGGCGCGCGGGTGGTGCTCAGTCCCGGCCCCGGCCCGGATGCCGCCTTCCCGTTGATTGCCCGCGAAAAGGTGACCTGCTGTGGCCTGGTGCCGCCGCTGGCCCTGTTGTGGGCGCAGGCGGCAGCCACGTCGCGGCACGATCTGTCCAGCCTGCAGGTGCTGCAGGTGGGCGGCGCCAAGCTGGTGCCGGAAGCTGCGCGGCGGGTCGTCGACGGCCTGGGCTGCACCCTGCAGCAGGTATTCGGCATGGCCGAGGGCCTGGTGAACTACACCCGGTTGGACGATCCCGAGGCGCTGATCGTGGCCTGCCAGGGCCGCCCGATCAGCCCGGACGACGAAGTGCGCGTGGTCGATGACCACGACCAGCCCGTGGCCGAGGGTGAGGCGGGCCATCTGCTGACCCGGGGTCCGTACACCATCGGCGCCTATCACAACGATGACGTGGCCAATGCCCGCGCCTTCACCGACGATGGCTTCTACCGCACCGGGGATCGCGTGCAGCAGCTGCCGGGCGGCTACCTGGTGGTGCAGGGCCGGGCAGGCGACCACATCAACCGGGCCGGCGAGAAGATTTCCGCCGAGGAGATCGAAGATCACCTGCTGGCCCATCCCGCCGTGTTCGACGCGGCGGTGGTGTCCATTCCCGATGACTACCTGGGTGAGCGCAGCTGCGCCTTCGTCATCCAGCAGGGTGAACCGATCAAGGCCCCTGCGTTGAAGGCCTGGATGCGCGGCCGTGGCCTGGCGGCGTTCAAAGTGCCCGACCAGGTCGTGTTCGTGGACAGTTTCGATACCACGGCGGTCGGCAAGATCAGCCGCCGTGAACTGCGCGCGCAACTGCGCGCGCGTCATCTGCAACAGACAGGAGGAACGCGCTGATGGCGCTGCCCCGCATTACCCCGTACCCCTTGCCGACCGCTGCTGAACTGCCTGCGGCGCGTGGCCCGTGGCGCCCGCAGCGCGATCGCATCGCCCTGCTGGTGCACGACATGCAGCGCTACTTCCTGGCCGCCTTCGATGCCGACGCCGAACCGCTGCGCCCGGCGGTGGCCAACATCGCGCGCCTGCTGGCGCATTGCCGTGCGCACGGTATCCCGGTGTTCTACACCGCCCAGCACGGCGACCAGGACCGGCGTGACCGCGGCCTGCAGGCCGATCTGTGGGGGCCGGGCATGCGCCGCAGCGACGAGCATGAACCGATCATCGACGCACTGGCGCCGCTGGCCGCTGAACACGTGCTGGTGAAGCACCGTTACAGCGCATTCCAGCGCAGCAACCTGGAAACGCTGATGCGCGTTCGCGGCCGCGACCAGCTGCTGGTGACCGGCGTGTATGCGCATATCGGCTGCACCGCCACGGTGGCCGAAGCCTTCCAGCGCGACATCGAAGCCTTCATTGCCGCCGATGCGGTGGCCGATTTCTCGCGTGCTGACCATGACCAGGCCCTGCACTGGATCGCCCGCACCAGTGGCGTGCCGATGACCACCGACCACCTGCTGGAGGTGCTGTGATGGGCAGCAGTGACACTCTGGATCTGGAGCGCATGCGGGCCGACGTGGCGCGCGTGCTTGACTGCGACGCCGCCGAGATCGGCGACGATGAGAACCTGATGGACCTGGATCTGGATTCGATGCGCATGCTCGGCCTGGTCCTGGCCTGGGGCAATACCGGCCTGCCGCTGGAGTTCTCGCACCTGGCCGAATACAGCACGCTGCGCCAGTGGTGGGCGGTGGTGCAGAAGCTGCAGGCTGCCGGGCAGGCATGAACGGAGCGGGGCAGGCCATGCCGGTGGCGCTGACCGAAGCGCAGTCGGGGCTGTGGTTCGCCCAGCGGCTGGCGCCGGACAACCCGTCCTTCAACACGGCCCACGCCGTGTGGATCGAGGGTGCGCTGGACGCACGTGCGTTCGTGGCCGCAGCCAACCAGGCGGCCGGCGAAGCGCAGGCGTTCGCGCTGCGGTTCGTGGAAGGGGAGGATGGCCAGCCCCGGCAATGGCATGACCCTGCGCATGTGCCGCACGTATCGGTGCTCGATCTGTCCGGCGAAGCCGACACGGACGCAGCGGCCCGCGCCGCAATGCAGGCTGACCGCCTGTCGCCGGTCGATCCCACCCGCGACCGCATCAGCCAGCAGGTGTTGTTCGACCTGGGTGGGCAGCGTTGGGTCTGGTACCTGCGCGTGCACCACCTCGGGGCCGATGGCTATGGCATGGCGCTGTTCACCGACCGCGTCTGCGCGCTGCATGCAGGCCGGAGCGGCGACCCGTTGCCGGCGCTGGACGGGGTGCTGGCCGATGATGTGGCTTACCGCAGCGATGCGCGTCGCGCACAGGCAGGCCAATGGTGGCGCGAGCAGCTGCGGGGCGCGCCGGCCGGTGCAGGCCTGGCGGGCACGGCGGCGGCCAGTGATGACGCGCTGCGCTGGGTGCAGCCGCTGGATGCCGCGTTCCGTGACCTGTTGCTGCAGACCGCGGTGCGCTGGCTGCAACCCTGGCCGGATGTCCTCACCGCACTGTCGGCCGAGTATCTGCGGCGCATGAGTGCGGCCGACGAAGTGGTGCTGGGCGTGCCCTACATGGGGCGTCTCGGCAATGCCTCGGCGCGGGTGCCGGCAATGGTGATGAACGTATTGCCGCTACGGGTGGCGGCGGGCGAGGGCAGCGCGGAAGCATTTGCGCGCAGCATCGGCCGTCAGTTGAGCCAGGGCCGCAAGCAGGGGCGCTACCGCGGCGAGCAGCTGCGCCGGGACCTGGGCCTGGTCGGCGCGCAGCAGCGCCTGCACGGGCCTTTGGTGAACGTGCAGCCGTTCTACAAGCCGATGGCACTGGCCGGCGTGCAGGCCACGCTGGACGTTTTGTGCACCGGCCCGGTGGATGACCTGACGCTGGGTTTCCGCGGCGACGGACAGGCAGGGCTGGATCTTGAGATCGAAGCCAACCCCGCCTTGTACAGCCCGGCCGATGTGCAGGCGCACGCCGCGCGGTTGCTGCATTTCGTGTCGGCCGCGCTGCAGGCGGATGATCTCCGCCAGGTGCCTTTGGCGACGCCTGAAGAGGCGCAGACCACCGTGCACGGTTTCAACGCGACGGCCCATGCCTTGCCGGACACCACGCTGGTCGAACTGCTGCAGCAGGGCATGGACCGCGACCCGCAGGCGACGGCGCTGGTGTTTGGCGATCACTCGCTGGACTACGCCGCCTTGGAAGCACGCAGTTTCGCCCTTGCCGCGCAGCTGCGCGCCATGGGTGTCGGCCCGGGCAGCGTGGTGGCGGTGGCATTGCCGCGTTCGCTGGAACTGATGGTGGCACTGCTGGCGGTGCTGCGTGCCGGTGCTGCCTATCTGCCGCTGGACCTTGCCCACCCCGATGACCGTCTGGCGCGCATTCTCACTTCAGCGCGACCGGCCTGCGTATTGGCCGCCGCCGAGGTGCAGCCCCGCCTGGGCGGCGTGCCGGTGCTGCCGCCCACGCAGTGGACCGCCGTCAGTTTCGCCGCACCGTGGCCGCAGCCGTCGCCTGACGACGCGGCCTATGTCATCTACACCTCCGGTTCGACCGGCGAGCCCAAGGGCGTGGTCATCGAACATCGCGCCATCGTCAACCGCCTGCTGTGGATGCGCGCGCATTACGGGTTTGCCGCCGATGACCGCGTGCTGCAGAAGACCCCGGCCACGTTCGACGTGTCGGTGTGGGAGTTCTTCCTGCCCCTGCTGTGTGGGGCGACGCTGGTGCTGGCCGGTCCCGATGCGCACCGCGACCCGACCGAACTGGCGCGGCTGATCCGCGCGCACGACATCACCACCGCGCACTTCGTGCCGTCCATGCTCGATGCCTTCCTGGCCGCACCCGCTTCGGCAGGCCTGCGCCTGCGGCGGGTGTTCACCAGTGGCGAGGCGCTCGATGCGGCGCTGCGTGACCGCTTCCATGACCGCGTGCACGCCGAACTGCACAACCTCTATGGGCCGACCGAAGCGGCGGTGGATGTCAGTTACTGGCCTGCCTCGGCCGCGGACCGGTCGCGACCGGTGCCGATCGGTTTCCCGGTATGGAACACGCGCCTGTATGTGCTCGATGCACGCATGCAGCCGCTGCCGGTCGGCGTAGCCGGTGATCTGTATCTGGGCGGCGTGCAGCTCGCGCGTGGCTACCTGGGCCGCGATGACCTGACCGCGGAGCGTTTCCTGGCCGATCCGTTCCTGCCGGGGCAGCGCATCTATCGCACCGGCGATGTCGCACGCTGGCGTGCCGACGGCGTGGTGGAATACCTCGGCCGCAGCGACCATCAGGTGAAGCTGCGTGGGTTGCGCATCGAACTGGGCGAGATCGAGGCGGGACTGCGCGAGGTGCCGGGCATGGACCGGGTGGAAGTGCTGCTGCGGCAGGACGCCCCCGGCGATGCGCGGCTGGTGGCCTATGTGCCCACAGCACTGGCCGATGCAGCGACGCTGCGCAGCCATCTGGCCGCGCGCGTGCCGGACTACATGCTGCCTTCGGCCTTCGTTGGCGTGGACCAGTGGCCGGTGACGGCCAACGGCAAGCTGGATCGCGCAGCACTGCCGAAGCCGCCGCGGCAGGACGGCGGTGGATTGGCCGCGCGCACGCCGCTGGAACATGAACTGGCGGCACTGTTTGCACAGGCGCTGGGGCGGCAGACGCCGGTGGCCGTGGACGCGGACTTCTTCAGCCTGGGCGGCGATTCGCTCTCGGCCGTGCACCTGCTGCTGGCCATCGAACAGCGGTGGCGCTGCGACCTGGGGCTGGGCGCACTGTTCGCGCAGCCGACCGTGGCCGCACTGGCCGCGCGCATTGCCGAGCCCCCCGCTCTGGCCGACCACGCGCTGGGGCCGGTGATCACCCTGGCGACGGCGGACAACGCGTTGCCACCCTTGTTCGTCGTGCATCCTGCCGGTGGCATCGCCTGGAACTACCGCACACTGGCGCGCGCGCTGCAGCCGGCACGCACCGTGCATGGCCTGCAGTCGCCGGCACTGGATCCCCAGCAGGCCCTGCCGTCGAGCATCGAGGTGATGGCCAACGCGTATGTGCGCCGCATCGCAACCCTGCAGCCGCAGGGACCGGTCCATCTGCTGGGCTGGTCGGTGGGGGGCATCCTGGCCCAGGCCATGGCGGTGCGCCTGCACGAAATCGGCCGTGAAGTGGGCGAGCTGGTGCTGCTGGATGCCTATCCCAGTGAATGCTGGCGGGCCGAACCGGAACCCGACGCCATCGCCGCGCTGCGCGCGCTGCTGGCCATTGCCGGCCATGATCCCGATGCGCATCCGGAACTGGACAGCCGCGAGCGGATCCTTGCCTTCCTGCGCCGGGGCGGCAGCGCGCTGGGCAGTCTGCCCGACAGCGTCCTGGATGGTGTGGTGCGTGCCGTGACCGGTACCAACCGCTTGATCCGCGAGCATCATCACCGGCCGTTCGATGGCACCCTGGTGCACGTGCGCGCCGGGCGCGACCACCAGGCGCGGCCGCAGCTGCAATCGGCGTTGTGGATGGCGCATGCGCGCAGGGTGCAGGCGCTGGAACTGCCGTTCCTGCATGCCGAACTGACCGGCCGCGATGCCGTAGCGCAGCTGGCGCCGTGGTTGTCGGCGCGGCTGCATCAGTGGGATGAACAACAGGAGAGTGCAGCATGCGGTTGACCGGCTTTGAAGGGCGCGTGGCGCTGGTGACCGGCGCGGCCGGCGGTATCGGCGCTTCACTGGTGCGGCTGCTGGCCGCGGCGGGGTGCACAGTGGTGGCCACCGATCGCGACCGTCCTGCAGTGGACGATGCGCGCGTGTTGGCGCTTGCACTGGACGTGACCGACAGCGCCGCAGTGGATGCGCTGGTCGACCACGTGGAGGCTGAAGTCGGCGCGATTGCGTTGGCTGCCAGCGTGGCCGGTGTACTGCATGTGGGCGAGGTGGTCGGGACCGGCGACGATGAGTGGCGGCGCGTGTTCGCGGTCAATGCCGATGGCGTGTTCCATGTGGGCCGTGCGCTGGCGCGGGTGATGTCACCGCGACGGCAGGGCGCGATCGTCACCGTCAGTTCCAATGCGGCGGGCGTGCCACGGCACGGCATGGCCGCCTATGCGGCCTCGAAGGCCGCCGCCACGATGTTCACCCGCTGCCTGGGCCTGGAACTGGCGCCGCTGGGCATCCGCTGCAACATCGTCGCGCCGGGTTCCACCCTGACCCCGATGCAGACCGGCATGTGGGAGGACGCGCACGGCGCCGAGCGGGTCATCGCCGGCAACCTGGATACCTTCAAAGCGGGCATACCGCTGCGCAAACTGGCCACGCCGGATGACATCGCCCAGTCGGTGATGTTCCTGTTGTCCGAGCAGGCCGGCCATGTGGCGATGAGCGACCTGTACGTCGACGGCGGCGCCACCCTGCGCGGCTGACCCCCTTGCCCGTGGTAGTGCCGGCCGCTGGCCGGCAATTTCCAGACAATCCCGATCCCCCCTCGCGCCAAGCCCCGACGTTCACCCCTCAACAGCCTGTCTCACCATGGGCCATGAGCAGCCATCGCCTCCGACTCGGCCGACGATCCATCATCGGGCAGGTGTACGTCCTCAGCACAACCACCCATCAACGCAGTCGTCTTTCTGAAAGCGCTGCCGCATCAGGGTGTGTCATCGATCAGTTCCGATACCTCGAAGATCGGGGGCTCGTTCAACCACTGGCATGGGTGGTGATGCCAGATCACGTGCACTGGATGTTCGAGCTGCACGCATCCGACCTTGCGGATATTGCACGTCGTCTGAAGTCTTCGAGTGCGCTGGCATTGAATCGCCTGCGTGGTTTCCAGAAGACCGTCTGGCAGCCGGGCTACTTCGACCATGCGGTGAGGGCGGAGGATTCATTGGCGCGGCAGGCGTCGTACATCATGGGAAACCGTGTCCGGGCTGGTCTGGCCAAACAGATCGGCGAATACCCGTATGCGTGGTCGGTGTGGAGCTGATGCCGGCCAGTGGCCGGCACTACCAGGCTTGGCGCGGTGGTAGTGCCGGCCGCTGGCCGGCAGCGCCATGCGCATCACCCCGCGCTGCGGGGCTTGCGGGCGCGCTTGGGCTTCACTGCATCGGCGGCGTTGGCGGTGCTTTCCTGCAACGCCTGCAGCCACGACAGGGTATCGATGTAGTCGATGAAGTGCCGCAGGTAGCCGGGGCTGGTGGCCTGCATCGTGTCCAGCATGCGCTGCACCAGCACTGCCGAGTTCAGCGGGCCGCCGTCGGCGGGGGCTTCGGCACGCAGCGAGCGCCGCACCTGCAGTTCACTGCGCAGCGCGCTCCACTCGCTGCGCACTTGGTCCAGCATCGGTACCTGCGGGTAGTGCTGCAGGCTGCGCGAACCTGCGTCCAGGTCGCGCACCAATGCCTGCAGCGTATCCAGCGGTGCGCGCGGATTACTTGTCATCACCGGCCTTGGGCTTGGGAATCGGGGCGATCTCCACGCGGCGGTTGCGCGCACGGCCGGCTTCATCTGCGTTGGAACTGACCGGCTGCTCGCTGCCGAATGCGGCGGCAAACACCGCATCGGCGGGAACGCCATCGGCAATCAAGGTGCGGGTCACGGTCAGCGAACGCTGCGCGGACAGTTCCCAGTTGTCGGCGAAGCGGCGGTTGCCATCGCGGATGGGCGCGTCATCGGTGAAGCCGCTGACCATCAGAATCTCCTCGCGCGTCCCCAGGTACGCCGCCAGCGGCACGGCCAGGCTGCGCAGCAGTTCCTGGCCCTCCGGCTGCAGCTGATCCGAGTTCAATGCGAACAGCACGCTGCCACTGATGCCGATGCGGCCATCGACCAGGGTCACCCGGCCGGCCGCCAAGGGGCCGGCCAGCGCCTGTTCCAGCGTCTGCAGGCGCTTGGCTTCGGCCTGTCGCTGCTTCACTTCCTGGTCCAGGCGCTGCGACAGTTCCAGCTGCACCGCCACCACGCCCACCAGGATCAGCACGAAGGCACCCAGCAGCACCGACATCAGGTCGCCGAATGCCGCCCAGATCGGGGCGTGTGAGCCGCCGTCGACCTCCAGTTCGTCGCTCATGCGTTGCCGGCCTTGCCGCGGCGCGTGGCCAGCTGCTGCAGTTCTTCCATCACCTGCTTCTGCGACAGCAGGCTGAGGTCGACCACCTCGCGCGCCTGCGCCACGTAGTAGGCAAGCTGCTCATCGCTGCGCGCCAGCGAAGCGTCCAGCGCGCCGCCGATCTGTTCCAGGCGCCCGGACAGCTCGGTGGAGGCCGCGCCGAACTGCTCGACCGCGGCGCCGAAGGTGCCGGCCAGCTGGCCGACGTCCGCTGCGCTGCCGCTGAGGTGCTCGGCGATGCCGTCGAGCTTGCCGATCTCGGCGGCGATGTGGTCGGTGAAGCGGCTGCCGACCCGTTCCAGGAGCTCGGCCGAGCCGCCCACCAGCGCGTCCACGGCGCTGCGCTGTTCGTGCGAGGCGTGGTTGATCGCTTCCAGCAGCGTCTGCACGGTAGCCAGCAGGTGGCCGCGTTCTTCCAGCATCTTGTTGTCGCGCACCAGGCTCTCGGACAGGGTACTGCGCAGTTCGTTGATGACCTCGGCCGCAGCCTTGGGGGCGTCGGCGGCGGTCTGCAGCAGGGTGGAGACTTCGGCCAGGGTGGCGCTGGCCTGCGCGCGGCCGTTCTCGCCGATCTGCTGCGCGGTGCTGGCCAGGGTCTCGCAGACCTGCTGCTGGCGCTCGGCCAGGCCCTGCGCGATGGCATCGAGTGCTGCGCTCCACTGCTGCAGGCGCTGCGCGTCACCGGCCCGCAGCTGGGTCTGCAGGCTGGCATGTGCCTGCTGCAGCTCGGCGGCCACCGCATCCCAGCGCGCCTGGCGCTGCTGTTCGCGCGCATCCAAGCCCGCCTGCAGCTCGGCATGCGCGTTGGCGGCGGCGGCCTGTGCTGCCTGCCAGTCCTGCGAACGCTGCGCCTCGTGATCCTGCAGCAGCGACTGGCCCGCGGCATGGCGCTCGTCCAATGCCTGCAACAGCGCCTGTGCCTGCGTGTCCAGCTGTGCGCCGATCGCCTGTAGTGCCTGCTGCTGGCGCTCCACCAGCGCGGCGTTCACGGCCTGCTGCTGCTCTGCGGCAGCACGCCACGCCTCGGTGTTGCCGGCGGCGTCGGCCTGCAGGCGCTCGCCGATGCGTGCGAGCACCGTCTCGGCCTGTGCGCCCTGGCCCTCGCTGAAGGCCTGCAGGTGCTGGCGCAGATCGGCCACCAGTGCCTGCTGGGCCTGGGTCTGCTCGGTCACGATCCTGGCCCAGCTCGCTTCGGTGGCCACGCGGCTGCGCTCGAAGCCTTCGCTGAGGCCGGCCAGCTGCTGCTGCACGGCGCTTTCGACGCGCGCATGCAGCGCCTGGCCATGGTTGGCCAGTCCCGCCAGGGTGGTTTCAGCCATCGGCTGCAGCGCACCGGCAATGGCGGCGGCACTGGCCTCGGCGCCTTCGCGCAGCGACTGCTGCAGCGAAACCGCCAGTCGTTCCTGCAGTGCCTGGCTGTGGGTGAGGAAGTCGGACTGGCCGGCCAGCAGGCGCTCGTTGGCGGCCGTGCTGTGCTGTTCAAAGGCGCTGGTCATCGCCTGCAGGCGGTCCACCAGTGCGGGCAGGGCGGCCGACTGCGCCTGCAGCAGGCGCAGCGATTCGGCGCGCTGCCACGCCTGCGAATACGGATGCAGTTCACCGGCAATCGCACGGTCCAGCTGCTGTACGGCCTGCAGGCGGTCGCGGCGCAGCAGGGCCGAGAGCAGGCCCAGCATGGCCGAGCTGGCTACACCGGCAATGGAGGTGCCGAACGCCACGGCCAGGCCCTGTACCGGCGAGGCCAGCGAACCACGGATGGCGGCCATGTCCGTTGCGCTCTGCAGCGCAAGGCCGGTGCCGCGCAGCGTATCCATCATGCCCAGCAGGGTGCCCAGCATGCCCAGCAGCACCAGCAGGCCCACCAGGTAAGGGGTCAGCACCGGGCCGGGCAGGGCGGTACGCTCGCCTTCCACGCGCAGGCGCACCGCGTTGCGCAGGGCCAGCGGCACGCGTTCCAGCCAGGGTGCCAGGCCGTCCTTCGCGGCGGCCAGGTCGTTCAGCGCGGCGCGCAGCCCGTTGCTGGCCTGGCGGTAGCGGTACAGCTCCACGCCGCCGGCGATGTAGCAGGCCGCGATGATCGCCGCGACGGCCGCGCCCAACGGATGCACCGCGACGTAGCCGATGCCGATCCAGCACACGGCCAGCAGGCCGACAAGGAATACAACGACATGGAATGCAGTTCTGGACATGGTGTTCCGGTCAGTGGGAGCGCAGGGCTGCAAGCAGCCCATGGATCGGGTGGAAGCGCAGTTCAAGTTCGGCCAGCAGCAGGCTGCGCATGTCATTGCGGAAGGGCGCGCGCCAGCCGGGCTGGCCGTGCACGCGCTCGAAACGGGCTGCCAGCACCGTCGGTGCGGTGCCCAGCAGGCTGTGCTCGCGGGGGGTCAGGGTCTGTTCCATCACCGCGTCGACCTCGGCCAGCCGCGCCAGTTCGGGCGAGGCCTGCACCAGCTGGTCGCGCAGGCGACCGCGCAGGCGCCCGGTGGCGGTCTGGATGGCCTGCTGCAGCACCCGGTAGCGCTGCCGCAGCGAGGCGAAGTTGGCCTGGGTGGCGCTTTCGGCCAGATCGAGCAGGCGCTCTGCCTCGGCATCCTCGCGGATCGAGGCCCGCAGGCTGGCCTCGGCATGGGCGCAATCGGCCAGCAGGTCCTCGCGCGATTCGGCGGCCTCGCCCGGCTCGGGCAGACGTCCGTCCAGCGCCCCGGACAGGGCCACGGCACGGCTCCAGTCCACCCACTGGCCGAGGCGATCGGTCAGGGCGGGACTGCTGGCCGGCATCGCGCCGTCGCTGAGACGGGCAAGCAGGCGGAGGAACTCCGGTCCACCCAGGACCGGCTGCGCGGCGTTCGCCATCAAGTAGCCAGGGGCCAAAAACCGTTGATTTTACAGCCAGATGACCGCCCCTGGATGAAGGGGGCGGGCGCCGCCGCAGGGGGGTGCCATCCGGCAGGGTTTCGGCCCGCCCCGGCAGACGGCTTAGAATGGTCGGCTGCATCAACGCAACTGGACTTTCTGGAGCTTCCGCATGACCCTCGCGCCGTTCTATCCCATCGGCACCCCCGGCCAGCCCTGGGGTGATGCTGAACGCGCGCAGTGGCGGGCGGCCCAGCAGCGCCAGCGCAGTTACCACGACGACGTGGTGGCGGCACTGGAACGCCTGGACGATGCGTTCGACGTGATCCAGTACGGCCAGCTGGACTATGCCCCCGATCATTACCCGCTGTTTGCCGTGGTCAACCACGACTGGAACCCGGCGCTGCCGACCGCGCTGGTGACCGGCGGCGTGCACGGCTATGAAACCAGTGGCGTGCACGGCGCCCTGCAGTTCCTGGAACAGCAGGCCGAGCGCTATCTGGGCCGGATGAACCTGATCGTGGCGCCGTGCGTCAGCCCGTGGGGCTACGAGCGCATCCAGCGCTGGAACCCGAACGCCATCGACCCCAACCGCAGCTTCCGTGACGGCGGCCTGATCGAAGAAGCCGCCTCGCTGATGCGCTGGGTGGCCGATCGCAAGGCCGACCTCCGTGTCCATCTGGATCTGCACGAGACCACCGACAGCGACCTGCACGAGTTCGACCCGGCGCGCTGCGCCCGCGACGGCAAGCCGTTCGAGCGTGACACCATTCCCGATGGTTTCTACGTGATCGGCAACAGCGAAGACCCGCAGCACGCGTTCCAGAAGGCGTTGATCGCGGCCGTGGCACCGATTACCCACATTGCCCCGGCCGACGCCGAAGGCAATCTGGTTGGCCTGCCGCTGCAGTCGCCGGGCGTGGTCTGGGGCGAATCGCGTTCGATCGGCGCCTGCGCCGGCTTCACCGACGCGCGCTATGCCACCACCACCGAGGTCTACCCGGACAGCCCGCGCACCAACCCGCAGGAATGCAACGACGCCCAGGTGGCGGCGGTCCGCGCGGGTCTGGATTTCGCCTTGGCACAATGAAACAGCGCCGGGCCATGCCCTGCCCGGCGACATGCGTGGAAACGCGCCGGATTACCCCTTCTGGCGCTGCTCCTGGATCGCTTTGTCCAACGCGTCCAGGTCATCGGTGGCTGACTGCAGCCACTGCGCGTACTGGGCGGTTTCGACAAACCCTTCGCCACGCAGCACATCGTCCAGGTCCGGGTTTTCATTGCTGGCATGCTGCACGAAGCCTGCCATCAGGCCACACAGGCGGTGTGCAGCCTGGAACGCCGCCTGCGGCGAACCGGCCGGTTCCACGATGGTGCCGAGGAAGCCTGCGTAGGCGGCATCGTCCACCTCGAAGTCATCGCGGTTGCTGAATGCTTCGGCAGCCAGCTGCGTTTCGCCGGAACGGTGGCGGGCAAAGCCCCAGGTCCAGATATCGAGGAAATGCAGCGCTTCCAGCTTGCGGCGCTCCTCATCATCCAGGGCAACGCCGCCGGACAGTGCGTATTCCATGGTGGCGGCCGAGAACGCCTCGGTGCCGGAGTTGGCGTGGAAATCGCTCAGGCTGCGCAGCGCATCGGGCTGCTGCGGGTCGAGCTGCAATGCACGGTAGATCACCCGCGCGCCTTCGATGTGGCGGCCCTCGGCGATGAAGATGTTGAGCGCGTGGTTGGCCAGCTGGGCGGCGTTGAGTTCAGCGAAGGTCGTCATCGGGAAGAAGAGTGGCGGAAGGGCTTACCGATGGTAGGCGCAGTGTTCCGCGGCAACAAGCGTTTGTGGGGGTGGGGCAGGCTCGGCTGCGTTGGCGTTGGCGTTGGCGTTGGCGTTGGCTTTGCTCCGGCTTTGCTCCGGCTTTGCTCCGGCTTTGCTCTGGCTTTGCTCTGGCATTGCTCTGGCCTTTGTAGAGTCGAGCTTGCTCGACTGCTGTTGGCCGGTGCAGTCGAGCAAGCTCGACTCTACGGAAGAGTGGCGCCCCGTCGATTCACGGACTTCACGGTCAGCGAGCGGGGCAGCGGCGAACATGGGTCACCCCACGCCCACGAGTGCCCACGAGGATGCTGCAGAACCTGCTCCACTTTGCGCCACTGTTGACCGCGGTGATGACCTGCGTGACTGCGCTGATCTGGGTGGTCTATCTCAACTTCTTCCTGCGCAGCTACCGGCGCCAGCAGCGCCCGTCGATCCTCATCACCTCGGGGGCAGGCCGGCACCTGGATGCGCACTGTTTCGTGACCAACCTGGGCCTCGAGCCGGTGTACCTGCTGGACGTGGTGATCGATCTCATTGAACCGGACGGCACCGTTGTGCGCGCGGTCATCCCCGAACGCACCGAGCAGTGGAGCAAGACTGCTCCCAGCGAAGACGATGATATCCGCCGGGCGACCAATGTCGGCCCGCTTAGTAGTGGTGGTGAGCGCGATCTGGGCCGCTTCCGCACGCTCATCGATCGTGCCGGGACCGAGAACCCGGACATCCAGACCGGCAACGCTTTCACCAGCCTTGAGATTACCGTGGTGATCGTCACCGCCAGCCACGCCGAGCTGTGCGGTGCCTCGCGCTGCTATGGCATTGAGTACGGGGCCGATGGCGCGGCGAAGTTGAAGCCGCGTACCATCAAAGCCGCGCAACTGCAGGGATACTTCGCGCGGCGGAAGCTGACGAAGCTGCTGATGTAGAGTCGAGCGTGCTCGACTGCTCCTGGCCAACAGCAGTCGAGCAAGCTCGACTCTACGGAAGAGCGAAGCGCGAGCTGGTATGCGGTCAATCTTCTGTTGGGCTGCGCTCATCGCGCACTGAATAGATCACAGAGAAGATCTTCCAGCCCTGCTCGGTGCGGATCAGCTGCCACATCTCCTTCCCCCAGTTCTGTTTGACCCCGTTCGACAGGAAGGCGTAATCGAAGGAAAGCGAGGCGGCATCGCCATCGGTTTCGATCCTGGGGTTGGAGAAGGTTTCTTCCTTCCGGTCAGGCGATGCGACTGCACCGTCAATGAGCGAAATGAAGTTGTTGGAAGGAATCTGTCGGGCCTTGATCGCGTCGGGCTTGGTCCTGCGGATGTCCTGCAGGCGCACATCCTCGGTGACGAACTGCCAGCCGATGTCCTCCGCTTTGTCCGAGAAGAACAAGCTCATGTAGGTGGGCTTGTCCTTGTTGATCAGCGCGGTACGGAAGGTTTCCAGCACCTGTTCGATGGCCTTTACATCCTGGTCGCGCGTGCTGGTCTGCGCACCTGCAGGGCCGGTGAAAAGCATGCTGACACCCAGCACGAAGGCGGCTGTGCGCGGCAAGGCACGAAGGGGGAGGCTGCGTGGGGAAATCCTTTTTTCCATGAGGCTTGTCGCGCGCGTGTGCTGGGTGGGTCAGTCTGCCCGGAACGTCTGCTGCTGTCCAAGTGCGGGCTTGCCTTTGACGTGTTGTAGAGTCGAGCTTGCTCGACTGCTCCTGGCCAACCGCAGTCGAGCAAGCTCGATTCTACGGAACAGCGAAGAGCAGTCGAGCAAGCTCGACTCTACGGTGGGGCGAACAGCAGTCGAGCAAGTTCGACGCTACCTACAGTGGCAGTTCCCATTGCAGCCGCAGGCTGGGCACTGCACGCCGTGCGTTGCGCACCACCTGGGTGCCGCCGTCATCGAAGCGCCACTGGCCACTTTCGCCGTCGCGCCCCAGCAACGTGTTGCCGGTCAGCCGCAGTTTGCCGTGTGCTGTGGAACTGTATTGCACCCAGGCTTCCAGCTCGCGCCGGTAGGCGGCGATGTCCAGTTCGCTCAGGCTGTAGCGGATGCGGCCGCCGCTGCGGTAGCTATAGGCCAGGCCACTACTCCAGCGCGGAGTGATGCGGTAATCCACGCCTGCGTTGGCGGTGAACGGCACCTGGTCCTGGATGCGGTTGTCGGGGCCGGGGACATCGCGCACCCGCGATTGGTTCCAGCTCGCGTTGCCTCGCAGTTCGATATCGGGCGCTTCGCGCAGCAAACGGGTCAGCGGCATCTGCCCATCCAGTTCGATGCCCCAGGCCGTGGCACGGCTGCCGTTGACCGGTGTGGCCACCCAGCGCCCGTCGCGCAGCACGGTTTCGGTGCGGATGGGCGCATCGATGCGGCGCACATAGCCGCCGATGCTGGCCTGCGTGCCCTCGCGGCCGTGCAGTTCCCACGCGGTGTCCAGGCCCCAGGCCAGTTCCGGGCGCAGCGCCGGGTTGCCGATCTCGTCCGGGTTCAATGCGCGGTTGTTGGTGGAGGTGTAGGGCCGTGGCACCAGCAAGCGCAGTTCCGGTGCACGGAAGGTGCGGCTCAGCGAGACGCGCAGCTGGTCCTTGCCCTTGGCCCGCTTCCACAGCCCCTGCAGCACGGGGGTGAACACGCTGGCACGGTTTCGCACGGCGGCGAAATCCCGGCCTTCGCTGCGGGTCTGCAGGTGTTCCCAGCGGCCGCCGAAGTAGAAGGCGCTTTGCTCGCTCAAGGCGAACTCATCCTGCGCGTTGACCGCCACGCGGTGCAGGCGTGCATCAAAGGCGAGGTCGCTCACTGCGGTGGGCGCGCCATCGAAGTCCTGCAACTGCTGCAGCCGCGATTCGCGTCGGTTGTCGATGCTGCCCTCGGCACCCAGCTGCACGGTATGGCGGCCGCGCGCAGGCAGGGTCCACTGCACGCGGCTGGTGCCACCCAGTACATGCAGCCGCGCATCGGTATGGTCGGCCAGGTTGTCCTGCCCGTCCGGTGCCTGGCCCTGCTCACGGAAGCGATAGGTTTCGCGGTTGCCGTCCAGCGCGCCGCGCAGGGTGAGGCTGCCACCGCGCTGCAGTTGGCGTGTCCATTCCGCGCTGGCCTGGCCCTGGTCCAGGCGCAGGCGCGTGCGCTGCCGGTAGTGAGGCGTGCGCAGCGCAGGCCCCTGCAGGGTGTCCCAGTCGATCAGCATGTCGCGGCGGAAGTCGGACGCGTCCAGCAGCGCCTGCAGCGAAACCGTATCGTCTGCGCTGGCCTTGACGGTCATCGAAGGCGCCAACGAGAGACTGTCGCGGCGGCCGGTGGCGCGCAGGCGGCTCTGCCGGAACAGCACCGGTTGCCCATCGCCGTCCCAGCCCTGTTCGCTGCCGTGCTCTTCCACCAGGAAGGCACGGCCGGTCGCCGTGGCGGTCAGCGCCTGGTCGATCCGGGCGCCCTGGTGCGTCTGCCGCCAGCTGGCCGAGGGCGTGCTGCGCGACTGGCTCTCAGCCCAGGACAGGGTCAGGCGCTGGCTGTCCTTGGGCGCGGTCGTGCGGGTGATGATGTTGAGGGTGCCGGCGATGGCGCCCGTCCCATGGTCCACGGTGGGGGCGCGCAGAATCTCGATGCGCTCGATCTGTTCGGTGGCCAGCGAATCCAGGCTGAAGCCGGCGGGCACGCGTTGGCCGTCCAGCAGGATCTGGGTGTAGCCGTTGCCCAGCCCGCGCAGCGACACCGTGCCCGGTCGGCCCGGCGCGCCAGGGGAGACGCTCACGCCGGGCAGGCGCTTGAGTGCCTCCAGTAGATCGGTATCGCCCTGGCGCCGCAGCGTTTGGTGATCCACCACGATGCGGCTGGCCACATCATCGCGCCGCGCGTCGTAGCGTCGCGTCTGCACCTGCACGGCGTCCAGTTCGGAGGTGGCGGGCGTTGTCGGCGCGGTCTGGGCGGTGGCCGTGGCGGCGGCGGGCCACAGCAGGCAGCTGATGGCCAGGCGGGTGCGGCGCGGCGGGCGATGCGTTGAAGCGCGTTGCATGATCGTCGGGTTCCTTCCTGAAAGGGTGACGGCAGGCCGCAGCAGGGCCTCCCGCAGCCGGGTATCGGGGCAATGCCTTGAGCGGGAGGGCAACGCGCGGTGGGCGCGTCAGCGGTCTACTGCAGCCAGGCCTGCGGATCCACGCGCGTGCCGCTGCGCAGCAGTTCCATGTGCAGATGGGGGCCGGTGGTGCGGCCGGTGTTGCCGCTGCGTGCGATGGTCTCGCCCTGGCGCACGCGCTGGCCGACCTGCACGTCGTAGTCCTGCAGATGGGCCAGCAGGGTCTGCCAACCGCCGCCGTGGTCGATCACCACCACGGTGCCGTAGTTGGGGCCATCGAGGTAGGCGCGG
The DNA here is from genome assembly GCF_003086895.1 of Stenotrophomonas sp. ESTM1D_MKCIP4_1. Lineage (NCBI taxonomy): Bacteria > Pseudomonadati > Pseudomonadota > Gammaproteobacteria > Lysobacterales > Lysobacteraceae > Stenotrophomonas > Stenotrophomonas sp. ESTM1D_MKCIP4_1. The sequence continues at coordinate 2,358,533 of NZ_CP026004.1, read as the reverse complement.
GTGGCGGCGATGATCGTGCCATCGGCCGGTGCCTGCACGGCGGTGCCACGGCGGGCCGCAAAGTCCACGCCACGGTGCGCGTTCTGGCGGAATGTCGACGCGTGGCCGAACACGCTGGTCACCCGCGCATGGGCGAGTGGCGCGGTAAACGCAGGTGCCGGGGGCAGGGTGGCTTCCAGCAGGGTGACCGATGCGACCGGCAGCGGCAGCGCGCGCGAGGGCGGGTCGGCCATCACCGCCGCCTGCACGCTGGCCAGGCCGAGGGTAACGGCGGCGCCGGACGCGGCCATAAGCACTGCAAAGGTGGTTCCGGGGCGCCGGCCTGCATCGCCCTGCAGCATGTGCCGCAGGCGCAGCTGGTGGCCGCCGGGATCACGGTGTGACAGTGCGCTGGCAGGCTGCAGCGCGCTGGCATGGCGCAGCGTATCCACATAGGCCTGTGCCAGCAGGCGGCCATCGCCGGCGGCGGGCGCTTCAGCCAGCGCACGGGCATCGCACTGCAGTTCCGCCGCCAGCTGCACGCGCACGGCGATGCGCCGCACGAACGGGTTGAACCAGTACAGGGCGGCCACCAGGCGCATCACGGTGGCGCGCAGTGGATCACGGCGGTGCAGGTGCGCCGCTTCGTGGCCGATGACCAGACGCAGTGCGCGATCAGGCATCGCGAGGCTGGCCGCCGGCAGGAGGATGCGTGGCTGCGGCCAGCCCACTGCGAATGGCGTGCCGGCGCCGTCGATGACGCGTACCGTAATGCCCGATGCCTGCAGCACCGCGATAGCCCGCTGCGATTGCGGGCCGGGCAGGTGGGTGGCCTGCACGGGATGACTGCTGCGCAGTACAGCGCGCACACACCACGTGGCCAGCGCCCAGCGTGCCAGCGAAAGCAGCATACCGCCCGCGTAGATGACCATCAGGCAGAGCGGCAGCCCCGCCGCCAGCGAGATGCCGGACGCAGGGTCTCCCGAAGCCGCAGGCTGCAGCGCATCGGGCAGGGTATCCAGGGCAACCGGCAGTGCGCTGGTCAGCGCTGGCAGGGGTGCGCTCTGCAGGGGCAGCAGCATGCCCAGCGCCGGGGGCAGCACGGCGCACAGCCACGCGCCCATCCAGAATCGCGAGCTGGCATGGGAAAGCTGCAGCCCGCGCTGCAGCGCCAGCGCCGCGTACCAGACCAGGCCGGCGCCCAGCAGGCTGGCCACCAGGGTCACCAGCCACGCGGTGGTTGCAGGCAGGCTCATGGCTGGCCCTCATCGTGCGCGCGCAGCAGAGCCTCCAGCTGCTCGATCTCCTTACCACTGAGCAGCCGACTGTCAGCGAAGGCCTGGGAGGGCAGCGGGCCGTCGATTTCCAGCACGCGGCGGGCGAAGTCCGCGCTGAGCACGGCCAGCGTTGCCACCTTGCCCACCTTGGCGCTGTACACGTTCAGGCCGTGCTGGCTGCTTTCCTTCACCAGGCCCTTGTCGACCATGCGTTCCAGCGTCTTGCGGGTGGAGGAGTACGACCAGTCCAGCGTGGCAGCGGCGGCGTTGTGCAGTTCGCGTGCGCTGCAGGCGCCGTCGCGCCAGAGGCACTTCAGCAGTTCCAGTTCGGCGTTGGAGGGGGTCGGTACGGAGGACATCGTCAGGCCTGCCATTTGATCGATGTCGCAAGTGTGCGACATGTGTCGCACGCAGTGCAAGTCAGTCGGGCATCACGGCGTGGTGCGCATCCATCACGGCGTGGTGCGCATCGTGGTGTCGATCCACGCCGTGTAGCGCGAGAGGCGCACGTTGTGCACCACCTGGCCGTAGAAGCCCGCGTCCAGCGCGTGTTCCGGCACGGCGGTGATCCACGACGCCAGGCCGATCACCTGCCAGCCGGCCTGATCGCGGACCAGCAACGGGCCGCCGCTGTCGCCGTTTCCGATCACCCCTTCCAACGGCAGGCCCGCCTTCGGGCCATCGAAGCGGTACCAGAGATAGCGTTCGTTGCCACCGGTCACTGCGTTTTCCGCGCGACGCAGCACACCCCGGTGCGATGCGCCCGGCGCCAGCCCGGTGCTGCCGGTGCCGGTGGCACCCTTGCCGACGAGCGTGGCGATCATTCCGGCTTCGTCATCGCCGCGATAGAGGGGCACGGGAGCAACGCCGTTGACCGGTGTTTCCAGCTGGATGAGGGCGACGTCATCGGACGCAGCAAGGAAGGCATGGATCGGGCCCGGATTTCCTGAGGCCAGGGCGGCCTGGCCCAGCGCATCGGGCAGGCGCCGGTAGCCGGGGTGCACAAATACGCGGGCCACGCGGTAGGGCTGGCCGTTGACCTGCACCTCGGCATCCATGCCTTCCATGGGCGCGGCATGTGCGGCGGTCACCACCCAGCGCGGTGCGATGAGTACGCCATGGCCTTCGCCGGGCATGTCAGCCAACGCGGGGAACGCCGAGGCGGGAATGCGGTAGGCGCTGTCGTCCACGTCGCTGCGGATGACAATGGCGCCTGCGCTGAGGGGCAGGGCGGCGAGGGCGAGAAGAAGCCAGTGGCGCATGTGCCGGTCCGGTCCATTACGGGGAGGGCGTTGACCGTACCGCGCAACCGGCCCGCCGCGGAAGCGGTGTGCGACGAAGCCACCCGCGCGTGCGACGAAGGCGGGCAGCGTACCGATGAAAGCGCCGGCTCAGTGCTGGCGCAGCACGCCATCAAACGTGGTGGGGTTTCCATCATTGGCCGCCGCAGGCACGTTCAACAGCCGGGCCAGCAGGGGATAGACATCCACGTTGTCGAAACCGCCGACGGTCCTGCCGGTGGCGAACGAGGGGCCCATGGCCACGAACACCGCGCGCATGGACGGCAGCGTGTTGTCGTAGCCATGGGTGCCGCGATAGTCGTGCGCGTGGCGGGCCAGCAGGTCGGGTGTCAGCGCATCCCAGCCTTCGTCCATCTCGCACACGATGGGCGGCGTGCGCGGGTGCTGGCCGTACTGCCAGCGCGGCGGCAACGCGACACGCTGCCAGCACTGGTAATGATCGTGCCGGCCCAGCAGCGCCTGTTCGGCGTCGTGTTCTCGGCCGGGTGCAGGGGTAAAGCCGACCGGCTGGCCCACGCTGGTGGCCACCGCAATGGCCGGGTCGACCATGCGCTCGGTATTGATCACCTGGCCCTGCGGCAGCGCTGCCATGCCGTGGTCGGACACCAGCACGATGTTGGTGCCCGCAGCGAGACCGCGCGCCTGCAGGCCATCGAGCACCTGGCCGATGATGGCATCAGCGCGCTGGATGGCCTGGCGGTACTCGGCCGAGTCCGGGCCGTAGGTGTGGCCGGCCTTGTCGACGTTTTCCATGTACAGCGTGGCCAGGCGCGGGGACTGCGGGCCGGTCTGCGCAAGCCAGCCCAGGACGGTCTGCACACGGTCTTCCAATGCGATGGTGCGGTCGTAGGCCTGCCATTGGCTGGGGCGCACACCCTGGATGGCGGCCTCGCTGCCGGGCCACGACCAAGTGGCGGTATGCACGCCGGCCTTCTCGGCACTCACCCAGATCGGCTCGCCGCCCCACCAGCGCGCATCGGTGACGGCCGCCGGGTCGTGGATCTCGAACCGGCCCAGCTGCGGGTCGCGCATGCTGTTGTGGATGATGCCGTGATGGCCGGGGCGCAGGCCGGTCACCAGAGTGTAGTGATTGGGGAAGGTCAGCGACGGATAGGACGGGGTCATCCAGCGTGCGCGGACGCCTCCGTCGATCATGCGCTGGATGTTGGGTGTCAGGCCGCGATCCAGTGCATCGGCACGCAGGCCGTCGATGGAGACCAGCAGCAACCGTGGCGATGCTGCAACGGCCGTGGAGGCGCGGGCGGCGGCGGGGGGGTGAGGCGAAGGCGTGCTGCAGGCCATCAGGCACAGCACAGCCATCGAAGCGCAGAGAAGGCGGAAGTTCATGGCCCATCCTAGCCAGAGGTGATGACAACGCTAGGACGGATGTGGCGGCGTGCGTTGCGGGTAAAATAGCCGCTGAAAACGCCGCTACCGTAGTTGAACGCATGCCCCATGTTCCCGTTGATTCCCCGTCCGCACGCGTGTTGGGTGCCACCTCGTGAAGGTTGAACTGCAGCAGCAGGCCATGCGCCTGCACCTGGAACACGGCGAGCTTTCGCGGCTGATGGGCGGTGAAAGCATCGAGAACCTCACCCGCTTCGGCGGCAACGGTGGCTGGGCGCTGGCCGTCTCCCTGCACGATGGCGACCAGGCCGTGCTCCTTGATGGCGGCACCGACTGCAGGCTGGTGCTGCCGCGTGCGGCGGTGCAGGCGTTGGGCGACGGGCAGGCGCTGCAGCGTGCGCTGGACCTGGACGACGGCACCGTCCTGCAGTTGCAAATGGCTGTGTAGACAGCTGAACCAGCGATGCGTGGTAGCCAGCCACCACGCTCCATTACGCACACCATGACGGGCCGCGCGAGCCATGCGCGCGTCACCCGGTGAGGGGTGTCACGCAAAAATCGCCTGTGCTTCACGGTTGTTTGATATGCAACCGTGCACATTCGCACTGAGCCTACGCAGACGTCCCCCACGTTCCGCGACGACTTCCCTTCCAGCATCAGCGCCCAATCGGGCGCCGCTGGCGTCTGCCTGACTGATTCAGAGAAGTGCCATGGCCCTCGACTTCGTCGCCGATTCGCTGCATGACACCGTTGCAGAACCCCTCCTGCCCGCGACTGCCGTCGTACCGATCGGGACACGCCGGGGCTCTTCACAGCCAGTTGAACTGCCGGAACTCGTGCAGCGGGTTCTGTTTGTTGCAACTGAAATGGCCGACTTCATCAAGGCGGGCGGGCTGGGCGATGTAGCGGCGGCGCTGCCGCGTGCGGTGCGCGCCGGCTGCGATGCGCGCGTACTGCTGCCGGGCTACCCGGAAGTGCTGCAGCGTCTGCCGCACCTGCGTGAAGTGGGCCGCGTGGAAGGTCGTGCCGGCCTGCCGGCCTGCACCGTGGCAATGGCCTTGCAGGCCGACGGTCTGCCGATCTACGTACTGCTGTCCCCGGCGCTGTACGAACGCGAGGGCTCCCCGTATGTGGATGCGCAGGGGCGCGAGTGGCCGGACAATGCCGTGCGGTTTGCCACGTTGTCGCACGCCGCAGCGGAACTGGCCGCCGGGCGTGCCGGACTGGACTGGAAACCGCAGTTGCTGCACCTGAATGACTGGCCGGTTGCCATGGCAGCGGCGTATGTGCGCTGGGACCGCACGGCGGTTCCGACCCTGCTGACCATTCACAACCTTGCCTACCAGGGCCTGTTCCCGTTTGCCTTGGCTCCCACGCTGGGTATTCCGGCCGAACACCTGGACGAACTGCATTTTCATGGTCACATGTCCTTCCTGCAGGGAGGCATCACCAATGCAACCCGCCTGAACACGGTCAGCCTGCGTTACGCGCAGCAGATCACCGCTGCCGAGGACGGCTGCGGACTGCACGAGCTGCTGGCACGGCGCGCGGCGGGCGGGCACCTCAGCGGCATCGTCAACGGCATTGATGCCAGCTGGGATCCGCGCCGGGACATTCACCTCAAGGCCCGTTTCAGCATCGGCCAGAGCACCGGCCGGCAGACCAATGCGCAGGCGGTACGCCAGGCCTTCGGCCTGCAGCCTTCGCAGGGCCCCCTGTTCGCCGTGGTCTCGCGCCTTGTCCATCAGAAGGGCCTGGACATCACCTGCGATGTCGCCCCGCAGATCGTGGCGGCTGGCGGCCAGCTGGTGGTGATCGGTGGTGGCGAACCGCAGGTCGAGGCGCAGGTGCAGGCACTGGCGCAGCGCTTCCCGGGCCGGGTTGGCGCCTTCATCGGCTTTGAAGAGGGGCTGGCACGGCAGATGTTTGCGGGTGCCGATTTCCTGTTGATGCCTTCGCGCTTCGAGCCGTGCGGGCTCAGCCAGATGTATGCGCAGCGGTTCGGGTGCCTGCCGATTGCCCATGCCACGGGCGGTCTGGTCGACACGGTGGAAGACGGCGTGACCGGGTTCCTGTTCCACGGTGCGAACGCTGACGGGCTTCGCCGCTGCGTTGAACGAGCCATGCGCACGTTCCGGCTGCCGGTGCTGATGCAGGCCATGCGCCGCGCCGCGATGCTGCGGCCGGGTGGGTGGGAAGCTGCCGGCAGAGCCTATCTGGCGCTGTACCAGCAGACCTGCCAGGTGGCCGCATGAACGAGGAAGGACGGGGCGTGGTCGATTTCGAGTACGGAAGCGAAGTGCTGGGCGAAACGGTTGTAACGTCAAAGTGGGAGCTGCAGGCGCTGGTGCAGGGGAACCCAGCCGATGCGTTTGCCTTGTTGGGGCCTCACATTGATGCCAAGGGTGAACGTCTCATCCGCGTGCTGGTACCCCATGCGCAGCGGGTGGAGGTGATCGAATCAACGGGTAGCCGCTGGGATCTTCGCCCTACCGATCTGCCGGGTCTGTATGAGGGGCGCGCGGGCGCCGATGCGATTCCCCTGCTCGTGCTGCACTTCGCCGAGGATGTGCAGCAGGTGCATGACGCCTATGCGTTCGGACCGCTGCTGGACGAGGCGCTGCTGCAGCGCATGCACCACGGTGATGCGGAAGCGATACGCGCCCTCGGCGCCACGGAAATGACCGTGCAGGGCGTCGAAGGTGTGCGTTTCGCGGTCTGGGCGCCGAATACCCGGCGCGTGGCTGTGGTCGGTGACTTCAACGGCTGGGATGGTCGTCGCCACCCGATGCGGTTGCGCCACGCTGCGGGCGTGTGGGAACTGTTCGTGCCCGGTGTGAAGCCGGGGGCGTGCTACAAGTTCCGCCTGATCGGCGCGGATGGCCAAGGCCTGCCAGACAAGCTGGACCCGATGGCCCGCTGGGCCGAGCGCTCTCCCGCCACCGCGTCGCGCGTCGCGTCCTCCGAACCCCTGCAGTGGAACGACGCGGGCTGGTTGCAGCGCCGTGCCCAGCTGGGCATCAACGCGCCGCTGTCCATCTATGAGGTACATGCGGGGTCCTGGCAACGCGGTGACGATGGCAGCGTACTGGACTGGGACGCGTTGGCGGACCGGTTGATTCCTCACGTGGCCGGACTGGGTTTCACCCATATCGAGCTTCTGCCGATCAGCGAGCATCCTTTCGGCGGCTCGTGGGGCTACCAGCCGCTGGGCATCTACGCGCCGACCGCGCGCTATGGCACCCCGGAAGCGTTCGCCCGCTTTGTAGACCGCTGCCATCAGGCCGGTCTGGGCGTGATCGTTGACTGGGTCAGCGCGCACTTCCCCGACGATGCCCATGGCCTGGCCCAGTTTGATGGCACCGCGCTGTATGAACATGCAGACCCGCGCGAGGGGAAGCATGCCGATTGGGATACGTTGATCTACAACTATGGCCGCAATGAGGTCGCTGCGTACCTGATCGGCAGCGCGCTGGAGTGGATCGAGCGCTTCCATATCGACGGGCTGCGCGTGGATGCCGTGGCGTCCATGCTGTATCGCGACTACAGCCGGCCGGAGGGGCAGTGGGTACCCAATGCACTGGGCGGCCGCGAGAATCTGGAGGCCGTTGGCTTTCTGCAGAAGATGAACCAGACGCTGCGCGGGCGCTTCCCCGATGTCCTGGTCATCGCCGAGGAAAGCACGGCGTGGCCTGGGGTCACCCACGCGGTTGCAGACGGTGGGCTGGGCTTCACCCATAAATGGAACATGGGCTGGATGCACGACACGCTGCACTACCTGCAGCGCGATCCTGTGCATCGCCAGCATCACCACAGCGAGATCAGCTTCGGTCTGGTCTACGCGTTTTCCGAGCGTTTCGTGTTGCCGCTTTCACATGATGAAGTGGTTCATGGCAAGGGCTCGTTGCTCGGCAAGATGGTCGGGCACCGCGACCAGCAGTTCGCCCAGTTGCGTGCCTATTACGCCTTCATGTGGGCGCACCCCGGCAGCAAGCTGCTCTTCATGGGCGGTGAGTTCGGCCAGGCTGGCGAATGGGCCCACCAGCGCGGGCTGGAATGGGAGCAGGCGGCGAGTGCCGAGGGTGGTGGGTTGATGCGGCTGGTGGGTGATCTGAACGCGCAACTGCTGAAGCAGCCGGCCCTGCATCGCGATGAACGGGACGAACGCGGGTTTGCGTGGAGTGTTGCCGATGACAACCGCAACAGCGTCTATGCCTTCATCCGCCAGGACCCTGAGGGCCGTGCGCCTGCAATGCTGGTTGTCAGCAATTTCACCCCCGTGCTGCGCGAAGGCTACCGGGTGGGTGTACCCGAGGCTGGTCTGTGGTCGGAACAGTTGAACACGGATAGCCACCACTATGCAGGCGGCAATAGAGGCAACCTGGGTGCGGTGGCCACCGAAGCGCGGTCCATGCATGGGCATGCGCAGTCGCTCCGCCTGACCCTGCCGCCGATGTCCACGCTGTACCTGCAGGTCATTGCATGAGCGCGGGCGCGCGCCTTGGCGCATGGCCGGCAACAGATGGGGCGGTGGACTTCCAGCTCTGGGCCCCGGATGCCGAGCAGATTGAGCTGGTGCTGGGTGAATCGGCCCGTCCCATGCGGCGCCAGGCCGATGGACTGCACTGGCTGCGCGCCCCGGCCGCGCACGGCGATCGCTACCGCTTCCGTCTGCCTGATGGCGCGGAAGTGCCCGATCCTGCGTCCCGCTGGCAGCCGGACGGCATCGAAGGCCCCAGCGCCGTGCTGTCGGCAGACGTCTACGACTGGCAGACGCAGGGCTGGAGCGGTGTGCCCTGGCAGGACATGGTGATCTACGAAGTGCATGTAGAGGCGGCCGGTGGCTTTGCCGCACTGACGGAGCAGCTGCCGATGCTGGCCGCCACGGGCATCACCGCCATCGAACTGATGCCGGTGGCGCAGTTTCCCGGTACCCGCAACTGGGGCTATGACGGCGTGTTTCCCTATGCGCCGGCACAGGCGTATGGCGGGCCGGAAGCGCTTAAGCGCTTTGTTGACGCGGCCCACGCCGCGGGCCTGGCCGTACTGCTGGATGTGGTCTACAACCACTTCGGGCCACAGGGCAACCATCTGGCCCAGTATGCCCGCCGCTTCTTCCACCTCGGGCGCAGCACGCCGTGGGGTGAGGCCATCGACTTCGAGCAGCGCTACGTGCAGCGCTTCTTCATCGACAACGCGCTGATGTGGTTGCAGGAGTACCGGATTGACGGCCTGCGCCTGGATGCGGTGCACGCCATTGATGACGATCGCTTCCTGCAGCAGTTCAGTGATGCGATCCGGGCTGAAGTGCCCCACGCGCACCTGATGCTGGAGAACGAGCGCAACCAGGCGCGTTGGCTGCGGGGTGCCTACCAGGCGCAGTGGAATGACGACTTCCACAACGCGCTGCATGTGCTGTTGACGGGCGAGCACGAAGGCTACTACGCCGCTTACGCAGGGCGTGCCGAGGCGCTGTTCGCGCGCTGCCTGGCCGAAGGATTCGCGTGGCAGGGTGAGCCCGATCTGCACGGCAGGCCGCGTGGGGAACCCAGTGCCGATGTTCCGCCTGCGCGGTTCATTGTGTTCGCGCAGAACCATGACCAGGTGGGCAACCGTGCATTCGGTGAGCGGCTGAACCAACTGCTCGGCCCGGAGGCGCTGCGTATCGCCACGGCACTGACCGTGCTGACGCCCATGGTGCCTCTGCTCTTCATGGGGGAACCGTGGCAGGCACGTTCGCCGTTCCTGTTCTTTACTGATTACCAGGCGCCGCTGGATGAGGCGGTACGCGAAGGACGCCGCCGCGAGTTCGCGGGCTTCAACGCCTTTGCCGATGCCGCATCGCGGGCGCGGATTCCCGATCCGAACGATCCTGCGACCCTGGAGGCCTCCCGCGTACCGCCACCCGATGATGGGTCCGATTGGCAAGGTGCACTGGCATGGCTGCGCGATCTGCTCGCATTGCGCAAACGCTATCTGCAGCCCGGCCTTGAACAGGCACGCTCCCTGGGGGCGAAGGTTCTTGGCCAAGGGGCGGTGCAGGCAGGCTGGCAACTACCCGCCGGCCAATGGTGGATCGCCTTCAATACCGGCCGTGAAGCCGTAGCTCACTCACTTCCCGACGGCGAGCCGCTGTTGCGTCTGCCGACTGGCGAGATGCTCCAGGCCGGCGGTGGGCTGCAGCTGCGCTGGCTGCCGGCATGAGCGGGGATGCGGCGCTCCAGGCAGCCGCGCGCGCGGCCGGTCTGATGCCACAGTGGGAGGATGTATCCGGCCGGCAGTGCGAAGTCGCGCCCGAGGTCCTGCGTGCAGTCCTGCAGGCGCTGCAGCCGGGTTCGGACGCGCCGGGCAGCCCCCTGTACACAGCGGTCTGCGGGGAACCCTTGGTATTGCCGGGTGCTGCCGGTCCTGCGCGCTGGGTGAACGATGCCGGTGAGACGGTCGAAGCACGGCAAGACGACGCCGGGCGATGGCACGCCCCCGTGCAACCGGGTTACTGGCACTGGCAGCACATGCAGCAGAGCATCGCGGTTGCGGTTGCTCCGCCGAAGGCCTGGTGGCCTGTGCAGGTAGAGCGCGGCTGGGGTCTGGCCGCCCAGGTCTACAGCTTGCGGTCCGCAGGGGATGCCGGCATTGGTGACAGCGCAGGTTGTGCGCCCTGGCTGCAGCGGCTGCGCCAACACGGCGGCGACGCACTGGCGCTCAGCCCGATGCATGCGGGCCTGGCACCCGATGCCGGTTTCAGTCCGTACTCGCCCAGCGATCGGCGCTGGCTCGATCCGTTGCAGGCCTCGTTGCTGCAGGCGGTTCCGGACGCAGCCCGCGCCGCTTTGGACGAGGATCGGCACCTGGCCGACGCCGTGGATGCCGGCACCGCGACGCGGCGGATCGACTGGGAAAGCGCCGCCGACCTGAAGTGGCGCTGGCTGCGGTCGACCAGGCTGCAACTGCAGCAGTCGCAGCCCGGCCTGTGGGCCGAGGTCTGCCAATGGGAAGCCGCAGCGGGGCCCGCACTGCAGGACTACTGTTCTGTGGCTGCCGGCGCCCGCAGCGGAAGTGCGCTTGACCATGCCTTCGCGCAGTGGGTTGCGCAGCGGTGCTGGATGCAGCTGCATTCCCAGGCACGTAACGACGGCGCCGCCATCGGACTGATTGCCGATCTGGCGGTGGGCTGCGCGCCCGGCGGTGCGGAGGCGCGCTCACAGCCGGACGCGATGCTCGCGGGCCTGGAACTGGGTGCGCCGCCCGATGCATTCAACAGCCAGGGTCAGGCGTGGGGAATCACCGGCTTTTCGCCGTTGGCCCTGCGCAGGCAAGGCTATCTGCCCTTCATCCGTCTGCTGCGGGCGGTGATGGCCCATCGTGGCGGCGTGCGCATCGACCATATTCTGGGTCTGCATCGGCTGTGGGTGCTGCCGCAAGGCGCATCCGCCAGCGAGGGCGTCTATCTGCAGTTCCCCCTGCAGGATCTGCTCAACCTGCTGGTGCTCGAATCCTGGCGGCACCGCTGCGTCGTCATCGGCGAGGATCTGGGCGTGGTTCCCGCGGGCATTCGCCAGCAGCTCGCTGCGCGCGGCGTGCTGGGCCTGGATGTGCTGCCCTTCACCCGCGATGCGGCGGGCTTCCTGCCGGCATCGCGCTGGCGCCGGGATGCTGTCGCCATGCCTTCCACGCACGATCTGCCGCCGCTTGGCGGGTGGCTGCGCGCGCGTGATCTGCGCTGGCGGGCGCGCCTGGGTGAAATCGAAAACCTTTCTGCAGCGCTGGATGAGCGCCGGCACGTTGCGGCGGCACTGGCACAGATCGTAACTGGAGATGACGTGGAAGACGAAGCGCTGGATCTGCTGGCCAGCACACCCTCGCGGCTGGCATTGCTCCCCCTGGAAGACGCGCTGGGCCTGCGCACCCAGGTCAATCTACCGGGGACCGTCGGCGGCCACCCCAACTGGCGGCGTCGGCTGCCGCAGCACTGGGACGAAGCCGCGCTGCAATCGCGGCTGCAGCGCGTCAGCGCAGACCGTGACGGAGTGACGGCATGACCGCACTTCGCGCCACCGCCCGACTGCAGCTGCATGCCGGCTTTGACTTCGATGCTGCAGCGGCACAGGTGAACTATTACGCCGCGCTCGGCGTCAGCCATCTCTACCTTTCGCCGATCGCCGCGTCGATGCCGGGTTCCACCCATGGCTACGACGGCATCGATCCAACGCGTATCAACCCCGAGCTGGGCGGTGAGGCTGCTTTCCTGCGGCTGGCACGGCGTGCCCGAGAAGGCGGGTTGGGACTGATCCTGGACATCGTGCCCAACCACCTGGCGGCTGCCCCGGAAAACGCGTGGTGGGCGGATGTGCTGATGCATGGACGCCGCAGCCGCTATGCCCAGTGGTTCGACATCAATTGGGATGCCAGCGGTTGTGGCCAGCGGCTGTGGCTGCCGGTGCTGGAACGGCCGCTGCAGGAGGCGGTACAGGCCGGGGTGCTGCGTGTCGAAGAGGCGGGCGATCAACCCTACCTCTTCCATCACGCGCTGCGCCTGCCGCTCTCACCACGCAGCTATCCACTGCAGCCAGGTGCGCGGCAGAACTGGATTGATCGCTGCAATCGTTCGGTCGAGCGCATGCACACATTGCTGCAGCGCCAGCACTACCACCTGGCGTGGTGGCGCACCGCGGGTGACCAGGTCAACTATCGGCGCTTCTTCGATATCACCGCACTGGCCGCCCTGCGGGCCGAGCGGGAAGACGTCTTCTTTGCCGTCCACGCGCTGCCGCTGAGGCTGGTGCGCGAAGGCTGGGTCGATGGCCTGCGCATCGACCATGTCGATGGTCTGGCAGATCCCGGTGCCTATCTCGCGCGGCTGCGCGCAGACCTCGATGAGGCCGCAGCGGAAGCTGGCCGGCGTGGCCCGGATATCACCCTGCACGTGGAAAAGATCCTCGCCGAAGGGGAGGTATTGCCACAGGAATGGGCGTGCGACGGTACCACTGGCTACGACTTCATGGACCAGGCCGGGGCCTGGCTGCATGATGGCACCGCTGCCCAAGCGCTGGGCCAGCAATGGCAGGCCCGCTCAGGTGACCCGCGCGGCCTGGATGAGGTGCAGCAGGCCGCCCGTGATGCACTGCTGGATGGATCGCTGCATGCGGACCTGCGGCGTCTGATGGAGTGTGTGAAGCGGTCGATCGGCGAAGCCGCCGCAAGCGGTGATATCACCGATGCCACGTTGCGCAGGACCGTGTGTGCGTTGCTGCGCCACTATCCAGTCTACCGTCTCTATGATCTGCGGATGCCGGCAGAGCGGCGCGTACTGGCCCAGGCCGAGACGGCAGCGGCCCGGCAGCTCGATGCCTCGGGGCGCGCCGCCCTGGCGCTGCTGGTAGCGGCACTGCAATCGCCCGCATCGCAGGAACTGCGCGTGCGGATCGGTCAGCTCTCGGCACCGCTCAATGCCAAGGCGGTGGAGGACACCGCCTTCTACCGCTATTACCGGCTGCTGTCGCGTAACGAAGTGGGCAGCGATCCGCAGTGTGTCGGTCTGGCGGGTGAAACGCTTCTTGCGTTGGCCGAGGCCCGTGGACGCCAGCACCCGCGGGCCCTGCTGGCCCTGGCAACGCACGACCACAAGCGTGGTCCGGATACACGCGCCCGCTTGGCGTTGATCAGCCGCGACGTTCTCGCGTGGCAGGCGGCCCTGGCTGACTGGGAGCAGCGGTGCGCGACTGCCGCGATGCCCATGCCACTGCCCGCAGCCGAAGGCTACGCACTGTGGCAGGCGCTGGTGGGGGCGTGGCCGATGCACGGCGCGCCAGAGGAAGACTTCGTGCAGCGCATGGACCAGTGGATGCGCAAGGCGTTGCGCGAGGGCAAGCGGATCAGTAACTGGTCGGACCCGGATCTGGATCTGGAGAACGAGACCCAGCAGTGGCTGCAGGCGCTGACGCAGTCCAGCGAGCTTGAGGGAACCCGCAACGCGCTTGCATCCTTTGTGCGCTCACTTGCAGCAGCGGGCGCCAGCAACGGCCTGGCACAGCTCGGCCTGCAGCTGTGCCTGCCGGGTGTGCCCGACATCTACCAAGGCACCGAATTCTGGGATCTCAGTCTGGTCGACCCTGACAACCGCCGTGCTGTGGATTTCGCACTGCGCGCACAGGCGCTGGCTGATGATCGGCCATGGTCGCAGTTGCTGCAGGCATGGCACGAAGGGGCGCCCAAGATGCGCCTCCTGTCACGACTGTTGCAGGCTCGGCGCCAGTACCCCGCGCTGTTCATCCATGGCGGCCTGCGCAGACTGCATCAGCCCGCCGCGGACACGCTGGTGTTCCTGCGCGAACATGCCGGGCAGACGTTGCTGGTCGCGGTCCGCAGGGCAAGCGTTGCGCGTTGCCCGGGTCCGGGTCTTGCGTGGAAGGAATATGCGGGCCGCGTCTTCGCGGAGCTGCCGCAACGGACGATGCGCAATGTGCTGGACGGCCGTACGGAAGATTTCAATGGATCCGCTGCCGAAGCGCTGCTGTTCGCAGGCAGCCCGGTGGCGGTGTGGATCAGCCAGGAGAGTGGGGCAGATGGACAGCAGTGAACGACGCCGCCGCATTGAGATGCTGGCACACCAGATCTGGGAGGCGGAGGGCCGCCCCGATGATCAGCAGCAGCGTCATTGGCATATGGCCGAGCGCCTTGTACAAGCAGAAATAGCCGCGGCCACTGCCAGTGAGGACGACAGCGATGGCAGCGCGTAAGTGGGTGCAGAGCTCGCGCGTACGCGAGGGCAGGCCGTTTCCGCTGGGTGCGACCTGGGATGGGCTCGGGGTGAACTTCGCGTTGTATTCACGGCATGCAACCAAGGTCGAACTGTGTCTGTTCGATGCGCGCAACCGCGAGATCGAGCGCATCGCGCTGCCCGAATACACCAATGAAGTGTGGCATGGCTACCTGCCGGACGTGCGTCCCGGCCAACGCTATGGGTACCGTGTGCATGGGCCCTATGCACCCCAGGAAGGCCACCGGTTCAATCCCAACAAGCTGCTGCTCGATCCCTATGCCAAGCAGATCGTGGGCGAGCTCAAGTGGGCACCGCACCTGTTTGGCTACACGCTGGGGCACCGTGATGCCGACCTGAGTTTCGACCGCCGCGACAGTGCGCCGTACATGCCCCGCTGCGCGGTGATCGACCCGGCGTTCAGCTGGGGCAGCGAGCGTGCGCCGGCCACGCCCTGGGACCGCTCGGTGATGTACGAGGCGCACGTACGCGGGTTGACCATGCAGCATCCCGGTGTGCCCCAGGCAGAGCGCGGCACGTTCTCTGCACTGCGGCACGATGCGGTGGTGGACCATCTGGCGTATCTGGGTGTAACCGCCATCGAGCTGTTGCCTGTGCATGCCTATGTGGATGACCAGCAGTTGCTGGAACGTGGCCTGCGCAACTACTGGGGGTACAACACCATCGGCTTCTTTGCGCCCCAGCCGCGCTATCTTTCGCTGGAAACAGTGGCCGAGTTCAAGCAGATGGTTGCCCGGCTGCACAACGCGGGCATTGAGGTCATTCTGGACGTGGTCTACAACCACACCGCGGAAGGCAATGAACTGGGGCCAACACTCTCGTTCAAAGGCATCGACAACGCGAGCTACTACCGTCTGGCCGACGACCGCCGCTTCTACATCAACGATACCGGCACCGGCAACACCTTCGACCTGACCAATGCCGGTGCCCTGCGCATGGTGATGGATTCACTGCGGTACTGGGTGACCGAGATGCGCGTCGATGGATTCCGCTTCGACCTTGCAACCATTCTCGGCCGTGAGCGGCATGGCTTTGACCCGTCCGGCAGCTTCCTCGATGCGGTGCGCCAGGACCCGGTGCTGAGCCAAGTGAAGCTGATTGCCGAACCGTGGGACATCGGGCCCGGCGGGTACCAGCTGGGACAGTTCCCTCCCGGGTGGGCCGAGTGGAATGACCGGTTCCGTGACACGACCCGTGCGTTGTGGCGCGGCGATGCGGGTCAGTTGCCGGATTTCGCGGCGAGGTTCACGGGCTCTGCCGATCTGTTCGACCATCATGGGCGCCGCCCGTCGGCCAGCATCAACTTGGTTACCGCGCACGATGGCTACACCCTGCATGACCTGGTGAGCTACAACGATCGCCATAACGAGGCCAATGGCGAGGACAACCGCGATGGCCATTCGCACAATCTGTCGTGCAACCACGGCGTGGAGGGCGATACCGAAGATGCGGACATCCTTGCCCTGCGCTCGCGGCAGATGCGCAACCTTCTGGCCACGCTGCTGCTGGCGCAGGGAACTCCAATGCTGCTTGCCGGCGATGAGTTCGGCCATTCCCAGCAGGGCAACAACAACGCCTACTGCCAGGACAACCCGCTGAGCTGGATCGACTGGGAGCGCGCCGCGCAGCCGGGCCCGCAGGCGCAGGCTGCATTCGTGCGCCGTGCATTGGCGTTGCGGAGGCGGTATGGGCTGCTGCGGCGCAATCGCTTCCTGACCGGTGACTACGATGAATCGCTTGGAATGCGCGACATCGAATGGCGTCGGCCGGACGGGGAGGCGATGAACGAGGGCGACTGGCACAGCCCGGAGCAGCGTGCACTGCTGATCGTGCTGGACGGCCGCAGCCCCGACAGCGGTCTGCGTGAACCTGGTCGCCACGTCAGCCTGGCGCTGTTGCTGAACCCAAGTGAGCAGGTCCAGCGGTTCAAGCCCTCCGATGAAACCCTGTCGTTCCGGCGCGTGGTGCTGCAGACCGATGACGCACCACTGGAAATGGATGACGAAGGCCAATGGACGCTGCCAGCCAGAAGCCTGTGCCTGCTGGCGTCAAGCAGCGCAGCCTGACGGCGCGTAGCGCATGGGGTCAGATCCGTTTCCAACAGGAAACGCCTCTGACCCCGTTGCTCACTCGGAAACGGATCCGACCCCGTCACCGCGCTCGCTGGTGATACGGGCGCCTTCGCGCATCACCAGGGTCACCGGGGTCTTCTCGACGACTTCCAGCAGTCGCGTCCACTGGGCGTCACTGAGTTCGGCACTGGCGTGCAGCACGCGGTGCACGTGCAGGCGGCCATCCTCATCGCGCGTAGAACGCAGTTCGGCCTGGAATTCGCCCAGGTCCCAGCCCTTGCGCTGGGCGTACATGCGCAGGGTGATGGCGGTGCACGAGGCCAGCGATGCCAGGTACAGATCGAAAGGGGCGAAACCACGGCCCTGACCGCCCAGGGTGGCCGGTTCGTCGACGTCGACGCTGAAGGTGCCGTTGCTGACGTGGTGCAGGTAGTTTTCGGCGGTGGAGGTGATGCGGGCGTAGGCCATGGGGGCTCCGAAGCAGCGGCGGATGGGGGTGTGGGGATTCTCCACCATCTGCCGGGCCGGCGCATGGCACCGTAGAGTCGAGCAAGCTCGACACTACAGGGGAGGGCGCTTGGCGGGGTCGTCACGCGCTCTTGTGGGCCGATTGGTCACCCTTCACCTGTAACAGACGGGTGTGCCGCCTGGACAGGAGTGTTGTACGTGTTGGAAGCCGTTGATATTCCGGGGCGGCAAGGGGTGCGTGTGCTTGTGGCGGAAGATGAATTCGCCATCGCCATGTTCCTGGTCGACTATCTGGAACTCAAAGGCGTACACACGGTAGGGCCCGCAGGCGACCTCGCCGCGCTGGACCGGCTGGTGGATGAGCACCCCATCGATGTCGCCCTCCTGGATATCAACCTGGGTGGCGAGCAGGTCTACCCCTTGGCGGACCGCCTGGCCGCGGCCGGCATTCCCTTCCTGCTCACGTCCGGCTACGACGACAACGTGCCCAGCCGGTTTGCCGATGTTCCACGCTGTGCAAAGCCCTACCACATCCAGGCGCTGGTCCAGCAGCTTGAGACCTTGGTGCATGCCCGACGGGCAAGTGCCGGCGGACGTTGAGGGCACTGCGTGGGTAACCGGATGGAACTGAGTTCTCCCATTGCCACGACACCGGTTTTGCCGGCGTCTCCGCCGCTGCACGCTCTGCGTGGTGGCATGGCCGAGCGCATTGCTGCGAAGGACTGGTCGGCTACGCCCCTCGGTGACCGTAACGACTGGCCGCCGCACCTGCGGGCGACCGTCGATCTGATGCTGGCCCATGGCTTTCCGATGATCGTGCTGTGGGGCGAAGAGCTGGTCCAGTTGTACAACGACGGCTACGCCGAGATTCTGGCCGACAAGCACCCGGCCGGCCTGGGCCAGGCCACCCGCATCTGCTGGCCGGAGGTGTGGCACATCAATGGACCCATCTATGCCCGGGTCTGGCAAGGCGAAACCATCACGTACGAGGACAAGCTTTATCCGCTTGCCCGGCAAGGCGTGCTGGAAGACATCTGGTTCACCATCACCTACAGCCCCATTCGTGACGCGTGCGGGCGCATCGACGGCGTACTGGTCACCATGTTCGAGACCACAGCGGCGCACACCGCGCACGCTGCGCGCGAGCAGGAACAGCGACGCCGGCGGCAGAGTGATGAGCGCCTGTCACTGGCATTCCAGATGCTGCCGGTGGGGCTGTGTATCGTCGACACCGAAGGGCGGGTACTGCAATCCAATGAGCAGATGCGCGCCTACCTGCCTACGGGCCAGCTGCCCTCGCGGGACAACGACAACATGCCGCGCTGGCAGGGCTGGCATGAAGATGGCAGCCCGATCGGCCCCGAAGACTTTGCCGTTGCCCGGGCACTTCGTGGCGACACGGTGGTGCCAGGGCTGGAATTCCAGTTCACCCACGAGGATGGCCAGGTGCGGTGGACACGCATCGCGGCGGCGCCGCTGCGGGATGCGCAGGGCGACGTCACGGGTGTGTTTGCCATCGCCATCGACATCGATACGCTGAAGCGGGCCACCGAACGGCAGGCCGTGCTGCTGGCCGAACTGCAGCACCGGGTGCGCAACATCATGGCGATGATCCATGCCATTGCATGGCGCACCCAGGAAACCGTGAGCAGTGTCGAGGAGTATGCCGAGCGGCTGTGCGGGCGGCTGATGTCGCTGGCCCGCACACAGGCGCTGTTGACCCGTGCGGACAACGCTGGGGTCTGCCTGCGCAACATGCTGGACGAGGAGATATCGGTGCAGGTACATCGATCCGGCCTTTACCTGCTCGATGGTCCCGACGTGTTGCTGCCGCCCAAGGCCGCCGAAGTGCTTTCGCTCGCCGTGCATGAGCTGGTGACCAATTCCCTTAAATACGGGGCCATCCGAAGGGATGGCCGTATTGATGTCTCGTGGTCGGTGCAGGCGCAGGAAGGGACACACCCCTGGCTGGCACTGCACTGGAATGAGCGGCACCCGTCCGTGGAGAACTGGTCGCGGCCGCAGCGCCGGGGGCTGGGGTGCTCGCTCATCGAGAGGCGGGTGCCTTACGAGCTGGCTGGCAGTGGTCAGCTGCAGTTCCGTGCGGACGGCGTGGAGGCACACATCCGGTTCCCGTTGCGCGACCGGGACAGCCTCCTGCAGACCGACGCGCCAGCTGCGGGCTGAAGCGGCGTGCCTATTCGCCGGGCAGAGGCTCATGCAGCGGGCAGCCATTGTGCTGCGACCGGTAGGCCCGCGACGCAGCCATTACCACCCGCCGTGCCCGGTTCAGGGCGCCCAATGGCCGATGCGCCTGCAGGGCGTGCCATGGGCTGAAGGCCAGGCGGTCCTCGATGCCGGGCGATTCGGCATCATCCCAGCTGACTTGGGGCGGGACGCGCAGTGTCGCCACCGCGATGAACGGACTCAGTTCCTGCGGCCATTCCACCGACGCATCTTTGATGGGCATGGCCTCCTCGTCGCGGCACAACTGTGCACACAGTTCCCAGACCAGATCTGCACGGCCACTCGCCAGTGCTTCCTGGATGGCGTCGCGCTGGCTGTCTTCGCTGTTTTCAATGGGCGCATTGCTGAGCGCCTGCAGCGTGGCGGAGACCGGGCGCAGGCAGAACTTGGCAATATAAGGGCCGAAGCGGAACGGCACCTGGCTGAAGTAGGTTTCGCCCATCGGGTGCACCTGCGGCTCGCCGCCCATCCCTTTGATCTTGCCGCTGCTGCCGCCTGCGGCTTCCAGCATGCGCTCGCCGCCCCGCAGAGCCGCCGAAATTACTGCCTTGGTACGGGGCATGCGCTCGGTGGTTGCCGCCAGCAGCTTCGTGGAGCGCAGGAAGCCCTGCGGGCCGGGGCTGGTGAAGGTCGGGCCGTTGACCATGAGGAAGTCCTGGCTGTGCTGTTCCTCACTCTCTGCCACACGCTCGCCCGTCACGCCGAGCACCTTCACTGCGATCGCGCGGGGCGTGGACACCGTATCCGGCAGCTGTTCCGCGGGTGGGGATGAAAAGCGAACGAGGCATTCATACGCTCCGGGCGTGGCAAACAGGCCTTGTGCGAGCTCTTCCGGCAGGCCGTCTGAGATCTGCAGCCTGCCTTTGAGAAGCGCCTGGCCCTTTGCGTGCACGGCGCGATAGGCGTGCCCTTCGGCAGCGGCAACCGTGCGGGCCATGTCCAGGAACACGTCGCGAAGGGCGTCGATGGTTTCGCCTTCGTCGGCTTCTGGGCGTTCCATGCCGGCGTGGAAGAGGACGGGGGGAAGTAGCGTGCGCATGGCTGGCTCCAACGGGGTAGAGGCCAGCATGCGGTAACGCGGTTAGCGGTGGGTGCACGGGAAGCATGGGGCGCATTCACGGCCACCTGCTCGCCCACCGGCCCGTAGAGTCGAGCTTGCTCGACTGCTGTTGATCTTTGCGCAATCCGTGAAGGGCAGTCGAGCAAGCTCGATTCTACAAAAGCCTGGCGCCCCGCAATCCGCAGCGTCGAGCGTGGCTCGACGCTGCGGGCGCGCACGCGTCACGCGGGCTTGGCGGCCTCACTCTCACCCGCCTCGGGCAGCGGCGGCAGGGTCGGGTCGACCGTTACCGGCACGTCGCTCTTCAGCAGGGCGGCGGCTTCCTTGTCGCTGGCCACGGCCGGCGGGGAGCCGCGCAGCGGCAGACCGGCGGTTTCCTTCACGAACAGCATGGTGACCAGGCCGATCACCGCCGCGCCCATCAGGTAGTAGGCCGGCACCAGCGGGTCGCCCGTGCGTTCCACCAGCCAGGCGGTGACCAGCGGCGTCGTACCACCAAACAGCGACACCGACACGTTGAAGGCGATCGACAGCGCGCTGTAGCGCACCGGCGTATAGAACAGCGCCGGCAGCGTGGAGGGCATCGAACTGGTGAAGCACACCAGGGCCAGGCCCAGCAACATCAGGCCCAGGAAGATCAGCCAGTCGTTGCCGCTGCCGATCAGCAGCAGGCAGGGCACGGCCAGCACCAGCAGCGCGATGCAGGCGCCGATGATCATCGGTCGGCGGCCGAGCTTGTCGCTGAAAAGACCGCCGACGATGTTCAGCGGCATCATCACCAGCATCACGATGATGATCAGCAGCAGGCCCTTGCTCTCTGCATAGCCCATGGTCACGCTCAGGTAGCTGGGCATGTAGGTCAGCAGCATGTAGTCGGTGACGTTGAACACCAGCACCAGGCCCATGCACACCAGCAGCTGGCGGCCATGCACGCGGAACAGGTCGCCCAGGCCCGGGCGGTCGTGCTCGCGCTTCTCGGCTTCCTCGGCGAAGGCGCGGAAGGCCGGGGTTTCCTCCAGCTTCATGCGCATGTACAGGCCGAGCAGGCCCAGCGGACCGGCGACCAGGAACGGAATGCGCCAGCCCCAGTCCAGCATGTCCTCGCTGCTCAGCAGCATGTGCAGTGCGGTTACAGTGCCGGCGCCGGCGATGTAGCCGCCCAGCGTGCCGAACTCCAGCCAGCTGCCCATCAGGCCGCGGTTGCGGTCGGTGGAATACTCGGCGATGAAAGTGGCCGCGCCACCGTACTCGCCGCCGGTGGAGAAGCCCTGCACGATGCGCGCGAGCAGCAGCAGGACCGGAGCCCAGATGCCGATGCGTTCGTAGGCGGGGATCAGGCCGATGGCAAAGGTGCCCAGCGCCATCAGGATCATGGTGAAGGCCAGCACTTTCTGCCGCCCGTAGCGGTCACCCAGCGGGCCGAACACCAGGCCGCCCAGCGGGCGCACCAGGAAGGCCACAGTGAATGTCGCGAACGCGGCGATCACCTGCGCGGTGGGATTGCTGGAGGGGAAGAAGACCTGGCCGATGGTCACGGCAAGGTAGCCGTAGACGCCGAAGTCGAACCATTCCATCGCATTGCCCAGTGCAGCGGCACCGACGGCGCGCTTGAGCATGGGCTTGTCGACGACGGTGATTTCATCGACCTTGAGATGGCGGCGGCGTTTAAACCAGCCGAAATGAGCGTGGGTATCGGGGTTGTCCTGCATGGGGACGTCCTTTCTGTTCTTGAATTGGAATGCGGAATAGACGGTGTGGTGTGTCCCGGAAATCGGAAACGGCGATGCTGGCGCAACTGGCGCAGGGGCATCGGAGCGGGCGGTCCACGCTGGACCAGGACGTGCGGGAAAAAACCACGCACGGGAAGCTACGCCGCAGATGGGCGAAAGACGGTGAAGATCGAAATCAGCCTGAGCGGATCAGGCAGGAAGCGCATTGAAAAACGCTGCAGCGCTCAACGCCTGAGCGGCGTCATCCACCCGGATCCTGCACGCGGCGAAGGAATGAGGGGGTGGGAGCGGGTGTGGCAAGCGGTACGCCGGTCGGCAATGCTTCCCACGTAACAGGTTGGCCTGTCACGCAGTACGTCGTGTCGATCATCCGTTCATGATAACGGTTACAGCGTGAACATGCAGCGAAGCGGGCCGGGGCGGACGCTGTGTTCCAGCGCCCCTGTTCATCGGCCTGCGGCACTGACATGCTGTGAACGCCTTCTGGCCGCACCGCTCACAGGGCAGCGCTTACGGTGGTGGCGAACCAACGCAACAGGAGCAAGGCATGACCCGTCGCATTCCCGAAGGTACCCTGATCGTCGTCACCGATGGCGGTTCGGCACGTGTGTTCACCAACGTTGGCACCGATCATCAGTTGACGTTGAAGCAGGAAGGTGAACTGCGCCTGCAGGACATCAGCGAGCAGGGCATCTCCGGGCAGGGTCCGTCCGGCGCGGTGCCCAAGGATATGTCGATTGCTCAGCTCAATGAAGCCACGTTCGCCAAGCAGGTGGCCGAACAGTTGAACGAAGACGCGTTGAAGAATCGCTATACGCATCTGATCCTGGTTGCCGATCCGATCACCCTGGGCCGCATCCGTCCGCTGCTGCACAAGGAAACACAGGCGCGGCTGCTGGATGACCTGGCGAAGAACTTCACCAACGCACCGCTGGAAGACATCCAGCGCGCACTGGCGGCATGACGCCATGCCCTTCATGCGCGACCACCAGGCCGCCGAGCCGGCCCGTAGCGATGTCGATGCGCAGACCGGCTGGCTGCTGATCGAGTTCGGTGCACCGTGGTGCGGGCACTGCCAGGCCGCGCAGCCGGCCCTGCAGCAGTTCGTGGACGCGCATGATCTGCCGCACTGGAAGATCGAGGATGGGAAGGGCAAGCCGCTGGGCCGCTCGTTCCAGGTGAAGTTGTGGCCGACGGTGGTACTGCTGCGCGACGGCCAGGAGGTGGCACGCGTGGTGCGGCCGGTGGACAGCGCGGATCTGTCCACCTTGGTGGCGGCGCTGCCGACGTAACGTCGAGCTTGCTCGACGGATCAGCCAACAGCGGTCAAGCAAGCTTGCCCACTACCAAAGCGAACCCAAGGAACGACCCCGCCGCAGCGCTATAATCCGCCGGTGCTGTCGCTCTGCTTGAATTCCGATGACCTCTCCGCTTTCCGCTGAATCCCCGCGGCGTCACGCCGCACCCGCGATCTGGGATGACCTGCTCGCCCATCGCTTCGAGGCCATCGAGTCCGCCTTGCCCGACCTCCTCGCACCGCAGGACGCCGAGGGCGGTGCCCGTGCACTGGCCCTGCTTGCGCCGCCGCAGGCACTGTCGATCAATGCGCTGTGGCAGGCCCTGGCCGCGTGGCAGCGGCAGGCCCCGCAGGCTGATGCGCCGCTGCTGCTGGCCGCCCTGGTGTGGGATCGCATCGCCGTCGATCTGCGCGGTTCCGGCTGGACGTCTTCGGTGGGCGAGGGCGCCTGGTCCGGCGTGCATGCCGCGCAGACCGCGCTGTTCGTCCACGCCATTGCCCTGGCCGATCGCGGGCCGTTGTGCTGGCCGCTGCTGCACCAGCTGATGCGCAGTGTGGCCGCGTTCGGCGTGCCGGTGTGGATGAGCGACTGGATGCACGACGGCTTCCATCCCGCCGATGGCGCCGGCCCGTGGCGCGACATGCAGGCGCTGCTCGGCGCGTGGATGGCCGAGGCGCCGCGCCTGCCGGACCTGCCGGCGCAGATGCCTGCGTCCTGGTCTGCCGCGGTCCCGCCGCCGCCGGAACTGGATGAGGAGGGTGACCCGATTGCGAGCGACGAGGCTTCACCGCAGCCGGCCCTGGCCTGGCTGCAGATGGGCCTGCAGGCCGCAGGGCACGCCCTGCCGCTGCTGGACACCTACGCGCGGCTGCGCACGCCGCGCTGGGGCGGCAGCCATGAAGAGATCCTGGCGCTCGCCGAGGGCCCCCTGGCCGAAGGTCTGGACGCATCGCAGCGCAACCAGCTGCGCATGATCGTGTGGCTGGATGCCATCGACGTGGACAGCATCGACACCGACGACCGCAACGCGGTGCAGCAGGCCTTCGCGCGCGGCATGGAACTGCTGGCGCAGCCGCAGTCGGCGCTGGAGCGCACGGGGATCCATCTGCAGCTGGCCGAGCTGGCGTCGCGGGTGGACAACACCGAAATGGCTGCGGCGTACTACGCGCAAGCGGCCGACCCGAGCGTGCCTCGCGGGTTCGATGATCACCAGCTGATGCGCATGCTGCACGCAGCCGCCGCGACCGGCATGGGTGAGTGGCTCGCGCCGGTGGTGGCGCGGCTGTGGCGGAATTCTGCCTGGGCGGCGGTGATGCAGGGCGTACTGCGCGCCACCGGTTGGTGCGGCGTGACGCCCGATGCGGCGCAGGCCGAGGCGGCCTGGCGCCACGCGGCCGCGCTGATGGCGGTGCCGACGCCGGGCGCGGACTGCCCGTTCAACGATGTCTACTACGCTTTCGACGAATCGCTGCAGCACACTGTGCTGCTGCACATGGCGCAGGTCGGTGCGGAACTGGGCTTCCCG
The DNA here is from genome assembly GCF_003086895.1 of Stenotrophomonas sp. ESTM1D_MKCIP4_1. Classification (NCBI taxonomy): domain Bacteria; kingdom Pseudomonadati; phylum Pseudomonadota; class Gammaproteobacteria; order Lysobacterales; family Lysobacteraceae; genus Stenotrophomonas; species Stenotrophomonas sp. ESTM1D_MKCIP4_1. Next base: position 2,333,452 of record NZ_CP026004.1, on the reverse strand, counting down.
GAAATGCAGGCCGCGCTGGGCTACCACTACTTCGAGCACGCGCCTGCCTACGATCCGGCGCTGGCCATCCAGTGGTACCGGCGTGCGGCCGAGCAGGACAGTGGCCGCGCGCTCTACAACCTCAGCCTGGTCTACGACCGTGTCCTGGAGGAGGGCGGCATTGCCGGTATCGGCACGGACGAACTGGTGCACCTGTCCAACGCCTGCGAGCTGCGCTGCCTGGAGCTGGCGGCGACCGAGGAAGAATGGGGCGAGCGTCTGCAGCGTCGCGTCCGCAGTTGCGTAGCGGGTGCGGGGTACTATCTGCGCACGCAGGTGCCTGCCGAAGGGCGCCTGCCCTGCCTGCTGGATACGCTGCAGTTCTGGGCCGGCCAGGCCTGGACGCAGGCCGCCTGGATGCTGGCGCAGTACTACGCCGCGCGCAGCGAGGTCGAGTTTGACCGCGCGGTGTTCTGGGCCGAGCGTGCCTGCGCGCAGCAGCCGGAAGATGAAGAGGTGCAGGCGTTGCGAACGACCCTGCAGCGCGGCCTGTTTGGCAGCCGCCGCTACCGGCAGGCGATGGAACGCGTCAGCGACGGCCTGCCGGCGTGGTGACGCCCTTGTCGAGCCGAGCCATGCTCGACTGCTGTTTCAGCCGAGCATAGGCTCGGCTCTACAGAAGGCGTCAGCCGAGCCTGGCTCGGCGCTACGCCGTCCGTTGAACCTTCACCGCAAACTGCTCCGGCCAGTCGCGGTACAACGCCACCTGGCCCTCGCGACGTACCGCAGATACCGCGGCGGCATCGATCTGCCCGATCAACCAGCGGCTCTCCTCGGTGAACACCCGCTCGCTCTCGCACAGCACGCCGTTGGCCGGCATGCCGCGGTCGGCCGGCACATACATCGCCGCGCGCCCGTAGTTCACATCCACCGACGGGCTCCAGCTGGCCATGCCGGCCGTGACCGAGACCAGCACCGGCAGCTGGTTCTCCAGTGCACGTGCCTGCGAGCCGATGCGCACGCGGTGGTAGCCGGCCTCGGTATCGGTGCAGCTCGGTGCCAGCAGCAGGTCCACGCCGGCCTCGGCCAGCTGCCGGGCCAGCATCGGGAATTCGGTGTCGTAACAGATCAGGATGCCCAGCGTGCCCAGCGGCGTGGCAAACGTCCGCAGTCCCTCGCGGCCACCGGCGATGTTCCATTCCTCGCGCTCGAAGCGGGTCATGATGAGCTTGTCCTGGTGGCCCAGCAGGCCCTGCGGACCGAACAGGAACGCGCGGTTGCGGTACTGGCCATCATCGTCCAGCACCGGCGCCGAGCCCGGGCAGAACCAGAGGCGATGGCGCTGGGCGATCTGTGCGCACAGCGCCAGCCAGCGCGGCAGCAGCGGCTGGATGCCGGCAATGGACGCGGCCAGGTCGCCGCGCTCGGCCGGCGGCAGCTGGCCGGTCAGGGTCATCGCCGCGTACTCGGGCAGCAGCACCAGCTGCGCGCCGGCGGCCGCAGCTTCGGCCACATGGGCGTCCAGGTGGGCGGCGTAGTCGTCCCACTGCTCGATCAGCTCGATCGCGTACTGGCTGGCAGCGAAGCGGATCATGCGGTCAGCGCCTTCAGCCAGAACGACATCGGCTTGGCGGTCTTCTCGCTGTGGCCGACGTCGCGCCAGGTGAACGACGTGCTCAGCTCGGGGTGATGGACGTAGCCGCGGTTGTGCCAGAACGCATCCAGCGGCTGGTAGTCGGCCGGGCGCAGCGGGTGGTCCAGCGGGCGCTGCACCGCGCTGAAGCAGCACAGATCGAAGCCGGCCTGGCGGGCGTGCGCCTCGCGTGCCTCGAAGAAACGCACGCCCAGGCCCTGGCCGCGATACTCCGGCAGCAGCACCGATTCGCCGAAGTAGAAGATCCGGTCGGTGTCCCAGGCGCTGCCGAGAAACGGCGCCTGGAACTCAGCGGTTTCCTCGCGCATGGGGATTCCCGTGGACGCGCCGACCACGCGGTCGCCGTCCTGGGCCAGCACGATGATGCTGCCGGCGGCCGCCGCGTAGGTGGCAGCGTAGCCGCGCTCGTAGGCCAGGTCGCCTTCGTAGAGGTACGGGAAATCACGGAAGACGCGGATGCGCAGGCGCGCGAGGTCGTCGAGGAAGGGGGTTGCTGCCAGCCCGTGTAGCGTGGTGATGCGCACGTTCGTTACCGCCCATGGATACTGGGGGTGAGTATAGGCTATGCTCCCCGGCCCGCCCATCCCCAGGATCCTCCCATGAGTGCCACCGACGTTATCCGTGCCTACTACGACGCTTTCAACAGCGGCGATATCGAGGCGTTCGTCGCCCAGGTCACCGACGACGTGGTGCATGACATCAACCAGGGCGGCCGCGAAGTGGGCAAGGACGCGTTCCGTGCGTTCTGCCAGAAGATGGCCCGTTCGTACCGCGAGCAGCTGACCGACCTCGTGGTGTTCGGCAGTGCCGATGGCAGCCGCGGTGCCGCCGAGTTCACCGTCAACGGCCAGTACCTGGCCACCGACGAAGGTCTGCCCGAAGCGAACGGCCAGCCCTATGTGCTGCCGGCAGGCGCCTTCTTCGAGATCCGTGACGGCAAGGTCGCGCGCATCACCAACTATTACAACCTGCCGCACTGGATCGCCGCGGTGGGTGGCTGAAGAGAGGGAATCGAGGGAGCCGGGCAGGGCCCGACTCCCTCGTTGCACACTTACCAGCTGTAGCTCACGCCCGCCTGGGCGGCATTCTGGTGGTAACCACTGGCGCGCTGCAGCGACAGCCCGCCCCAGATACCCACACCGCTGCCGAACTTCACCGACGCACCGGCACTGAACTCGCCACGGCTGCGGGGGATGCGTGCATCCACCACCTCGCCGTCCATGCTGATCTGCGACTCGGCGCGGGTATGCAGCCAGTTGGCTGCCAGGTAGGGCTGCACTTCGGCAACACCATTGCCCCAGCGGGTCACCCCGGACAGGCGCAGGCCGGCGCGGCCGAACAGGCCGTCGGCGTTCTCGGTACCGACCACGGTGCCGTTGGTTTCGGTGTGGCGATCATCATCCCAGCGGCTGTAGCCGACCTGCAGCTGCGGTTCCAGGTAGATGCCGCCGTTGCTGGCGCCTCCCAGGCGGAAGGCATAACCGGTTTCCACCGCGCCCTGCCAGGCGCGGCTGTCGTAGCGCTCGCCGGCCAGGCCGATGCCTTCAACACGGTTGCGGAACTGCGCACGCTGCAGCGAGCCATCCACGTAGAAGCCCGCATACGGGTCGGCGCCATTGCCACCGCGCCACGTGCCATACAGGCCCAGCGCCTCGCCCTTCACCTTGCCGCGGGCGTAGTAGCCGGTCAGCTCGTTGGTGGAGGTGCTGCTGGCATTGCCGGTGGACAGCATCACACCCACGCTGCTGCCGGAATCGAGGCGCCACAGGTCGGCGCCGACGGTCAGGGCCTGGCTGTTGCCGCGGATGTCCAGCTGCTGGCTGACCGCATCGAAGCCGTTGCGCGAGCCATCCACGCGGGCCCACGCCCGGCCGCCGTTCTGGCCGGCGTTGCGATCGTGGTAGCCCAGGCGGAACATCGTCTGCGCGGCCTGCAGGTTGGCCAGGTAGGCGCCGGGCTCGGGGCGCAGCACCGGGTCGGGATCCGGACCCGGACCCGGACCCGGAAGTCCCGGGTTGCACTCGGGCAGGCTCGGATCGACCTCGCACGGGTCCGGCGCGGTGGGCAGCACCGAACGCAGATACCAGTTGCCATCGGCGCCGGTGCCCTTGTGCAGGAAGTACTCGTACTGGCCGCCGACCGCGCGGCCAGCCAGGCTGAACTGGCCGTTGGAGGCGCCGCCCACAGTGATCAGCTCGATGCCGTTGACCGTCTGCGCGCCTGCGCCGCCGACGTTGTTGACGCGCACGTTGGCCGTGCCGCTGGTGTCGCCGCCGATGACCAGCTTGTCGCTGGCCGCATCGTCGCCGGCCAGCACCGTGTTGAACACGATCGTGCCATCGGCGCCACTGAAGTTGCCGGCCACATTGAGCGTGTGGAAGGCCGAACCGTCGCCCAGGGAGACCGTACCACTGCCGAGGCTCAGCGTACCGACCGTGGAGTTGCCGGTCATGTTCCAGGTGGCGGCGTCCAGCGTGGCGCTGGTGACGTTGTTCATGACGCCGGTCAGTACCGCGCCATTGGAAAGCGTCGCGTGCAGCTGCGAGGTTGCATCGGCACGAAGCGTGCCCTGCAACTGCGATGCGTTCACGCTTAGATTCAAGGTGCCGCCATCGATGGTTTCAGCAATCACGCCATTGCCGCCGCTGACCGTACTGCCGTTGAGAACGTTGACGGTGGTGGGTGCAATGATCCCTGTGCCGCTGACCACAATTGCCGAACCGTTGCGGCCGATGACGCTGGAGCTGTCGAGGGTAAGAACGTTGTCGGTGATAGGACTGGTGGGAGTTCCCCCGATATCCTGCACGATTATGCCGTTCTCGTCTCCCGTGATTGCGGAACCATTGCCGATGATGATGGTTGAATTGGAGAAGATTGCCAGGCCTGACGAGATTTCGGGCGGGAGAAATCCGGTTCCGATGCCGGTTCCGTCGATCGTCGTGTTGCTCAGCGTGAGCACACCGCCCTGGACATAGCTGCCGATGCCTTGGCCGATAACGGTCGAGTCAGCCAGGGAAGCATCGGCTGCGTTGCCGGCGACTGCGCCATTGGTTACCGCCAGCCCTGCAGCACTGCTGTTCTGCATACGGGTGCCAACGATGGTTGCGTTGGATGAAGCGAGCTGGACCGTAGCGAACAGATCTGACGCGACGGCCGCTGCCCCTGTCATGGCGAGTGTGGACCCATTGGTTACGCTTACCGATGTGGCAGCACTGCCACTGTTGAAAGTCAGCGTGGCGCCCTGTGCAGTCCAACTTTCAACGGGATCGCCGGCGTTGACAGTGGCGGATTGGCCCGGCCCGAGGGTGCCGGCCTGCACGGTGGAGGCCAGGGCGATGCCAGCGGATATGGCCAAAACAAGGGTACGACGAACTGCGGTCTTCATGAAATTGCTCCTGCGTGCTGCCATTCAAGCGGCCCAAAAAAGAATGTGTGCAACGGCCGAGAGGGGGCTGCGTCGCCGTCCTCCCTAGCAACACTTACGGTGACGGTGCTGCCGTTGGCGACGGTCACGGTGGTGCTGTCGATCAGGTTGATGCCGCGCGCAACAATGCCACTGCCGGTACGCCCGGTGACGTGAGATCCATCCAGAGCAATGGTGTTGTCGGCGATCGTGCCACCAGCCGCAACGCCGTCATCCATGACGACAACGCCGTTCTGATCGCCAATGATGGTGGAGCCGTTGGTGGCACGGATGGTGGAGTTGGCGAATACCGCCAGCCCGGTCGCGAGATCGCTCGGCAGCAGGCCCGTCCCCGTACCGGTCGATTCAATGCGCGTGTTGGAGACATAAAGGATGCCGTCCTGGGGGTAGGCGCCCACACCGCCGCCGCTGAGGGTGGAATCGGTGACGACGGCCACGCCGGCAGGGCTCCCGGAGGTGTTCCCGTTGGTCACGGCCAGCGCTGCCGCCCTGTCGTTGCTGAACGTGGACGTGGTGATGTTCGCGGAGGCCGAGGCAACATAGGCAATGGTGAATGTCTCGCTGGCAGTGACAGTGGCACCCGTCATGTCCAGCACGGCCACATCGGCGACGTCGGCGGACAGGCCAGTGCTGCCGGGCATGAACGCAAGTACCGCGCCGGTACCACTCGCACTCCAATGATCGACTGGGTCCCCTGGATTTACCGTGGCGCTTTCCCCCGGATTGAGAGAGCGGGCCTGCAGCGGCCCAGCGGCAGACACCGCAGCGGCCAAGGCCAGCGCCAACGAACGTCGGACAGCGATCTTCATGATGGAACTCCTGTTGTTATGGAACTTCCGGGAGACACCCTGACGAACTGCGCCAATCTGTATCAGACGCTAAGACGTCGTGAAGCTGGTGTGACCCGTGGATTTTCCTGACGAGGTGGCGCGGCGGAGCTCGCATCCTGTGTGGGCAAGCAACCGTCCTGATCGCGCGCCGCTCCGCCGGGCCGTTGAGATGCCGGCACAGTGTCATGACCGGTTATGCCGGCGGAAATACAAAAAGTTGCAGATGAAAATGGACTGATGTTGTCGTGTATGGAACGGTTCAGCTGCGCCGCAACATGCAGAGCGGAGCACGTGATGCTAGGCTCCCGGCCATCACCTGAATCGATCCAAATGCCGATGCCCCTGTTGCAACGTCGTTTCCTGCTCGCCGTCGCTGCCTCGGCGATGTTCGCTTCCGGTCTGGCGGGTGCTGCCCCCGCGCGGTCCGCCGCCGACAAGGCCTATGCCTCGGTCGACCCCTTCATCGGCACCGGCGGGGAAGGGCATACCTACCCGGGTGCCACCGTGCCGTTCGGCATGGTCCAGCTCAGTCCGGACACGCGCATCCAGCCGCGCGAAAAGGCCTATGGCTGGGCAGCCGGCTATCGCTACGACGACAGCAGCATCGTCGGTTTCTCGCACACCCATTTCTCCGGCACCGGCCACTCGGACCTGGGCGACATCCTGGTAATGCCGTTCACCGGCGAGCCCGGTCTGGAACGCGGCGATCCGGAAAAGCCCCGCAGCGGCTATGCCTCGCGGTTCCGCCATGACGACGAGAAGGCAGAGCCGGGTTACTACGCGGTCACCCTCGACGACTACAAGGTGCGCGCCGAGCTGACCACCAGCGCCCGCGTCGGTGTGCATCGCTACACCTTCCCCAAGGGTGCCGACGCGAAGATGCTGCTGGACATGCGCACCAGCATGTACGACTACCCGGGCAAAATCCTGTGGTCGCGGGTGCGCGTGCGCGACGACGGCACCGTCACCGGCTTCCGCGAAACGCGCGGCTGGGCGGCGGGTCGCCAGCTGTATTTCGCGATGCGCTTCTCGCGGCCGCTGACCAGCCACGAGCTGCACAGCACCGAGAAGGACATCGTCTACAAGGGCTTCGCACCCCCGGGTGAGAAGGACCCGAAGCAGCGGGCGCAGATCGAGGGCCGGCAGCTGGTCGGCACCTTCGATTTCGGCAAGCTCGATGTGCCGCTGATCGTCAAGGTCGCGATCTCGCCGGTCAGCGAGGCCGGTGCGATCGCCAATCTCGACGCGGAAGTGGCCGACTTCGACTTCGACCGTGTGCGTGCGCAGGCGAAGCAGGAGTGGACGAAGGCGCTGTCGGTGCTGGATATCGATGCGCCGGAACATGCACGCCGCAGCGCCTACACCGCGCTGTACCACACCATGCTGGGGCCGACGCTGTTCATGGATGCCGACGGCCAGTACCGCGGCGCCGACAATGCCGTGCACAAGGCCGAGGGCTATACCAACTACTCGACCTTCTCGCTGTGGGATACCTACCGCGCCCTGCATCCCTTGCTGACCCTGGTGCAGCCGGAGAAGCGCAACAGCGATTTCATCAATTCGATGCTGGCCCACCACGACCACAGCCCCTACGGCATGCTGCCGGTGTGGTCGTTCCACGGTCTGGAAGACTGGTGCATGATCGGCTACCACGCGGTGCCGGTGATCGCCGATGCCTACGTCAAGGGCATCCGTGGCTTCGACGCCGACAAGGCGCTGAAGGCGATGGTCGAGACGGCCAACTACGGCCCCTACGACGGCATCGCGCAGTACCGCGAACTGGGCTACGTGCCGATCGACGAGGAAGGCGAGGCCGCCAGCAAGACGCTGGAATATGCCTTCGACGACTGGACCATCGCGCGCATGGCGCAGGCGATGGGCAAGACCGACGTGGCCACCACCTTCGACAAGCGTGCCGGCAACTGGCGCAATGCCTTCGACAAGGACACCGGCTTCATGCGCGCGCGTAAGCGCGACGGCAGCTTCCGCACCCCGTTCGACCCGAGTGCCAGCGGTTATGGCACCGACTACACCGAAGGCAATGCCTGGCAGTATTCCTGGTATGTGCCGCAGGACGTGGCCGGTCTGGCCGCAGCGCACGGCGGCAGCGACAAGCTGCTGGCGCGGCTGGACGAGGTGTTCAACGCCAAGGTCGATCCGTCCATCTTCGAGCACATGGAAGACATCACCGGCCTGATCGGCTGGTACGCGCACGGCAACGAACCCAGCCACCACGTGGCCTACCTGTATTCGTACGCCGGCCAGCCCTGGCGCAGCCAGGCCCGCCTGAAGCAGATCATGGACACGCAGTACGCCGACCGCCCCGATGGCCTGGCCGGCAACGATGACGTTGGCCAGATGTCGGCGTGGTACGTGTTCACCGCGCTCGGCTTCTATCCGGTGGCACCGGGTTCGGGCGAGTACATCCTTGGCCGTCCGTTCCTGCCGAAGACCGCGATGCGCCTGCCGAACGGCAAGACCTTCACGATCGTGGCCAACGGCCTGGACGACAAGCACACCTACGTGGGCAGCGTGAGCCTCAACGGCAAGCCGCTGCAGCGCACCTTCCTGCGCCATGACGAGATTCTGGCTGGCGGTGAACTGACCTTCACCATGCAGGCCGAACCGAACCAGGCATGGCCGGGGCAGGGCGCGCAGGCGCCGTATTCGATGAGCCGCTGACGCGCTGTTGCTCTGGTAGGTGCCAACCTTGGTTGGCACGCGGGAGAACACGGCGCGAACCAAGGTTAGCGTCTACCGGGTCTGATGTTTCCGCGGTCATTCCCCGGACGTGGTATCGCCATGGTAGGTGCCAACCTTGGTTGGCACGCGGGAGAACACGGCGGCAACCAAGGTTGGCGTCTACCGTATCTGATGTTTCCTCGGCCGTTCCCCGGACGTGGTATCGCCCTGGTAGGTGCCAACCTTGGCTGGCACGCGGGAGAACAACGGCGCCAACCAAGGTTGGCGTGTACCGGGTTTGCCGGTGTCGCAATCAACGTGATCTGTTGGCCGCACGTCATGACTCTGTCATGCATTTCGACGGCGAATGCGTGATGCAATGACGTTCGACCGTTGTTCCTGGTCACTTTCGTCCTTGTCTGATATTTCCCCGGCCGTTCCCTTGCTAGGTTCCTGCGCACAGAAGTGCGCCAAGGTGGTGCACAGGGCGTAAGCCATATGCACACGTTGCAAGCGCATGAGGATGCAGCGCTGCTGCACCGGTTTGAACTGTCTGGCGCAGGGTCTCTGCGGGTCGAGCGCTGGCGCGGACGCGAAGCGTTGTCGGAAGGTCTGGACTACCATATCGACGTACGTGCGGGGCACGCGGACCCTGCCTGCGAAGCGTGGCTGGGCCGGCCCGCAACGCTGTCCACGCGCGATGCGCAGGGGCGCGACATCCGCCGTACAGGCCTGGTGCGCGAAGTGATTCTGCTGGACTGCGATCAGGGGTTCGCCCGTTACCGCATACGGCGGGCCGCTTGGACCTGGTGGTTGGGCCAGCGGCGGAACAGTCGCGTGTTCCGTGATGCCACCGTCCGGCAGATCGTGGATGCGGTGTCGCTGACCATCAGGCGCTCGCCTGCTGGCACTGGACCGACGATGCGCGGGCGCGTCTGGACGCGCTGCCGCCGCGCCTCTACTGCGTGCAGTATCGCCAGTCGGATATGGCGTTTGTCGCCTGCCTGCTGGCCGAAGAGGGCATTGGTTGGCGTGTCGAGGCCGATGCGGAGGCACCCGCGCTGCATCGAATCGTGCTGTTCTTCGACAGCGCGGCTTTGCCACAGGACACCCTTTCGGCACGTGATGGTGCGCTACGCTTCCACCGCGGCCACGCAGCCGAGCAGGAAGACAGCGTGCTGCATCTGGCCCGGCGCGTGCGGCTGGGCCCGGGCCGCTTGAGCATGGTCAGCGATGACTATCGGCAGGATCGTACGCTGGCCGTGCAGTTACCGATGGATGGCGGCGGCACTTCTGCTGCCGACCAGTATATGGCGTGTGGTTCGCTGGGCTTCGATTCACGTGCCGAAGGCGAGCGGCGTGCTGTGCTTTCGGTCGAGCGCCATGAATCGGACCGGCACGGCTGGCAGGGCATTGCGACGGTGCGCGGGCTGGCCGCAGGCAAATGGGTTGCCATCAGCCAATGGTCGCCGCAACACGCACCCGAACTGCTGCTCACAGCGGTGGAGCATGCCGGCGCCAATCCCCTGCCAGAACGGCTGCCCCCACATGGTTCGCTGGCTGCTGGCCCCGGTTACGCGCTGCGTATTCCCATTGTGCCTCCGTCGGTAGTTCCATCCTCCGCCCAATCAGCGCGCCAACCCATCCGCAGTACTTCTGCGCCGCCTCCCAGCTGACGCCGACGGGGAGATCGTCAGGCAGGTTCCTGTACTTGAGGTCCATCGGGTACTGCGCCGTCCGGGCCTGGCCTGTGGCATCGGTGTAGACGTCGAAGTCCGCGTAGGTGATCTTCTTCGCACCGATGGCGTAGCTGCTCAATGTCACCTCGCGCAACACATCATCGTCGCGTTCACCGCTGTAGGGCATCTTCACGCGAGGATCGATGGGGCCGAAATCGCCCATGATGAAGGTGCCGCCTTCGACTTCTACCATGTCTTTTCGGGTCTTTTGGGACAGTGCTTCGATGCGCGCTGCAAGCTCAGGCGAGTGCGTTTGGGGCTTTTTGACGGTGGATTCCTGGCACGCGGTCAGCAGAAACGCCGTTGGAGCAAGGGATTTCAGAAGCGCGGATCGAAGAGGCAGCATTGAAAGCACCGATCAGTTCTGGATGGACTGAATCAGCGTAGCAATGGGTTGCACGGCATGTGGGCGCTGTGGCTGCCCGCAGCCTGGATCTTGTAACGTCGAGCCCATGCTCGAGTCAGGTGTTGCGGCAGAAGCAGTCGAGCAAGCTCGACTCTACAGACGCTGGGCAGGCTCGGCGTTAGGGGGTGCGGAACCGCATTCCTACCCGCGCGCCGCCCATTGGCGAACTTCTGATTGCCAACGAGGCACCGTGGCGCTGTGCGATCTCGGCGACGATGGCCAGGCCCAGACCACAGCCATCGCCCTGGCTGCTGGTGCGGTAGAAGCGTTCGGTGACGCGGCCGCGCTCGGCTTCGTCAATGCCGGCGCCATCATCGTCCACCCATACCTGCACGCCATGTTCGTCTCGCTGCACCATCAGCGTGATGACGCCGCGCTCGCTGCCATAGCGCAGCGCGTTGTCCAGCAGATTGCCCAGTGCTTCGCGCAGCAGGGGTGCATCGCCCTGCACGGGCACGCCGTCGTCGGGGCCGTCGTAGCCAAGGTCTACGCCTGAGGCCAAGGCGCGGTCGGCGAAGCGCTCGACCACGGTACGTGCCAGCGCGGCGAGGTCCAGCGTGCGCAGTGGCAGCGCGCTGCCCTGTGCATCTTCCGAGCGGCTGAGCAGCAATAACTGGTTGACCAGATGCTGCAGCCGCGACAGGCCGGCCAGTGTTCCTGACAGCGCCAACTGCTGTGCCTGCGGGTCCTGCTGTCGCAGCGAGTTCTCCAATTCCACCTGCATGGCGGCCAATGGCGTGCGCAACTGGTGCGCGGCATTGCTGACGAAACGCCGCTGCGCCGCCTGCATGGCATCCAGCCGCTGCAGCAGCGCGTTGTACGCTTCCACGGCGGGCCATAGTTCACGCGGTGCTTCCTGCGAAGGGTCCAGCGGCGCCAATGGGTCCGGGCGCGGGCTGGCCAACCGTCGCGCGACCTGGTTGGCATGGCGCGCGGCCGCGCCGGTACCGGACCAGGCCAGCCACGCGGCCAGCGCGAGGATCGCGGCCTGGAACGGCACGCTGGTCATCAGCAGCTTGCGTTCCAACCGGTGCCGCTTGCGCAGGGTTTCGGCCACGCGCAGGCGCACGTGGTTTCCGGCCGCGCTGGGTACCCGCACCTCCACCATGCGTACCGCCTGCCCGCGCAGCTGCGCATCGTAGTAGAGCGCTTGGTCATCGGCAGCCTGCGGCGGGCGCGGCAGGGCATCGGGCAGATCGCCATAGAGCCGCGTGCCGTCTGCATCAACCACTTCGCCATGCACTTCATCCACCGTGTCCCAGGTGAACATGCGCGACATGGCCGGGCTCACCTCCATCACCGCTTGCCCGTTGCGTACCGTCACCAGCTCGGACAGCGACATGGCCGAATCCAGCAGCCAGCGGTCGTAGACCTGGCCGGCGTAGTAGCGCGCCAGTGCGAACGAACCGACCGCACTGCACAGCAGCAGCACCAGCAGGGGCAGCCAGAGGCGGCGCAGCAGCAGGCCGCGCAGGCTGTGCACGCGCTCAGCCATCGATGGCTTCCAGGCGGTAGCCGAGGCCGCGCAGCATGCGGATGCCTACGCCAGCCCCGGCCTGCTCGAACTTGCGCCGCAGGCGGCTGACATGCACTTCGATGACGGACAGGTTGGCGTCGTGATCCCAGCTGTAGAGCGTGTCGAACAGGCGCTGCTTGGTGACTGTGCGTCCGGGCTGCTGCATCAGCGCATCGACCAGGGACAGTTCGCGCGCGGTCAGTTCAATGCGCTGGCCGTCCACCTGTACTTCCTGGCGGATGCTGTCCAGGCACAGACGGCCCAGCCGCTTCTGCGCGGGAGCATCGCTGCGGCGGCGTGCCAGCGCACGCAGGCGTGCTTCCAGTTCGCCCAGCGCGAAGGGCTTGGCCAGGTAGTCATCGCCGCCGCGGTCGAGGCCGAGGATGCGGTCTTCCACACCATCGCGCGCGGTGAGGATGAGCACCGGCAGGCTGGCGCCTTCATCGCGCAGGCGCGACAGCAGGTCCAGGCCGTCGATATCGGGCAGCGAGAGGTCCAGCACCATCACGTCATAGGACGTGACGGCCAGTGCTGCTGGTGCCAGCAAGCCTTCGGCGAGGTGATCACACACGTGCCCGGCGCCCCGCAGGGCGCGCACCAGCCCGTCCGCCAGGGCGGTGTCGTCTTCAATCAACAGGATTCGCATTGCAAGCTTCGCGCAAGGTTCAGGAAAGTTTGGCGCAAGTGCGCCACCTTACCGTGGCGCGCATGAATTTCCTCCCTCGTTCGGCGGCCTTGCTGGCCGCACTGGCGTGCGCACCGGCAGCGTGGGCGATCAGCCTGCAGGATGCACAACGTGCCATGGATGCGCACAACCCGGACCTGCGCGCGGCGGCGCTGGAACTGCGCGGTGCGCAGGGTGATGCGCTGACCGCCGCGCTGCGGCCGGCCCCTGAGCTGTCGCTGGGCAGCAGCAAGATCAGCCCGAAACACGGGGTGGGCAGCGGCCGCTGGCAGGACAAGCGTGTGGACAGCACCGTTGGCCTGGGGTGGACCTGGGAACGTGGCGGTAAACGCAGCCTGCGCATGCGCCAGGCCGACGCGCTGGTGGAAGCGGCCGGCCTGGACATGCTCGATACCCGCCGCCGCAAGCAGGTGGCTTTGCATGAAGCCTATTTCGGCCTGAAGGCGGCGCAGGACAGCCTGGACATCGCCGAGGCGAACCGCCGCAGTTCGGCCGAGCAGATGGCCGCTGCCGATCGGCAGGTGGCGAGTGGCGCGTTGGCGCCGGTGGATCGTGCCCGTCTGGTGGTTGAGGATCTTGCCGTGGCGGATGCGGCGCGCGAGGCAGCGCTGGACCTGCGTGATGCGCGGCATGCGCTGGGCCTGCTGCTGGGCATGGAGGACAGCGCATCGCTGCGTGCGGATGACGCGTGGCCGGACGCCGCCGTAGGGCCGCAGGACAGCGATGCGGACCCGCAGCAGCGCGCCGATCTGCGCGCCGCGCGGTCGCGCCTGCAGGCCGCCGATGCCGGGGTGGCGCTGGCGCGCAGTGAGCGCCGCCGCGATATCCAGTGGGGCATTGAGGCCGAACGCGAGCCGACCGACATCAATGGCGTGACCTGGGGCGTCTCGATGACAATTCCGCTGGGTGGGCCGTCGCGTGCGCGCGGTGCCATCCAGCGCGCCGAGGCCGACCGCGATGCGGCGGCCTTGGAACTGCATGCGCGGCAACACGAGGCCCGGGCCGAGCAGGACCAGCTGCAGGCCACTGCCGCATCGGCCGCGCAGCGCCGCCAGGAGTACGAAGCCTTGCAGGCCGACAGTGCCCGCAGAGCCGTACAGGGCATTGAACTGGCCTACCGCCGTGGCGCGGCCAGCCTGACCGATCTGCTGGATGCGCGCCGTAGCTGGCGCGAGTTCGAGGCAGCGCTGATCCACACGCGTGCCGACCACGCCATTGCGCTGGCGCGCTGGCGCGCGGCCACGTCCATGACCCAAGGAGAGACCCCATGACCCGGCGTGCCCTGCGTGCCCTGATGCAACCGCGTGTGCGCACTGCGGCACTGCCCTTAGCACTTGCGCTGTGCCTGTTGTCTGCCTGCGGGCGCGAACCGGCGTCCTTTGCCGATGCTGCGCCGACAGTGAGCGCCGGACAGATCCAGTTCGCGGCCGGCAGCCGGCAGCTGGATGTGCTGCGCAGCGAGGCCGTAAGTGACGATGCCCGTGCGGTGCTGCAGCTGCCGGGCCGGGTGGTCTGGGACGAGACCCGTTCCAGTGCGCTGCGTGCGCCGCTACCGGGCCAGGTGTCGCGCATCGAGGCGCAGCCGGGGCAGAAGGTAAAGGCCGGGCAGGTGATTGCCTGGATCACCTCGCCGGAGTTTGGCCAGGCGCAGGCTGAGGGAGTGCGTGGCCGTGCCGAACTGGAACAGGCACGCCGCGAGCTGCAGCGTACTCGTGATCTGCATGCGGCCGGCGTGGCCTCGGGCCGCGAGCTGGACGACGCGCAGGCGCGCTTCACCGGCAGCCAAGCCGAGCATGCACGCGCTGCCGCGTTCGCGACGGCCTACGGCAATGGCAACCAGGTGGACCAGCGCCTGCCGCTGCGCGCGCCCATCGACGGTGTGCTGGTGGAACAGCGCCTGAGCCCCGGCATGAATGTGGGCCCGGACAGTGAACAGCCGCTGGCCGTGGTGGGTGACCCCGACCGTCTGTGGCTGCTGCTGGACATTCCCGAGCGTCTGGCCGGGCACCTGCAGCCGGGCCTGCCGGTACGCCTGCCCGCCGCGGATGGCACCACGCTGCAGGTCACCCTGCAGCACGTGGATGATTTCGTCGACAGCGAGCGGCGGGTGGTGCAGGCACGTGCGATGCTGGACAACCGCAGCCGCAGTTTCAAGGCAGGACAGTACGTGCGCGCCGAAGTGAGCCTGCCGGCCCAGGCCGGGGTGTCGGTACCGGATGCGGCCGTGCTGCTGATCGACGGCAGGCAGGTGGTGTTCGTGGACGAAGGCCAGGGCCACTACGTGCGCCACGTGGTGCAGGCCGAGGAACTGGGGGACGGCCGCCTGTGGGTGCGTGAGGGGCTGGCCAGCGGCAGCCGCGTGGTGGTTGAAGGGGGCCTGCTGCTGCAGCAGCTGGTAGACAGCGCGCCGGTCGCGTCCACTGCGGGTACGGGACACGCGGCCCCATGATCGATCGCCTGATTGCCTACTGCCTGCGCCAGCCGCTGATGGTGATGCTGGCGCTGCTGCTGTTCATCGGCGCGGGCATCGCCGCGTTCCGGGTATTGCCGGTGGAAGCGTTCCCCGATGTGTCCGACACCCAGGTGACGGTGGTGTCGCTGCACCCCGGCCGCGCGGCCGAGGAGGTGGAGCGCGAAGTGACGATGCCGCTGGAAGTGGCGCTGTCGGGCATTCCGCATTCGGTGCGGGTGTTTTCGCACACGCAGTTCGGCCTGTCGATGATCATCCTGACCTTCGACGACAAGGCCGATGACTACTTCGCACGCCAGCAGGTGCTGGAACGCCTGCAGGGCGTGGATCTGCCGGAAGGCGTAACGCCGGAGCTGGAGGCGATGAGCTCTGCGGTGGGCGAAATCTACCGCTACGTGCTGAAGGCCCCGCACATGAGCCCCACCGAGCTGCGCACCGTGCAGGAGTGGGTGATGGAGCGCGGCCTGCGCACGGTGCCCGGCGTGGCCGATGTGATCAGCTTCGGCGGCTATGCACGCACGTTCCAGGTCAAGCCGGACCTGGACAAGCTGCGCGATCGCGGCATCAGCCTGGGCGAATTTTCCGAGGCGCTGGAGAAGGGCAGTTCCAATGCCGGCGGCGGCTACGTCGAGCGCGGCCAGCAGCAGTTCCTGATCCGTGGCGTGGGCCTGATGCGTTCGCCGGCCGACATCGGCAGCGTGGTGGTGGCGCAGAAAGGGGGCACCCCGGTGCTGGTGCGCGACCTGGCCAGCATTGCCGATGCCGGCCTGCCTCGGCAGGGCCTGGTGGGCCAGGATGACAATGACGATGCGGTGTTTGGCATGGTGTTGATGCGCAAGGGCGAGAATCCGTCCGATGTGCTGGATGCCCTGCACGCGCGTGTGGCGGAGATCGAGGCCGGGCAGTTGCCGGCCGGGGTCAGCATCGAGCCGTTCTACGACCGCTCGTGGCTGGTGTCGACCACGCTGAAGACCGTGTTCCGCAATCTGCTGGAAGGCGCGGTGCTGGTGTTCCTGGTGCTGTGGCTGTTCCTGTACAACGCCCGCGCTGCGCTGATCGTGGCGGCGATGATGCCGCTGGCGCTGCTGTCCACCTTCCTCGGCCTGCACCTGTGGGGCGTGCCGGCCAATCTGCTCTCGCTGGGGGCGATGGACTTCGGCATCATCATTGATGGCGCGGTGATCGTCACCGAACACATCGTTTCGCGGCTGTCCGCGCTGCCACGCACGGCGGACCGGAAAACGCGCTTCTCGACCGTGTTGTCGGCAGCCTCGGAAGTCGGGCGTCCAACGTTCTTCTCGATGCTCATCATCATCGCCGCGCACATCCCGATCTTCACCCTGCAGCGGCAGGAAGGCCGGATGTTCGCGCCGATGGCCTATTCGGTGACTTCGGCGCTGATCGGTGCCTTGATCCTGGCGCTGACCGTGGTGCCGCTGTTCTGCTACTGGTGGCTGCGGCGCGACCGCATGCGCGGCGGCAACCCGCTGATGGACCGGCTGACCGGTTGGTACCAGCCCGCGCTGGAACGCGCCCTGGCCCGGCCGCGGGCGGTGGTGCTGACGGCGGTGGCATTGCTGGTGGGTACCCTGGCGCTGGGCACGCGGCTGGGCACCGAATTCCTGCCGGAACTGGACGAGGGCTCGATCTGGCTCACCGCCACGCTGGACCCCAGCACCAGCCTGGCCGAGGCGCAGCTGCAGTCACGGCGTATCCGCGAACTGGTGAACACCTATCCGCAAGTGTCGACGGTGGTGGCCAAGCTGGGCCGGCCCGAGGACGGCTCCGATGCCAAGGGTGCAAACCAGATCGAGGCGCTGGTGGCGTTGAAGCCGGAGAAGGACTGGCCTGCGGGCGTGGACAAGCGGCAGCTGATCGCCGACCTGCAGCGCACGCTGGAGCAGCGCATTCCCGGCCCGGAGTTCTCGATCTCGCAGCCGGTGCGCGACAACATCCTGGAGAGCATTTCGCAGATCAAGGGCCAGGTGGTCATCAAGGTCAGCGGCGCCGACCTGGATGTACTTAACCGGCAGGCCCAGGCCATCCTCGGCCAGGTGCGTGGCGTGGACGGTGTGGAAAGCGCGTTCATCGACCGCGATGGCTCGCTGCCGCAGCTGCAGATCCAGATCGACCGGGATCGGGCCGCGCGCTATGGCTTGAACGTGCGCGACATCGACGAGGTGATCGAAACCGCGTTGGGCGGCCGTGAGGTGGGCGAGCTGTGGGAGGGCGACCGCAGGTTCCCCATCACCCTGCGCCTGGACGATGCCGACCGTGACCTGCAGCGACTGCGCCTGGTGCCAGTGGGCATCGGTGATGGGCAGACCGTGACGCTGGCCGACGTGGCCGATTTCCATCTGGCCAGCGGCGCGATCAACATCTCGCGCGAGAACGCGCAGCGGGTGAAGGCGGTGAGCGTCTTCATTGCCGGACGGGACATGGGGAGCGTGGTGGCCGACATGCGGGCGCGGGTGGATGCCAGCGTGACGCTGCCCGAGGGCTACCGGCTGGAATGGTCGGGCGAGTTCGAGAACCAGCAGCGCGCCATGAAGCGGCTGGGCTGGGTGATTCCGTTGTCGGTGCTGATCATTTTCGTGCTGTTGTTTGATGCGTTCAAGGACATCAGCAGCGCCGCGCTGATCCTGGCCAATGTGCCGCTGGCGATGATCGGCGGCATTCTGGCCTTGTGGCTGACCGGCATTCCATTGTCGGTGTCGGCGGCGATTGGATTCATCGCCTTGTTCGGCCAGGCGGTATTGAATGGGGTGGTGATGCTCAGTCGCTTTGCGCAGCTGCGCGAACAGGGCATGGACCTGCTGCAGTCGGTGGTGCAGGGCTCGCTGCAGCGCCTGCGCACCGTGCTGATGACTGCGCTGCTGGCGATGTTCGGGCTGCTGCCGATGGCCACCTCGCATGCCATCGGCGCCGAAACCCAGAAGCCGCTGGCAGTGGTGGTGATCGGCGGCCTGCTGTCGGCGATGCTGCTGACCCTGCTGGTGCTTCCGACGCTGTATTACTGGGTGCACAGCCGACGCGCCGCCAAGCAGTAGGTACCCACCAGGGTTGGCACGCCGCGATGTTCCGGTAGATGCCAACCTTGGTTGGCGCGTTGGGACGTCCACCAAAGTGGACGGCTACAGAAGCCGGTGCTGCGGCATTTTGGGAGCGTCCACCAAGGTGGACGGCTGCCAAGGCGCGCCCGGCGGTTACCCCACCACCATGGTCTGCGGTTCCAGGAAGGCTTCCATGCCCCAGGCGCCGCTTTCACGGCCGATGCCGGATTGCTTCATGCCGCCGAACGGCGCCATCGGTTCGTGCTGCAGGGTGTTCACCAGCACCCGGCCGGACTGGATCTGCCGCGCTACTGCCGTCGCGCGCGCGTCATCGGCGCCGATGACCAGTGCGCTCAACCCGTACGGCGTGTCGTTGGCGATGGCGACGGCCTCCGCATCGTCGCGATAGCCGATCACGCACAGCACCGGCCCGAAGATCTCCTCACGCGCAATGGTCATGTCGTTGCGCACATCGGTGAACAGGGTGGGGCGCACGAACCAGCCTTTCTGCAGTCCATCGGGCCGCCCTTCGCCACCGGCCAGCAGCCGGGCACCTTCATCGGTGCCGGCGCGGATGTAGCCCTGCACGCGCTGCCACTGCCGTTCGCTGACCATCGGGCCGACCGTGGTGTCCGCGTCGCCGGGCTCGCCGCTGCGCACCGCCGCCACCGCTTCAGCAAGCGCCGCCTCGAACACCGCGCGGCGCGACTCCGGCACCAGGATGCGGGTGCCGGCGATGCAGGCCTGGCCACTGTTGATGAAGCCTGCCTGCACGGCCAATGCCGCAGCCGCTTGCGGATCGGCATCGTCCAGGATCAGCGTGGGCGACTTGCCGCCCAGTTCCAGAGTGACCCGCTTGAAAGTTTCAGCGCCTGCGCGCAGGATCGCGCGGCCCGTGGCGGTGGAGCCGGTGAAGGAAATCTTGGCGACGTCCGGCGATGCACTCAGCGCCGCGCCCACGTCCTGGCCCAGCCCATTGACGATGTTGGCCACGCCCGCCGGAAGCTGTGCGGCGTGCAGTGCGTCCATCACCACCTGGGTCTGCAGCGCGGACATTTCGCTGGGCTTGACCACGGCGGTGCAGCCGGCCGCCAGTGCGGTGGCCAGCTTGCCGCAGATGAAGGAGGCATTGCTGTTCCAGGGCGTGACCAGGCCGGCCACGCCGACCGGCAGCAGATGCACCTGGGCCCGGCCGACGCTCCGCTGGAACGGGAATTCGGCCAGTACACGCATGGCATCCTCGATGACCTGCACCGGGTGCTCGACCATCCAGCGTGAGCGGGCCGACGGGGCGCCGTATTCGGCAAGCACGGCCGCATGCAGGGCGTCCTTGCGTTCGGCCATCGCATCACGGAAGCGGGCGAGCATGGCCAGACGTTCGTCTACGCTGCGCGCGGCCTGGGCGGGAAGGGCGGCCTTGGCCGCCGCGATCGCGCGTTCGGCATCCACCGCATCGCCCAGCCGGACCGTGCCGATGACCTGCTCGGTGGCGGGGTTGTGCAGGTCGGCGCTGAGCTGGCCGTGGGACGCCACGAAGGCGCCATTGATGTAGTGCTGTTCGATGTGTTGCATGGCCGGTTCCTTGCGGAGTGGGAGGGTGTGGGCACAGTCTGGCGGGGCTCGACCGTGCAGGGAATCCGGTCTATCGTGGATGGGGCGTCCCTGTTTTCGGGATTATTGGAGGCGTGCCGTGCACCGTTCCGGGTTGGTTGAGCTTGATGCCGTGCTGGCGGTGGCCCGTCGCGGCAGCTTCCGCGCGGCGGCGCGTGAACTGGGCATGTCCACCTCGGCGCTGAGCCATGCGGTGGCCAGCCTGGAGGCACGGTTGCATGCGCGCCTGTTCCATCGCACGACGCGCAGCGTTGCCCTGACCGAGGCGGGGGCGCGATACGTCGCGCGCATCGGCCCGGCCGTGGCGGAAATCCAGGCCGCAGCGGACGACCTGCACGGCGATGCGGCGCACCCCAGTGGCACGCTGCGCATCAGCGTGCCGCCGGAGTGCACGCGCATGCTGGCCGGGCTGGTATCGGCCTTCGTGCAGCGCTTTCCGCAGGTGCGGCTGGAACTGTCTGCCGAGGCTCGGCTGGTGGATATCGTGGCGGAAGGTTTCGATGCCGGGGTGCGCCTGCACGATCAGCTGCCGCAGGACATGGTTGCGTTGCCGCTGTACCGGCAGCAGCGCATGCGGGTGGTCGGTGCACCGGCCTATCTGGCCGAGCACGGCACACCGGCCACGCCCGATGCGCTGGCCGAGCACGGATCGGTGCGCATGCGGCTGTCGCATGGTGGCCTGTACCGGTGGGAGCTGGAGCATCGTGGCCAGGTGCTGCAGGTCGACCCACCTGCGCGGCTGGTGGTGGGCGAACTGCAGGCCGCGCGGGCGGCGGCGTTGGCCGGGGTCGGTCTGGCGTTCCTGTCCGAATGGCATATCCGCGAGGATCTGGACAGCGGCGCGCTGGTGCCGGTACTGGATGCCTGGTGCCCGCCGTTTCCGGGCCTGTACCTGTATTTTCCCGGCCACCGCCATCTGCCGCCACCGCTCAAGGCGCTTACAGACCTGATGCGCGAGCGCGATGCGCAGGGATTGGCGCCGGATCATGTGTAGCGTCGTGTTTGTTCGACGGCGGGTGGTGCATGGCCAGCATCCTGCCGGCCAGCGGCCGGCACTGCCGAGTGCGGGCGTTGCTACCTTCGCGTCCAGGCACGTGGTGCGCATCCCATCATCCGGCGGAATGCGGCGCTGAACTTGCTGGGGTTGGCATAGCCGGCTGCGAGGGCCACTTCGGTTACCGCACGGCCCTGCGCCAATGCGTCTGCGGCCCAGTGCATGCGCCGTCGCGTCAGGAATGCATAGGGTGTCTGGCCGCTGGTTGCGCGCAGGGAACGGCCGAATGCGGAGACC
The DNA here is from genome assembly GCF_003086895.1 of Stenotrophomonas sp. ESTM1D_MKCIP4_1. NCBI lineage: Bacteria > Pseudomonadati > Pseudomonadota > Gammaproteobacteria > Lysobacterales > Lysobacteraceae > Stenotrophomonas > Stenotrophomonas sp. ESTM1D_MKCIP4_1. The sequence continues at coordinate 2,312,112 of NZ_CP026004.1, read as the reverse complement.
TGCATCCCCACGGACGCAGCAAGCGCTGCGACATCCAGCGGATCTGCCCGATGCGCATCGATGTACTCCTCCAGCAGGCGCAGCCGCCGCGCTGACAAGGGTGCAGACGTGGGCGAGGGCATCGGCGCCTGCCCGGCCAACTGGCCGAGCCGGTGCAGCAGCACGTCGCTGCCATGCTGCAGAAAGCCCGGCAGGCACCCATGGACCTGGGCGCTCGACCACAAGGCGTGCAGGACCGCAGCCACCACCGGATCCTCGTGCAGTCGCGCGGCCAACGGCAGCAGGTGCTTCATCAACCCCAAGTGCTGGGGATGCAGCTGGGTATCGATGGCGATGCCCAGCAGGTCCACGGTGGGGCTGGCGTAGTGACCGGCATCACCGGGCAACACAAGGTTGAACTGGCCCGGCCGCCAGCACGCCTGCAAGCTGCCCAGCGCGGTGCGTTGCAGCAGGGGGCCACCGCCGGCACAGACGAGGCCAAGGCGCAGCTGGTGCGGGTGTCCCATCTCGCCTTCACTCGCTGTGAAGCGATGCCGCAGCAGCACGATGCTGCCATCGTCGCTGCTGCAGGTGCCCATCGTGAGGTGGCCGGTTTCATGCTGCAGGCGGGCGGCGAGGGTGGGCATGGCGGTTCCGGGAATGGAGCAGCAGTGGCAGGAATGGAGTGGTCGACTCGGGCGAGTGTTACATCATAACAAGTCGTGCCAGCCTTTCCGCCAGGCACCTGTCCGTTCCTCGAGAGGTCTCCCTTGAAAGCCCCCGTATCGTCCGCTGCGCTGGTCGCGGCGTCATTGCTTGTTCCCGTCCTGCCCGCCCATGCACAGCAGAAGGATGCCGCCACCACCCTGGACGGAGTGACGGTGACCGGTTCCAAGCGTGATACGCCCTATCTGAAAAGCGATCTGTCGGTCACCGTGCTCGATCGCGAAGCGCTGCAGCAGGCCGGTGTCACCGAGTTCCGTGACCTGGACAAGCTGGCGCCCAACGTCAAGTTCAACGTGATGGGCCAGCTGAGCAACATGTTCATCTCCATCCGCGGCATCGAGTCCAACCCATTCCTGGTCAACCGTGCCTCGGTGTACATCGATGGCATTCCGTTCCGCGAACTCAGCAATGCCGTGCTCAACCAGGTGGAATCGGTGGAAGTGCTGCGTGGGCCGCAGGGCACGTTATACGGCGCCAACAGTGAATCGGGCCTGGTGCTGGTGCGCACACGCGGCCCGTCAGATGCCACGGAAGGCGAGGTGAACCTGCGCCACACCTGGTTTGGTAACGGGGGCGGCACGGCGCTGGATGGCTTCCTGTCCGGACCGTTGACGAAGGAAGGGGCGCTGACCGGGTCGCTGGCCTTCATGGGTTCGCAGGAAGATGCCTACCTGAAGAACCTGACCCCTTCGGGTGCGCGCGGCAGAGTGGACGAAGGCTACCTGCAGGGCAAGCTGCGCTGGCGTCCCAGCGATTACGTGTCGGTGAACGCACTGGCCTACCACCTGCGCACGCGTGCACCGGGCATGTTCGAGTACGAGTACCTGCCGCTGGATACCGGTCTGTACAACCGCACCTATGGCAGCGCCCTCAACGGTGGCCGCGCGGCGGGCGAGTTCACCTACATCAACGATGCGCCCAAGCGCACCGAAAAGGATGAGACGGTGGCGGGCCTGAGCGCGCAGTGGCAGCTGCAGGCCGGTACCCTGGACGTTGCGACGTCCTACCGGGGCGAGGAGGTGATGTCGGCAGGCTACGACTTCGACATGACCGCCAGTTCCGCTTTGGCGGGGCGCATCTATGACAAGAAGAACGACTGGACGGCCGAGGCGCGCTTCAGTTCGCCCAGCGACCAGGCGCTCACGTGGATGGCCGGCGTGGCGACCTACCGCACGGACAAGGATTCCAACCTTGGCACGTTCGTCGGCCCGGCTGTTCGTGGCCTGGACAGTTACAACCTGGCGCCACGGCAGACCTCCAAGGGCGAGGATTACAGCGTGTTCGCCACCGCCAGCTACACCTTCCCGGCGCTGCCGCAGCTGACGGCCAGTGCCGGCCTGCGCCACGAACAGGCGCGCCGATCCACCGAACAGCGGGCCGGCGCGCTGGACCTGGGTGCCGGCGGCCTGGTGATGTATCGCGATGCCGCGCTGGCGCATACCTTCTCGGCCACGCTGCCGCGCGTTTCCCTGCGCTACGACGCCAGCGATGATCTGTCCTTCTATGCCGCCTCGGCCAAGGGCTACATTCCCGGGGGCTTCAACCTGGCGGCCGCGCAGAGCGATGTGGTCAACGACAAAGTGCTGCGCTACGAATCCGAACGCATGTGGAGCCACGAGCTGGGCTTCAAGATGAATCTGGCAGGAGGCCGCGGGCACATCGGGGGGGCGCTGTTCCACATCACCTCGGACAACTGGCAGGAAATCCAGGTGGCCACCGATGCCGATGGCCGCCCGATCTCGTCGGACTATGTGGGTTCGGATGCTTCGATCCGTTCGCGCGGTGCCGAGCTGGAGGGCGTGTTCGAGGTGCTGCCAGGCTTGAGCCTGATGGCCAACGCAGGCTACGTGGATGCGAAGTACACCAAGCTGTGGGTCAGCGCGGATGAGAACCTGGCCGGCAAGCGGGTCAAGCTGACCCCGCACTACACCGGCTATCTGGCGGCGCGTTACCAGTTCGCGTCGGGCCTGTACGCGCGGGTGGAATCGCAGTTCACCGGTTCCAGCGCACTGGATGAGCGCAATCGCGCGTTCCAGCCGGCGGTGGTGGTGCTGGGGCTGCAGGTGGGATACGAAACGGGCCCGTGGAGCACACGGGTGTTCGTGCAGAACCTGACCGACAAGCGACGGATCAATGGCCTGATCTTCGACAATCTGGCGTTCGGTCGTGACGGCAACTACTACGGTCCGGTGGATCATCCGCGCATCGTGGGCGCCGAGGTGGGGTACCGGTTCTGAGCACCTTGCCGGCCAGCGGCCGGCACTACCGGGGGAAACAGGGTAGTGCCGGCCGCTGGCCGGCAGGAACGATCATGGCGGGGTAGAGCCGGCCGCTGGCCGGCATTACCGGGCGCGGTGCAGCGCCCGGCGGTTGAGGAGGTGCGCGCTGGCCAGCAGCACACCGCCGCAGGCCGTTGCCATGCCGTGCCAGACCAGCGATTCCTTCAGTGGCAGGTACAGCGAGGACGCCAACAGTGCGGTGGCGCCACAGGCGGCCAACCAGAAGGGCCAACCGTTGTGGTGCCGGCGCCCGCCGGAGGCCGTGCTGGCCATGGCCACAGTGGAAGCCACCAGGGCGAACACCCATTCCCATCGCGACATGACGAGCAGTGCGGTCATTGCGCCATGGGCCGGGTGCTGGAACGAGCGCAGCGCCATCATCGCCGTTGGCACGAAGGCCAGCAGCAGGGGCAGCGTAATGCAGTGTGCGGCGCAGGCCAGTGACAGCCAGGCGCCGGCCAGGTCGAGACGGGGATGCCAGCGTGCCGAAGCTGGCGGCTGGGACAGGGCTCTTGCGGGGAGCGTGGGGATGTGGTCCATAATGTTACATAGTAACACTGCGAGCCTCCCCCGATGAAGAAATCTGCTCTGTTGTTCCTCATGTTGGCCGCCCCGGCCGTGCACGCGCGTGACGTGCGCCACGTGGGGCCCCATGTACATGGCCAAGCCACCGTCGATGTTGCGCTGGACCAGGGCACGCTTGAACTGGCCCTGCAGGCACCCGGTATCGGTATCCTGGATTTCGAGCGAGCGCCGGCCAATGCCAGCGAGCAAGCCGCGCTGGACGCTGCGCTGGCCAGCCTGAAGCGCGCTGACTGGTTGACCCTGCCCACTGCGGCCCAGTGCGTGCCGCTGGCCCGTGATGCCCGCGCCGACGGTTTTGCCCCGCGCCAGACAACGGCGACGACCGCTTCGCCCGCGCAGCACACACATGCGGGCTTCACCGCGCAGCTGCGCTACCAGTGCGCCAATCCCGCCGCACTGCGCGTGCTGGTGCTGTCGCTGCCGAAGGCGTTCCCGAACCTGCATGAGGTGATCGTCAACACGGCCACGTCCGCCGGGCAGGGCCGCACCGTGCTGAACGCCGACAACCTGCGCGTGGTGCTGGGGCCATGAGCAGCGCTGCGGTGATCGCGTTGGACCAAGTGCGCTTCAGCTATGGCGGGCGCACCGTGCTGGACATTCCGAAGCTGCAGATGGAGGCGGGCAGCAGCGTGCTGCTGCGCGGTGCCAGCGGCTCAGGAAAAAGCACGCTGCTGGGTCTGTTGGCGGGCGTGCTGCGGCCGGAGCGTGGCGAAGTGCGGGTGGCCGGCATGGCGGTGCACGCGCTCAAGGCAGCGGCGCGCGACCGGTTCCGCGCCGACCACCTGGGCGTCATCTTCCAGCAGTTCAACCTGCTGCCGTTCCTCAGCGTGCGCGACAACATCGCACTGGGCCTGCGCTTTTCAACCCGCCGCAGTGAACGTGTGGGGCGCGCGGTGGATGCGGAGATAGCGCGCCTGCTGCAGGCACTGCTGCTGGACCCGGATCTGCTGCCGCGCCGTGCCGGTACGCTCAGCGTGGGCCAGCAGCAGCGCGTGGCCGCCGCGCGCGCGTTGATCGGCCGCCCGGAGGTGCTGCTGGCCGATGAGCCAACCTCGGCGCTCGACCGGGACGCGGCCACCGCCTTCCTGCAGCTGCTGGCCACGCACTGTGCAGCGGCGGGTACCACGACCGTGGTGGTCAGCCATGACGACAGCCTGCAGCCGCTGTTCGACCGCGTCGTGCAGCTGCAGCAGATCAACCACGCCGGGACCGCCCGTGTTTGACCTGGCCTGGGCGAGCCTGCGCAGCCGTGCATTGAGCGTGTCCCTTACTGTTCTGGTCATCACCCTCAGCGTGACCCTGCTGCTGGCCGTGGAGCGGGTGCGCGTGCAGGCCCACGAAGGCTTCGCCAGCACGGTGTCGGGTACCGATCTGATTGTCGGCGCGCGCTCGGGGCCGGTGAACCTGCTGCTGTACGCGGTGTTCCATATCGGTGATCCGACCAACAACGTGTCCTGGCAGTCGTACCAGGAACTGTCTACGCTGCCGCAGGTGAAGTGGACGGTGCCGCTGTCGCTGGGTGATTCGTGGCGCGGCTACCGGGTGATCGGCACCACGGGGGGGTACTTCGAGCATTACCGCTACGGGGCCGGGCACTCGCTGGCGTTTGCAGCGGGTAAGCCCTTCGATGATCTGTACGACGCGGTTGTCGGTGCCGACGTGGCCCGTGCGCAGGGCGTACAGGTGGGCGATGCGATGGTGCTGGCCCATGGCACTGCCGCCGTCACGCTGGCCAAACACGCTGACAAGCCGTTCCGCATCAGCGGCGTGCTGCAGCGTACCGGTACGCCGGTCGATTCTTCGGTGCTGGTGTCCCTGCCGGCGATCGAGGCCATCCACGTGGATTGGCGATCGGGTGTGCAGCTGCGCGGCCAGCACGTCAGTGCCGAGCAGGCGCGGCACCTTGACCTGAAGCCGACCAGCATAACCGCGTTCATGCTGGGCCTGAACTCGCGGATTGCCACGTTCTCGGTGCAGCGCGCCATCAATGACTACCCCGACGAGGCGCTGCTGGCGATCCTGCCCGGAGTGACCCTTCAGCAGCTCTGGCAGTCGCTGGGCACCGCCGAGCGGGCGCTGCAGCTGATCAGTGCGATGGTGGTGCTGCTGGGCCTGGTTTCGCTGGTGGCGCTGCTGGTGTCCACCCTGCAGGAGCGCCGCCGCGAGATGGCGGTACTGCGCGCGACCGGTGCGCGGCCGGGTTACATCGCCAGCCTGCTGGTACTGGAAGCGGTGGCCACCAGTGCCATCGCCTGCGTATTGGCACTGGCCGTGCTGACCGCTGCCAGCATTGCCGGGCGTGGCTGGGCACTGGCGAACTTCGGTCTGTCCATCACCCATGTGTGGCCGGACCTGCGCGAACTGGCCTGGGTGGGTGGCGTGCTGGGATTGAGTGCGCTGGCGGGGCTGGTGCCGGCGCTGCTGGCGTACCGGCGCACGCTGGCCGACGGCCTCTCGGCGGGGGCCTGAACCATGCGCTCTTTGTTTGTGCTGGCGATTGTGGTGGTGCTGGTCGGTTGCGAACGGCCGGTGGATACCGGGGTGCAGGCGTTGCCGCCGTTGCCTGTGCAGGACGGAATGGCGCCGGGTGCCGCCGCCGAGCAGGAGCTGGACTGGCTGCAGATGATGCCGGCCGATGAGCTGGCGGCGCTGGAGCGTGGCGATGGGCCGGAAGTGAAGCACAACGGCAACCGGCGCATGGCGCAGTTCGGGACGTTCCGTACGGTCGACAGCGTGCTGGGTCGCGCCGTGCGCCTGCCCGGCTATGTAGTGCCGTTGACCAATGCCGCCGACGGGCGTCTGTCCGAATTCCTGTTCGTGCCGTACTACGGCGCTTGCATCCACGTGCCGCCGCCGCCACCGAACCAGATCGTGCATGTGCGGCTGTCGCGGCCGATCGGCATGCCGGACATGTATTCGCCGTTCTTCCTGGCCGGTACCCTGCGCGCCGAACGCGTGGATGATGAACTGGCCGGTTCGGCTTACACGATGAACGACGCTGCGTTGAGGCCCTATGAACCGTAACGTCTGTGCGTTGCTGCTGCTGATGCTGGCGGCCTGCAGCCGACCGGGGGGCGATGTTGCCGGATCGGTGTCGGCACCCGCGTCGCCCGCTGCACAGGGCGGCGTGACGCCGCAGGCTGCAGCTGAAACGCCCGATGCCACCGCCCCCGGTGCCATCACAGCCTGGAATGCGTTGATGCCCGAGGACGACGCTTTCCTGCGCCCGCCCCCGCAGATCGGCATGGCCAGGGGCGGTGGCATGGGCGCGATGGCCGGTGTCGGCGGGTTGATGGATGACAGTGGCTCCGGCACGCCGCCCGGCGCGGCCATCGACCATTCCAGCCCCGACCGCGCGCCGCAGTTTGGTTCGGCGGCGGTGGTGGATGCGGTGGAGGGTCGTGAGGTCGATCTGGATGGCTACGTGGTGCCGTTGGGCATGAATGACGCCGGGGCGGTGAACGAGCTCTTGTTCGTGCCGTTCTACGGTGCGTGCATCCACGTGCCGCCGCCGCCACCGAACCAGATCATCCATGTCAGCCTGGCCGCGCCCATCGCCCTGGGCAACCTGTGGGATGCTTACCGGCTGTCGGGCCGACTGAGAATCAAGCGCTTCGATGCTGACATTGCCAGTGCGTCCTATGACGTGGATGCGGCCACCCTGACCGCGATCGGCAGCTGATGCGCCGGCTCGCCTGGATGCTTGTCGGCGCGGCGCTGCTGGGCGGTGTGGGTGTGATGCTGTGGCCGTGGCGGACGCGGGAAAGCCGCGCTCCCTTCGCGACGCTGCCTGCGCCGCCGCCCGGGCAGGCGGAAATCGAACGCCACCTGCGCGAGGACCGCGCGTTCCGTGACGACGTGGTGTTCCTGCTGGCAGCCACGGTACGTGATCGCTGCGTGCCAGCGGAGGCGGGTGTGCTGGCGCGCATGGCCAACCGTGCAGGGTTGCCGGTGCTGGCTGCGATCAGTGCGGTGACGGCGCGGGACCAGGGGCTGGACCGGCCGATCTACCAGTACATCCAGCGCCGTGCCGATGCCTCGGCCTGCGGTGCGCTGCTGCAGCTGCCGGGGGCTGAGGCGCCGATCCTGCTGGATGTGGAACAGTATGCGCGGAGCTTTCCCGACAGCTACTTCGATCCCATGCGCAGCAGCGTGCCGCGTGATTCTGGCGGCCGCAGTCTGGTTGAGCGTGCGGACAATGCCTGCAACAGCGTGGCCTACGCGGTGCTGCCGCTGGGGCCGGTGGATTGGCGTTGCAGCGCGCTGCGGGCGAATGCGCGCGCGCACGTACGCGGGATCTGCGAAGGCGAGTTGCAGCGGCAGCACGGTAGCCTGCACGGCGAACTGGACGCGGCCGTAGGGCAGGGCATGCAGCGCGCCGTGGTGGCGGCAGTGGCGGCGTTACCGGAAGCGTGCCGCTAGGGTCGAGCGAGGTCGACGTTGCGAATGGCACCCGACTTTGTAGAGTCGAGCAAGCTCGACTCTACGGTGGGGTCAGCGGCCCAGTTTCTGGTCGAGGGTGCGTTCGGCGGTGTCTGCGTACGCGGCACAGGTGATTGCCTTGGCCGAGGCCCGGCTGCCCGCTGCGTAGTCCCAGCCGCTGGCGGCGGGGTGAGGTGTCAGCAGCAGGTCGCAGGGCAGGGCGCGCACGGTGGCGAAGCTGCGGCGGAAATCCTCGATCAGGTGGGGATAGCGCGGGTTGTCCTTCAACGTGTAGCCCGGCGCGCTGAGGCTGTCGGCGTAGGCGATCCGCACCGGCTTGCCATTGCGGGTGTCGGTCCAGGTCCAGGCGGTACTGCCAGGAGTGTGGCCCGGTACGAAGTGGGCGGTGAAGCGCATGCCGCCGACGTCGATGGTCTCGCCATCCATGATGATGCGATCGACCTGGGCGGGTGGGAAGGTGATGTCGTCGCCGAAATGCAGATCGTCGCTGCCGCCGCGGGCCAGCAGCACCGCCGTTTCGGCGTTGGCCAGCACGCGGGCGCCGGTGCGGCGCTTGAGCTCGGCCACGGGACCGGCATGGTCGGCATGCGCGTGGCTGAGCAGGATCACCCGCAGGTCAGCCGGGGCGACGCCGCGCTGCTGGAGATTGTGCAGCAGGTGCCCGGCCATCTGCGGCATGCCGCCATCCAGCAGCACCGCACCCTGCGGGGTCTGCACCAGCAACGCGGTCAGCTGGGCGGTGCCGATCTGCCAGGTATGGTCGGCAATCTGCAGGGGGGCGACGGGCTGCAGCCACGCGTCATCGACGGTGTAGGCCTTCAGTTGCGGCAGTACCGGTTCGGCGGCCGTGGCCGCCAGCGGCAGGGCGGCGGTGAGGGCAAGGAGAAGCGGCGGGAAGCGCATGCGGAATGTCTCCGTAGATGGATTCGGAGACGCTATCACGGCGCGTTTTTCACGCGTATCGCGTATTCCTCATGGCTCCGATAAGCGCAGATGACGGTCTGCAAACGCATCGGTCGCGCGTACCAGCGCATCGGTAGTGGCGGGTTCGGTGGCGCTGTGCCCGGACAGCACCATCTGCAGCTGCGCTTCCGGCCAGGCGCAGGACAGGTCCCACGCGCTGCGCGCCGGGCAGATGATGTCGTAGCGGCCCTGCACGATCACGCCGGGCAGATGACGGATGCGGTCCACGTCGCGCAGCAGCTGGCCATGTTCGAGGAAGGCGTTGTGGCGGAAGTAGTGCGCCTCGATACGCGCCTTGGCCAGCGTCTCCTGCGGATCATCATCGGAGACGGCATCGACGTCATGGGCGAGCGTGGCGGCGTTGTCCTCCCAGCCCAGCCAGGCCATGGCGGCAGCAACGCGTTCGTCGGGATCTTCGCTGTCCAGGCGCTTCCAGTAGGCGGCGATCAGATCGCCCCGTTCGTCCTCGGGAATATGGGCTTCGTAGCGCGCCCAGCGCTCGGGGAAGATCCAGCGGGCGCCCCCATCGGCCTGATTGAACCAGGCGTTTTCTTCGGCGCGGCCCAGGTACACGCCACGCACGATCACACCGGTTGCGTGTTCAGGATGGGCCTGCGCGTAGGCCAGTGCCAGGGTCGAACCCCAGGAACCACCAAACACCAGCCAACGTTCGATGCCCAGATGCACGCGCACGCGTTCGATGTCAGCCACCAGGTGCGCGGTCGTGTTGTCACGCAGTTCGCCAAACGGCGTGGAGCGACCGCATCCACGCTGGTCGATCAGCACGATGCGGTAGCGCGCGGGGTCGAAGAACCGTCGATGCGTGGGCGAGACGCCGGCACCCGGGCCACCATGCAGGAACACGGCGGGGATGCCGTCGGGGTTGCCGCACTCCTCGATATGCAGCGTATGCAGCGCATCCACGGCCAGGGTGTGCTCACGGAAGGGCGCGATGGGTGGATAGAGCGTGCGCATGGGCGTGTGACCGTGTCAGAAACGACAAGCATAGCGCTGCCGCGTCGGCGCTGTTGACGGGCGTCACGCCTGCCTGAGCCTACAATGGGGCATGCCCGCCACGCCCCGCCTTGACGACCTGCGCCGCTACGCGGTGGCGCGCACGCTGTTCACCCCGACCACCCTGCTGGCGGCGATTCGTCGGCTAGGGTTCGTGCAGGCCGACCCTATCCGGGCGCCGGCCCGTGCGCAGGACCTGATCCTGCGGCACCGGGTGAAGGGCTACCAGGCCGGTGATCTGGAACGGCGCTATGCGCGGCTGCCGGTGGAAGAGGACTGCCTGGTGAACTACGGCTTCCTGCCGCGCGAGCATCTGGCACTGATGCATCCGCGGGTGTCATCCCGGGTGTGGGATACCACCACCGTGCGCAAGGCCAGCGAGGTACTGCAATTCGTGCAGGCGCGCGGCAGCGTGCATCCGCGCGAGGTGGACCAGGCCTTCGCTCATGGCCGGGTGACCAACTACTGGGGCGGCACCAGCAATGCCAGCACACACCTGCTCGACGGCATGCATTACCGCGGCATGCTGCGCGTGCAGCGGCGCGACAGCGGTACCCGCATCTACAGTGTGGCGGCCCATGCCGAAGCCGAAACGGGCACGGCGGCGCAGGCACAACGCGCCTCGGCCCTGATTGATCTGGTGGTGGGTACCTACGCGCCACTGCCCGCTGCCAGCCTGACCTACCTGGTGCGCCTGCTGGGCTATGGCGCCCCGCATCTGGCCGTGCCGCTGCAGCAGGCGCTGCGTGATGCACGGAACACGCTGGCCAGCGCCACGGTGGATGGCATGACCTGGTACTGGCCGGTAGAAGAGAACCCGCGTTCGCGGCGCTTCCTGTCGCAGGAACGCGTGCGGTTGCTGGCCCCGTTTGATCCGGTGGTCTGGGACCGCCGACGCTTTGAGCGGCTGTGGGGCTGGGTGTACAAGTTCGAGGCTTATACCCCTGCGGCGAAGCGCCAGTTCGGCTACTACGCGCTGCCCTTGCTGTGGCGCGACCAGGTGATCGGCTGGGCCAACATCAGTGCGCGCAATGGCAGCCTGCAGACGGACGTTGGCTATGCCAAAGGCAAACCACCGCGCGAGGTCGCCTTCCGCACTGCGCTGGAGGATGAGCTGCAGCGTATGAGCGCGTTCCTGTTCGGGCCCAGCGACGCGCCCTGAACGACGCGGCGACGGTCAGCTGCGCCTGCGTCCGGGCAATGGCATGCGACCCGCGCTGACCGGTGCGGCAGTGGCCATTACGTGATCGCACTCCTGCAGCCGCGCATTGGCCACCGCCTGGGTGGCGCCGCACTGGGCGCAGGACAGGATGGTGCCGCCATTCAAGCGGGCGATCTGAGCACCCTCGGAACGGGTGACCTCGCCACAGGCCTCGCAGCGCAGGGCCATTGAACGGACATCGACAATGGCGCCTGCCGGATCCCTGTCGGCGTCGAGGGCCAGTACGAAGAATCGACCGGTATTGGGCATGGGGGTATCTCCGTGAAGCCTGGTGACAGAGTGCCCGCAGCGCGGGATGCGTGGCGTGATGGACGGCTCAATCCGGTGTGGACGCGGTCGTATCAGGCGCCCCCGCGCCGGCATCGCGGTTGCCCCGGCGGACCCGCTCGCGGGTGCTGTAGAGGCCATTGTCGGCCCGGTGGATGGTGTCGGCCACGGCCTCGCCGCGTGCGTGCGTGGCTGCCCCCATGGAAAACGCGATGGGGGCCAGCCCGGCGTTGGATCCGTACCAGTCCAGCAGCGCCTGCAGGCGCTCCGGTGCGGGCTGCACCAGCACGACCATGAACTCGTCCCCGCCCAACCTGATTTCGTTCTCGCCCGCGCCCAGGGGGGAACGTAAGAATGAGGCAAACTCGACCAGGATGGCGTCGCCGCGGCGATGGCCCTGGGTGTCATTGACCTGTTTGAAGTGGTCCAGATCGAACACCACGCAGGCCCAGGATTCGGTTTCCAGCTGTTCCAGCCGATGCAGGAAGCGGCGGTTGTGGCACAGCGTCAGCGGGTCGCGCAGGGACAGTTCACGCAGGCGCTCTTCCTGCTGGCGCAGCGCGGTGACGTCCTGCGCGTGGCCCAGCACGAACGGCGGGTGGGCTTCGCTGTCCAGCACGTTGTTGTACGCCCAGTAGCGCCGGCTGCCGTCGGCCGCCATCAGTTCAATGACGCCGGCATCGGTGTGGTTGGTCGCGATGCGTGCCAGATAGGCCTTGAAGGCATCGCGCTTCTCCGGCGGCATCAGGTCGCACAGGCTGCGGCCCACCATCTGGCTTTCAGGAAAGCCCAGCGACTGCACCGCCGCCGGGTTCACCGAGGTGAGGGTGCCATCAAGGGTATGCGTGCAGATCAGGCCCAGGCTGTAGTGGAACAGGCGCCGGTAGCGCACTTCGCTGGCTTCCAGCGCGTCCAGTACGGCGCGTTCTTCGGTGATGTCCTGGATGGCCCCGACCAGGCGTGGCCGCCCCTCGATCTGCTGCCGGCTGCCGACCACGCGGGTCCAGATCGCGCGTCCGTCGGCGGTGGTCATCGGCAGCTGCACCTCCCACGGTGTGCCCATCTCGATGCAGCGCTGCACCGAGGCCTGGATGATGGCGCGGCTGTCCTGGCGGTAGAAAGACAGGGCACTGTCCAGTGTCGGCTGGTAGCTGGAACGGACGCCGTGGATCTGCTTGGTTTCGCGGGTCCAGCGCACCTCGTTGCTGGTCAGGTCCAGTTCCCAGCCGCCCACCCTGGCAGCGGTATTGGTGCGTTCGAGAAAATCCTCGCTACGCTTGAGATCATCGTGCAGATGCTGCGCCTGCTCGACTTTCTGCAGCAGCGCGGCGCGCTGTTCCAGTACCTGCGTGGTGACCCGGCCAAGATGCACCATCAGCTCGCGCTGTGAGGGCGAGAGCACGCCAGGCAGCGTATCGAGCAGGCAAAGCGTGCCGATGCGGGCGCCGTGCGCCGTGCCCAAGGGGATGCCGGCGTAGTGGCGGATGCGGGGGCCACCGGTGACCAGCGGGTTGGTGGCGAACAGCGGGTCCTGGTGCGCATCGGGGATTTCCATCAGCGCATCGCGTTGGATGGCGTGGGTGCAGAAGGAAATGTCGCGGGGGGTTTCCGTGGTGCCGGGCAGGCCGATGTTGGACTTGAACCACTGCCGATGCTGGTCAACGATGGAGATCAGCCCCATCGGCATGCCTGTGGCAGCTTGGGCGGCGGCGACGATGGCATCGAAGACCGGTTCGGAAGGCGTGTCGAGCACGCCCAGTCGGTTGATTTCGCAGAGTCGGAAAGCTTCATCCATGGCTGGCGCGCGGGCTTCAGTCGGGAAGAGCGGGGCAGGCCCCACGCTAAAGAGGGGGGTGTTAGCATTCCGCGTTTTCGGGTGACGCCCGCGTGAGTCTGGTCGGCGCGGGTGTCAGGTGGTTCTTCTCAGCGCTGCCAGCCGAGCGGCGAACACTTCCGGAGTCTGCGGTTTGACGAACAGTGCCACCAGTTCGGGAAATTCGTCCTTGACCGCCGTCTCGATACGGGTGATGCAGGCTTCGATCTGTGGTGTGCGCCGATCATCCTCGAATTCGGCGCTGAGCATGGCCACGACCTGTTCCGGCCCCATCTGCATGGTGGTCACGCCATTGGCACGCAGCAGGTCGGGATCGGTTTCCGCCACCGCCATGATCCGCTGGGCCACCGCAGGATGTGCCGGCTCTCCCACCAGCAGCCCCTTGGTTTCGCGTGCCAGCAGGAACGCGGTGACGGCGAGGACGGCGGCGATGCACAGCGATGCGACGCCGTCGAGCATCGGCATGTCCAGCAACTGCGCCGCCAGCAGGCCGGCGAGGGCAAACCCCAGGCCCAGCAGCCCGGCGCTGTCTTCCAGCAGGACGGTGAAGGTGGAGGGATCCTTGCTGCGCCTGAACGCCTCGAAATAGCCCATGCGCCCCTTGCTGCGGCGGAACTCGCGCAGCGCGATGTACCACGAGGTGCCCTCGAACAGCAGCGAGACCCCCAGCACCGTGTAGCTCAGCACGTGGTGCGTGGCCGGCTCCGGGTGGCGGATATGCTGGATGCCTTCGTAGGCCGATACGCCCGCACCCGCGGCAAACACCAGCAGGGCGACGATGAAGCTCCAGAAGTACAGCTCGCGCCCATAGCCGAAGGGGTGCAGCGTGTCGGGCGATTTCTCCGCGCGGTGCAGACCGTACAGCAGGAGGATCTCGTTGAGCGTGTCGACCAGCGAATGCACGCCTTCGCTGAGCATGGCCGAACTGCCGGAAATACCGGCGGCAATGAACTTGGCGATGGCAATGGCGAGATTGCCGAGCAGTGCGGCGTAGACGACCAGGCGCGAGCCTGTGGGAGCGGCCATGTCAGGTTGCGAAGGGAACGGACGGCCCATGGTGCGGTGCGCGGCGTCCGTGCCGCGTGTACAGCAGGGTCAGCGCCGCGCGGGGTTAAGGTAGAGGCGGGCGCCGTCCGATTCGCGGTGGCCGGACCAGCGTCCGCCACCGCTGGAACGGAAGCGCCCGATGACCTGGTTGTTGGTATCGGTCAGCAGCAGCTGGTTGCCTGACAGCAGCCAGCGGTTGACCGCGAAGAAGCCGTCGGGACAGCCGGCCGGCACCCACGCGCCGTAGCCGCCGAACCACGGGCTGTCCTTCAGGGTGATGGTGCAGCTGCTGCCGTTTTCCTGGCCCAGCGTCCAGTCACCAAACAGATAGTCTTCGCGCGACGGCATGCGGCCGTGGCGGCGATCACCGTCCAGGTCATCGTCATCCTCCCTGTGGTAGCCGATATCCAGTTCGACGCTGCTGTTGTCGCTGCGCGAGCTCGAACGCGAGTTGCCTGTGGTTGTGGTTTCGGTCGTGATCGCGTTGCCGCTGCCGACAGCGGATTGCGGTGGGTCGCTGGCCGTGGTCGAGCGAACGGTTTCGCTGGTGCTGGACGTGCTGGACGAGTGCGTGGTGCTGGCCTGGACAACGCCGGAAGCAGCATCCTGCGCCCCGGCAATGACAGGCATGGCAAGGCCGCACAGTGCCAGCAGCCTTGGATACGGAAAGCGCGTGGCCATCGTTGAATCCTCGTTGGGGCAGCATTGCAGCCGCCTTGGCGCATGCAGGGAGGCAAGGCCCTGCAGGGCAGAGGATAGTGCCGGGCAGGCCGGGTCGATGTGAGGATGGACGACGGCGGGTCGCCCCAACCACCGCACATGGCCCGGCGCTGCGCTAAAGGTCAGCTGCGCGGGCGCAGGTGCAGGGCCATGGCCACCACCAGCACCCCGGCGGCCACGCTGGTGTGGCCGGAAAACTGCGCCAGGCCCAGGCCAGGACCCTGCCTGGCGATACACACGGCCAGTATGACGCAGCGGCAGCGACGGCTGAATTCGAGCTGGGCATGCTGGCGCTGATCCGGGGCGCGGTGGCCATGCTGCCCGAGCTGCCGCGCTGAGACTCAGTGCTCCGCCGACAGCACCGCGCGCACGCGTGTAGCCAGTTCACCGATGGTGAAGGGCTTGCCGATCAACTGTACGTGCGCATCCAGCACCCCGTCGTCCACCAGCGCATTGCGGCTGTTGCCGGTGGCGAACAGCACCTTCAGGTGCGGGTGCCGTGCCAGCGCCTGGTCCGCCAGCTGCCGGCCGTTGACTCCCGGCATCACTACGTCGGTGAACAGCAGGGCGATGCCGGGATGGGCCTGCAGCAGGAGCAGGGCGCTGGCAGCGCCGTCGGCCGACAGTACCTGGTAGCCCAGTTCGGACAGGGCGTCCACCGAAAAGGCACGCACCGCCGCATCATCATCAACCACCAGGATCTGTTCGGCGCCACCACCCGACAGCGGCGCCGCGTCGGTGGCGGGCATGGGCAGCGCATCCACCTCGGCCAACAGCCTCGGCAGGTAGACCAGCACCGTGGTGCCGGCGCCGGGGGTGGACAGCAGGCGGACGTGGCCATTGGACTGCTGCACGAAGCCATAGACCTGCGACAGGCCCAGGCCGGTGCCCTGGCCGACCGGCTTGGTGGTGAAGAACGGATCGAACGCGCGTGCCACCACCTCGGCCGGCATGCCGCTGCCGGTGTCGGTGACCGCGATGCGTACGTAGTCGCCGGCCGGAATGCCGCCGTGCTCGGCCACATCGGCCAGGTCGATCTTGCGGTTGCTGGTCTGCAGGGTCAGGCGGCCGCCGCCGGGCATCGCATCACGCGCGTTCACGGCCAGGTTGAGGATGACGTTCTCCAGCTGGTTGGCATCGGCGTGGGTCCACCACTTGCCACCGCCAAGCACGGTTTCCAGGATGACGCTGCTGCCGAGTGAGTGCACCAGCAGGTCGGTCATGCCGGCCACCAGGTGGTTCACATCCAGCGCAACCGGCTGCAGCGGTTGCTGGCGCGAGAAGGCCAGCAGCCGCTGGGTCAGCTGGGCGGCACGCTGGGCGCCGTCCAGGGCCATTTCGATGTAGCGCACCGCGCGTGCATCGCTGTCGCCGATGCGCAGGGCCAGCAGGTCCAGCGGGCCGATCACCGTGGCCAGCATGTTGTTGAAATCGTGAGCAATGCCACCGCTGAGCTGGCCGACCGCTTCCATCTTGCGGCTCTGCCGCAGCACGTCCTCAACGCGCATGCGCTCGGCCACTTCGGCGCGTACCCGCGCCTCCAGCTGTTCGTTCAGCTCGTGCAGGCGCGCATCGGCGGCCTTGCGCGCGGTGATGTCGATGGCCACGCCCAGCATGCGTACGCAGCGGCCCGCCTCGAAAATGCCGCGACCCTTGGCCGCCACCCAGCGCACGATGCCGTCTTCCTTGCCGACGGTGCGGTATTCCACATCGTAGTTGGCGCGCCGCTGCGGATCGGCCGATGCGTCGAGCGCGGCAAGGGTCGCCGCGCGGTCATCCGGGTGCAGGCCCGCGCGGAAATCCTCGATCGTCACGTCCGCATCGGATGAGATGCCGAACATCGCCTTGGTGCGCGGTGGCCAGAGCAGGATGTTCTGCACCAGATCCAGATCCCAGAGCCCGAGTTCGCCGGCCTCGGTGGCCAGGCGCAGGCGCTCCTCGCCCTCGGCCAACGCGGCTTCGGCCGCCTTGCGCCCGGACAGGTCGAGCATGGCGCCGATCATGCGCAACGGGCGCCCGTCGGCATCACGCAGCACTGCGCCACGGTCGAGCACGGCGGCATAACTGCCATCGGCGCGGCGGAAGCGGTACTCGCCAGTCCACGTGGTGCCATCACTTTCGATGACGCCGTGGATGTTGTGGTCGATGCGGTCACGGTCCTCGGGATGGATATGGTCCAGCCACCACTGCGCGCTGGTTTCCATCAGGTTGTGGTCGAACAGGCTGGACAGCGCCTCGTTCCAGACCACGTGGCCGTCGGCCATGCGCCAGTCCCACACGGCATCATTGGTGGCCTGCGCGGCCAGCCGGTAGCGCTCCTCGATATCGAGGCGCTCGGCCTCGGCGGACTTGCGGTCGGTGATGTCCAGCGAGGTGCCGACCAGGCCGATCACTTCGCCCTCACCGTTGCGCAGCGGCGCCTTGGTCGACAGCCACCAGGCGCGGCGTCCATCGGCGAAATTGATTTCCTCTTCGAGCTGTTCGCTGCGGCCGCTGGCCATGATGCGCTCATCGGTGGCCATGACCGCCGCGGCCTGCGCCGCATCGCCCAGCAGCTCGGCATCGGTGCGCCCGACGTACTCGGAGGGCGGCCGGCCGATCAGTTCGGTGGCGCCGTTGTTGCCGATCAGCAGGCGGCCCTGGCGGTCCTTGGCGTACATGACGCCCGGCGCGGCTTCCACGAACGACCGCAGCAGGGCCTGGGCTTCGTCGCGCTCGGCCTGCACCCGCAGTCGTTCGCTGATGTCGATCAGGACCCCGGGAAAGCCGGTGGCCCGGCCGTGCTCATCCAGATCGACGCGGCCGATGCTTTCCAGCCAGTGATAGCCGCCCTCGGCATCCTGTGTGCGGTACTGGTGCGCGAAGCGACCGCCGTGCTGCACCGCGTGCTCGATGGCGGCCACAAGGCCGGGCAGATCGTCCGGATGCACCGCGCCCAGCACGTCGTGCAGCTGCAGCCGGCGATGCGCCAGGGCAGGGTCGAGGCCGAACGCGCGGGCCAGCGCTTCGTCAACGGTCAGGTGGTCGTTGGGAACATCCCAGAACCAGGTGCCGACGATGGCGCCGGCCGCCAGCGCCATGTTCACGCTGTCGGTGGCATGGGTTTCGTGCGGCGGGGAAGCAGGAGGCTGGTTCACGGACGATCTCGAACGGCGGGCCACTGCCTGCCCCGGTCAGGGGCAGGCAGATTCAGGGCCGCCAGTCTAGATCACGACCGCGTCACGGCCGCGTGGTGCCGCTTCAGTTGTCGTCGGGCTTCACCCGTGCCACGCGCCGTCGATAGTCGTAGACATTGTCACCGTCGATCCGCGTGGCTTCGGTGCCACGCACCTGGCCCACCTTCTTGTTGGAGCCGGTGACCGGTTTCGCCTTGACCTCGGTCTCGTGCTCGAAGGAATGCGATTTGTCGGTGTTGCGGTAATAGCGGTACAACGCCCAGTACAGCGCCGTAGCGCCGGCCGGGCCGGCCGCCAACAACCAGAGACCACTGTCGTCACTCATGTTGTCGCCACCAGGAAGGCAATTGCGAGGGCTTCGATGACGGTGCCGGTGGCCAGCGCCGCCAGCAGCATCTTCCATTGCTGCACGGGCACGCTGCCCATGGTTTCGCCGGTACGGCCGTTCACCGCGATGTAGTGCAGCATGCCGCCGTTGGCGCCGGGCTGGTGGTAGGAATACAGCCATACCGGCAGGTACATCGACACCCAGCGGGTGCCATGCACCTCCAGCTGTTCCTGTTCCCAGCGCACGCCGCGGTTGTAGCCACGTACCGAAGCCTCCACCTGTGAACGCGCGATGGACAGCAACTGGTCCTCCAGCCGTGGGCGCAGCTTTTCCACATCCAGGTTGCGCTTCTCGGAGGTGAAGCCGGCCAGGTACGATGCGTTCCACTTCACTGCGTTCTTGGTGTCGAACGGCTGGATGGTGTTGATGATGTTGTTGGTGTTGGCGCGGACGTCGAGGTTGCCGCGTTCGGCCGAGGATTCCAGCGGCAGGTCGTCAACGGTGAAGTCGACCTGGCGGTCGATCGCGTAGATGTCAGCGTCATACACGGTGCGCTTGTTCTTTTCGCTGCCTACCGTGTATTGGCGGGTCTGGATCTCGCCCTTGCCGGCCACGGCCGCGCTGACATTGCTGTCCACGATCATGTACGGCAGATACACACCCACCACATTTTCCGGGGTGAACTGGTCCTTGAACGCCTTCAGCGCGAACATCCGCCGCTTGTCCACGAACTGGCGGATGCGTGCCACCGCATCGTCCTTGCGGATATGGAAGGGCAGCACCGCATCGGGCACCGCGCCATTGCTGATCTGCTCGTTCACGCCAAACACATGCCGGCACCAGTGGCAGCGTGCGGTCATCGTGCTTTCGGTGTTCACGGTGACTTCGGCGCCACACCCGGTGCACTTGAAGGTCATCAGTGCCGAGGTGTCGGCATCGATGTCGCGCGCGCCGGAAGCGATGATCGTGCCATGCAGCTGGTCCAGCGCATCGCCCAGCCCGAATTCCTCTTCCACCCGCGCGCCATGCCATTCGTGACGGCAGTACAGGCAGACCAGGATGTCGGTGCCGAGCTTGGGCCGGATGTCGGTGGCGCCGCACTTCGGGCAGCGGTTCAGGCCGTCCTTGAGTTCCGTGGCCGAAGTGTCGATGGCCAACGGGTCGGGCGCTTCCACTTCATCGCGGATGGCCTGCGGCAGCGTGCTGGTATCCAGCGGGAAGCTGCCGGGCAGGGGCGGGACATCCTGCGGCGAGCCCGGGCCGTCCAGCTTCGCCGCCGGCACGGGCGGGGGCGAAGCGGGCGTCGGCTGGGGCAGCGGCGGAGGGCCGTTTCTGGGGTCTGACATGGTGTCTGCGCGTCCTGCGTCTTACAGCCCCAGCGCCTTGGCCTTCAATGCGTCGTAATCGCTCTGGGTAATCAGGCCCAGATCCAGCATTTCCTTGGCCTTCTTCAGCTTGGCCACCGGATCATCGGCGGCCGGCGCAGTCGGCTGCTGCAGGTTGCCCGTGCCGAACATGCCCGAGGCCATGCCCACGCCGACCAGGCCCGCCGCGCCTCCGTTCTCGCCGGCCGACTGGATGCCCTGGGCCACGCTGGCCTGCAGGTTGGAATTGCCACGCGAACCGGACAGCGCATCGGCGCGCTGCACGGTCTTAAGCAGCTCGCGGGTGTTGGCGTCATATTCAATGGAAACGATGGCGGTCTTGACGATGGCCAAGCCACGGTCGGACTGCCACTGGTAGGCCTGCTCGACCGCCGCCGACAGGCTCTGCGCGAAGCCGATCGAATCCTGCTGCAGCTTGGTGATGCGGTTGCCCTTGGCCGGGTCGTTGGTATACAGGCTGAAGGCCGGTGCCAGCGAACCCACCACTTCGTTGAACAGCTGCGTGGCAGCGGCATTGTCGAGGTCGGTGAAGTCGAACACCTGGCCCGGCTGCAGGTAGCTGGCCGGCACGAAGTTCTTCACGAACAGGATCGGGTCGACGATCTTCAAGGTGTACGAGCCACGCGTCACCGCGCCGACTTGGGTATTGAGGAAGCCGTCGTCCCAGTAGATTTCCGACTGGGTACCGAAGCGGTTGTCCGGCAGTTCCTTCAGCGAGACGAAGAACGCGGCCTGCTGCGCGCCCGGCTGGCCGCCGAACTTGAAGCGTTCCCAGCTCTGCTTGATGAAGGTGCTGACCAGGCCGTCGCCGGCAAAGATCGACTGCGAGTTCAGATCGTCCGAACGCCACTCGTAGCCACCCGGTTCGGCCACGAAGGCGGTGATCGCGCCGTCCTGGAACAGCAGCAGGCCGTAGCCTTCGGGCACCACGATCTTCGAGCCGTTGGTGATGATGTTGGACGAGCCGTGGGTGTTGGAACCCCGGCCGGCATTGGTGCCCTGCGGGACGGCGGCAAACAGCGCCGCCGTCGACGGCAGGCCCGTCGGCACAGTGTAGAAGTCCTTCCACTGGTCGGCCAGAACACCGCCCACTGCACCCTTCACCGCCTGTACCAGACCCATGACCTGCTCCCTGTAATCAACCGGACAGGCACCATGCCTGTCGTGCTCGGCTGACTATAGAGGAGCGGGGCCATGCCCCGCTACCGGGGCGGCGGGCGCGTATTCATGCGGTGCACGCCGGGCCGCCCCGAACGCTTACGCCATGGCGCGATTGATCAGGCCGTAGCCGATGAGCACGGCCAGCAGGGCCGGCAGCGTCACGAACGAGGCGATCATCCAGCGCAGCGTCTTGCGCGAGGCGATGGACGCCGGGCCGGTCTGGCCGGCGGCGTTCAGCGACGAGGTCTTGTTGGCATACACGGTGGCGACGATGCCGAATGGCCAGAAGCCACAGAAGATGCTCAGGACGGCCAGGAACAGGTAGTCCTTGGGCGGAACAGTGGGTGCTGCGATCTCCATGAAAACGATTTCTCCTTGATGGGGGCGGGATTATGCCGCACCCCCATCGGGGACGCACAGCGTGCCGTGGCGATCAGCGCACCGATTGCGGCACCCGTCGCAGCTTGCTGGTGTCGTAGCCCATCGCAGCGATGCGGTCGACGGCCGCCTGGTAGTCCTGCGCGGACACCTGCGGCGTGCGCGCCATGTACCAGACATAGTCGCGCTTGCTGCGGCCCACGATCGTCTGCTGATAGCCGCTGTCCAGCCAGGCGATGATGTATTCGGCCTGGATGGGCCAGACGAACTGCATGCCCCAGACGGCGCCGTTGCCTTCCTTCTCCACCCGGCCGATGGGGTGCATGCTCTTGAACGGTGCATCGAAGCTGCCATTGCGGTAGGTGAAGGTGGTGCGGATGCGCCCGTCGGGCTGCAGGGCATAGCTTTCCACGGCATCGAAGGCTTCGCGCTCCGGCCAGGAAGGTATATGGGCAATGACGTACCAGTCGCCCATGAAGCGCGGTACGTCCACCGATGCCGCGCGTGGCAGCGGCCGGGTGTCCTGGCTGCTGCAGCCGCTGCCGAACAGGGCCACGGCAAGGAGTGAAAGCAGGGGCAGGGAGCGCATGGTGGTATCTCCTTCAGCGCGGGCGGAACAGATAGTGAGCGACCAGCCACTGCTGGCCGTCGTCATAGCCGAACAGTTCGGCGCAGGCCATCCAGAACATGCGCCAGCGCTGCCACCATATGCGTGCGGCGGCCTCGCCATAAGTCGTCTGCAGCACCGGCATCAACTGCGCGCGTGCCGCGTCCTGGTTGTCCAGCCAGTGGTTGGCGGTGCGCTGGTAATGGGTGCCGTCCAGCAACCAGCGCTGGTCCAGCTGCAGATGCTGCTGGAAGTGCAGCAGCGTATCGGCCGCCGGCATCAGGCCACCGGTAAAGAAGTGCCGCCCCATCCAGTTGTCGTCACCCTCGGTCTCGAACGGATACATCAGCGTGCGGTGGGCGAAGATGTGCACGAACAGCGCACCGTCGGGACGCAGCCAGCCGGCGATGCGCTGCAGCAGCTGCGCGTAGTTGCGCACATGCTCGAACATTTCCACCGACACGCAGCGGTCGAAACGGGCCGACGGCAGCTCCAGCAGGTTCACATCGCGGGTGAGTACCTCGACATTGCGCAGGCCGCGCGCCTGGCACTGGCCCATGATGTGCTCGCGCTGGCTGTGCGAATTGGACACCGCCGTGATGCGCGCATGCGGGAAACGTTCGGCCATCCAAAGGGTGAGCGAGCCCCAGCCGCAGCCCAGTTCGAGGATGTCCTGGCCGTCGTGCAGTCCAGCACGTTGCGCATACAGCTCCAGCATCGCGTCCTCGGCCTGGTCCAGGGTTTCGTGACCGGTGCGGTAGTAGCAGCTGCTGTACTTCAGCCGCTTGCCCAGGCAGGCCTGGAAGAAGGCGGCCGGCACTTCGTAGTGCTGGCGGTTGGCGGCATCCACATGCAGGGCGAGCGGGCTGCCGGCCAGTTCGGCAATACGCCGCTGGAAACGCACAGATTGCGCCGACTGGCCTCCGTCGGTTTCTTCCTGCAGGCGCTGCGCGCAGAGACGGCGGATGCCCGCGCGCAGGGCGATATCCGGAATCCAGCCGCGTTCGGCCCATCCGGTCAGGCCACCTTCGATCTCGACGGGCGGGTGCGGGGTGGTGATGGCGTTCATGGTGTGCGGTCCTGGGAAGGGGAGGTGCGGGGGAACCACGGGAAGAAGATCGGGGTGCTGCGCTGGTACGCGCGGTAGTCTTCGCCGCGGCTGCGCAGGGCCTGCTTTTCAGTGAAGGGCACGCCACTGAGGTAGCGCAGGAACAGGTACATCAGCACCGGGCCGGACCATGCCAGCCACCACAGTGGTGAACCGACCGCCAGCAGCACGTAGGTGAACCAGTGCAGCCACTCGAAGAAGTAGTTGGGATGCCGCGAGTAGCGCCACAGCCCCTGGCGGCAGGTCCTGCCCTTGTTTGACGGATCGGCGCGGAAGCGCGCGAGCTGGCGGTCGGACAGCGCTTCGCCCCCCACACTGAGCAGCCAGACCGCAACGGCAGCGGCGATCCAGCTGATGTTGCCGGATGGGTTGCGCGCCACGGCCAGGAACGGCAGCGCGAACAGCACCACCAGCAGGGCCTGGGCCATGAAGAAGCCGAAGATCTTGCCCTGGTGGCCCTTCCAGTGTTCGCGCAGGTAGCGGTAGCGGCCGTCCTCGTCTTCGCTGCGCACGCGGTGCCAGAGATGCAGGGCCAGCCGGCTGCCCCACAGCCCACCCAGCACTGCCAGCGCGATGCGTGGCTGCGGGGCACCATCGCCCAGCCAGGCCAGCAGCAGCGCGCCGGCCGCTACGCCCTTGGCCCAGAGCACGTCCACCACGCCGATGTTGCGATGGCGGCGCTGCCAGGCCCAGCCCCAGCACATCACCAGCACCGCATAGAGAAGAACCCAACCGAGCAGACTCATGTGCGTGCCCTCATGTGCGTGCCCTCATGCGTGTGTGCGCCCCGACGTGCCAGCGTGCACAGCAGGGGCAGGGCGATGCTCCAGCCCAGCCCCAGCAGCAGCACGCCCTGCCACATGGGTTCGGTGAAGTGCACCGCCTGGAAGCCGCGTGCCGCCGACAGATAGGCCAGCGGTGCCAGCAGCAGACCGAAGGCGACCGGCAGCAGGCGATGCCGTTGCAGGAAGGCCATCGACGCCGTCAGCGTCATGGCGAAGGATGCCCACAGGGCCATGATCCACGGCGGCGGTGCCCACCCCAGCGGCGCGGCGGCATAGCGCACGATGCCGCTGGCTGCCGCGACACCATCCACCAGCCAGGCGCAGGCCAGGGCGAGCAGCAGCAGTCGCAGGTCGACCCTGGGCACCGGGCTGGTCAGCAGTTGGCTGGCGATGTACAGCGCCGCCGCCAGCAGGGCCGGCCATTGCCAGCCGCGCCCCGCACCAGCCACAGCGCACAGCCACACCACTTGGTTGCCGAGCAGGTTGCCCCAGGTGCGCGCCATGTCAGGCCTCGGTGCCGGTGGCAAAAGGAGGGAGGTAACCGGGCCGGGCCAGCAGCAGGTGCGAGACACCGATGGAGCGCTCGAGGAAACCGCCCTCGCAATAGGCCAGATAGAAGTCCCACAGCCGGCAGAAGCGCGCATCGAAGCCCTGCGCCTGCACGGCGGCCTGCTGGGCCAGGAAGCGTTGGCGCCAGGCGCGCAGGGTGAGCGCGTAGGATAGGCCGAAGTCCTCCTGCGCCACCAGCTGCAGATCGCTGGCCCGGGTCTTGGCCGCCATGATGGCGTTGATGGAGGGAATGAAGCTGCCGGGGAAGACGAAGCGCTTGATGTAGTCCACGCTGCGCCGCGCCTGTTCGTAGCGGTGGTCCTCGATGGTGATGGCCTGCAGCAGGGCCAGGCCATCCGGTTTCAGCAGCCGCTGCAGGGTGCCCATGTAGGTGTCGAGGTATTCCGCACCAATGGCCTCGATCATCTCGATGGAGACCAGCTTGTCGAACTGCCCCTGCAGATCACGGTAATCCTGCATCAGCACGGTCACCCGGTCCTGCAGCCCGGCGTCCTGCACACGTTGCACGGCCAGCGCATGCTGTTCGGCGGAAATGGTGGTGGTGGTGACGTGGCAGCCATGATGGCGTGCGGCATGCAGCGCGAAGCCGCCCCAGCCGGTGCCGATCTCCACCACGCGATCACCCGGCTGCAGGCGCAGCCGCTGGCAGATGCGGTCCAGCTTGCGGGTGGAGGCCTGTTCCAGCGGTTCGTCGGGCCGGGCGAACAGGGCCGAGGAATACATCAGGTCCGGCGACAGGAACAGGGCGAAGAAATCGTTGCCCAGGTCATAGTGGGCGGCGATGTTGCGGCGGCTGCCCTCGCGGCTGTTGCGGCGCAGCCGGTTCCAGCCACGCAGCAGCCAGCCGGCGGCACGCGCGGGGCCGCGCTCCATGCCGTCCAGCAGATCGCGGTTGCGCACCAGCAGGCGCACCAGCGCCACCAGATCATCGCAGCGCCACTCCCCGTGGATGTAGCTTTCGCCGGCACCGACGCTGCCTTGTGCGGCCACCTTGCGGTAGAACGCGGGGTCGTCGATGGTCACCGTCGCCTGCAGCGGGCCCTTGCCATCGCCCAGCAGCACGTCGCCGAAGGCATCGCGTACGCGCAGCTGGGCATCGTGCAGCGGGGCCAGCTGGGCCAGCAGGCGGCGGCGCAGGAAGGCATCCAGTGTGCCGGCGCGGGGCAGGGCCACCGAAGGCGTCAGGTTGTTCATCGCGGTTTCTCGGCAAGGGAAGGGTGGTCGTGCACGGGGTTGCGCTTCAGCCACAGGCGCAGGGCCTGCCAGTGGATGGCCGCCACCACCTGCACGGTCATCAAGGGGTACGCCAGCAGCACCCGGGCCAGGCCGCGGCCGTCCAGCGGGCGGCGCTGCATGGTCTGGGTGGCATCGAACTGGCGAACGCCGTCGCGCCAGACCTCCATGTGCACGCGCAGCGCATCACCGGGGGCGTTGAAGCGCCAGTCGTAGCGGCAGTCCATCGGCATGAAGGGGGACACGTGGAAGCATTTGTCGAACTGCCAGCGCAGGCTGCCGCCACCGTGCTGTGCCTGCGCGACCGGCAGCACATAGGCATGCCGTTCCTTCCAGGGGGTGTTGGTGATGTCGGCGACGATGCAGTCCAGCGTGCTGCCGTCTTCGCGGTAGCAGTAGTAGAAGCTGACCGGATTGAAGACGTGGCCGCCAAAGCGCAGGTGAGTCAGCAGGCGGACGGGGCCGGCCGGGCGTCGGCCGAGTACGCTGGCCGCATGGTCGCGTACGGCGTCGGCCAGCGGTACCTCGGGCGCGCCCAGGTAATCGCTGCGGCGGAACTCGGCCAGGTTGCGGCGATTGACCGACCACAGCCAGCGGCCGGCAAACACCTGGTCCAGTTCGTCGAGGTCGAGCAGCAGCTGCGCCACCGGGTAGCGGAACGCGTGCGCATGCGGATGGTGCCGCCGGTGCTGCACATGGCCGAAATAGAGCGCGCTGGCCGTCATGCCACGATCTCGGTGGGGCGCATGGGTGAGGCGATGCCGGTGCGGGCCCGCAGGGCGTCGACCATGCGTCGAGCGCTGGCGATGCCATCTTCGTGGAAGCCCCAGCCCCAGTAGGCGCCGGCGAACCAGGTGTGGCGATGCCCTTGGATTTCGCCCCAGCGCCGCTGCGCACGCACGGCAGCATGGTCGTGCACGGGATGGGCATAGTGCAGGCGGCGCAGCACCTTGGACGGATCGATGGCATCGCTGCGGTTGAGGGTCACCACCAGCGGGGTGTCACCGGGCAGGCCCTGCAGCAGGTTCATGCAGTAGCTCACCGTGCAGGCGGCGCCCGGGTCCGCCGGCACATGTGCATTCCAGGCGGCCCAGGCCTTGCGGTTGCGCGGCAGCAGCGAGGCATCGGTGTGCAGCACCGCCTCGTTGGGCTGGTAACGGATGGCGCCCAGCACGGCATGTTCCACCGGGTCGGCATCGGCCAGCAGCGCCAGCGCCTGGTCACTGTGGCAGGCCAGGATCACCTCATCGAAGCCCTCGATGCCGGCTGCGCTGTGCACGCGCGCGCCCCATGGCATGCGTTCGACCGCCTGCACGGGGCACTCCAGCCGTTCGTGCACGCGCCAGCGGCGGCGCAGCGCATCCACGTACCGGGCCGAACCGCCCTTGACCACGCGCCAGGGCGGGCGGCCGGTCATCTGCAGCATCTGGTGGTTGGCCATGAACTGCACGAGGTAGCGTGCCGGGAAGTCGAGCACCGTGGCGGTCGGCGACGACCACAGGGCCGAGGCCATCGGCAGCAGATGCTCCTCCACGAACGCCTCACCGAAGCGCTGCTGCCGCAGGTACTGGCCCAGTGTCGGGCCTTCCGCCTCGGCCAGCAACCGCGGGGCATCGCGGTAGAAACGCCGCAGGTCGGCCAGCATGCCCCAGAAGCGCGGCGACAGCAGGTTGCGGCGCTGGCAGAACAGCCCATCCAGCGAGGTCGCGTTGTACTCCACGCCGCTGTGGTCGCTGTGCATCGAGAAGCTCATCGTGGTCGGTTGCGAGGCCACGCCCAGTTCGTCGAACAGCGCGCTGAGCAGCGGGTAGTGCTGCGGGTTGAACACGATGAAGCCGGTATCCACGGCCAGCTGACGTCCTCCCACCTCGACCTGATGGGTGTGGGTATGGCCGCCCAGATAATCGTTGGCCTCATACAGAGTGACTTCGTGCTCGCCATCCAGCCAGTACGCGCTGGCCAGCCCCGCAATGCCCGAACCGATGACCGCGATGCGCATGCTCAGTCCTTCGCCTTTGCTTTTGCCAGCACCCAGTCCGGTATCGGCTTGAGTCCGTGCACCAGCCCCATCGCGGCCAGCAGGCGCAGCCCGTACCAGGTCAGGTCCACCTCCCACCAGCGGAAGCCCTGCCGGACCGTGCCGGGAAAGAAATGATGGTTGTTGTGCCAGCCTTCGCCGAAGGTCAGCAGGGCCAGCCACAGGTTGTTGCGGCTGTCATCGCGGGTGTCGAAGCGGCGGCTGCCGAAGCGATGGGCCAGCGAATTTATGGTGACCGTGGCATGGAACAACACGACGGTGGAGATGAAGAAGCCCCACACCAGCAGCTGCGGGCCCGAGGTCTGCAGGCCGGGCGCCACGCGTTCCAGCACGGCGCCGAGGGCGTACAGGGCGGCGGCCAACAGCACGGGCACGGCAACATCGAACCGGTCCAGCCAGCGCAGTTCGCGGTAGCGGGCCAGATCGGGCACGCGCGCCAGATCGGTGGCGAAAGCTTCGCGGGTGAGGAACCAGCCCATGTGGCTGCGCCAGAACCCGCCTTCGTTCGGCGAATGCGGATCCTGCGGCTGGTCGGCGTGGCGATGGTGGTGGCGATGATGGGCTGCCCACCACAGCGGGCCACGCTGCACGCTGGCGGCACCGATCACCGCGAAGACGAACTGCACCGGCCGTGAGGCCTGGAACGTGCGATGGGAAAAATAACGGTGGTAGAACCGGGTGATGGCGAACATGCGTACGGCATACAGGGCCAGCGCCACCAGTACGGCGGTCCAGGATACGCCTACCCAGATCACGCCCAGGCAGGCCAGGTGCAGCAGCACGAAGGGCACGGCGCGCAGCCAGTCGATACGGCCGCGCTCGACAGGATCGCTCTGCGCGGCAGCGGCTTCGGTATCGAACCAGCGACGCAGGGTACGCAGCAGGCGCTCACGTCGGCGTGGGAGGGGCGCAGCTGCGGACATGGGCGGCTTCTCGAAGGCGTGTCTGACTACCTCTACGCGACAGCGTGTGGATTGGATGCAACGACGTCGCATTCCATCCGGCTTCACCCGCCGCTCACGCTGCATTGGGGGACCAGTGGCTGCGCCCATGCCTGTTGCCACTTCGCCATCGGCTGCGCGGTTGCAGGTGCTGCGAAACGGACGACGACGACCGGATACGCACCGCGGGCATCGCGCAGGTTGCTGGTGCCGCGGAATTCCAGCAGCCGGCGGTCATCGTCGGCATAGACCAGCGACAGCCGCGGCGCGACGGCGCCGTACCAGGTGGCCAGCCGTACCTCGATGACCTGGGCCGGAATGCCCCGCCAGTCGCGTGCGGCCGTGCGGCGTACCGTGACCGGGTAGAAGCGCTGCCGGCCCGGCACCAGAAAGGGCAGGCGGACCTCGCTGCCCTGCATCAGGGCCGGCCAATGCGCCCGCACCGCCGCGTCGAAGCCCGTGTCGATCACCGCATCGGCGGGAAGTGGCAATCGGGTACGGCGCGCTGCGTCCGCTGCGGCTTCCTTCCAGTCAATGCTGACCTGCCCGGCGGCCACTGCCACGTGGACGGTCTGGCCACTGCGTGCATCCTGCAGCTGGTAGCCGCGCGCCAGCGGCTGCCCGGTGGCGGGCAGTGTCTTGCGTGCGAACGGGCGGCCGTCCGGGCACAGGTACTGCACCCAGTGCTGCGCCCCTTCGGGCGCGCCGCGCCGCCAGTGCACCTCGCGGTAGGCCGGGCTGCCATCGGCCAGGCTGGCCACGCCCTCGCTGCGCAGCAACGGCGTGGTGCTGGCCACGGTGGAAAGGGAAAGCAGCAGCGCGGCGGTGTGCATGGCGATCCTGGCGGGTGGGCCTGCAGGAGATACGCGCCACAGGCCGGTCTGGATGCACGCTGGCGGGCTGCATCCGGCACTGCATCCAAATGGGCTCCTCCTGCGTACAGCACACAGACCCCCTTCACCTGCCTGATCGCCGCCCGGATGTACCCTGACGCCGCCAGCCCTCCCTTTGACTTCGACTCCGCGCGCATCGTGTCCAGTTCCCAGCAGCCGAGCAACGAGCCGACGAACTGGACCGGTGACATGGACGGTGTGGCACGCCTGCGTGACCGCACCTGTTTCATGCGCATCTACGATCATTTCATGCCGCGCCTGTGCGTTTACCTGCGCGGCCTGGGGGCGCCGGATGCGGTGGCCGAGGAACTTGCCCAGGAATGCCTGCTGCGCCTGTGGCTGCGCGCGGCCGACTACGATGCGGCGCAGGGCGCACTGAGCACCTGGCTGTACCGCATCGCGCGCAACCTGCAGATCGACCGGGTGCGCCATGAGCGCAGCTGGATGCAGGTTCAGGCCGCCGTGGAACAGGCTGCGCGCAGCGATGCCCCCGCGTACAGCAGCGCCGAGCAGTATGCCGACCAAGCGCGCCTGCGCCAGCGCATCAATGAACTGCCGGCCGTGCAGGCGCGGCTGGTGCGCATGTCCTATTTCGAGGCAAAGAGTCACGGCGAGATCGCCGAGGCGTTGGGAATGCCGCTGGGCACGGTGAAATCGCACCTGCGCCGGGCCTTCCTCCTGCTGCAGTCCAAGGTGGGGGGCGCGCCATGAACCCGCACCACCACCTGCATGAATCGACCCTGCTGAGTTATGCCGCAGGCGCATTGCCGGCGCCGCTGAGCGTGGTGGCAGGCACCCACCTTGAACAATGCGCCCTGTGCCGCCAGCGCCTGGGTGAGGCCGAGGCCATCGGTGCGGCGCTGATGGAACAGACCCAGCCCGTGGCCGTGGGGGCACGCAGCGAGGCGCTGCGTATCGCCATGCTGGCCGAGCTGGACCGCAGCGAACCGGCCGTGGCCGCCGTTGCCGTGGCCCGGCCTGCACCGCAGCCGGTGGATCGCCCCGAAGTGAGCGCGGACCATCTTCCCGCCTCCCTGCACCCGTATTTTGGTCCCTCGTTGGCGGCGCTGCGCTGGCGCTGGATCGCGCCGGGCGTGCATTGCATCCGCGCGGCGGACATGCCGTCGCTGATCATGCTGCGGATCGCGCCGGGCAAGTGCCTGCCGATGCACAGCCATGGACGCAGCGAACTGACCCAGATCCTGCGAGGCGCCTACAATGATGCGCTGGGTCTGTTCGCGCCGGGCGATGTGGCCGATCTGGACGAGGATGTGGAACACCAGCCGGTCACTGCACCGGGCGTGCCCTGCATCTGTGTGTCGGCGCTGGATGCCCCGCTGGTGTTCAGCGGTTGGCTGGCGCGGAAGATCCAGCGTTTCGTCAAACTCTAGAACGCTGGAGGCAAGGCCCATGGACAACGGCAAGGCATTGCGGGTGCTGGTGGTCGGCAGCACCGGCCTGGTCGGGCAGGGTGTGCTGCAGGCGTGCCTGCAGTCCGGCGCAGTGGCCCGCGTGGGTGCGCTGGTGCGGCAGCCGGGCAGCGTGCCGGGCAACGTCGATGAGATTGTCCTGCCTGACTTCCTGCAGGCGGCCACGCTGGGCCCGGCGCTTTCCGGATGGGATGCCTGTTTCTACTGCGCCGGCGCGCCGCCCGTGGGGACGCCCGAAGCCGAGTACCGTCAGGTGACCCTGCAGGTGACCCGCGCCGTGGCGGAGGCCTGGGCAGCGGCCAATCCCTCAGGCACCTTCCTCTATATATCCGGCGCACACGCCAATCCGCGCAGCGGCCTGATGCCATTGCGGGTGAAGGGTGAGACCGAGCAGGCGTTGGCGCAGCTGCCGGTGCGCGCGGTGATGCTGCGTCCGGCCGGCGTTCGTCCGGTATCCGGCACCGGCACGCGCCACGCGCTGCTCAAACCGTTCTATTGCGTGGCCCGACCGTTGATGGCCGTGGCCGAAGGGCTGCTGCCGGCGTTGGCCACCAGCAACCGCGCCATTGGCCAGGCCATGATCGCCCTGGCCCTGATGCCGGCACCGCCCGCTGTGGTCGAGTGCGCGCAGATCAACCGGCTGGCGCGTGATCCTTCAGTGCGCTGACCACTGACTCCGCCAGATCGCTGCGGGTAAAGGGCTTGGACAGCAGCGGCGCGGGGCGGCCCTTGGCGCCGGCCGCGTCGTGGTCGCGCGGGTAGCCGGAAGTGAACAGCACGGCCACGTGCGGCCAACGTTCGCGGACTTCGCGGCCCAGTTCCCAGCCGGACATGCCCGGCATCACGATATCGGAAAACAGAAGGTCGACGCGTGCGTCAGGCCGTTCCAGCAGGCGCAGCGCGGAGGGCCCATCGTGTGCTTCCAGCACCCGGTAGCCCAGCTGGCGCAGTGCTTCAACGGTATAGGCGCGCACATCGTCATTGTCTTCCGCAACCAGGATCGTTTCCTCGCGCGGTTCGTAGCTGGCGAACCCGCCCGCCGGTGCCGTCGTCTCGCTGGGCAGCGGCAGGGCAGAGCGCGGGAACATCATCGTGATGCGGGTACCGTCGCCTTCCACTGAATCGATCAGCACGTGCCCGCCGGACTGCTTGACGAAGCCGTGCACCATCGACAGGCCGAGGCCGGTGCCGCGGCCCACCTGCTTGGTGGTGAAGAACGGTTCAAAGACCTTGGCCAGGGTGTCGGGCGACATGCCATGGCCGTTGTCGCGCACACGCAGCATCACGTATTCGCCCGGCGTCGCATCGGGGAACAGCGCGGCGTAGTCGTGGTCCAGATGGCTGTTGTCGATCTCCACCACCAGGCGGCCACCGCCGGGCATGGCGTCGCGTGCGTTGACCGCCAGGTTCAGCACCGAAGCTTCCAGCTGGCTGAGGTCCAGTTCCACGCACCAGATACCGTCGGCGGTACGGATGTCCAGCTGCACCAGTTCGCCCAATGCGCGCTGCAGCATGTCCTGCATGCCCAGCAGGGCATCGTTGAGATCGACCGCCTGGCTGTGCAGCGGCTGCTTGCGGGCGAATGCGAGCAGGCGCTGGGTGAGGCTGGCCGCGCGGCCGACACCCTTCAGCGCGTTGTCCAGCGCACGCGCGGTGAGGTTGCCGCCCTGGCTGTCACGCTGGCTCATCAGCAGCGCGTGTTCGACGTTGCCGGCAATCACCGTGAGGATGTTGTTGAAATCGTGGGCGATACCACCGGTCAGCTGGCCGACCGCCTCGATCTTCTGTGCTTGCCGCAGAGCGTGCTCGGCGTGGATGCGCGCGGTGGTTTCCACGGCTTCGGAGACCACGGCGGTCACCGTGCCGTCCGCACCCTGCAGCGGGCGGAAGGAAAAATCGAAGCTGCGGCGCCCGGTGGGCAGCTCCAGTTCCATGGCGTGCAGGCTGGTGTTGCCCTCTGCGGCATCGGCCACGGCGCGCTGGACCTCGGGCGCGAGTTCCGGCGTGCCGGCGAACCAGGGCGAGCCACAGAACGCGTAGCCCACCACGTCGCTCTTCTCGGCCAGGACCGCTGCGAGCGAGGCGACGTTGGCATCGACGATGGCGCCCGTAGTTTCCAGCAGCACCTGGTGCTGGAAACTGGACTCGAAGATGGCCTGCAGGCGCCGCTTGCTGGCCTGCAGTTCGGCCGTACGCGCCTGCACCTGGCGTTCCAGTGATTCGTTGTCCTCGCGCAGCGCCAGTTCGGCACGCTTGAGCGTGGACACGTCGCTGCCGAGGCAGGTGTAGCCGGTCACGCGGCCATCGGCAGCGCGTTCGGGCACGCAGTCCATCTGCACGAAACGTGACTCGCCACTGCGGTGTGCCAGGGTGACCTCGAACCGCACCCGCTCGCCTGCAAGCACGTGCTGCAGGTGGGGCAGGGCATCGGCGAAGGCGTCGGTACCGCCAACCTCCGCCGCAGTACGCCCTAGGATGCCGTGCAGATCGGCGCCGTGCCAGTCGAGGAAGGCCTTGTTGGCAAAGCGGTAGCGGTGGTCGGTATCCAGGTGGGAAATCAGTGCCGGCACGGCATCGGTGATCTGCTGCAGCTGCGCCTGGCTTTGTTCCAACGCCGCCTCGGCCTGGGCAAGCTGGTTGCGCTCGCTGGCTTCCTGGCGCGCCCGGCGGATGGCATCGGGCAGCCGCTGCAGGCGCTGCTTCACTACATAGTCGCGCGCGCCACGGGTGAGTGCCTGCACGGCCAGCTCTTCGGTCAGCGTGCCCGAGACGAAGATGAAAGGAATCTGTGGTGCGCGCTCGCGCGCGAGTTCAAGCGCGGCATCGCCGTCGAAACCGGGCAGGACGTGGTCGGCCAGGATGACGTCGAAGGCGCCAGTGTCGATGGCATCGATGAACTTCTGGCGGGTCCACAGGCGCTCGACCTGGAAATCGAGCCCGGCCCGCTGCAGCTGCGACGTGATCAGTTCCGCGTCCAGCGCACTGTCCTCCAGCATGAGGATGCGCAGGCGGGGCGCGGACAGTGCTGCGTCACGCATCGCGTGGACCCTTGGCAGTGCTGCGGTGGGGCGGCGGCTGGTTGGTGATGCCCCAGAACATGCCGAGGCCCTGGATGGCATCGAAGAATTCCTTGAAATCCACCGGCTTGACCACGAAGGCATTGACGCCCAGCTGGTAGGCGCGCACCAGGTCGGGCTCCTCGCGGGAAGACGTGAGCATGACAACCGGCGTACTGCTCAGTTCCGCATCGCCGCGGACCTGTTCCAGCACTTCCAGGCCGTTGACCTTGGGCAGTTTCAGGTCGAGCAGCACCACCACCGGACCGCCATGCTGCGCGCCAGCGTAGGCGCCCTCGCAGCGCAGGTAATCCAGCGCTTCGGCACCATCACGCACGTGCACGACATCGTTGAGCAGCTGGCAGCGGGCCAGTGCTGCCATGGTCAGTTCGGCATCCTTGGGGCTGTCTTCAACCAGAAGGATGGGCCGCAGATCCCTCATGGGTGTTCTCCGTCTTGATGGGGCAGGGTGAAATGCAGGGTGGCGCCCTTGTCCAGCGCGCCTTCGGCCCAGGTACGGCCGCCATGGCGGCCGACGATGCGGCGCACATTGGCCAGGCCGATGCCGGTGCCTTCAAATTCCTCGACGTGGTGCAGGCGCTGGAACACGCCGAACAGCTTGTCGACGTAGCGCATGTCGAAACCACAGCCGTTGTCGCGCACGAAGAAGACGTCCTCCGTCTCTTCACGTTCGCAGCCCACCTCGATGACTGCGTGCGGCCGTTCGCGGGTGAACTTCACCGCATTGGACAGCAGGTTCTGCCAGACCAGGCGCATCATGGTCGGGTCGGCCTCGACTACCGGCAGCGGGCCCACCTTCCAGTCGATCTCCCGACCGGCGTAGTCGAATGCCAGCGTCCGGCGAACGTCGGTCACCAGTGCCGCCATGTCCACGCGCATCCGGCCCAGGGTCGAGCGGCCCATCTGCGAGAAGCTCAGCAGATCATCCACCAGTGTGCCGGCCGACTTGGCCGATTCAACGATGGTGTCCAGGAAGCGGCGCTCCGTATCGTTCAAGCGCTCGGCGGCCGAACTGCCCAGCAGTTCGGAATAGCCCACGATATGGCGGAACGGCGCGCGCAGGTCATGGCTGACCGAGTAGGAGAAAGCTTCCAGTTCCTTGTTGCTGCGCAGGAGCTGTTCGTTGAGTTCGGCCATTTCTTCGGCCTTGCGCAGCACGATGTCGACAATGGCGGCGCGCATTTCGTGCGCGGCATCGCGGTCGGCATCGGTCCACGGCAGGCTGCGCTGCTGCACGGTTTCCTTCCAGGCCTCGAACGAATGGCGTGGGGAAAGCACGCTGCCCGGCGCCACGGTCTTGCGCGGATCACCGCCCCAGCGCACGGTCCGCACGACTTCAGGACGGAACCACATCAGGAAACTGTCGTGCAGCTGCGAGATGGAGACGGCCAGCACCCCGCTGGCCACATCGCTCAGCGCGGCGCCCCGTTCCCATTCACTGGCAAGGTGGTCGGTGGCGTACACCTCATCCCCCGCATGCCCGTCGGCCAGCCAGTGGGCGATATCCAGCACGTCTTCGCGGGCCGGGCACTGGCCCACCCGCACGCAGTCGCCCTTGTGCACGATCGCAGCACCCTGCGCATTGGTCAGCGACATCAGGCTGCCCGGGTCCTGCCGAAGTGCCGCCATGAATTCTTCGTCGCCCGCCATGCGGCCCAGCAGCTTGACCAGCACCGAGCGGCGCTGGATGCGCTCTTCCACGGCATGTGCGCGCTGCTTGAGCGCAATCTGCAGCGACACGATCTGGCCCATGAACTCGCAGGCGGTGCGTACCGGGTACGGCAGGCGGCGTGCTTCGGCGCTGTGGCAGGACACCAGGCCCCAGAGCTGGCCTTCGTGCATCAGCGACACCGACATGGACGAACCGGTGCCCATGTTGCGCATGTACTGCAGGTGGACCGGGGAGACGCTGCGCAGCACCGACAGGCTGAGATCGGTAGGCGCTGCCTGCGCATGCGCCGGGTCGCGCACCAGCGGCACGGGCGTATACCGGGCATCGGCAATGAGGCGCACGCGGTTGCGGCGATAGAGCTCGCGCGCCTGCGCCGGGATATCCGACTCAGGGAAGCGCAGGTCCAGATAGGACGGCAGCACGCCATTGCCATCCTCGGCGAGGACGATGCCGTTCCAGCCGCTGTCGAACTGGTAGACCAGCGTCCGGTCGAAGCCGGTCATGGCGCGCATGTGCTCGGCAGCGATCTGGCAGAGTGCTTCGACCGTGCCCGCCGATTCGATGGCTGCCATCAGTTCGCGGATGGCCGGGTACAAGGCTTCCAGCGAGGTCGGCTGGCCGGGCACCGGGGATTCCAGTTCCAGCAGCAGCCCCTGCGCGGAACGGTGGGCCAGGATCTGATGCAGCCCATGGCCCGGCACATCGGTGGAGCCGACATGCGCGGAGCTGTCCATGGCCACGTGGCCGATCCGCTCGACGAAGCCCGCCAGAACGCCGCCCAGCACCGCATCCAAGGGGTGGCCGAGAGGATCACCGAAGCGTTCGAGCAGTGCCGGATCGCTCACGGCGCGCTCAAGCACCTTCAGTGACTCCGCATCAATGACCAGCAGCACGCCGCAAGGCTGGATGGCGCCCGGCGTGTGGATGGGCTCCTGCGCGCACAGATGCAGCGCCGCGTCCTGCGCGCGTTCAGTGGATGACATCAGCAGGGATGCTCGGAGTGCGGGAAGAGTTGGCAGCGCAGGACTGCGTGCCACGACGCAGCGCTGTGTCGGGAGAAAATGCCATGGCGACATGGTGAAGTAAAAACATGATTTCGCCTACCTCTGTTCATGCAGCCGTCGCTGCGTTGGCGTGCTGAACAATTCAGGTAACGCCAGGCGGGATGCGCCGCCGCCTTCGCAGGCAGTGCATCGGTGCTGCACACGTACTGCACGGCGCACCCCTTACCTTGCAGTGACCCTCCCCTCCGGCGATGCCACGTGGACCTGCAGACGTTCGTACCCCTGTCTTTCCCCCGCCGCGCGATGCCGGACAGCAGCCGCTTCGAGCTGCTGGATATCGATGCACTGCAGGATCCCTGCAGCGGGCGCATCGTGCATCTGTATGCTCTGGTAGCGCGCTGCATGACGTGCGAGACGGTGTTCCGGGCCGAAGAAGGGGCGGGACTGATCAGTACGGCCAACGCCCGCGTGCTGCGATGCCCATCGAATTGTGGCCAGCAGACGTTCACCGGGGCCGCACTGCGGCAGTGGCGATCCACCGCCGCGATCGTGGCCTGACGGCGCCTACAGCACTGCAGGATTGAGCTTCCAGACGGTGTAGCACAGCGCCGAAGCGAAGCTGACCCAGGCCAGATAGGGAAGCAGCAGCCACGCTGCCAGTGGGCGGCGTCGCGCAAAGGCAAGCATCGTGGCGACGATCAACGCAAGCAGCACCACGATATCGGCGAAGGCGGCCGCGCCCAGTTTCCAGGAGAAGAACAGCCAGCTCCACAGCACGTTGACCGCCAGTTGCGCGACAAAGAGGCCAAGGGCCGCACGATTGGCCCTCCATCCGCCTTGGCGCCAGACCAGCCATGCGCTGATCGCCATCAAGACATACAAGAGTGTCCACACCGGGCCGAACACACTGGCCGGTGGCGCCCAGCCTGGCTGGGTCAACTGGCCATAGAACGCCGCAGCCGTGATGGAGGCGCGGGCGCCGAGCGCCGCGGCGGCCAGGGTCAGCAGCAGCCAGCCCACCAGGCCGAACAGTTGTCGTCTCTGATTCATCTCTGTCCTTCTCCAACGTGTATCAATGCCGTGCGTATACGCCTGCGGTTGGCAATTGGATGCAACGCCGCTGCCTGTCAGTCCGCCGCTCCGGGCTGGCCGTCCGCAGGGAGCAGGGCGGGTCGTCCATCAAACCATTCACGCGCCCCGGCCAGATGCCATTGGCGTTGCTTGCCATCCAGTTCAATGCCGGCGCCGAGCAGGCCCCAGCGCAGATAGAGGTCGCCACGCTTGTTCTGGTCAACCAGGTCGAGCCGCGCCCGCAGGGACAAGCGCTCGTTCTCGGCCTGCAGGCCATCCAGCGTGAGGTGCCCCGCCTGCCAACGCAGCCGGGTGGAGGCATTCACCTGTCCGGCATCCAGCAACGACAGCACCCAGCGCGGGTAGTCGCCGCGCTCGGCGAACACGCCCAGCAGCGGCCCGGCATCGCTCATCGTGAGGTCGGCACTGGCATCCACCCGGAACGGGGCCTGCGCGTCGATGCGCCCCTGCTTGAACAGCACGCGCCCCTGCCAGGGCGCCTTGCGGTCCTGCTGGCCCACCTGCACATCGCGCAGCCGCACCGATGTGCCGGACAGGTCGAAATAGCGCTGCTTGAAATCGCCACGGCGCAGGGTGGCATCCACTTCCGCATTGCCGAACAGGTCCAGCCCGGCCACGCGCATGCGGGCGCCATTGCCGCGCAACGATGCCGTGCCATGTCCCACCCGGCCATCGGTATCCAGGGCCACATCACCGGTCAAGGTGCCGGTGCCGCCCAGCAGGCGCACCTGTTCCTTGCCCAGGTAACGGTTGTAGGCCGTCAGGTCGGGGATGATGGCGTTGTTGAAACGCAGGCGCGCGCGCATGTCCCTGCGGAACTCGCGCAGGCGACCGTCACCACTGAGCTGCAACGACAGATCGCGGCCATCGAACAGGGTGTCTCCCTTCGCCCCCCCGGCGCGGGCGTTGAAGCGCGGTACCCGTACATCCAGCGTGGCGCGGGTGGGGGTGCCGGGCTTCAGTTCGCCGTGTGCGCTGGCCGTACCGGTCATGCGCACGCCCGCCACCTCGGCGGTGGCCGCGGCTTCGGGAATGTCCACGGTGCTGCCCACCGCAAGCTCACCCTGTTTCAGCTGCAGATCGGCGCGCACCGTGCCGCCGCCGTCCAGCTGCAGCCAGGGCTCACGCAGGAACAGGGCAGGTACCCAGTCGAGCGAGGTGAATGTCCACTCGCCCTGCACCCGGCCGGAGGTGCGCTCGATCAGCTGGCCCGGTTCGCGGAAGGGGATCTTCCGCCCCGCGATGTGCAGGTCGGCATCCAGCGCGGCGCCGGTACCTTCGCGCGGCGGCAGGCGTGCCTGCAGGCGGATGTCGCGGGCGGCGTCCATCTGCAGGGCCAGCGTGCCGCGATCGGGCGCGCCTGCGCCGGCCTGCAGCGGCACGCGCCAGATCACCCGGCTGCCGGGCTGCAGGGTGCCGCCCGCGAGGGTCACGTCGGCCTGCAGCTGCCCGGTGCTGGGTGAGCTGGATACGGCCAGCGTGCGCGCATCGGTATCCACGCGGAGGCCATGGCTGCGCGCATCGACCTTCAATGCACCGTGGATGATCTCGAACTTGGCGATACCGGGGGCCTGGTCGCGGTAGTGCCAGGGGTAGCCGAAGCGCGCGTCCACGTTCAACGCATCCAGCAGCTGCACGCCGTCGTAGCTGGCGAGGGCGTTGTGGAAGGACACCTGCGAGTCATACAGTTCCGACGGGCCTCCGCGCAGCTGTTTGCGGAACCCGACCGTGCCACTGCCCTTGCCGATGATCAGCAGCTTGCCAAAGCGCGCGTGCTGGATGGAATCGGTGTGGATGGCATCAAAGCGCAGCGTCCAGCCCTGGTCGCCGCGCGGCGGCGGCGGCACGGCCTCCTCGACCCGGGTCACCTCGGCCGATACGCCGGTGGCCTGCAGGCGGGGCACGCGCACTTCCCGCCGGAACAGCGGCCACAGCGCCAGCCGCGCACTGGCCCGTTCGGCGTGCAGCACATACACGGTATGGTTGACATGCCCACGCATGTGCACGTTCCAGGCGATGACATGTCCCGGCAGCAGGGTGATGGCTGGCCCGGTGCGCATCACGAACTTGTGCGGCTTGTGGTTGGTCACCCGGTCGAACAGCGGCGTGTTGAGGAACACATTGCCCGCCAGCAGATACAGCGCGTACAGGCCGGCCACAGCCCATGCCAGCGCCCGCCAGGGGCGTGGCCATTGCTTGAATCGTGTGGAAAACGGCGGCATTCAGGCTCATCGCGGTGCAGGTCGTGCGTGACTATCCCGAAGCGGGCTGCGGCGTGGCGTGAATGCGCGGCGCCGGGCGCCTGCGGCACGACGAACGCGCATGCGAATCTTCACGTGGCGAGAACGTCTTCACGGTGCTTAATACGCTTTCTGACGAGTAGGGGGCTCGTCCTGCAGGTCGGCTCCCGGCGTTTCCTACTACCTGGACCGTACCCATGGCGGCTTTGCAGCAGCGCACCATCCAACTCATCCGCGAACACCAGGCGTCGCTCATCGCACAATGGCGCGACAACCTCAATGCCGCCGGCCAGAACGACGACAGCCGCATCGCGGCGCGCGATCTGGACATGCAGGTCAATGAGTTCTGGCAGTTGCTGCTGCCCGCGCTGTCCGCGGCCGACGCAGCGCAGCTGCACGGCGCCGAGTGGCAGGCCATCCGCCATTTCCTCGAAGACCTGTCACGCGACCGCGCGATCAAGGGCTTCACCTCGTCGGAAACCGCGACCTTCATCTTTTCCCTGAAGCGGCCGTTGTTCCAGTTGCTGCAGCAGCACCACAGCACCGACCCGCAGGCGCTGGGCGAGCAGCTGTGGTCGATTTCCGAACTGCTGGACGTGCTGGGCCTGCACACCGTCAAGGCTTTCCAGCGCACCCGCGAGGAAGTGATCCAGCGCCAGCAGGAGGAAATGCTGGAGCTTTCCACCCCGGTGGTGAAGCTGTGGGATGGCGTTCTGGCGCTGCCCATGATCGGCACGCTGGATTCGCAACGCACCCAGGTGGTGATGGAATCGCTGCTGCAGCGGATCGTCGATACCGGCTCGGAAATCGCCATCATCGACATCACCGGCGTGCCGACCGTCGATACCCTGGTCGCCCAGCACCTGCTGAAGACCGTCACTGCGATCCGCCTGATGGGCGCCGATGCCATCATCAGCGGCGTGCGCCCGCAGATCGCGCAGACCATCGTGCATCTGGGCCTGGATCTGCAGGGCATCGTGACCAAGGCCAACCTGGCCGATGCGCTGGCGCTGGCGCTCAAGCGCACCGGCCTGACCGTGACCCAGGCCAGCCGCTGATGGACCGCATCCCGATCCTTCAGATGGGGGACCTGCTGCTGGTCACCATCCAGGTGGACATGCACGACCAGCTGGCGCTGAATCTGCAGGACGACCTGAGCGAGCGCATCCGCCGCACCTCCGCGCGCGGCGTGCTGATCGACATCTCTTCGCTGGACATCGTCGATTCCTTCATCGGCCGCATGATCGCCACCATTTCCGCGCTGTCGCGGGTGATGGATGCCACCACCGTGGTGGTCGGCATGCAGCCTGCCGTGGCCATCACCCTGGTCGAACTTGGGCTCGACCTGAGTGGTGTGCGCACGGCATTGAACGTGGAGCGCGGCATGAAGCTGCTGCGCCGGAGTGATGAGCTGCCATGACCGAGCGCCAGGGGACGCTGCCGGTACGGGTCGAACAGGACGTGGTGCTGGCACGCCAGGCGGTGCGCCAGGCCGCCGTGGCCTGTGGCCTGCGCCTGGTCGACCAGACGAAACTGGTGACGGCCGCCAGTGAACTGGCCCGCAACACGGTCATCTATGGCGGTGGCGGGCAGATGGAGTGGCAGTTGCTGGAAGATGGCCTGCGCCGCGGCGTGCGCCTTGTGTTTTCCGACCAGGGGCCGGGCATCGCCAACATCGAGCAGGCGTTGACCGATGGCTGGTCGTCCGGCAAGGGCATGGGCCTGGGCCTTTCCGGCTCGCGCCGGCTGGTGGATGCCTTCGAGCTGGACAGTGCGCCAGGACAGGGAACGCGGGTCACCATCACCAAATGGACATGAATTTCAGCGGCCACGTCACCCGCGTCGTGGCCGTGGAGGAAGCGACCCAGGTCGGGCAGGTGCGGCGCGAGGCGCTTGCGCTGGCCGCGCGCAGCGGCTTTGACGAAACCGACAGTGGCCGCGTCGCCCTTGCGGCGAGCGAGTTGGCCAGCAATCTGCTGCGCCATGGAGGCGGCGGCAAGGTCCACCTGTCGGTCGTGCAGGGCCGGGGGCATCGCGGCATCGAGCTGTACACGGTCGATGCCGGCCCGGGGTTCGTACTGTCGCAATCGCTGGTGGAAGGCTATTCGACCGGCGGCAGCCAAGGGCTGGGGCTGGGCGCGGTGCGTCGCCAGGCCACCGTGCTCGACAGCTGGTCCGACGCGCGTGGCAGCATCGTGGTGGCGCGCATCTACCCCGAGCGCGCCGGCCCGCGTGTGGACGCGCCGTATGGCGCCCTGCGCCTGGCCATGCGCGGCGAAGAAGCGTGTGGTGACGCCTGGCATCTGTCCATCGCTGACGATCGGGCGACGCTGACCCTGATCGACGGGTTGGGTCATGGCCTGCCGGCCACGGATGCCGCGCAGGCGGGCGCCCGTGCCGCATCGGACGCTGGCACCGACATGCCGACGGCGGTCATCGAAGCCCTGCACCGGGCGATGGGTGGCACCCGCGGCGGGGCGGCGGCGGTGGCCACGCTGCCACTGGCAGGCGGCGAACTGGCGTTCGCAGGCATCGGCAACATCAATGCCGGCGTCGCCGATGCCACTGGTTTTCGTGGCCTGGCCTCCCTGCCGGGCATCGTGGGCGTGCAGTACCGCAAGGCCCAGGCATTCCACGTTCACGCCGCAGCGGGCACGCTGCTGATCATGCACAGCGATGGCCTGCAGTCACGCTGGCGGCTGCAGGACTATCCAGGCCTGGTGCATCGCCATCCCGCACTGGTGGTGGCGGTGCTGCAGCGGGATTTCGACCGCGGGCGCGATGATGCGAGCATCGTCGCCCTGCGCATGGGAGCGTGGTGATGGGCGAGCAGCCGATGCAGGAAGAGAATGCCCGCCTGGCGGCGGAAAACGCGGCGCTGCGGGCCGAGCTGGAAGAAACCAACCAGGGCGTGCTGGCGCTGTATGCCGAGCTCGACCAGCAGGCCGCGCAGCTGCGTGAGGTCTCCGACCTGAAGAGCCGGTTCCTGTCCTACATGAGCCATGAGTTCCGCACGCCGCTGGGTTCCATCCTGAGCATGACGCGGTTGCTGGAAGATGGTTTCGATGGGCCGCTCAACGATGAGCAGCTGCGCCAGGTGCGGTTTGTCAGCGCGTCGGCATCCGAACTGCGTGAAATGGTGGACGACCTGCTCGACCTGGCCAAGATCGAGGCCGGGCGCATCACCATCTCGCCGGCCTGGTTCGACCTGATGGACCTGTTTGCTGCCCTGCGCGGCATGTTCCGGCCGCTGGTGGACAGCAACCAGCGCATCGACCTGGTGTTCGAGGGGCCGGCACCGCTGCCGATGTTGTACACCGACGACAAGAAGCTGGCGCAGATCCTGCGCAACTACATTTCCAACGCCATCAAGTTCACCCCGGAAGGGCAGGTGGTGGTGTCGGCGGCGATGGAAAACGATACGGAGGTGCGCTTCACCGTGCGCGACACTGGCATCGGCATCGCACCGGAACTGCTGCCGGCGCTGTTCGAGGATTTCGTCCAGGTGGATTCCCCACTGCAGAAGCGCCTGCGCGGCACTGGCCTGGGCCTGTCGCTGTGCAAGCGCTTCGCTGAGCTGCTGGGCGGTCGCGTGGAAGTAGAAAGCCTGCCTGGCAAGGGTTCCGCCTTCCATGTCATTCTGCCGGTAGCGCTGCACGGGGCGAC
This sequence comes from Stenotrophomonas sp. ESTM1D_MKCIP4_1, assembly GCF_003086895.1. Taxonomy (NCBI): domain Bacteria; kingdom Pseudomonadati; phylum Pseudomonadota; class Gammaproteobacteria; order Lysobacterales; family Lysobacteraceae; genus Stenotrophomonas; species Stenotrophomonas sp. ESTM1D_MKCIP4_1. The sequence goes on along the minus strand of NZ_CP026004.1, from coordinate 2,268,249 downwards.
GGAGGCCGCCGATGCCACACTCTGATCATGTACTGGTAGTGGATGACAACGCCGCGACGCGCTATTCGGTGCGGCGCGTGCTGGAACACCACGGCTACACGGTGAGCGAAGCGGGCACCGGGCAGGAAGGCCTGGATCGGCTGGCCAGTGCAGATTTCGGTGCATTGGTGCTGGACGTCAATCTGCCGGACATGAGCGGGTTTGACGTGGTGCGCCAGCTGCGCGTGCAGTCCCGCACCCAGCTGCTGCCGGTGGTGCACGTATCTGCTGCGTCCATTGCGACCGGCGACATGATCACCGGGCTGGACAATGGCGCCGACGCGTACCTGATCCATCCGGTGGATCCCGATGTCCTGCTGGCGACGCTGCGCAGCCTGCTGCGTGCGCGGCGGGCCGAAGAGGCATTGCGTGATGCGGATGCGCGCTTCCAGGAGATCTTCAGCCAGGTCAATGCGCCCATCGCCGTGCTGGATGAGCAGCTGCAGGTGCGCGAGTCCAATTCTGCGTTCGAGCGGCTGCTCAGTGAGGGGGATGCCGACGGTTCGCTGTTTACCCTGCTGGGCGGTGACAAGGAATTCGTCCTGGACCTGCAGGATGCGCTGGCCCGGCAGGAACGCTGGCAGGGTGTGCTGGCCGTATCCAGCCGCAACGGCATACGCAATACGCAGTGGCGGCTGACCCCGGACCGTCGCACCGGCCATGGGCTGGTGGTCGTGGAAGACGTGACCGAGCACCACCAGCGCGCCCGCGAACAGCGCGCCGAACTCGAAACCGCCACGACGGAGCTGGCCCACCAGATCGCCGAGCGCACCCGCACCGAAGGTGAGCTTTTGCAGGCGCAGAAAATGGATTCGCTGGGCCAGCTGACCGGCGGCATCGCGCACGATTTCAACAACCTGCTGACCACCATCATTTCCGGGCTGGACATGATCGAGCTGGCTGTCGCCACGTCCAAGCTGGACAAGGTGCCCCAGTACAGCAGCATCGCCGCGGCCTCGGCACAGCGGGCCGCCGCGTTGACCCAGCGCATGCTGGCCTTCGCCCGCAAGCAGCCGCTGGATGCCAGGCCCTTCGACCTGGTGGCACGCACGCATTCGCTGGAAGACCTGCTGCGCCGCTCGATCGGGGAGAACATCGAACTGGAATTCGAGTTGGGCGATGCGCCGCTGATCGCCATCGCGGACGTCAACCAGTTCGAAAACGTGGTGTTGAACCTGGTGATCAACGCGCGCGATGCGCTGGCCGGCCGTGGCCTGGTCCGCCTGCGCGCCGAGGCCTGCACGCTGCAGCGCGAAAATGAGTTGGCGCCTGGCCGCTATATCAGCCTGAAGGTGATCGACAACGGCCCCGGCATTCCCCCGGCGCTGCTGGACAAGGTGTTCGAGCCGTTCTTCACCACCAAGCCGCAGGGCGAGGGCACGGGACTGGGCCTGTCGATGACCTACGGCTTTGCCCGCCAGTCCGGCGGTCTGGCGCGCATCGCCAGCGAGCCGGGCGAGGGCACCGAAGTCGAGCTGCTGTTGCCTGCGGGCGAGCCGGTGCATGCCGAAACAGCGGCGGAACTGGCGGCACCACCGCGCGGCCAGGCCGAGCGCATCCTGCTGGTGGACGATACCGATGCAGTGCGGATGATGGTGGGTGAGATGCTGTCGGAAGCCGGCTACCAGGTCACCCTGGCCGCCGATGCCCGGCAGGCGCTGCGCCACCTGCGGCAGGATCCCGGTTTCGACCTGCTGCTGTCCGATGTCGGCCTGCCCGGCATGGATGGCCGCGAACTGGCCGACGCCTCACGGGAGATCAACCCGGTGCTGCCGGTGCTGTTCATCACCGGCTACACCGAGCGGGCCGCAGTGCGCGAAACCTTCCTGGGCACGGGAATGAGCCTGCTGCCCAAGCCCTTCAGCCTGCTGGAACTGCTGGCGGCAGTGCGCGCGGCCCTGTAGGGCCGCGCGCACTGCGCCTGTATTGGACCTGTCAGCCGGGCAGCTCGCACTGCATCCTGCCGTCAACGTAATAGGGTTTCGGCACGTTCGGATTGTCGCTGGTCTTCTCGAAGACCACCTCGAACGACTCGGCTGCGGCCGTGCCTTTGCGGTCGGTGCAGGCGTCGGTGAGCTTCTTCTTCACGGCGGCAATGCCGGCTTCGCGGGTGGCGCCGTCGGCGCTGTTGGTCAGGTTCACCGTTTCGGCCAGGGCCAGCGGGCTGAGGGCCAGCAGGCTGGCGGTGACGATCAGGCGGTGCAGGTGGGTCATGCCATCTCCTTGTGCGTTCCATTGCGGATGCGCCACAGGCGCGCGGCGCGCAGCCAGAATAGGCATGGTTGGTTAAGGCACCGTGCTCGCCCGGTGATCCCGGCGGCCCGCGACCGATTGTCGCGCCGATGGTAGTGGGAACCATTCGCATCTGGTATGATTTAACGCGTCTTTAATCAGCGCCACTGCCGCCGCCCCCAGGCGCGCTCATTACCAGCAGGTCCCCCATGTCCACTCTCCGTTCCATTGCCCGCGCACCCATGCGCTCGCTGTTGACCGTGTCCGTCGCTTCGCTGCTTGCCCTGCCGCTGGGCGCGCTGGCGCAGGCCAATGCACCGGACGGCGCCACGCCCACCGATCTGGACGCGGTGCACGTCAATGCCTATCGCACGGTTACCCACAGCTCGGGCGCCACCAAAACCGACACTCCGGTGGCGGAGATGGCCAAGTCCGTCTCCGTGATTGCGCGTGAGGAACTGGATGCCCGCGGCGTGCAGACCCTCAACGATGCGATGCGCTATGTGGCCGGCGTGTCGCTGGAAAGCACCGGCATCGACAACCGCGTGGATGACTTCCGCATCCGCGGCTTCGATGCCGGCAGCTGGAGCAACAACGTCACCATCGATGGCATGCGGGCACCGCAGGGTGGGCAGTGGAACCGCACCATGATCGACAGCTGGAACCTGGACCGCGTGGAAGTGCTCAAGGGGCCTTCGGCGGTGATGTACGGCCAGGTGGCCCCGGGCGGCATGGTCAACCAGGTCAGCAAGACGCCCACCCCGGACCAGCAGCAGGTGCTGCAGTTCGGCGTGGATGGCAACGGCCAGTACAACGCGGCCTTCGACCTCGGCGCGGCAAGCACGGACAACCGCCATCTGGGCCGCCTGGTCGGCCTGTACCGCGAAGGCGACACGCAGATCAAGCACACCGATCAGGAGCACTGGTTCCTCGCCCCCAGCTACACCTTCCAGATGGCCGAACGCACCCGGGTGACCGTGCTGGGCCTGTACCAGCGCGACGATGGCGGTTCCACCTACCAGTTCCTGCCGATGGCCGGCACCCTGGTGGCCACGCCCTACGGCCACATGAAGAACAGCACCTTCATCGGCGAGCCGACCTGGAACACCTACGACCGCACCCTCTGGTCCGGCGGCTGGCTGTTCGAGCACGCCTTCAACGATCACTGGACGCTGAGCCAGAGCGCGCGCCGGCTGAACGTGGATTCGACCTTCCGCACCGTGGTGACCAACGGCGCGCTCAATGCCGATGGCCGTACGCAGAAGCGTCGCGCCACCTGGGGCGAGGGTGATTCGCGCGGCGACACCGCCGACACCCGCCTGACCGGCAAGTTCAGCACCGGCGCGGCCGAGCACACCCTGCTGCTGGGCGTGGACTGGCAGAAGGCCGACTGGACCGCCGCGCGTGGCGCGATGGGAACGGCCACCGATACGCCCACCGCCATCGACATCTTCAACCCGGTGTACAGCGGCTACATTCCGGCCACCACGTCGATCAGCTACTCCGGTGGCATCAACCGCCAGACCGGTGCCTACCTGCAGGACCAGATCGCGCTGGACAAGTGGCGTTTCACCGTGGGTGGCCGCTATGACTGGACCAAGGATGACACCTGGACCCAGGCCTACACAGTGGCCAGCAACCGCTACGGCGCACGCGCGCCCAGCCACATCAAGAGCGAGGCTTTCAGCGGCAACGCCGGCATACTGTACGTCGCCGACAACGGGCTGACCCCGTACCTGAGCTATGCCGAATCGTTCCAGCCGGCGGGCAGCACCGCCACGCAGTCGTTCGACCGCACACCGTTCGATCCGATCACCGGCAAGCAGTGGGAAGCGGGGTTGAAGTACCAGCCGGCCAGCTTCGATGGCCTGATCACCCTGTCGGCGTACGATCTTCGCCAGCAGAACGTGCTGACCGACGACCCGGACAGCAGCCACAACACCTGCGGCACCACCGGCACCAGCCAGTGCCAGGTGCAGGACGGCGAAGGCCGCGTGCGCGGCGTCGAGCTGGAAGGGCGCGTCACTCCGCTGGCAGGCTTCAGCGTGATCGGTGCCGCGTCGTGGATGGAATCGGAAGTCACCCGCAGCAACAACGGCTACGCCGGCAAGGAACTGGCGATGGTGCCGGACTGGACGGCCGCACTGTGGGGTGACTACACCTTCCAGGGCGGTGCGCTGGAAGGCCTGAGCCTGGCGGCCGGCATGCGCTACAACGGCAAGAGCTACGGCGACAGTGCCAACCTCTACCGCATTCCGTCGTACAGCCTGTGGGACGCCGCCATCCGTTACGACGTCGGCCACTACGGCGCGGTGGGCACGCAGTTGTCGTTGAATCTGAGCAATCTGGCGGACAAGCGTTACGTGTCGACCTGCACGGGCGTGTCGTCGTGCTATTACGGCAGCGGCCGCACCGTCACCGCGACGGCACGCTTCAGCTGGTGACGCCTTGCCACCGCCGCGCCTGTGCCGGCGCGGCGGCGGCAGTGATCAGGCGGCAGGGTCCGCCGTGTACGCCGCCAGCACGGCGGGCAGGTCAGCCATGGATTCGAAGATCACGTGGGCCCCGGCCGCACGCAGCGCCTCGGGCGAGCTGTGGTACTGGCCGCCCGGGCTGTAGCCGAACACCGTGGCGCCGGCAGCAACGCCCGCGGTGGCGCCGGTCACCGTATCTTCGATGACCGCACAGCGCGCCGGGTCGACGCCCAGCGCCGCAGCGGCCGCCAGATAGACATCCGGGTGCGGCTTGGTGCGCGGCTGGTCCTGGCCGCTGAAAATCTGCCCGGCAAAGGCATCGAGGATGCCGATCTTGCCCAGCTGCAGGCGCACCTTCAGCAGATCGGCACCGGACGCGCAGGCAATCCTGCCACCCGTGGCGGCCTGGATCGCACGCACGGCGGCGGGCGCACCGGGAATTTCGGTCAGATCGCGCTCCAGCGCCACGTTGCGCTGGTGGCGGAATTCGTCCAGCCACTCGTGGGTGAACGGCTTGCCGGTGCGCTCCTCGATCAGATCGGCCAGGCCGGCCACCGATTTACCGAGGAAGATCTCGCCGGCCTGTTGCTGGGTCAGCGGCCAGCCACGTTCGGTCAGCATCTCCGACAGCACACGGGCCACCAGAGGCTCGGAATCGACAAGGACGCCATCGCAGTCGAACAGCACGGCATCGAAGGGGAAGGGGGGCATCGGGTACTCCTTGCAACAGGTTGTGTAGCGTCGAGCTTGCTCGACTGAAGGCAATCCCCCAGTAGAGCCGAGCCCACGCTCGGCTGCTCTTCGCGAAATACTGAGCCGAGCATGGGCTCGGCTCTACAGGGGTGTGGGCAGTCGAACAAGACCGACCCTACGAAGCGCGCCGCGCGTCGATGAAAGCGGCAATCCGCTGCTGCGTCTGCGCATTGCCTGCGTTGTAGACAATCATCGACAGGTCCGGCCGCGCCTCCACGGCAAACGTCGAGAAGTCCAGCTCCAAAAGCCCCAGATCCGGGTGTTTCAGCCGCTTGCTGCCGTCGCCCTCGCTGGCCACATCATTGCTGCGCCAGAGCGCGGCGAACTCGGGACTGCTGGCCGAGAGCTCGGCCGCCAGCTGCGCAACCTCATTCTCGGCCCCGGCGCGGATCGCATCCGCGCGCAGGGAGGCCACCACGAAACAGGCGACACTGCTCCAGTCCTCCTGCGCGGCGCGCACCCGATGGTTGCTGAAGATGAAGCGCAGGATGTTGCGCTCATTGGCTGGCACCTGAGCGTAATCAGTCAGCAGCACCGTGGCAGCATGGTTCCAGGCGACCACGTCCCAGGTCGGGGTGCGGATCAGCGCGGGGCTGTAGGGCAGGGCATCCAGCACCCGCTGCAGCCGGGGCGAGATGCTGTCGCCGCTGCGGTATTTCACTTCGGGTGGGCGGCCAAGCCCCAGCATGTACACATGCTCGCGTTCGGCATCGGTCAAGCGCAGGGCGGAGGCGATGCGGTCCAGCACCTCGGCCGACGGTGCGCCACCACGCCCCTGTTCCAGCCACGTGTACCAGGTTGGGCTGATGCTTGCCCGTTGCGCCACTTCCTCGCGACGAAGGCCCGGCGTTCGCCGTCGGCCGCTTGGGAAGCCGAAACTGGCCGGATCCAGCCGTGCGCGCCGGCTCTTGAGGAATTCCCCGAGCGAGTGCTGATTCATGCCGATGCCTGCCTGTCAGTAGGTATACCTGTATAACCTCACTACTTTAACAGGATCGATACGGCTGGATACTGGGCCGACTTTCCAGCGGAGCGGTATCCCATGCGTGTATTCCTGACCGGTGCCACCGGCTTCATAGGCAGCCGCGTACGCGAGCAGTTGCAGGCAGCAGGCCACGAAGTCATTGGCCTGAGCCGATCGGAAGCGGGTGCGAAGGCGCTGCGCGCTGCAGGTGCCCAAGTGCAGCGCGGCGACCTGGGCGACCTGGCCAGCCTGCGTGCTGGCGCGGCGTCGGCCGATGCGGTGATCCACACCGCCTTCGACCATGACTTCAGCCGTTTCGCCGCCAACTGCGAGCGGGACGCGGCGGTGATCGGTGCGCTGGGCGCGGAACTGCGGGGTTCGCCGCGTCCGCTGCTGATCACCTCCGGCGTCGGCATGGGTGAGGTCGCGCGCGGCCAGCCGGCCCTGGAAACCGTGTTCAATCCTGGCCATGGCAACCCGCGCATCGCCTCTGAACGCGCGGGGACGGCACTGCTGGACGCTGGCGTGGATGTGCGGGTGATGCGCCTGCCGCAAGTGCACGATGCATACCGTCAGGGACTGATCAGCTACTACATCGATATCGCGCGCGAACAAGGCGTAGCCGCTTACGTGGGGGAGGGCGGGAACCGGTGGTCTGCCGCACACGTGGATGATGTGGCCTGTGCGTACCGCCTTGTGCTGGAACGCGGCCGCGCGGGGGAGCGTTACCATGCTGTGGCCGAGGAGGGCGTCGCCGCACGCCGCATTGCCGAGGTCGTGGGCGCGGGGCTGGGCGTAGCAGCGCGCAGCATTGCTGCAGAGGAGGCGGCAACGATGTTTGGCTGGTTCGCGCTGTTTGCTGCCATGGACCTGCCGGCATCAAGCGCACTGACGCAGCAGCGACTGGATTGGCATCCGGTGGGCCCGACGCTGCTGCAGGATCTTGAGCAGATGGACTACCGCGCCCCGCGCTGACGGTGGGTGAATGGCCCTGCACCGCGCCTGCATCCGGCGGCGTGGATACTGCAGGCCATGGATCCCTGTGCGGGGGTCGCCGAGGCCGCCCATGCCACGCCGCAAAGAACTGCGCATCGCCACCTTCAACGTCAACGGCATCGGCCCGCGCCTGTCGCATCTGCTGGGCTGGCTCGATCGCGAAGCGCCGGATGTGGTGGCCCTGCAGGAGCTGAAGGCGACCGATGCCGCCTTCCCGGCAGCCGAACTCGAACAGGCGGGATATGGCGCGATCTGGTGTGGGCAGGCGCGCTGGAACGGCGTAGCGATCCTCGCGCGGGACGCGATGCCGGTTGAAAGCCGTCGACGGCTGCCCGGTGAGCCGGAAGATGCCCAGAGCCGCTATCTGGAAGCGGCCGTGCACGGCATCGTCGTTGGCGCACTTTATCTGCCCAATGGCAACCCGCAGCCTGGCCCGAAGTTCGATTACAAACTTCGCTGGATGCAGCGCTTGCTGCGCCATGCCCGATCACTGGTCGATCTGCCGCACCCGGCGGTGCTGATGGGCGATTTCAATGTCATCCCCACCGACCTGGACGTGTACGACGCAAACGCGTGGAAGCGCGACGCGCTGTTGCAGCCCGCCGTGCGCGAGGCCTTCGAGCGCCTGCTCGCGCAGGGTTGGATCGATGGCCTGCGCAAGGTGCACGGAGAGAAGGTCATCTACACGTTCTGGGATTACTTCCGCCAGCACGCCGAGCGCGATCGCGGCCTGCGCATTGATCATCTGCTTTTGAATCCGGCATTGGCGCCGCGGCTGCAGGACGCTGGCGTTGACCGCTGGGTGAGGCTGCAGGAGAAGGCCAGTGACCACGCGCCGACCTGGATCACGGTCAGCACCTGAACGTTTCATCATCACGGCGGTGGGCGCCGTGAACATGCAGCGCCACAGCGTTCATGCAGCCGACACATCGGCAAGACAGCAACGTGATCGCGCAGCGCCTACGTTTCAGGTCCGTCCCCTGCGATTGCCTCCAGATGCTTGCGCCGGTATTGCCGCCCCCGTTGTCCAACCTTGCCCGGCAACGTCTGTTGCAGATGCCGGACCTTCCACTTCCCGGCCGCGGCCACACGCTGGAGCGTTGGCGGGCCCTGGCTGCCATGGGCCATGAAGACCTCTGCCTGGCCAAAGTGCTCGAGGCCCACCACGACGCCGTAGCGATCCTGCACGAACTGCGCGCGCCCGTCCCTGCGGAGCAGCTGATGGCAGTGTGGGCGGCCGAAGGCCCTGCCTGCACGCTGCGCGCCGACCACACCGGCCGCCTGCGCGGAGACAAGCCCTGGTGCTCGGGCAGCGATCTGGTCGATACCGCACTGGTGACGGTACGCACTGAATCCGGCCTGCAGTTGTACAAGGTTGATGCCTCGCAGTGGCATGGCATGGACAAGGAACCCTGGCCAGCCGCGGGCATGGCTGGAATACCCTCTACCACGGTGCGTTTCGATGATGCACAGGCCGAGGCGGTGGGGCCCGTCAACAGCTACCTCGAACGTCCTGGTTTCTGGCATGGCGGCGCAGGCATCGCCGCCGTGTGGTTCGGTGCGGCAACGGCTGTTGCCGAGCGCATGCAGCACGCGTGCAGCGAGGGGCTGCGCGCACGCCTGCTGGGCAAGGCCGATCTCGCCTTGGCACCGGCGGCCGCGCTGTTGCGCGAACTGGCCATTGCCATCGACGCCGCACCTCAGCTGACCCACCGGGTGCAGGTGGTGCGCGTGCGCAGTGTGGTCGAGCGCGCCGCTGCGCGGGTACTGGACCTTGCAGGGCGGGCACTTGGCCCCGCACCCATGTGCATGGAAGATGCCCACGCCAAGCGATGGGCCGATCTGACCGTCTTCATGCGCCAGAGCCATGCCGACAAGGACTGGGAATGGCTGGGAGAGCAGTGCGCCAGGCAGGTGATGCCATGGGCGCTGTAGCCACGATTCATGGAAAGGGTTCGGCGGAACACGCGTGGGAACACTGTGATTGGCTCTGGCAACAGCCTGAGACCGCACTCGACGACCTCATCGCCGGGGCTGGGCGGATCGTTGTGGTCGCGCCGCACCCGGATGACGAGGTGCTGGCCTGTGGTGGATTGATGTGTGCGGCCGCACGCCAAGGCATGGACGTTCTGGTGGTGGCGGTGACCGACGGCGAGGCGTGCTATCCAGGCGAATCCTGGTGGACGCCGCAGCGCCTGCGACAGGCGCGCCGCGAAGAACTGCGCAATGCGCTCGCCGAACTGGCCATCGGAGCCGGGGCCATCGTGCATCTGGGCATTGCCGATGGCGGGGTGAGCGCTCACGAATCGGGCCTGGAAGACTGGCTGTGGCAGAGCCTGCGTGAGGATGACCTGGTGCTGGCGCCGTGGCGCTTTGATGGCCATCCAGACCATGAGGCGGCGGGCCGTGCTGCCTGGCGCGCGGCGCGCGCCGCCGGATGCAAGCGTCTGGAGTATCCAGTCTGGGGCTGGCACTGGCTGGATCCAGGCTGCGCTCACATGGCCTGGGAGGCGCCGCGCCTGCTCGATATTTCGTCCGTCGCCGCACGCAAGCGCGAAGCCATCGCCCAGTTCCGCACCCAGACAGGCCATGTGCCCGGACTGCAGGCCGAGCCGATCCTGCCGGCGCATGTGCTCACCCGTTTCCATCGCACCCACGAGGTCTACTTCGCATGAGCGCCCAACCCTACTTTGACGAACTGCACGCCAATGATGATCCCTTCGGCTACCGCACGCGCTGGTACGAAGAGCGCAAGCGCGATCTGCTGATGGCCAGCCTGACCCGCCCAACTTTCCAGCGTGGCTGGGAGCTGGGGTGCTCGAACGGTGTCTTGACCGAACGACTTGCCGGGCGGTGTGAACGCCTGCTGGCCACCGATATCAGCCCACGCGCCGCCTTCCAGGCGCGCCGTGGACTTTCCCATCTGCCGCACGTGCAGGTGCATTGCGCGCAGCATCCGCAGCAGTGGCCCGCCGGGCGCTTCGATCTTATCGTCTGCGGTGAAATGGGCTATTACCTGGGGCCCGACGCGCTGGTGGAACTGCGCGGCGGGCTGCATGCTGCCATGAAGGACGACGGCCTGCTGGTCGCCTGCCACTGGCTCCCGTCGTTCCCTGGCCGCGCCAGTCGCAGTGCGTTGGTGCATGAGCGCCTGGGCCATGGACTGCAGGAGGCCTTCTGCTATCGCGACAGCGATTTCATCCTGCAGGGCTGGACGCGCATGCCGCTCTCCCTGGCCAGCAACGAGGGGCTGCGGTGATCGGCGTGCTGGTGCCGGCGCACAACGAAGCCGAGCACCTGGCGGCGTGCCTGCGCTCGCTGGCTGTCGCCGCTGCGCACCCGGGGCTGGCGGGCGAGGCCGTGCAGGTCATCGTTGCGCTGGATGCCTGCACGGACGGCAGTTCAGACGTCTGTTCCCGGTCTGGGGCGGAAACGGTCGACCTGCAGGCGCGCTGTGTGGGCGCCGCGCGCTCAGCGGCTGCAGGGTTGTTGATCGAACGCGGCGCCTCATGGCTGGCGAGCACCGATGCAGACAGCACGGTGCCCGCCGATTGGCTGGTTGCCCAGCGCAGCGCGGGCGCCGATGTCTTCTGTGGTGTTGTCGATCTGGGCGAAGTGCCGCCGCCGCAGGTGTGGCTGCGCAGTTGCTTCCGGCAGGGCGAGCGCTGGGGCGAGGGCCATGGCCGCGTCCACGGCGCCAACATGGGCGTCTCCACGGCAGCGTATCTGCGCGCGGGCGGATTTTCGGCCCTGCGATGTTCGGAAGACGTGGACCTGTTGCATCGGCTTCATGCGGACGGTGCATCGATCTGCTGGGCCGGGGCGCCCGTAGTGACGACCAGCGCTCGAATGGTGGGCCGTGCGGCGGGCGGCTTTGCAGACCATCTGGCGGCCCTGGCTGGGATGAAGGGTTCGACACGCCCTCGGCTGGCGATGGCCAGCTGAGGGCGTGGCAGCGATCAGCGGCGGCCGGTTACAGCGTAACGGCGCCACCGGACACGGTAAGCAGCGCGCCCGATGTGTAGCTGGCACTGTCAGCGGCCAGCATCACATAGGCTGAGGCGAGTTCGGCGGGCTGGCCGGGGCGACCAAACGGCGTCTGGCTGCCGAACTGTTCCACTTCCTCCGCAGCCATGCCTGCCGGAATGAACGGCGTCCAGATCGGGCCAGGCAGAACCGCGTTGACCCGGATGCCTTTTTCGGCCAACAGGCCGGCCAGGCCGATGGTGAGGTTGGCCACCGCGCCCTTGGTGGCGGAGTAGGGCAGTATGTTCGGGGTGGGCTTCTTTGAGTTGACCGAGGCGGTATTGATCACCGACCCACCGTCCTGCAGGTGGGGGACGCTCAGGCGCGTCAGGTTGAACAGGGCGTGGACATTGGTGTCGAACGTCTTGCGCCAATCGTCCATGGAGATTTCATCAAACGACTCGTAGTAGCGCTGGTAAGCCGCATTGTTCACGAGGATGTCCAACCCTCCGAGTTCATGCACCACCCGTTGGATCAGGTGCTCAGCCTGCGCCTCATCGCTGATGTCGCAGGGCACCAGTACCGCTTTCTGGCCCGCTTCCTGGATCAGCTTGCCGATCGCGGCAGCATCATCCTGTTCGCTCTCGAGAAAGGCGATGGCAACGTCGGCGCCTTCCCGCGCGTATGCAATGGCAACGGCTGCGCCTATACCGCTGTCCCCACCGGTGATCAGTGCCTTCTTGCCCTGCAGTTGGCGGTGGCCCTTATAGGTGTTTTCACCGTGGTCCGGCCTGGGGTCGAGCTTGCTGGTCTTGCCGGGAAAGGACTGCTGCTGTGCCTTGAACGGCGGCTTCGGGTAGTTGGGGACTGGCATGCGTGCGTGTTCCGTTTCGGTGGTTAGCCCCAACTCTGGACACCGGACAGTAAACACGGTGGCCTGGTGATGTCGGCACGACGTGGACGGGGCAGTTTGACGCAGGAGCCAGACATCACGCCGGGTGCGTGATGCTTCAACGTGAAGCATTCAGTCCGGTGAGCCACCGCGCATTGGCGTCCCTGCAGCGCGTGCCTATCATGCTGGGCTGGTTTCCTCCACGTGTCTGCCGCTTTCAATGCCTTCCAGCGCGCAGGCCGCGCGGCGTTCCGCCCGCGCCGCCGGGTATGTGTTTCCCGAACACCTGCGCGAGCAGGCCCAGGCGCTCCCCGGCCAACCCGGGGTCTATACCTTCGATGGGCGCGAGGGTGGCTTGCCGCTGTACATCGGCAAGAGCATCAATCTGCGCACACGCGTGCTGGATCATCTGCGTACGCCCGAAGAAGCGGCGATGCTGCGCCAGTCCGAGCGCATCAGCCATCTGCCGATGGCGGGTGATCTGGGCGCACGGCTGCTGGAAGCTGCGATGGTGAAAGCGGAGCGCCCGCTGTACAACCGTCTGCTGCGCAGGCTGCCGCGTCAGTTCAGCCTGCGCTTGTACCGGGGTGAGATAAGCGTGGTGAATTCGGCAGACGTGGATCTGACCTCCACCCCGATGCTGTACGGCGTCTTTTCCAGTGCCCGCGCTGCCCGCGAGTCGCTGCGCCGGGTGGCAGACGAGAATCGGCTCTGCTACGCGTTGCTGGGCCTGGAGCGTCTGCCGTAGGGGCGCCCCTGCTTCCGCTCGATGTTGCGCCAGTGTGCCGGTGCCTGCAGCGGCGCTGAAAGCCTGAGCGAGCACCAGCAACGCTTGGCCGATGCGCTGCTGTTGATGGAGATTGCCGAATGGCCCTACGCAGGGCCGGTTGCCATCGAGGAGCGTGGCGCGACCATGCGCCAGTTCCATGTGGTCGATAGCCGGTTCTACCATGGCAGCGCAAAGACCCTGGCCGCTGCCCGGCGTCTGCGTCGCAGTGATCCCGTGTTCGATCACGATGCGTACCGGATCCTGCGCAAGGGGCTTTCATCGGGCCAGTGGGCGCTGCACCCGCTGTAGAGCACCGCTTGGCTGCCAGGTCACACGACGTGGACGATCCCTCAGGTATCCCTCTGGTCACGCAATGCATGGGGTGAGAACATGACTGACCTGTTCGATCTGGGAATGCCGTGGTTCGAGTTCGTGCTGCGGGCCACCGCCGTGTATGTGGTAGTGCTGCTGATGACGCGCCTCAGTGGCAAGCGCTCGATCGGCCAGTCTGCACCGTTCGACATGCTGGTCATCGTACTGCTGGGTACGGCTGTGCAGAACTCCCTCATTGGCGAGGACACATCGCTGGCAGGCGGGCTCATCCTGGCCGCGACGCTGCTTGGACTGAACTGGCTGGTCGGTTTTGTGACTGCACGCAGCCGCCGCCTGCATCGATGGGTCGAGGGCGCTCCCGTCGTGCTGGTGCGCAATGGCAAGGTCTTCTGGGAGCAGCTCCGGCGCTGCAACGTCGCCCCGAAGGATCTTGATGTCGCCATGCGCAAGGCCGGCTGCGATGGACATCACGACATCGCTTTGGCGATGCTGGAAACGTCCGGCGAAATCAGCATCGACTCCCGCGGGCGCTGAAAGCAGTCCATATGCCGCTTGAAAGGTGGCGGACGCAACGCATTGCCGCAGGTTCCAGCGCGCCGCGCTGCAGCGATCGTTAACGGCTGCATGCAGCGTAGTGCACGCGCCGAACACTCCGGTGTCACCGGGCATGCAGCGGGGGCGTGCCACGCTGGTGCCATCTACCGGACGGAGAGCGACGATGCAGGCACTGACCTACCACGGCCGCAAGGATGTGCGCGTTGAAAGCGTGCCCGATCCGGTACTGGCTGCAGATGACGACCTGATCCTGCGCGTCACCGCAACGGCAATCTGCGGCTCCGATCTGCATCTGTACCGCGGAAAGATCCCTGATCTGCATACCGGCGACGTTCTGGGTCACGAGTTCATGGGCGTCGTCGAGGAGGTCGGCAAGGGTGTCACCCAGGTGCGACCGGGCGATCGGGTAGTCATTCCGTTCGTCATTGCCTGCGGCGAGTGCTTCCACTGCCAGCTGGCCGAGTATGCGGCCTGCGAGACAACCAATCCGGGCAAGGGTGCCGCACTGAACGGCAAGGGGCTGATGCCTCCGGCTGCTCTGTTCGGCTACAGCCATCTTTACGGCGGCGTAGCAGGGGGACAGGCCGAGTTCGTGCGCGTGCCCAAGGCCAATGTCGGCCCTCTACGCATCCCAGAGGGTGTGGCCGATGAACAGGTATTGTTCCTCTCCGACATCCTGCCCACCGGGTACCAGGCCGCCCTGAATGCCGGGGTGAAGCCGGGCTCGACCGTCGCCATCTTCGGCGCTGGCCCGGTTGGTCTGATGAGTGCGGCGTGCTGCCGACTGCTGGGCGCGGAGACTATCTTCATGGTCGACCATCTGCCCTACCGTCTGGACTTCGCCCAGCGGACCTACGGCGTGACACCCATCGACTTCAGCAAGGTTGATGACCCTGCCGACTATATCGTGAGCCAGACGAGTGGCCGTGGCGTGGATGCGTGCATTGAGGCGGTCGGCTTCGAGGCCGAGGGCAGTGCGCTTGAAAGTGCTCTTACTGCCGTGAAGCTGGAAGGTAGCAGCGGCGTGGCCATCCGCCAATGCATCGCTGCCGCGCGTCGCGGCGGCATAGTCAGCATTCCCGGGGTCTATGCCGGCTTCATCCACGGCTTCCTGCTCGGTGATGCCTTCGACAAGGGGTTGACCTTCAAGATGGGGCAGACGCACGTGCAGGGATTGATGCCGGAACTGCTGACCGCCATCCTCGAGGGCAAGCTTGATCCGGGCAACATCATTTCCCACCGGCTGACGCTGGCCCAAGCGTCGGACGCCTATGCCATGTTCGATGCCAAGGATGACGACTGCCGGAAGATCGTGCTGACCCCATGAGCGCAGCACGCATCAGGTCGAGCAGCGCTGACATGGACAGCGCCGGTGCACCGCCACTGACCCCGGATCGGCGTTACCTGGTGGTGCGCGGCCGTCTGTGGCGGGCCACCAATCCCAACCTCTCAGCCGTGGAACGGGCACGGTGGGTGGCAGCATTGATGGATGCACGGCGCGCCGTGCATTCGGCGATGCGCAGTGGGAATGACGCGGAACTTGGCAGGGCCCGGCGCGCAGTGGATGCGGCCAAGCGTGCCCCGGGGAACGGGGGCCGGCATGGTGGTCGGATGGCAGCAAGGACTACAACCGGCATCTGGTAAAGAACACGCCGTACGCTGAATGGTTCAACACACTTTGATCCTCGCGCCGGGCGCGTGCTGGATCAGTGCCGCGGCTTTCCACCGGTAGGGTCAGCGGGCGGCCGTTCGTAATCGTCCGGGTGCGCGGTTCCTTCCTGCTCCGGCATGTCCTTGCCTTTTTTCCAGCTCTGATCGGTGCGCACCTTGTCTGGCGTGTGGGCCTTGTCCTGGTCGCTGGCATCGCCTGTAGGATTGAATGGCAGCTTGCTCATGGAATTTCTCCTGGGGGCAGAGCGGGTCACGTTCGCCTGGCGTCAGACTGCGCCAGTGTCGCACTGACCGCTTCCTGCAGTTGCGGGATATGGAAAGGTTTGGCAATGAAGCGCGCTTTCTGATGTCGTGCGGGGACCACCTGGTCATAGACTGCCGATGCGAAGACAAACGGCACGCCCAGTTCCGCGAGGCGATCGGCAACCGGGAACACGACGCCGTCACCCAGCTCGATGTCGAGGATGGCTGCATCGAACGTTCCCTCCCGAAGCAGCGAAAGGGCCTCGAACACGCTGTCGGCGTGCGTGACCTTGCTGCCATCGTCGGCAAGCGCATCCTCGACCAGTTCTGCCAGGTCCAGCTGATCCTCCACCAACAACAAACAACGTTCCTTTGTTGGCTTACTTCCGTACGTCTGCATACCTGGCCGTGCTCTTCATCGGTTTGTTGTGGACACTGTGGTCCTGTCGGCATCAAGACAACGGATGCCCTCCGTGTGCAGCATGCGAAAAGCCTTCACGCGGAAGCCGCCCTCGGTTCACCGTGTACGTACCGGGGGCGGGCGAACGTGCATGAATGACAGCTGTGGGCACTCCGGGTATCGCCCCGCGTATCGAGCCAATTCACGTTGGCTGCGCTGGCTGGTCCCTGCCGGCCGCGCAGGCGGGCGGGTTTGGCGACGGGAACAGTGTGCTGCAGCGCTACGCAACGCGTTTCACTTGTGCAGAGATCAACTCATCGTTCTACCGTCCCCACAAGCCGGAAACCTACGCGCGATGGGCGGATGCGGTACCGGATGGATTCCGGTTCTCGGTGAAAATCCCGCGAACCATCAGTCATGAGTCTGGCCTGCGCGGTGCAGCGCCCTTGCTGGATCCGTTCCTGCGCGCGGTGCACCACCTGGGTGAGCGGCTGGGGCCGCTGCTGCTTCAGCTTCCTCCGGGACTGGCGTTCGATGCCCACGTGGCCTCCGCGTTCTTTCGGGCACTGCGGAACCGTACGAATGCCGCGGTTGCGTGCGAGCCTCGACACGAAAGCTGGTTCACTGCGCCAGCGGATGCATTGTTGAAGCGCCATGGCATCGCACGCGCGGCCGCAGATCCGGCACGCGTTCCCTCGGCCGGCGAGCCCGGCGGTTCGCTTCAGTGGACCTACTGGCGCTGGCACGGGCGGCCCCGGATGTATTACAGCCGATACGAGGAAGGCGATCTGCAGGCCTTGGCCACGGCCGCGACGGTTGCCGCACGGGATGGGCCAGCCTGGATCATCCTGGACAACACCGCGCATGGGCACGCCGTGCCGAACGCGCTCTGTCTGCAGGCGCTGGTGGAAACAATCCGGAATGGCTGACGCTGCATCCGTTGCCCTGCGGTGTGCAGGCCAGCGCGCTCCATGGACGGGCTGACGCTGCCAGGGAACGTGCCTTCACGAGAAGGCCAAGGCACGAAGACCCGGAGTTGACAGTGGGTAGGTAAAGTCGTGGATAAGGCAAACTCACTCTCTCGTATCCATGGCAAACCGCGCAATCGCTTACGCCAGCGAAGCTGTTCCCGACCTTCCCGAAGACCGCCTGGCCGCTCTGGTCGAGGATGCCGCACGATTCAACCGGGACGCGGGCATCACCGGCATCCTGCTGTTTGATGGGCAACGCTTTCTCCAGTACATCGAGGGGCCCGAGGACGCGTTGGGGGTAGCATACGGCCGCATCCTCGGCGCCGGCAGCCACCACGAGATCGTCGAGCTTGCGCGCGGGCGGGTTGGCCGGCGGATGTTTCCTTACTGGTCCATGCGGCTGCTGCCCACCGGCGCCCGCGAGCTCAGCCAGGCGGCCTATGCAGACTGGCGCGGCTTTGTGCGCAGGGCAGGGCGCGAGGGCCGTCCAGTGGCGGCGATGGACCATCTGGCGGCCGTGGTCGCCCCGCACCTGGGCTGATCAGGCGCAGGGCCCGTCTCAGCCGGCATCCAGCAGGGCGATCACCCCTCGATCATCCAGCACTTTGACGGCGCCGGAGCGTTGCAGCAGCCGCAGGGCGGCGTGGCGACGGTCAGGCAGGGATGCGGTGGCTTGCCAGGCAACAACGGTTTCATACTCGCGGGAATTGGCGTCAAGCGCGGTTGCAAGCACGCACGAATCCAGGGCCATGCCAGCAAGTACCAGCCGTTTGACGCAGAGCTTGGCCAGCAGCACAGGCAGCGGTGTGGCGAGGAATGCGGAGTGCTTGGGCTTGAGGATGAAGTAGTGATGGGGCTCCGGTGCCAGGATGGAGGCGATATGCGCTGCCGCACCTCCCTGCTCGCGGCAGGCATCCACCAGTGCAGGAAAGTCACGCTTCCACTGGCCAAAGTTGTCGTTGGCATGGATGACCGGAAGACCGCGCGCGTCAAAGGCGCTGCGCAGCTTCGCAGCCCGATCTGCAGCGTGGGCTGCAATGGGAGCCAGACGTGGTCCATCTGGAAAATCGAACAGGCTGAACAGGTCGATGATGATCAGGGCGGTAGGCGCGTCCATCGTCGTGCTCCATGAGATGTCTACCGGTCAGCACGGCGGAGGCGCCGGGTATCGGCGACGGCGGCGCCATGCCAGCACCTGGCCTGCCACTGCGGTCAACAACAGCAGGGCGTTGGTGACCACGAACACGGTCGACCCCAGCATCGCGCTGTACACGATGAAGAGCGCCGAAGCGGTCATCTGCCCAACGAACAACCACCGTGATACGACCTCCGGATGCGGCGATTGCCATTGTTTGATCATCTGCCGGATCAGCGTCGCCATCAGAATCACCGTGGCGCCCCAGCCAAGCACGTGCGGATGCATGAACGTCCTCCATGCGGATCGCGTTGAGTACGCCCCACCTTATTCCGCAGGTCGTTTGCCAGACTGCGGTGGCAGGTGAACGACCCATGCAGGTGCGCCCTGCGATCACGCTGCGTTGGAACGCCGCCCGCCACACTGGGCACCGCTCCCTCACACAGGATCCCCAATGAGCCAGATACTCATCGTCGGCGCCGCCGGCAACGTCGGCCGTGCATTGGTACAACAGGCCAGCGCACGCGGCCACCGCGTACTGGGCTGCACCGCGCACAGGAACAGGCTGCCGAACTGAACGCGCTGGGCGCGCGGCCGGTCCAGGGTGACCTGCTGGAACTGGATGTCGCTTCACTGGCGGCACACATGCAGGGCTGCGATGTGGTCGTTTTCACGGCGGGCGCGGGCGGCAAGGGTGGGGCGTCGATGACCGACGCCATCGATGGCCGCGGGCTGGAGCTGGCCGTCGCCGCGGCACAGGCGGCCGCCGTGCCGCGCTTCCTGCTGGTGTCGGCGTTCCCGGAAGCCGGGCGCGGAAAGCATCTCTCCGATACGTTTGAAAACTATATGGCGGTGAAGAAGCGCGCCGATGTGCACCTGGCGGAGAGTGCGCTGGACTGGGTGATCCTGCGCCCGGGCACGCTCACCGACGAACCGGGCACCGGCCGGGTACGCGCCGGCTTGGCCATTCCCTATGGCAGCATCGCCCGCGCCGATGTCGCGGCCACGCTGCTGGGCCTGATCGAACACCCGCAGGTGCGCCGCTGCATCATCGAACTCACCGAGGGCGAAACGCCCGTGTTCGATGCCCTGCAGGCGCTGTAACAGCCCTGAGTGCCTGCCGCCCACACCGTCCTGAGCCAATGCTGGGTAGACTCCACGCAACGGACACCGCCAGGAGGGCCGATGGACGCGATCATGATGGGCTGGAAAAGCGCGCGCACCCACGTACTGGTGCTGGTGGCGGCGCTCTCCGGCTGCAGCACCATGGGCGGCGGCGGCCGCTCCTCCGCATCCGCGCTGCAGCTGGTGAAACTGACGCCGGACGCCTCGATGGTCTGGCTGACCGCTTCGGCCACCGGCACGATCCAGCCGATGGGTGCGTGCGTCTACTTCGTTCCCGCTTCAGGCCGCCAGCAGCTGGCGCTCTGGCCCGCCGGCTTCGAGCTGGAATGGCAGGCCGGCGTGCCCATCGGCGTGCGCAGCACCCGCAGCGGCAACCGGGTGGGCTTCGGCGAGACGCACACCTTCGGCGGTGGCGCAATGGCGCTGTCGCCCGGCAACGTAGCCGGGCCCGTGCCTGAAACCTGCAGCGGGCCGGCCATGATGCTCTACTTCGAGTGAGGTGACCGAACGCCTCAGCGCAGTTCGTCCTTGCGCGCACTCAGTTCGCGGTCGGCGCGCAGGAACACCGCGCTGGTGCTCTCTTCGCCGGTTCCACCGGCAGCCCCCAGCAGCAGCGGCCGGGCCAGTCGCGAGGACGCCTCATCGGCCACCGCCTGCAGGGCGGCCACGGTTACGTTGGCCTGGTCGCTGCCCAGCACCGCGATGAACTCGCCGCTGCCGGTCACCCGGTTGATGCTGTCGCCGCGCTGCGTATCCAGGCAGTGCTCAAGCGCCACATCAAGCTGCTGCAGCTGGCGTTCCAGGCTGCGCTCGCCCATCTGGTCGGCCAGCGCCGCCATGTCCTGGAGCTCAAGAATGACCACCGTGCAGGCGGTTCCGGTGGCATGAGCGGCTTCCACCAGCGGGCTCTGCTCCAGAATCGTCGCCACTTCCTGCTGCCGCTCGCGGCTGCGCGCCTCCATCAGTGTCATGGTCAGGCGGGCCAGGGCCTGCAGGGCGTCGCGCTGTTCCTGGCTCAGCGAGCGCGGCGACAGATCCACCACGCAGACAGCACCGACGGCTGCGCCTTCGCGCGTGACCAGGGGCATGCCGGCGTAGAAGCGCGCGCCGATCTCGTTCAATACGGGGTTATCGACGAAGCGGCTGTCCTGTTTCAGGTCACCCACCTCCAGCAGCCGATCAGGCTGCCGGATCGTATGGTCACAGACCGCCACGTCGCGGTCGGTTTCGCTGCCCTCGACGCCGACCTTGGCCTTGAACCATTGGCGGTCGCGATCAATCAGCGTCACCAGTGCCATCGGCGTACCGCAGACGGCGGCGGCCACCTTCACGATGTCATCGTAGGCCGGCTCGGGCAGGCTGCCGACCACGTGCAGCGCGTCCAGCGCCTGCTGGCGTTCGGTTTCAGTGAATGCGGCAGCAGAATGATCCGTCATGGGTTTCCTGGGCAGTCAATGGGCATGGCCCATGCTAGAGCAGGGTTGTGTGGAATGGATGAACCACCGCCGCACTCATGCCGTACCCTGGCGCATGTCCGGCGCGTCGCACGGTCTCGGCAGCGCGGCCGGTTTCGGGCAGAATCGAAGGCATGCAGGGGGCATCACCGTGACGCGTCACGCGTAAAGACCTTTGCGGTTTCCACTTACGGAACGAGGCGCCACATGGATGTTCGCACGCTGCTGCTGGGCTGGCTGCTGGCCGCCGCACTTCCGGCGACCGCACAGCAGATCCACTCCGCGACCGGTCCTGCACGGAAGCCGTTGCCTGCTGCCCCGAAGGCGTCGTACAACTCGATGTCGAAGACGACCACGCCCTTCAACTGCGAACAATACGCGTGGCCTGACCACCCACACACGGGGATGAAAGCGTACTGCGCCAGCATCGAGGCGAGCACGCTGCAGAGCGAAGCCCGCCAGGCGGGCCGGCCGGGTCCGTCCAGTGAAGTGCGCGTGCTGCCGGCGCTGGGTTCGGCGGAAGCCAAACGCACTGGTACTGCCTGCATCGGCGGCCAAGCGTTCCGGCGGCTGGCCAATGGCTGGGAACAGGTGGCCTCGCCATCAGGCGGCTGGCTGCGCTGCCGCGAGCGCTAGAGCGTTTGACCCGGTACGGCTTTTGTTTCTGGTTGTGCCGTGCCAGTCGAGCAAGCTCGACTCTACAGTTGTGCCGTGCCAGTCGAGCAAGCTCGACTCTGCTAAAGCTCAGAGCCTGCCTTCGGCTTTGTAACGCGCCGCACCTGCGTCCACCAGCGTCTTCAACTGCGCCAGAAATTCGGCATCGAAGCGCTCAAAGTTGAAGCAGGATTTGCCCTGCATGCGCTTCTTCAAGGCCGGGCTGATGTCCGCCAGCAGCTCGGGAAAATCGTAGACGGGCATGAAGTGGAACGCATGCTTGCGACCAGACACTTTCACTGCGCCGAAAAAGTGCGGCTTGCCGTTCGCCGCAGGCGTGCGGCAGTTGGCGTAGACATGTTCCGGCGTATCGTGGACAACGCTCAGGCCATCGCGGTGGTGCAGCAGCAGCCGGCGCAAAGCATCGAACAGGTCCGGTGGCAGGGGGGTGTCTGCCGCAGTGGCGGTGGCCGGGGTGCGTTTCATGGAATCTGCCGATAGGAAGGAATCTGCACGCTGCCTCTGCCCGCACCGTAGCACGCATGCGGGTGCGATCCAGGCCTCCGACGCGGATCGCACCCCGTGTGCCCTCAGGTCGGGTCTACCGCCTGGATCAGTACGGCCGCGGCTTCGGCCGAGGAGCCCGGGTTCTGCCCGGTGATCAGCAGGCCGTCGCGCAGCACGTAGGAGCCCCAGTCCGGGCCCTTCGAGTAGTCGCCGCCCAGGTCCTTCAGCATCTCTTCCACCAGGAAGGGCACCACATTGGTCAGGCCCACGGCGTCTTCTTCGCTGTTGGCAAAACCGGTGACCTGCTTGCCCGCTACCAGCGGCCGGCCGTCGGGCGCCTTGACCTGGCGCAGCACGCCCGGTGCATGGCAGACCAGACCGACCGGCTTGCCGCTGGCAACGAACGATTCGATCAGCGCGATGGAATGGGTGTCGTTGGCCAGATCCCACAGCGGGCCGTGGCCGCCGGGGTAGAACACGGTATCGAAGTCGGCGGCATCCACGCTGTCCAGGCGGACGGTGGCGGCCAACTGCGCCTTGGCGTCGGCGTCGGCTTCAAAGCGGCGGGTCAGTTCCGTCTGGAACGCGGGCTCGTTGCTCTTCGGGTCCAGCGGCGGCTGGCCGCCCTTGGGCGAGGCCAGCACGATCTGCGCGCCCGCATCCTTGAAGGCGTAGTAGGGGGCGGCCAGTTCTTCCAGCCAGAACCCGGTCTTATGGCCGGTGTCGCCAAGCTGGTCGTGCGAGGTCAGAACGATGAGGACTTTCATGGGGATGCTCCGGTTGTAGAGGGCTAACAAGTAGACCGGTCGTCTAGATTCCGCTCAAAAAAACACGACGGGCAGAGTGTGCCGCAGGCACGGCTCGCTCAGCGTGAGGGGTGCAACATCTGCTGTGTGGTTGCCAGCGCGCTCTCGAAGGGCTGCGGGCCGCGCACGATCTTCACCATGATGCTGGCGCCCAGCCACAGCTGGTACAGGCTTTGTGCCAGCGCGTGTGCGGACCCGTTGCCGGCCACAGAACCCTCGGCCCGGCCGTCCTCGATCGCCTGCGCGAGGCGTTCGATGATGCCGGCAGTTCCGGTGCGCAGCGCCGCGCGCATGGCGGGCGATAGATCAGCCACCTCGGCACCCAGCTTCACCGCCAGGCACTTGCCCTGGCAGTCCTCGAAGGACTGGCTGTCCATCCACGCAGCGAAGTAGTGGTCCAGCTGTGTGGCCCGGGTCTGGCCGGGCGCACGGAATATCTGGTCCATTTCGCCCAGATATTCGTCGAAGTAGTCCTGCAGCAGAGCCTCGCCGAACGCGTCCTTCGAGCCGAAGTAGTGGTAGAACGAGCCCTTGGGTACGCCGGCCGAGTTCAGAACCTCGTTCAGGCCCACCGCCGAGAAACCCTTGCCGCCCATGGTGCGACGGCCGCTGGCCAGGATTCTCTGGCGGACGTCGGTGCCTGCGGTGTCGTGGGCAGTGTTCATTGGGTCAACAATACGCCTGATTAGACCGGTCGTCTAGTGCTCGCGTGCCCACTACTTTTGCGGCATGGCCCCGGCACGAATGCAGGTGATACGGTCCGGGAACGCTGGCACCCGCAACGGAAGACGATGACCCAGGTAGGAAGCGCGCCCCACGTCACGCCATATCGCGTGATCCTCGCCGGCATCTGCGCGCTGGTCCTCACCGTCGGGCTGGCCCGCTTCGCCTACACGCCGATGCTGCCGATCATGAAGGCGCAGGCGGGCCTGGGCTACGTGGCGGCCGGTTGGCTGGCGGCCATCAACTACGCCGGTTACATGGCCGGCACCCTGCTGGCCGCTACAGCCGGCACGCTGCATACGCGCTACGTGCTGTACCGCATCGGCCTGGTGGTGGCCGTGGCCAGTACCGTCGCCATGGGCCTGACCCGCGATCCGGTTGCCTGGGGTGTCCTGCGCTTTCTGTCCGGGCTGTCCAGCGTGGCGGGGCTGCTTCTGGCCTCCGGACTGGTACTGAACTGGCTGCTGCAGCACGGGCGTCGCCCGGATCTCGGCCTGCACTTCACTGGCATGGGACTGGGCATCGTGGTTTCCGGCGCGGCGGTGGTGCTGACGCTGCCGGCGCTGGCGTGGTCGGGACAGTGGATCGCATTGGGTGTGCTCGGGCTGGCGTTCTTCGTGCCGGCCTGGTGCTGGATGCCTGCCCCGGCGTCGCCCCCCGCTGCTGCCAATCCCCAGGCTTCGCCGTCAGCCGCAGCGTCGGGCGCGTGGATGCGTCTGCTCAGCGCGGCTTACCTGTGTGCAGGCTTTGGCTTTGTCATCGGCGCCACCTTCATTGTTGCCATTCTCGAAACGCTGCCCGTGCTGCAGGGCAGGGGAGGCTGGGTCTGGGTCATCGTCGGCGTGGCGGCGCTGCCCTCCACCTTCGTCTGGGACCGCATCGCCCGCCGCTCCGGTGCCACCCGCGCGTTGGCGGCGGCCTACGTGTTGCAGGGCGTCGGCATGCTGTTGCCGGCCGTTTCATCCAGCGCGGCCGTCAATCTGCTGTCGGCCGCGTTGTTCGGCTCCACCTTCGTCGGCATCGTCAGCCTCACCCTGGCGCTTGTGGGGCGGCACGCGCCGTCCAACCCGTCCAAGGGCATGGCCCGCATCACGCTGGGCTACGGCGTGGCACAGATCATCGGGCCGATCATCGCGGGGTACATGGCCAAAGCGACCGGCACCTACCAGGGGGCACTGGTGGCGACGGCGCTGTTGATGGGCTGCGGAGCGCTGCTGCTGTACGTCGCAGATCGCCAGGAACGGCGTTGAGCGTCGTGCAGTCGATACAGGCCGTGTGAGAGCGACACACGCCGAAGAATTTCACTAATTGATAACCAATCTCACTTAACTTAACATTCCGTCCGCCAGCCCCGGACCTCCGTCTCGCCAGCGCCCACGCTCACCGACACGAAGGTCCCATGAAGACGCATTCCCTGCTTGCCGCCGCCGCGCTGGCGCTGGCCGCATCCCTGCCGGCATACGCCCACACGCCTTACCTGGTCCCCAGCAGCTTCACGCCGCGGGCAGGGCAGACCATTGCCATGGACGCCTCGTTCGCCGAGACCTTCTTCGTACCGGAGACGGCGTTCGACGGCAGCCAGTTCACCGTGACCGGTCCGGACGGCAGCGAAGCGCCGCTGGCTGCGCAGGCCATGAAGACCCGTACCGTGGCGGAATACACGCTGCCGGCAGGCACCGGCACCTACCGCCTCAGCACCGGCCCGCGCCTCGGCGCGCTGTTCCGTACCTGGGAACAGAACGGCAAGCGCGCAAGCTCGCGCGACCCGGCGGTGAAGATTCCCGCTGGTTCCAAGGTCATCTCCGATTTCCAGTCGCTCACCCAGGCCGACAGCTACGTCACCGTGGGCAACCCCGATCACGCCGCGCTTGCGCCGCGCAACAAGGGCGTGGAACTGGTACCGGTCAGCCACCCCAGCGATCTGTACGTGGGCGAGACCTTCGATTTCATCGTGCAGTACGACGGCGCGCCGCTGGCCAACCAGGCCGTGGAGATCACCGAGGCGGTCTGGAGCTCGGACCGCACGCCGCAGGTCGTCACCCTGAAAAGTGATGCCGCCGGGCACGTGCGCATGCCGCTGTCTGCGGCCGGCACCTGGGTCGCGCTGACCCGCCACCGCACGGCCGCACCGGCGGGTGCGCAGGTTGCCGAGTACAGCAACAGCGTGACTCTCACGTTCCGCGTGCTGAATCCCTGATTTCCCAGTAACACCGCCTTCGAGGTCGACATGAAAACTACCGTGCTTGCCAGTGCGTGCGTTGCCGCGCTGCTGGTTTCCTCCGCTGCATCCGCACATACCGCCCCCGCCGCGCGACCGCTGGTTGGCGGCCACGGCAACAATGTGCAGGCGTTCATTGCCGAACATGACGACAACAACGATGGTCGCGTGACCTGGCAGGAATTCGAGACCTTCCGCCGCGCGCGCTTCGATGCCACCGATACCGACCGCAACGGCACCGTGGAAGAGGCCGAGTATGTGGCCGAGTTCGATGCCCGCGTGGCTGCGGAGATCGAGCGCGAACGCGCCGCGCAGGTGGAACAGACCAAGGCCCGCTTTGCCGCGCTGGATACCGACAGGAACGGCCTGGTCTCACGTGCCGAGTTCGATGCTGCCGGTGAGAAAACCTGGCAGGGTGGGCAGAAGGCACTGGCCAACAAGGCCACCGAAACCAAGGATGCGCCGAAGCACGAGGCCAGGACCGCAGCCGGTGCACAGCGCTTCGACAGCCGGCGCCGCAGCCGTCTGGGCATGCCCACCAGCCATACCGCGGCCGGCTTCCTGGAGCTGTACGACGAAAACGGTGATGGCAAGGTCGACCGCGCCGAGTACGATCGCGTGCGTGCGGCGCAGTTTGCCCGCACCGATGGCGATGCCGACGGCCAGCTCTCGCTGGATGAGTACCTGGCCGAATTCGAGACCCGGGTGGACCGCCGCATCGACGCGCTGGACCAGGGCGGCGACCGCCAGGTGCACGTGCGTTTCGGCGTGCTGGACGCCGACAAGAATGGCCACATGACCTTCGCCGAATACCAGGTGTCCGGCAAGCGCCTGTTCGACACCGCCGACCGCAACAAGGATGGCGTGGTCGACGCTGTCGACGCCACGCTGCCGCCGCCGCAGCCCCGTCGCTGATACATCGGGCCGCCCGTCTGCGGTGGCCCGGTGCTCCACCTTTTGTTCCGTCTACCGGCCGGGCCGCCTGCAATGGACCGGTCGGGCGGCCCTGTGCCTGATCGAGCCTTCGATGAAGCAATTTCCCCTCCTGCTGATGGTCGCCTGCATCATGCTGGGCGGCCTGCATGCCAGCACCGCCGCGGCAGCCGCGCTGCATCGCGATGATGTGCTGGGCACCTCGCTCGACCTGCGCATCGATGCGCCTGCTGCCCAGGTCGCGGCAGGCGAACGCGCGGCATTGGCAGAGATCGAGCGCCTGGATTCGGTGCTCAGCCGCTGGCGCGAAGACAGCGAACTGAGCCGTTTCAATGGCAGCACAGGACCGCAGGACCTGTCGCCGGATCTGCGTGCGGTGTTGGGACTGTGCGAACACTGGCGCGTGCGTACCGAAGGCCTTTTCAGCTGCCGGTTGGGCACGATGGCCGCGCGCTGGCGGCAGGCGCAGGCCAGTGGCACGCTGCCGGCGCGAGAGGAACTAAGGACGTTGGCCTCGGCAGCAGCGGCCGCTGAATTCAGTCTCGAACGCGACCAGCGCGTCACCCGTCCCGCAGCCATCGTGTTCGATGTGGATGCGCTGGCCAAGGGTTACATCATTGACCGTGCGGTGGACGCTGCGCGTGCAGCGGCACCGGCAGCGATTGCCATTGCCCTGGATATCGGGGGTGACGCGCGCCATTGGCAGGCCAGCGGGGCAGGGCAACCCTGGCAGGTGGGCGTGGCCGACGCGCGCGCACCGCGCGACAACCGGCCTGCGCTGGCAACGGTCGCACTTCGTTCGCAGGCCATCGCGGCCAGTGGCCATGCTACCCGTGGCTACACGGTGGGCCGCCGCCAGTACAGCCATCTGCTCGATCCCTGGTCGGGCTGGCCGATGCAGTTCGCGCCCTCGGCGACGGTCGTCGCCACCGATGCCAGCAGCGCCGATGCACTGGCCACGGCACTGTCGGTAATGCCGATCCGCGCCGGCCTGCAACTGGCCGACGCGACGGCCGGTGCGGCCGCATTGATCCTCAGCGATACCGGCACCGCTTTCGCCTCACAGCGCTGGCCCGCGCTGCTGGCAGCCGCCGACGGGCAGGCCATGGCCCCCGAGCAGCGGGTCATCGACTACCAGGTGCCCGCGCTGGACAGCGAGCGCTACCACGCGCCCTACCTGGCCCTGTGGATCGCGCGCGAAGATGGCAGCCCGGTGCGCCAGTTGCTGGTGCTGGGCGAGCGCTCGCGCTATCTGCAGGATCTGCCGCAGTGGTGGCGCCGTTATGGCCGCGATGATCTGCCGGCCATCCAGGGCATCGCGCGCCCCACCCGCATGCCAGGCCGCTATTCGGTCGCGTGGGATGGCCGCGACGACCGTGGCCAGGGCGTTCCGCCCGGCACCTACCAGCTGCAGGTCGAGGCGGCGCGGCAAGGAGGAGGTCACGAATTTCTCTCGCTGCCCATCACAACCGGGCAGGGCAGTGGCTTGCCCGTCCACGCACAGGGCCGCAGCGAAATCGGCACCGTGCAGATTTCCCGACCCTAGCCAGAACTCTTTCCAGACACCTCCCAGCAACGCAGACCGCGCCGTATCCCGGCGCTCCGCAGCCAGGAACGCCCCGGGTATCCCAGCCCGCGGCATCACCACCTTCCACAACTGCGGAGTCTCCGATGAAACTGCAACCCTCCCTGCTGGCTCTGGCCGTCGCCACCAGCCTCGCCCTGCCGACCCTCTCCCGCGCCGCCGCGCTTGATGCAGACAGCACCCTCGACACCATCCAGGTGACCGAGACGCGCAAGAAGTCCGACAACCAGAACGTCACCACGCTTTCGGCCAAGACCCTGCGCCAGCAGGGCGCGCAGAGCATGGAGGATGCCATCCGCTATGTGCCGGGTGTGGAGATGGTCGATCTCGGCCGCGCAGGCTTCAATGGCTTCAACATCCGCGGCCTGGAAGCCGACCGCGTTTCGATCACCCTGGACGGCCTGAGCTTCCCGCAGAGCATGGACCCGGGCACCTACCAGCCCTACGAGTTCTTCCGTTCGGGCCGCGGCAGCGTCGATCTGGAAGCGGTGAAGGCCGTTGAGATCATCAAGGGTGCCGACGCGATCACCGCCGGCAGCGGCGCGCTCAGTGGCGCGGTGATGTTCACCACCAAGGACCCGGCCGATTTCCTCAAGGCCAGCGGCAACGACAGCTTTGGTTCGGTGAAGTACGGCTACACCGGTTCCAGCGACGAGAACATGGGCTCGCTGACCCTGGCCAACCGCACGGGCAGGTTTGAATCGCTGCTGGTCTACACCAAGCGTGATGGCCACGAGACTGAATCCTGGTACGACACCACGGTCGACCGCCTCGGCCCGGGCCGCCGCACGCCGGACCCGGTCGACCGCGAAAGTGACAACCTGCTGTTCAAGGTCAACTTCCTGGCCACTGACACCCAGACCTTCGGCGTTGTGTACGAGCGCGCCCGCGCCACCAACGATGTCGACAACTGGACCCGCAGCGATGGCACCGGCTCGTACTTCTTCCGCAGCGCCGAGGACCGCAGCGACCGCGATCGCTACGGCCTGAAGTACACCTGGCGTGCCGGCAACGCGCTGTTCGACAGCATGGAAGCCACCGCCGATCACCAGAAGAACTACATCCAGGGCCAGACCAATGTGCTGGTGGCCAACGGCACCGCTGCCACCTACGGTACGCGCTGCTCGATCACCGATCCGTGCTCGCGCCAGGAAGACCGCTGGGATACCCAGAAGCGCAACCGCATCGCCCTGGACTTCGACAAGAGCGTCGAGGCCGGTGGCGTGCGCCACGATATCGTCTATGGCGCGGCGTGGCAGCAGGCGAAGATTCACTGGAATTCGGTGGATTCACGCTGGGGCAACGATGGCAGCCTGTTCACCCGTGACACCGATCCGTCGCTGTGGCCCGATACCCGCGAAACCGATCTGACCGCCTACGTGCGTGACCGCGTGCGCCTGCTCGATGACCGCCTGAGCCTGACCGGTGGCCTGCGCTACGACAGCTACAAGTACACCCCGGAAACCTCGGTCGGTGGCAACGGCCAATCCGGCTACGAAGACGGCGGTGGCAGCGTCGGCGTGTCGAAGTTCTCCTCCCCCACCTGGAACCTGGGTGCTGAATTCAAGTTCACCGACAGCCAGTCGCTGTGGGTGCAGGGCGGTCGTGGCTTCCGCGCGCCGGGCGTGAATGACATGTACGGCACCTCGTCCACCACCGAGGTCACCCGCGTGTCCGACGGCGCCACCGTCACCGTGCCCGATGGCAAGAGCAACCCGGACCTGGATGCCGAGCGCAGCCTCAACCTGGAACTGGGATGGCGCTACCAGAGCGACCGCCTGCGCCTGGGCGTTTCGCTGTTCCGTGACAAGTACAGCAACTTCATCGACACCGCGCAGTTCGTCGCCGACGCAGGCACCCAGTACAGCACCACCACCCGTGGCGTGACCACGGTGACCAACGGCTACACCTACACCATGCCGATCAACCGCGGCAACGTGGAAGTGAAGGGCGTGGAAGCCGAGGGCATGTGGCTGCTGGCCGACGACTGGCTGGCCCGCGTGGCCTACTCGTACAACGAGGGCACCGACAATGACGGCGAGCCGCTGGCCAGCATCATCCCGGCCAAGGCGGTGGGCGGCCTGACCTACAACGCCCCGTCGCGTCGCTGGAGCATCACCGCCAACGTCACCCACCAGCAGCGCAAGGACCCGTCCGACTACGGCAAGAGCATCACCAACGGCAGCTATGGCGTGGAAGTGGTGCCGTTCTACGCCTACAAGGCGCGCGAATACACCCTGCTGGATGTGTTCGGCAGCTATGCCATCACGCCGAAGATCAACCTGACCGCTGGTGTCTACAACGTGTTCGACAAGGAGTACTACCTGTGGAACCGCGTGCGCACCGCCGGTGCCGGCACGGCCATCTTCCAGGGCGCCACCAGCCCTGATGGCATCGGCCGCTGGTCGCAGCCGGGCCGCAACGTGCGCTTCACCCTCAGCTACGACTTCCTGTAAGCAGGGCAGGGGTCGGAGCCCTTTCCAGCTGGAAAGGGATCCGACCCCGATGGCGTGGATGAACTGCCGGGAATCATCCACGCATGGCGTGGATCTACAACTGCTTTTCGTACTGCAACCTGATGCCCAGCTTGCTGTCGCTGGCGTACCCGCGCGATACCTCGCCCTCCCCATCGCGATACACCACGCGCGAGGTCTGCCGCTGCTGCAGCAGGTTCGACAGCGCCACACTCACACGGCTGCCGGCGTCCAGCTTCCAGTCGGCAGCTACATCCAGCGTGCGCTCCGGGCTTGATGCCCGCGTCCATTCCGCGCTGAGCCGGTTCGTGCCACCCCCGCTGTAGCTGTAATCCACACGGGTCGAAAGGCGCTTTGAAACCTGCCAGTGCACACCCACGTTGCCGCTCAGAGGCGTCTGGTCGGCCAGCTGGTTGTCCGGCCCCGGCACGGAAGCGACCCGCGAATCGTTATACGTCACGTTGGCGGTGAACTGCAGGTCGCGGTCGGTCTGCATCAGATCGGCCAGCGCGAAACGCGCATCCAAGGTGAGCCCCTGCGTCGTCGCCCGGCCGGCGTTGTAAGGCGTGGTGACCCACAGCCCATCCTGTTCATGGAGCGCGCGCAGGATCACAGCATCAATGCGGCGTGCATACGCCCCCACACTGACCAGCCCGTCCTTGCCGAAGGAATGCTCGTACGCCGCATCCACACCCCAGGCCACCTCCGGCTGCAGCGCGGGATTGCCCTGCTGGTCCGGATTGGTCGGGCCGTTGCCGTTGTTCACCGAGTAACGGCGCGGCAGCAGTTGCCAGGGCTGTGGCGCACTGAACGTACGGGCCACCCCAAAGCGGAACTGATCCCGGCTCGCTGCGGAGGGTTTGAATACCCATTGCGCGATGGGGCTCAGCACGCTGGCGCGATTGTGCAGGGTGCCCGTGAGGCGGCTGCCCACGGCCGTATCCAGACCTTCCCAGCGCACGCCAAGATAAGTCTGCAGGCGCGACGACGTGCGCCACTGGTCCTGCGCATACAGCGCAATGCGCCGGATCCGGGCACCGTAATCGTCGTCGATCAATCCCAGCGAACGGCCATCGGCGGCCTGGTCGCGCTGCACGCGATGCTCGTCGCGATCGGTGTAAGCCCAGTCCCAGCCGAAGGCCAGATCATGCCGCTCGTTGACGCCGCTGATGTACTTGCCGGTACTGGAGTAGGCCGTGTGGGTTGCATGGGTGAGCACGCTGCGGTCCAGTGCGAAGTCGCCCGCAGGAGCGAAGCCCAGAAACGCGAAGTCGATATCGCGGCTGAAGTGCATCACCCCGAGCTTCATCTCCAGACGGTCGTGCTCGCCGATCTGCCGCTTCCATTGGCCATCGCTCCTGGCGGTCCAGGTACGCGAATCGTTGCTCCAGCGATTGCGAGGATAGTCGCTGGGGCCGCCGTCCAGCACGGTTTCGTTGCGATCACGGGTCCACGCCTCACGCCTGTACTGCAGCAGGCTCTGCCAGCTCACTTCGTCGCGATCGCCGAGTGTCCAGGTCAGCCGTGGCGCGAGGTTGAAGGTGGAGGTCTGGCCGTCATAGCGCTCACGCGTGCGACGGTCATGAAGCAGCGCGCCCTGCGGGTCGCTTGCCTGCTCGTCGATGACGGCGTCACGGCGCTCTTTCGGGGCCGAAGCGGTGGCGCTCAGGGACCACGCCAGGGCCTTTCGCTTCCCCGACAATAGCAGCGTAGCGGCGGGTGTGACACCTCCGCCCTGCTGCGCGGCGCTGAGTTTGAGGGTGCGCTGGCGCGCCTCGCTTTGGCGCCGCAGCACGATGTTGATCGTGCCTGCAATCGACCGCGTGCTGTACTCGGCAACGGCGGTGGGCAGGATTTCGATGCGTTCCACCAGCTCCGGTGCGATGGAGTCAATCGAAAATCCGGCCGGCGCCGGGTCACCATCGATCAGGATCTGCACGTAATCGCCGCCCAGCCCACGCATGCGGATGCCCTCGGCGGTGACCGTCACACCGGGAAGGCGCCGCAGCACACTGCCAAGCCGGTCATCAGGGTGGCGCAGGATGTCCTCGCGGCCGATGCTGATGCGCAGGGTGGGTTCCTCGCGTCGCAGCTCCGCCGCCGTGGGGCCGGTGACCTTGACGGCCTGCAGATCAGTCGGGCGAGGGTTCTGCGCGGGCGGATCGGCGGCCTGCGCGGGTCCGGCGATGGCCAGGGCCAGGCTCACGGCCAATACGTGCCGTTGCGGGCAGAGCAGGGGGTTTCGCACGCATCCATTCCTTCAGGGGGCGGGGGCATCCCAGCCCCAGCAACCCTATCCAGCCCGACCCGCGTGCAGAAGCGGAATGTTGTTGCAGCACCCATGAGCAGGATTCATGGCGAAGACACGTGCAGCGGGGTCAGAGCCCTCTCCTGCGGAGAGGGGTCCGACCCCGGCGCTGAGCGGTTCGGGCCCCCGTAGAGTCGAGCTTGCTCGACTGCTTTGCTCTACGCGGGGTCATGCATTCCGCGCAGCTTCTTCTTGTTGATCTTTCCCACGCTGGTCCGTTCCAATGATTCCACGAACGTGACGCGCTCTGGAATCGCATAGCGCGACAGATCGCCGGCCCGGCTGCGCGCGGCAATCAGCTCGATGATCTCGGCCTCGCTCACCTCGCTGTCGGCATGCCGCACCACCAGGGGCAGGGGGCGCTCGCCCCATTTCGCATCGGCGATGCCGATCACCGCCACTTCGTTCACCGCCGGGTGCAGCGCGATGATGTCTTCCAGCGCCAGCGAGGAAATCCATTCGCCCCCGGTCTTGATCACATCCTTGATGCGGTCCGTCACCCTCAGGTAGCCGCCGCCATCAATGTGGCCGATGTCACCGGTATGCAGGTAGCCCCCGGCCCACAGTGTGGTCGAGGCCACCGGGTCATGCAGATACCCCTGGGTCAACCAGGGCGCGCGGACTACCACCTCACCGGTCGCAACGCCGTCGTGAGGGACGTCCCGCATCTCCGCGTCGACGATGCGCAGGTCCACCAGCGGCACCGGAATGCCGGCCTTGGTCCGCAGCGAGAGGGCTTCATCGGCGTCGTCCAGCGTGTCCACATCAACCTGCGCCAGCGTCAGCAGCGGGCAGGTCTCGGACATGCCGTAGCCACCGAAGATGTCGACCCCCAACGACAGCGCCCGCTGCGCCAGCGCCCGGGGCAACGCCGCGCCACCGATGATCACCTTCCAGCGGCTCAGGTCGGTCTGCGCAGCGCTGGGATGTTCCAGCAGCATGTGCAGGATGGTCGGCACGCAGTGCGAGAAGGTCACCTGCTCACGCGCGATCAGCGCCAGCAGGTTGCCGGGCAGGTAGCGGCCGGGATAGACCTGTTTGATGCCCATCAAGGTGGCCACGTACGGTACGCCCCACGCATGCACATGGAACATCGGGGTGATCGGCATGTACACATCACCCCGGTGCATGCGGCCCTGCGTTGCAGGGCTGGCCAGCGCCGCCATGGCCGCCAGCGAGTGCAGCACCAGCTGCCGGTGGCTGAAGTACACGCCCTTGGGCAGGCCGGTGGTGCCGGTGGTGTAGAACAGGGTGGCGCGCGTGTTCTCATCGAAATCAGGGAACGCCGTGGTCGGTGCTGCTTCCCGCAGCCCCGCTTCATACTCGGTCACGAAACCCGGTGGCAGCGCGCCATCGGCATCGTCCAGCAGGATGCGCGTGCGCAGGTCCGGCAGGTGTTCCTCGATGCACTCCAGCAGCGGCAGGAAATCGCGGTTGGCCAGCAGCACGCGGGCGCCACTGTGGTTGAGCGTGTAGGCGATCTGGTCCGGTGCCAGGCGGATGTTCACCATCATCAGCACCGCACCGATCATCGGCACCGCGAAGTAGCTTTCCAGGTAGCGGTTGCTGTCCCAGTCCATCACCGCCACGGTATCGCCGGGCTTCACCCCCAGTGAGATCAACAGGCCCGCCAGCTGGCCGATGCGGGCCTGCAGGGTGCGGTAGTCGAAGCGGACCGTATCGCCGTAGACGATCTCCTGCCCGGGATTCACCGCCAGCGGCGTGTGCAGCAGCTGCTTGATCAGCAGCGGATAGGCGTTGGCATCGGCGGAGGAGGGGGCTGCAGCAGGGGCGGATGACATGGACGGTCCTTGTGGTCGGCGCATCGGCGGCCGTTCTTCATGCAGCCACACTAGCCATCGGTGCGTCGCGCACCAGCGTACCTAGGTACCTGTGCCTGGCCCCGGATGTTTTGCTAATCTCGCTTGAACATGCCCACCCTGCTCATCGCCGATGACCACCCCTTGTTCCGTGCCGCGCTGCATCGCGCGGCCGAAGAGGCGGTTGCCGACCTGCAGATCAGCGAAGCCGATTCGCTGGACAGCGTGCTGGAAATCCTGGAACGACACTCCATCGACCTGATGCTGCTGGACCTGCACATGCCGGGCAACCACGGCCTGGCGGGGCTGGCCACGCTGCGGGCGCTGCAGCCAGGGCTGGCAATCATCATCGTATCGGCCAATGAGGAACCGCAGGTGATCCGGCGTGCCATCGATCTGGGGGCTGCCGGTTACCTGCCGAAGAGCTCGGGCCTGAGCGAACTGCAGTTGGCCCTGCAATCCGTGCTGGAGGGCGAGCGCTGGATCCCGGCGATCCTGCGCGAACCGGTGGCGCGCATCGCGCCCTTCAGCAAGGATGCCGACCTGGCCGCGCGTCTGGCCAGCCTGTCCGCGCACCAGTACAAGGTGCTGGGGCTGGTGGCCGAAGGCCTGCTCAACAAACAGATCGCCGACCGACTGGGCGTGCAGCTGCGCACGGTGAAGGCACACATGACCCGTATCATGGAACGGCTGGGTGTGCGCAACCGCGCGCAGGCCATCCGCGTGCTGCACGAAATGGGCCTGAGCGATCCGTCGCGGCACATCGAGAATACGCAGGACGCGTGATGGCGCACGCGGGTTTGGCGCCAACCAAGGTTGGCAGCTACCAGAGCAGGGCACCACGCCGGTTATTGGTAGGTGTCGACCTTGGTCGACACACACAGCGCCAACCAAGGTTGGCGGCTACCAGAGCATGGCACCTACGCCTCCGTGCTGCGGGACTCCGCCGTCGCCAGCAGATGGTTGATCGCCCAGCGCAGCGCCAGCGGCTTGAACGGTTTGTTCAACAGCGAGAGCCCGGCGCCGCGCACCGCCTCGCGCGTCTCACTGCCGGTATCCGCGCTGAGCAGCACCGTCGGCCGCGGGCCGTGCGTGGCCACCAGGCGCTGCCAGAGCGCCACACCGGTATCGCCATCATCGAGGTGGTAGTCGAACAGCCACAGCGCGGCCTCCCCGGCAGCCGTGCCTACCGACGCAGCATCGGCCACCGCCACCACCTCGCAGCCCCAGGCCAGCAGCATCTGCCGCATGGCCTCCAACGCATCGGCATCGTTGTCGACCACCAGCACGCGCAGGCCCTTGATGGTGCTGCTTCCGCCGGCCATCGGTGCGCTGCGGGGTGACAGTGGTGGCGTTGCCCGCGCCACGCTGATCGAGAACACCGAACCGCGCCCCGGCACGCTGCGCAGCTGCAGCGGTGCATGCAGAAGATCTGCGATGCGGTGCGCAATGGTCAATCCCAGGCCCAACCCCTGGCCGTTGCTGCGGTCCACCCGGTGGAATTCCTCGAATACCACCGCCTGCTGCTCGGGCGCGATGCCCGGCCCACTGTCATGCACGCCGATCGACAGCCGATCGCCGCAGCGGCGCACGCCCAGCAGCACGCCGCCACTGCGGGTATAGCGGATGGCGTTGGCCAGGAAGTTCTGCAGCACCCGGCGCAGCAGCAGGGGATCGCTGTGCACCCACGCACGGGTGCCGACGTAGCCGAAGTGCAGGCCACGCGCCGCCGCCAGCACCGCGAACTCCTGCGCCAGCGGATCCAGCACGGTGGACAAGGCAAACGGGCGCGGGTCCGCCACCAGTCCCCCGGCTTCCAGCCGCGAGATGTCCAGCAGCCCCGAAAGCAGGTCATCGGTGGAATCCAGCGCGCCGCGGATCTGCCGCAGGAAACTGTCCAGGAACGCCGATTCAATGTGCTGGGACATCGCATCGGTCAGCAGCTGTGCTGCATGCAGCGGCTGGATCAGGTCGTGCCCCACCGCCGTCAGGAAGCGTGTCTTGGCCACGTTGGCCCGTTCGGCCTCATGCACCGCCTGTTCCAGCCGGGCCGTACGATCCTGCACGCGGCGCTCCAGCGTTTCGTTGCTGCGCTTGAGCGCATCCTCGGCGCGGCGGAACGCGGTCACGTCGGTGAAGGTCGCCACGTAGCCACCGCCGGGCATCGGATTGCCACGGATTTCAACGATGGTGTCGTCCGGGAATATGCGTTCGGACAGGTGCGGCGTGCCACGTCGCATGTGCACCACACGGCGCTGCAGTGCCTTCTCCGGGCTGTCGCCGGGCACATGGCCGATCCGCAGCTGGCCCAGCGCCCACGCGGTCAGATTCGCTACCGGCTGCCCGACCTGCAGCAGCTCGGGCGGGAACTTGAACAGCGCCGCATACCGGCTGTTCCAGGCCACCAGCTGCAACTGCGCGTCGACCACGCTGATGCCCTGGCTCATGTTTTCCAACGCGGCTTCCAGCAGGCGCTGGTTGAAGCGCAGCACCTGCGTGGCTTCACCCACCGCGCGGGTCACCGCATCCAGCGGCGCCGCACCGCCATCACGCGCCGCCTCCACCAGCAGGCGCGCCATGCCGGCACCGACCACGGCGGTCAGTTCGCGCTCGATGGCGGTCACCCGCTCATCATCCAGCACCTGCCCCGCGTGGCCATCCATCAGCTGTCGCGCCCGCTCCGGCCCCAGGAAGCGGCCCGCCGTCTTGCGCAGCGATACCGCTGCCACTGCGTCGCGCTGCCGTGGCAGCGGCGGCCGCACCGCGCGTGCCACCAGCACCACGGCCAGCAGGTTCGCCGCCAGGCTGGCGCCCATGCTGATGGCGATGTGGCCCGGCTGCAGCCGCACCGACAGCAGGGCCAGCCAATGCACCCCGTCGGTGTCCGTGCCGGGCGGCACGGCGGGCACGACCATCGGCAGCAGCACCAGCCACAGCCACACCAGCGACCCCACCACGATGCCGGCAATGATGGCCGGCGAAGGCGTGCGCGGACGGTACACCGCCAGCAGCACCGCAGGTGCCAACTGCGAAAGCGCGGTGAACGACATCAGGCCGAAATCACTGAGCGCTTCGGTATCGCTCATCGCCCGGCTGTACAGCCAGGCCATCAGGAACACCGCAAGAATGCCCGCACGGCGGAACGCCAGGACGCGCGGCCGCAGGTCGCTCCCCGCCACGCCGCCATCGATGCCACCCAGCAGGCGCGTGCCCACGCCATGGTTGCCCAGCATGATCGACAACGTCAGGCCGGACAGGATCATCATGCCGGTGGCGGCGCTCAGGCTTCCCAGGTAGGCCACCAGTGCCAGCAGGTGATGGCCACCGGCCAACGGCAGGGCCAGCACGTAAAGATCCGGCGATACCGACGCCGGCAGCTGCGAAGCGCCATACAGGGCCATCGGCACCGAGGGCAGGCCGATCAGCAGCAGGTACATCGGGAACAGCCAGCGTGCCGTCTTCAGGTCGGACGGCTGGCGCAGTTCCACCACACCCACGTGAAACTGGTGGGGCAGGGTGAACGCAGAGATCGCCCCCAGTGCCACCATCGTCAGGTAGTCCGGCACCACGGCCGGGGGCGGCAGCGTTGCCATCTTTTCCAGCAGCGGCGCGCCCGCATGCTGCACCGACAGCCCGGCATACAGGCCGATGGCCAGCAGCGCCACCAGCTTCAGCACCGATTCCAGGCCCAGCGCCACCACGATGCCCCGGTTATGTTCGGTGGCCGAGGCCTTGCGCGCGCCGAACAGCAGGGTGAACGCTGCCATCGTCAGCGCGAACCAGAACGACATGTCCAGCTGCCACCCGGCCGGCGTGAAGCGATCCCCCAGCAGCGCGCCCAGCCCTTGGCTCACCGCCTTCAACTGCAGGGCGATGTACGGAATGATGCCGAACAGCGCGACCACGGTGATGGTCACCCCCAACCCCTGGTCGGCCCGCAGCCGCGCTACCACCAGGTCGGCGATGGTGGC
Source organism: Stenotrophomonas sp. ESTM1D_MKCIP4_1 (assembly GCF_003086895.1). Taxonomy (NCBI): domain Bacteria; kingdom Pseudomonadati; phylum Pseudomonadota; class Gammaproteobacteria; order Lysobacterales; family Lysobacteraceae; genus Stenotrophomonas; species Stenotrophomonas sp. ESTM1D_MKCIP4_1. Next base: position 2,229,278 of record NZ_CP026004.1, on the reverse strand, counting down.
GCTGTTGTGCTGCTTGGCCAGGCGCCCCAGGCGAGCCAGGAAAGGAAGCCCGAACGCAAAGATCAGGGCCATGCCCACCAGCGTGGGCGGAATCGGGAAGCCCCACTGCACGCCCTGCGAGGCGGCGCCGTAGTACGTCCATGCCGTGCAGTGCACGGCCAGCGACAGCGCGTAGATCGCCGGCCACACGCGCGCGAGCCGGTGCCCGTGGCGCTCGCCCCACAGGGCCACGCCAAACAGCAGAACGGTCCACGCAATACAGGCGAACAGGACGATGGAAGGCGTCAACATCGCTCCAGTGTAGAGAGAACCGCGGCAGGCGTGCAGCGGGGCAGGGCGCGCTCAGCCGGCCAGCACCACCAGCGCCAGCTGCTCGGCCACCAAGGCCACGTCATCGCCGGGCACACGCTCGACGGTCTTGCGCTGGGTCAGCAGCCATTGGCCGGGCCCACGTGGTTCCAGTGCCACCAGTTGCGAACGCACCCGCACCTGTGTGCCACTGGGCACGGGGGCCAGGAACCGCACCTTGTTCAGGCCGTAGTTCAGTGCATGTGACACGCCGGCAAAACCGCTCAGCACGGCCACATCCTCGTCCACGGTCAACGACAGCAGCAGGAAGCCATGGGCGATGGTCCGCCCGCCCGGCAACTGCGCCTGCGCCCGCGCCGCATCGACATGGATCCAGTTGTGGTCGCCCGTGGCCTCGGCGAACGCATCGATGCGTGCCTGCGTGATGAGCGTGGGCGCGCCCAGACGCTCCGAAGCGGCCCACTGCTGCAGGGCATGCAGTGCATCGGGCAGCGCCGTGTTCGCGGCTGCCGCACTCATCGCACGCCATCCAGCAGCCCGAGGATGGCGCCACGCGCCTCTGGCTCGGACAGCATCGGCGCATGGCCGACGTCCGGCACTTCCACCAGCCGGGCGCTGGCCGAGCTCGCCGCCATCTGCCGTGCCACGTCGGCCGGCAGGATGTCCGACAACGCGCCGCGCACCACCAGCACCGGCACCCGCGCGGTCAGCCTGCGCACCGCACGCCACAGCACCGGGCGCAGCAGCCACAGTACCCACGGCCGCGTGGTGCGGATGATGGCCGGGTCGTAATCCAGTTCCATCAGTCCATCGCTGCGCTGGCGGAAGGTCCGCAGCGCCATGGCCTGCCAGTCCTCATGGGTATAGCGCGGAAACGCCGCCTTGCCGATGGTGCCCATGTAGGTCGCGGCCTGCTGCAGATCCATCGGCGGCACCGGCTTGCCGGCGTACTGGCCGATCCGCGCCAGCGCGGCGCGCGGTACCCGCGGACCGGCATCGTTGAGCACCGCCGCCAGCACCCGTTCCGGCGCGCGCGAGGCCACCGTCAGCGTCACCAGTACGCCCAGCGATGTGCCCACGAAGACCGCCGACGCGATGTTCTGCGCGCGCAGCAGCGCCACCATGTCATCGGCATAGGTGCGTGCGTTGTAGCTGGCCGGGTCACGCGCACGTTCCGATCCGGCACGGCCGCGCAGGTCCACCGCGATCACCCGCCAGCCGTCGTCCGTCAGCGTCTGCGCCAGGGCATCGAAATCGGCCGCATTACGGGTCAGGCCTGGGATGCACACCACCGTGCCGCGCGGCGCCAGCCCCACGGCGGGGGCGTGGTCGCGCGCGTGCAGGCGCAGGCCGTCATCACTGTTCCAGTACAGATCGTCGTAAGACTGCGTCATGCAGAAGCTTCCTAGAAATCGTAACGGGCACTGAGACTATACTGGCGCGGCGCACCGTAGAAACCGATCAGCGTGCCGACCGCGGGGATGTTGTAGCCGGTCGTGCGGTACTCTTTGTCGGCCAAGTTGGTGCCCTGCAGCGACAGCGTCCACGCATCGTCCACGCGCCAGACCACACCGGCATTCACCAACCCGTAGCCGCCCTGGCGGATCACCGGGCTCAGGTCGGTGGTCGGCCACACTTCGCTCTGGTAGCTGTAGCTCACCCGTGCGGACAGGTTGCCGCCGTTGGCCAGCGCGGTACGGTATTCCACGTTCAATGCACCGGAATACTCGGGCGCATTGGTGAACTTCATCTGCCTGGCCACGTTGATGCCGCGGTCCATGTATTCATCGTACTTGGCATCCAGCCAGGCCAGGTTGCCCGAGATCAGCCAATGCTGCGTGGGCAGGTACTGGTACTCGATTTCCAGGCCGTTCACCGTGCCCTTGCCGGCATTGGTGAAGTCACCGAAGAACGAATCGTCAACGCCGTCGCCATTGGTGTCGATGCCCGTGAACACCGACAGCTGGATGTCTTTGTACTTGTTGTGGAACGCCGACAGATTCAGGAACAGGCGCTGGTCGAAGAAGCCCATCTTGCTGCCGATCTCGAAGCTGTCCACGGCCTCGTCATCGAACGGCTCGGCCGAGCGCGGCACGGCCACCGCATTGGCGCGGATGTTGTAGCCACCCGACTTGAAGCCACGTGTGGCCAGGCCATACACCATGATGTCCGGGGTGATCTGGTAATCCAGCGAGACCTTGGGCGAAACGTTGCTGAAGTTGGTCTTCTTGTCGAAGTCCGCGGTCACCGCCACCGGACGGGTGAAGCCGGGGTCCGCATAGAGCCGGTTCAGCACGATCGCGCGCTTGTCCTCATCGGTGTAGCGCGCGCCCACGTCCAGCTTCAGCTTCTGGGTCAGGTCGAAGGTCCAGTCGGCATACAGCGCGATGCTGTCGGTCAGGACCTTGCCCTGGTTGTCGGCGAACTGCACGCTGAAGTAGTTGTTCTGGATCTGCCCACCGGCCTCGCCCTTGAACTGGTACAGGCCCACCACGCCCCGCACGCGGCCACCGGCATCGTAGTTCAGCTGCAGCTCGTTGCTCACCTGGTTGTCGTCATAGGTGCCGCTTACATCGGCCAGTTTCACCGGTGTGGTATCGAAATCAACGTTGCCCTGGCTGTCCGATTCGCGCTTGGCAATCACGTATTTCAGCGCGACATCCTCATTCGGCCGCCAGTTCACCGTGGCCGAAGCGCCCTTGCTCTCCACGTTGTTGAGGTTGCGCATGCCCGAACGGATGTCGTAACGGCTGTCCATCGGCGGGTAGCCGGGCAGGAACGGGTTGGGCGCCAGCATCTTCGATCCACGCATGCCGGACCGGTCGTCCGTCCAGTCCAGCGCGAACTGCACATCGAAATCATCGCCGGCATAGGCGCCCAGGTTGAAGCGCGCCGCGTTGATCTGCTTGTCGCTCACCGGCTGGCCGTTGAAGGTGTTCTCACCGAAGCCATCGTTGTTCATGCTGGCCACCGCCACGCGCGCGCGCAGGCCACTGTCTGCGCCGCCGATCGGGCCGCCGATGGCCGCCTTCGCATCCAGCTGGCTGTAATTGCCCACCGTGATCTGGGCGAAGCCCTCGGTTTCGGTGGGCAGGCCACGCGAGATGTACTTGATGGCACCGCCGATGGTGTTCTTGCCGTACAGCGTGCCCTGCGGGCCGCGCAGCACTTCGATGCGGGAGACATCGAACACGTCCAGCAGGGCACCCTGCGGCCGCGCGATGTAGACGTCATCCAGGTAGATGCCCACGCCCGGGTCGGACCCCCAGGTCGGGTCGGACTGGCCCACGCCGCGGATGTAGGCGGTCACCGTGCTGCTGGCGCCGCGTGCCGCGTAAATGGTCATGTTGGGCACCTGCGGGCCCAGCGCACTGATGTCCTGGACATTCAGCTTGTCCAGTGCCCCGGAGGTGAACGCGGTCACCGCCACCGGCACTTCCTGCAGGGTTTCCTCACGCTTGCGCGCGGTCACCTTGATGCTGTCCAGGTTGGTGGCCGAGACGGCCTTGCCGGCCGTCGATGCAGGCGGCGCCTCCTGTGCCAGCACCGGCCCGGACGCCAGCAGCACGCCGATCATCAGGCTCAAGCCATTCCGTTTCATTCATTCCCCCCCAAGGGCATGTCCATTGCAGATGGCCCATTGCCACCCATGGCGCCTAGGCTAGCCGCGCCCCGGCACCGGCTGCGAGTGGACCTAGGTCCAGTCGGCATGGCCGGGCAGATGCGGATACTGGCCCCATCCCCACACGACGGTGCCGAACGGCACCGCCTCCCGACACGACGTCTTCCACCACGCACGCATGAGGATCCGGGCATGAACGCTGCAATCACTTCAATCAGGACGTTGCTGCTTGGGCTGTGCACGTGGCTGGCGATGAGCGCCACGGCCGCTGCGGCCGATACGCCGGGGCACTGGGATTTCGGTGTCTACGGCAACGTCTACGGCGCCCGCGAGTACCAGGTGTGGGTGCCCGCCAACTACCAGCCCAGCCAGCCGCTGCCGTTGCTGCTGGTGCTGCACGGCTGCGTCACCGGCCCGAACCTGATGGGTGAGGCGTCCGGCTTCAACGATGTGGCCGATACCGAAGGCTTCATCGTCGTCTACCCGCGGCAGAACGTCACCGCCAATCCCATGCGCTGCTGGAACTTCCCGTTGCCGGTCAACCAGGCGCGCGGCAGTGGCGAGCCCTCCATCCTGGCCGGCATCGTGGATGAAGTGAAAGCCGGCTACGCCGTCGATCCGCGCCGGGTCTACGTCACCGGCATCTCTGCCGGCGGCGCGATGACCGCAACCATGCTGGCCTGCTATTCGGATGTGTTCGCGGCGGGCGCCATCCATGCCGGCGGCATGTACAAGGGCGCGACCACCGTGTCCGGCAGTGCGTATGCCCTGTTGGCCGGCAGCATCTACTCGCCGGACAGCAACGGGCGACTGGCGTGGCAGTGCTCCGGCTCGCCGAAGCCGCGGCCGTTGCCGGTGCTGGTCTTCCATGGCAGCGCCGATTCCACCGTCAACCCGATCAACGGCCAGCAGGCGGTGCGTCAGTTCCTGCAGACCAACGATCTGGCCGACGATGGCCTGGACAACGATTCGGTGAAGTACGTGCCCACCAGCACCTACCAGGGGCAGGTGCCGGGCGGCCGCAGCTACACCGTGGATACCTACGCCTACAACGGCAGGGTGCTGGCCCAGCATTACGTGGTGCAGGGCATGGGCCACGCCTGGAGCGGCAGCCAGACCGGCCTGCCGTTCACCGACGCACAGGGCCCGGACGCCACGCTGATCACCTGGTTGTTCCTGAAGGACAACCAGCGCTGACCTGGCGGGGTTGGATCATCCACGCATGGCGTGGATCTACTGGTAGTTGCCGACCGTTGGTCGGCACAAATGCAACCTGGTAGGTGCCGACCACCCAGACATGGTAGGTGCCGACCGTTGGTCGGCACGTCTCAGCGCACCCGCTCCAGCTCCTTCAGCTTCGCCTTGCTGCGGTCCAACCACGGCGCATTGTGGCTGCGCGTATGGCGCGACCAATGCTGGGCATCGTCCAGAATGCTCGCGAATACGCTTCGGCTTTTCTCACGGTCCGCCGCCCCCGGCTGGGCCAGCAGCCATTCGGCATACAGGCAGCGCGCCGCTGCATCGTTGCCACATTCCACGGCACGCTCGAACGCCGCTTCGGTGCCTGTCGCATGGGTGGCCGCCAGAGCCTGCGCGTACAGCAGGGTCTGCTCGGGCTTGCGGCGCACCTCCGGGTGGCGCGCAAACAGACCGTCAAGCGCCTCTGCGGCAAGAGCGGCGTGCCCGGATTCAAGGCGCGCACGCGCCAGCCCGGTCAGGATGTAAGGGTCGTCGCCAAGTGGCGAGCTCGCGGCCTGCTCAAACAGCGTTCTGGCCTCCTCGGCCTGGCCGGAAGCCAGCAGCTCCATGCCCAGGCGGACACGGTTCTGCACCGTCGGGGTGCGGGCCAGCTCGGCCCGCGCAGTGCGCACGTCCTTGCCCGGATCGATGAACTGCTTGGCCGAATGGACCACCTGGCGGGCGCCGCGGGAATGGCGGGCCTCCGGCAGATAGATCGCCACGAAATAGACCACGCTGCCCAGCAGCGGGAACGAGAACAGCAGGAGAAGCCAGTACAGGCTCTGGCCTGAGCGGATGGCGTGCACCGCGAAGTAGATCGCGGCGATGAAATGGAGTCCGATTCCAAGGTAGGGCATGGTGCGCCGACTGTTCCGTCTGAAGAGGGAAACTATAGAGGATCGAGCCCCTGCCGCCTCCCCTTCACCACGGACTGGCAATTCCCTACATTCCAACAAGCACTTTTCCTACGCTGCACTGTCCCGCAATCAGGCGCAGAATCCGCCCCATCTCCCGGCAAATGGCAACGCGATGACCAGGATGCTCACGGTGTTGTTCTCCGCCATCGCCTTGTCTGCATCGGCTGCAGCGGCGCCACCACCAGCCAAAGCCGACACCTGGGTGCCCGCCGACCTCGACCAGCTCAGGAAAGACCCGTGGCGCAGGGAGTCGGCCACTGCCTATGCCCGCGTCAAGCTCGACATGAACGGCGATGGCCTCAAGGACGATGCCATGCTCGTCACCAACCCCGTGCGCCACAGCTCTGCGTTGCGCATCTGCCTTGCCGCGAAGGACCCGCAGGCGACCCGCGCATGCCACATACTCGGCGAGGAGGATGACGAAACGGGCTACGAGGTGATGGGCCTGCAGGTGGAGGCGCCGGGCTGCTTCGACTACTTCGCGTTGAACGATAGCCCGGACATCGAGGGCAGGATCTGCACACGGGCCGACGTGCTGGATTACTTCAGGGAAGGCAGCTCGGCGTCCTACTACATCTACGACCGGAAGACCGGCACGTTCAATCGCTACTGGTACTCGGATTGATGCACGTGGTGTCCATGAAAGAGCGTAGTCGAGCGCGCTCGACGCTGCACGCCCCCTTCAGTCGACCGGGTCGTCGAGTGAGTCGCCAATGCCAGAGCGTACTTCATCGATTGCATAGCGCGTGTTCCGGCTCCCACCGGGCAACCGGCGCAGGCAGCCCTTCTCGACCAGATCGGCGAGATGACGGGTGGCCGTGGCCTTGGATACCTTGGCCACGGCCTGGTACTGGCTTGCGCTGATGCCTTGCTCGAAACCGCGCTCGCCGCCGTCGAGCATGCGGTTGAGAACCTTGATCTGCTCGGCCAAGAGCGCATGCTGGCGATGGCGTTGCCAGAAGCGCGCCTTGGCCAGCACGCGATCAATGCGCCGCAGGGCCTGGGAAAGACTGTCGTGCAGCGTGTGCAGGAACCACAGCAGCCACGCGGTAATGTCGAGGCCAGCTTTCTGGCTGTCCTCGAGGATCCGGTAGTAGCCGGCCCGATCGGCGAGGATGCTGGCCGACATCGCGTGGAAGCGGATGACCTGCGGCTGCGCCTGGGCAAGGGCGAGATCGGTCAGTGCACGGGTGAGGCGGCCGTTGCCGTCGTCGAAGGGGTGCAGCGTCACGAACCAGAAGTGCGCGATGGCAGCGCGGAGGAGTGGGTCGATGTCGCCATCATTGCCGCTGTCCGCAAACCACTGCAGGAAGGCGTCAACCTGGTGCTCGAGGCGTTCCCGAGGTGGCGCCTGGAAATGCACCGTCGGGTTGTCGATGCGGCCGGAGACAACCTGCATGGGCTCGGAGCCTCTCAGATCACCCACCCGGATCCGGTTCGGCAGCAGATCGTCGTCGGCTGCAAACAGCCAACGGTGCCATTGCAGAAGGCGGCCCAGGTCCAAGGGACGATCCGCATGCCGGGTAGCATCCAGCATCAGGTTGGCCAGGCCTTCCGCGCGCGCCGTTGCGCGGCGGCGGCCTTCTTCGGCGACGCCCAGCCTGCGCGCCAACGATGAGCGGACCGAGCCGACGTCCAGACGTTCCCCCTCGATGGCAGACGAGGTCACGATATTCGACAGCAGCGTATCCAGCGCATCTTCGGCCTGAAGCTCGCGGCTTTCTGCTGCCGCCATGCCCAACAGTTGGCCCTGCAGCAATTGGCAGGCGCGCAACGGGGCCGCGACCGCCTGCGCATTCCAGGCAAAGCGTGGCCAGTCGCTGTGTTGCCAGATCCAGTGAGGAGTGGACATCGGCTGATCTCCAGGTGAGCCGAATGGCCAGGTTATTCGGCTCATTCAGTGAGCCGAATAATAGCATTATTCGGCTCACGTCACCCCGAACCACCGCCCAGCCCCGATCCCGCACATCCATCCAAGACGATCAATCAAGTTTTGCGGACCATCCATCACCGATGCGCTCCGCCGTGGGCGCACAGTACGTCCCACCACCCAACGCGAGTTTCCCCCCATGAAAACCCTCACCCGCACCTTGGCCGCCACCGCGCTGGCCCTGTCCCTGCAGGCCGGCCTGTCCGCCCAGGCCGCTGAACCGGCCAAGCCGACCGCCGTCACCAGCATCGCCCGCACCGCCAGCTACATCACCACCGCCGACGGCGTGCAGCTGTACTACAAGGATTGGGGCCCGAAGGACGGTCCGGTCGTCACCTTCAGCCACGGCTGGCCGCTGAACTCGGACAGCTGGGAATCGCAGATGATCTTCTTGGCCAACCACGGCTACCGCGTCATCGCCCATGACCGTCGTGGCCACGGCCGTTCCAGCCAGCCCTGGGATGGCAACGACATGGATCATTACGCCGATGATCTGGCCACCGTCATCAACACCCTGGACCTGCACGACGTGACCCTGGTCGGCTTCTCCACCGGTGGCGGTGAAGTGGCGCGCTACATCGGCCGCCATGGCACCGGCCGGGTGAAGAAGGCGGTGCTGATCAGCTCGGTGCCGCCGTTCATGCTGAAGACCGCCGACAACCCCAACGGCCTGCCGATCGAAGTGTTCGACGGCATCCGCAAGGCGCAGATGGAAAACCGCGCACAGTTGTACAAGGATATTCCGTCGGGCCCGTTCTACGGCTTCAACCGCCCGGGCGCGAAGGTGTCGCAGGGTCTGATCGACGCGTGGTGGGCGCAGGGCATGCAGGGCGGCCACAAGAACACCTACGACTCGATCGCAGCGTTCTCGGCCACCGATTTCCGCGCGGACCTGAAGAAGTTCGACGTGCCGACCCTGGTCATCCACGGCGATGACGACCAGATCGTGCCGATCGACATCTCCGGCCGCCAGTCGGCAAAGCTCATCAAGGGCGCCAAGCTGATCGTGTACCCGGGTGCGCCGCACGGCCTGACCGACACCCACAAGGACAAGGTCAACCAGGACCTGCTGACCTTCCTGCAGGAAAAGTAAGCAACAGGAGCCCCGGCCGATGCCGGGGCTCTTTTCGTTGCGGGCCGTGCGTTACTTCGCGGAGGCTTCGTCCGCCGACGCATCGGTCGGGTCGTGCGCCACATCGTCATGGCGCCGTTCTTTTTCCAGCTGCGCCCTTACGTCCTTCGCCTGGCTGGCACGCACGGCCGAGGCGTGGTTGCCGAACTCCTGGCGTACGAACGTCGCCAGCTGCGCGATCTCTTCATCGCTGAGGCGGTCGGCAAACCCCGGCATGCCCAGGTTGGATGGGCGCTTGGCGGTGGAGGGCAGGGCGCTGCCGTGCAGCAGCAGGCGCACCAGGCTGACCGGATCATCCGCCAGCACCGTCGGGTTGCCGGCAATGGCCGGGAACACCTGCGCGTAGCCCTTGGCATCGGTGCGGTGGCACGCTGCGCAGTTGTCGGCATACAGCTCGGCGCCGCGGCTGTCGTTGATGCCGGCCTGCAGCTTGCGTGCCGTGGCATCGTCGGCCGTGTAGGACGACGGGTCATGCGCACTGGCGGGCAGGCTCTTCAGGTACACCGCCATGGCCTGCAGATCGGCCTCGGTCAGGTGCTGGGTGCTGTGCATCACCACGTCGGCCATCGGCGTGCCCACCACCGCGCTGTGCGCATTGCGGGCGGTGCGCAGGGTGTCCACGATGTCCCCGGTGCTCCAGCGGCCCAGGCCGTCGGCCGCGTTGCCGCGCAGGTTCACCGCATTCCAGCCGTCGATGATCTGGCCACCGGCCAGGTACGCACTGCCGCTCTCATCCAGTGCCTGCTCCTGCAGCGCAAACCCGCGCGGGGTGTGGCAGCTGCCGCAGTGGCCCAGCCCCTGCACCAGGTAGGCACCGCGGGCCAGTTCGGCACTGCCGTAGCGACTGGGATCAAACGTCACCGCATCCGCTTCAGGCGCGAAGGTCTTGCGCCAGATGGCCAGCGGCCAGCGCATCGACAACGGCCAGGGAATGTCCGCCGCGCGGTTGGGCTCCCTCACGGGCGCGATGTCGCCGTGCAGGAAATAGGCATGCAGCGCACGCACATCCTCGTCGGTCAGCCGCGCGTAGGAGGGGTAGGGCATGGCCGGGTACAGCGTGCGGCCATCGGGGGTGATGCCATGGCGCAGGGCACGGTCGAAGTCATCCAGCGAATAGCCGCCGATGCCGGTGTCTCTGTCCGGGGTGATGTTGGTGCTGTAGATGTTGCCCAGCGGCGAAGCCACGGCCAGACCGCCCGCGAAGGGCTGGCCGCCCGGCCGGGTGTGGCAGGCGGTGCAGTCGCCGGCCGCAGCCAGGTAGCGGCCGCGGTCGATCAGCGCGGCATCCGGTGCCGGGCCCTGGGCCAGCACGCGGGTGCGGGTGGGAAGGAAGGCGTAGGCCAGTGCCAGCAACAGCACGATCAGGGCCAGCGCCACACACCACAGGAGAAGCTTCTTCATCGGCGTCTCCTCAGGCCTGTACCAGCGGGCCCGGATCGGGCAGGTACTTTTCGCGGATGGCCGTGGCCGCCCAGTACGCCAGCCCACCCACCAGGCCGGTCGGGTTGTAGCCGTTGTTCTGCGGGAATGCGTTGGCGCCGATCACGAACACATTGGGCACATCCCAGCTCTGCAGGTAGCGGTTCAGCGCCGAGGTCTTGGGGTTGTCACCCATGATCGCGCCGCCGCAGGTGTGCGTGCTCTGGTATTTGGTGATGTTGTAGTGCTCGCCGTCCTTCTTGGCATCGCCGCTCATCGACAGCGGGTTGAGCGTACGGCTCATTTCCATCGCCTTGCCGACAAAGAACTGCGACGCCTTGATTTCGTTCGGATGCCAATCGAAGGTCATGCGCAGCAGCGGTCGCCCGAAGCTGTCCTTGTAGGTCGGGTCCAGGCTCAGGTAGTGCTGGCGGTAGGCCATGCACGCGCCCTGCACCTCGTAGTAGAAGTTGTGGCGGAAGTTGTCCGCCGCCGCCTTCTTCCACGCCGCACCCCAGCTGGGCGTGCCGCTGGGAACGTTGATGCCGCGCACCGGGCCTGCGCCCGGCTGCCGCGCCCACACCAGGCCGCCGCCGACGAAGCCCGCCTTGGCGTTGTCCAGCTGGTTGCCGTTGAGGTCGTCCATGGTGGTACCGGCACCACCGATGCCGATGAAACCGTTGGCCTGCACGTCCTTGTCGAAGAACAGCACCACCCGGTTGAGGTTCTGGTAGGAGTAGTTGCGGCCCACCGTGCCGGTGTTCGATTCCGGGTCGTACGGCGTGCCGATGCCGGACAGCAGCATCAGGTGCACGTTGTACAGCTGGAAGGCGCACAGCAGTACCAGATCGGCCGGCTGCTGCACTTCACGGCCCTGCGCATCCAGGTAGGTCACCCCGGTGGCCTTGCTGCCGGTGCTGTCCAGGTCCACCTTCAGCACCTGCGAATGCGTGCGCAGCTCGAACTTCGGGCGCTGCCGCAGCACCGGCAGGATGCAGGCATTGGGGCTGGCCTTGGAATAGTTCAGGCAGCCATAGTCGCTGCAGAACCCGCACGCATTGCACGGGCCCAGCTGGCAGCCATAGGGGTTCACATAGGGGCCCGAAGCGTTGGAAGCGGGAATGGGGTAGGGGTGCCAGCCCATTTCCTTGGCCGCCTTGTAGAACAACTCACCGCCCAGGTAGTTCGGGTTGGGGCCCAGCGGGTACTCGGCCGAGCGCGAACCCTCGAACGGATTGCCGCCGGCCTGCACCACCCCGTTGATGACACCGGCTTTGCCGGAGGTGCCACACACCAGCTCGAACATATGCAGGTGCGGTTCCAGCTCGGCATAGGTCACCGGGAAATCCTGGATGGTCATGTCGGCCGGAATGAACCCCTTGCCGTAGCGCTCTTCCACGTTCGTGCGCAGCTTCATGTCTTCCGGCAGCGGCCGGAAGTGCGCCCCCGACCAGTGGCTGCCCGCACCACCCACGCCGGTACCCGGCTTGAACGAGCCCATCTGCCGGTACGGCACGGCCGTATCGGACGGCGTGTGGCGGATGGTCACCGTCTCCTGCGAGAGGCTCTGCAGGTAGCGGCGGTGCACCGAACCTTCCAGTTCGTCCACCACGTTGGGGTAGGCGAAATCAGGCTGGGTATCGCGGTCGCCACCGCGCTCCAGCGCAACCACATGCAGACCGGCGTCGGTCAGTTCCTTGGCCAGGATCGCCCCGGTCCAGCCCATGCCGACAATCACCGCATCAACTTTCGGTTTCGTGATGGCCATGCGCTCAGCCCCTCCGCCCGGCCAGATCGACCGGCGGCAGCGGGTATGCCTTGTCGCGCACGCCAATCCAGTCCAGGTAGTCGGCACGCATGCCCGGGTAGCCGATCATTTTCCACGCGGCCATGCCCTTGTTGGCTCCGTACTTGGGGTCGGCGAAGTAACCGTTCTTGACCTCGCCCAAAAGATTGGAGAAGAACAGTTTGCTGGAAATGCCTTCCAGTTCCAGCTTCCCGCTCTCGGCGGCCTTCAGCAGCGTTTCCTGCTGCGCGTGGTCCAGCTGGGCGAAGGTTTTGCCCTGGAACTGCGCCCGGCATTGCGCATCAAAGGCGCCGATACCCACGCGCAGGATATCGCGCAGCGCCAGCTTGCCCTGGTAGCCGAACTCGCTCGGTGCTTCCAGGAAAGGGCCCTGCATGTACCAGATATCGCCCGCCGCGTACGGCGTCTGCATGTGCCGGTCGAGGAACTCGGGCACGCCGGATTCAACGGCGCCGGGGCCGGTCTCATCGGCCGGAATCAGCCGGTCGCAGGCCGCCTGGACGAAGGCCCACTCGGCCGCGTTGAAGAACTGCGGCGTGTAATTCGCTGCAGCTGGTGCGGTGCCGTGGTCCGCAGCGGGTGCGGCGGCAGGACCGCAGCCGGGCAGGGCGGCGGCTACCGGAATCAGTGTGAGGCCCTGGAAAAAGCGGCGGCGGGTCAGCGCCGGGGCGCCCTGGTCTGGTCCATCGGTCATGGGTCTGGCTACCTGAAGGGTGGCTAGGGCACAGCATGGCGCGCATCCCGTCGCGGCAGTGTGCGTAATGAAGTCATTGCGGCCCACATTCCCCGGTGGCCACCAAACGCCTCATTGTGTGGATGTACGACTGTTTCCGGAATGGCAATATGGGAAATGCACTCTTGCCAAACAAGAAACCATCACCGTGATCGAGGACCTCAACGAGCTGCGCACCTTCGACCGCATCGTGCACGGCGGCAGCCTCTCGGCAGCGGCGCGCGAGCTGGGCATCTCATTGGCGGTGGTCAGCAAGCGCCTGTCCGCGCTGGAACGGCGCCTGCAGGTGCGCCTGCTCAACCGCAGCACCCGACAAGCCTCGCTCACCGATGAAGGCCGGCTCTTCCTGCAGCACTGCCGCCATGTGCTGGACGCGGTGGAAGCTGCCGAAGCCGCACTCGAGCAACGGCAGGACGTCGTGGCCGGTGTGCTCACGCTCACCGCGCCCAATGGTTTCGGCCGCCGTCACGTCGTGCCGGCCGTACGCAGCTTCCAGCGGGCCCACCCCGGCGTGCGTGTGCACCTGAGCCTGCGCGATGAGATCGTGGATGTGGTGGGCGAGGGCATCGAACTGGCGCTGCGCTACGGCGCCCTCGATGATTCGCGGCTGGTGGCGCGCGAGCTGGCGCCCAACCGTCGCGTGCTCTGCGCATCCCCGGACTATCTGCGCGAGCGCGGCGTGCCGCGCAGCCTGGCCGATCTGCAGCAGCACGACTGCATTGCCAGTGGCAGCCCGCCGGTCAGTCACTGGCGGTTTGCCCAGGGCGACGGCACGGTGTCGGTGCCACTGGCCGCCACCACGCTGTGCGATGACGGCGAAGCGGCGCAGCAGCTGGCGGTGCAGGGTGCCGGCATTGCCCGCAAGTCCATCTGGGATGTGGCCGAAGATCTGCACGCCGGCCGCCTGGTGGAAGTGCTGGCTGACCACGTGTTGGCCACCTCGCCGCTGAGTGCCGTGCATGGCCCCGGCAAGCAGCTGGCACCACGGGTGCGCGTGTTTCTGGAACATCTGCTGCGGCACCTGCAGGGCACGGTGGCGTGGGGCTATGCGGTCGCTGGACCGTCCGCGCACCCATGACGTGCACGCATCAACGTCAGTGGCGCGCGCCTGCCGGAGGCCGCGTTGAAAATGACGGGCCGTTAATCCGCCGCGTCATCCTTGCCCCGTCACCCGCAGGGCCTCGATGACCAGGGCAAACGCAGGTGAGTGCTGCTTCCGGCTTGGGTAGTACAGGTGGTAGCCGGAGAAGGGCGGGCACCAGTCCTGCAGCGTACGCACCAGCTCCCCCTGTTCCAGGTAGGGCGCGAACTCCTCCTCCGGCAGGAAGGCGATGCCCAGCCCCTGCAGCGCGGCCAGCACGATGTGCGGTGAACTGTTGAAGGTGGCTTGCCCGTCCACCCGCACGTTCACCTGCCTGCCGCGTCGCTCGAATTCCCACACGTACAGGCCGCCCGTGGTGGGGAAGCGCATGTTGATGCAGTTGTGCGCAGTCAGGTCGGCCGGCACCTTGGGCGCGGGGTGCCGGCTGAAGTAGCCCGGCGTGGCCACCGCGGCCATGCGCAGCCGGGGGCCGATCGGCAGCGCGACCATGTCGCCGTCGATGCTCTCGCCCAGGCGCACGCCTGCGTCGAAGCGGTCGGCCACGATGTCGCGCAGGCCGTAGTTCACATCGAACTCGATGTTCACGTCGGGGTAGCGCTGCATCAGCGGCAGCAGCCGTGGCAACAGAACCGTGCGCAGGACATGGTCGCCGCAGGTAATCCGTACCGTGCCGGCCGGCTTGTCGCGCAATTCGGTCAACGCGTCCAGCTCGGCCTCGATCTCATCGAAGCGATTGCCGATGGCCTCGAGCAGGCGCTCGCCCGCAGGCGTTGCGGACACGCTGCGCGTGGTGCGGGTCAGCAGGCGGATCTGCAGGCGCTCTTCCAGCGCCTTGATGGCCTGGCTGAGCGCCGATTGGGAAACGCCCAGCACCGCCCCCGCACGGGTGAAGCTGCCCTCGCGGGCAACCGTCACGAAGGCAAGAAGATCATTGAGGTTGCGTCTGGCCATGGGCGAAGTGTGGCACGCCCCATTGATTAGCGCAGCTAATAGACCCTAAAAGGGTCCATTGGCTAATCAAGCCAATGTCGGCCCGGCAGAATGGCCCCACTTTCCCTTCCCGGATCACTCGGCCATGACCCTCTCCGTCAAAGCCTACGGCGCCCACGCCGGCGACCGCCCCCTCGAAGCCATCGACATCACCCGCCGGGCGCCGGGCGTGGACGATGTCCAGATTGCCATCGCCTATTGCGGCATCTGCCACTCGGATCTGCACCAGGCGCGCGCGGAGTGGGCCGGCACCCTGTTTCCCTGCGTACCCGGCCACGAGATTGTTGGCCGCGTGGTCGCTGTCGGCACCCAGGTGCAGGGCTTCACGCCGGGGGATCTGGTGGGCGTGGGCTGCATCGTCGACAGCTGCCGTCATTGCCAGGACTGCGGCGATGGCCTGGAAAACTACTGCGACGGCATGGTCGGCACGTACAACGGCGCCACCCGCGACGCACCGGGGCATACCCTGGGCGGCTACTCCGAACAGATCGTCGTGCACCAGCGCTACGTGCTGCGGGTACGCCACCCGGAAGAGCAACTGGCCGCAGTTGCACCGCTGCTGTGCGCCGGCATCACCACCTGGTCGCCCTTGAAGCACTGGAATGCCGGCCCCGGCAGCAAGGTAGGCATCGTGGGCATCGGCGGCCTGGGCCACATGGGGGTGAAGCTGGCCCATGCGCTGGGCGCACACGTCGTGGCCTTCACCACGTCGGAAAGCAAGCGCGAGGCAGCGTTGGCGCTGGGTGCCGATGAGGTGGTGGTGTCGCGTTCGCAGGAAGAGATGGCCGCGCACGCCGCATCGTTCGATCTGATCATCAACACCGTGGCCGCACCGCACGATCTTGACGCCTTCCTGGTGCTGCTCAAACGCGATGGCGGCATGGTGCTGGTGGGTGCGCCAGCAACGCCACACCCGTCACCGGCCGTGTTCAACCTGATCATGAAGCGCCGCACGCTCGCCGGCTCGATGATCGGCGGCATCGCCGAAACCCAGGAAATGCTTGATTTCTGCGCCACGCACAACGTGGTGGCCGACATCGAACTGATCCGCGCCGATGAGATCAACGCCGCCTACGAACGCATGCTCAAGGGCGATGTGAAGTACCGCTTCGTGATGGATACCACCACGCTTTCTGCCTGAAGGGGCCCGACCATGAAGAACCTCCTCCTGCTGGCCGGCCTGCTGGCCGGCTCCATCACCGCCTCCGCGCAGGATCTCAGCCACGGCGCCGACAACTTCTATCGCACCGAACGCGTCAACGTGCAGAAGGTGACCTTCCGCAACCAGTACCAGATGAAGGTGGTGGGCAATCTCTTCCTGCCCAAAGACCGCACGCCGGGCACGAAGTACCCGGCCATCGTGGTCGGCCACCCCATGGGCGCGGTGAAGGAACAGAGCTCCAACCTGTACGCACAGAAGCTGGCCGAGCAGGGCTTCATCACCCTGGCCATCGATCTTTCCTTCTGGGGGGAGAGCGAGGGGACGCCCGGCCACCTGGTCGCACCGGAGATCTACGCCGATGACATCAGTGCCGCCGTCGACTTCCTCGGCACGCAGTCGCTGGTGGATGCCAGCCGCATCGGCGCGCTGGGCATCTGCGGCAGTGGCAGCTTCGTCATCAGCGCCGCCAAGATCGATCCCCGCATCAAGGCCATCGCCACCGTCAGCATGTACGACATGGGCGCCGCCGCACGCAACGGACTGAACTCATCGCAGAGCCTGGCCCGGCGCAAGGCGATGATCCAGGCGGCCATCGAGCAGCGGCAGGCGGAATTCAGTGGCGCCGCACCGCGCTACGTGCCCGGCACTGTGACCGAGCTCAGTGCGGACACGCCGGACGTGCAGCGCGAATTCTTCGACTTCTACCGCACCCCGCGCGGCGCCTACGCCACGCCGGGACAGCCGGCGGACCAGACCACCATGCCGCTGTTCAGCAGCCTGGTGAAGTTCCTCAACTTCTATCCCTTCAGCGACATCGAGACCATCGCACCGCGGCCGATGCTGTTCATCAGCGGTGACCAGGCCCATTCGCGCGAGTTCAGCGAGGATGCCTATCGGCGTGCCGGCGAACCGAAGGAACTGTATTGGGTGAAGGGGGCAGGGCACGTCGACCTCTACGACCGCACGCAGCTGATTCCCTTTGCCAAGCTGACCGGTTTCTTCCAGAAGGGACTGGCGGCGCCGCGATGAGCGAGGTCCAGCCCGCGCCCGAACGCGCGCATTGGGGCGGCGTGTTCGCGATGACGCTGTGCGTGTTCGCCCTGATCGCTTCCGAGTTCATGCCGGTCAGCCTGCTCACACCGCTGGCCACCGACCTGCGGGTGAGCGAGGGCCTGGCCGGCTACGGCATCGCCATCTCCGGCGCATTCGCCGTCCTGACCAGCCTGTCCATCGCACGCCTTGCCGGGCGGCTGGACCGCAGAACGGTCCTGCTGCTGTTGACCGCGCTGATGGCAACCTCGGGCGTAGTGGTGGCCACCGCCGCAAACTACCCGATGTACATGGCCGGGCGCGCGCTCATCGGTGTGGTGGTCGGTGGGTTCTGGTCGCTGTCGGCCGCCACCGCCATGCGTCTGGTGCCAGCGGCACAGGTCCCGCGCGCGCTGGCCATCTTCAATGGCGGCAATGCGCTGGCCACCGTGGTCGCCGCGCCGCTGGGCAGCCATCTGGGCGGCATCATCGGTTGGCGGGGAGCGTTCTTGTGCCTGCTTCCGGTGGCCGCCATCGCCTTCGCCTGGCAGTGGGCCAGCCTGCCGCGCATGCCGGCGCGCAACGCCGCCACCCGAGGCACAGTGCTGGCCCTGCTGCAGCGGCGGCCGGTGCGGTGGGGCATGGCCGCCTGCGGCGCGTTCTTCATGGGCCAGTTCACGCTGTTCACCTATGTCCGGCCGTTCCTCGAAACGGTCACCCGCGCAGGCGCCACCACACTTTCGATGGTGCTGCTGGCCATCGGCGTATCCGGCTTCATCGGCACGGTCCTGGTGGGTCGCGCGCTGGCGGGCGGGCTGTACCGTACGCTGGTGGGCATCCCCCTGCTGATGGCGGCCATCGCGCTGTTGCTGGTGCCATTGGGCGCCCAGCTCTGGCCGGTCGCCGCGCTGCTTTCCGCATGGGGCCTGCTGGCGACGGCGGCCCCCGTGGGGTGGTGGAGCTGGCTGGCCGACACCTTCAAGGACGATGCCGAGGCCGGCGGCGGCCTGATGGTGGCCGCCGTGCAGTGCGCCATCGCCATCGGCTCCACGTTGGGTGGCGCGCTGTACGACCGCGGCGGCCACGGCAGCACCTTCATCGCCAGTGCCGCCGTGCTTGGCCTGGCGGCGGTGCTGGCGTGGCGCACGGCAGCAGGCCAGCAGCAGCCCCAACCGCATGTCACCCGTACGCAGTCCGAACCCGCCTGATCAGATCGGGCCGAACCTTCCACAGGAGCCATCCCCATGACTGTTTCCGTCCTCATGCTCGCCCTTGGCGCCACGGCACTGCCCACGCCGCAGGCCGACATCGCCGAACCGGGCCGACAGACCATCAGCCGCGCAGGCGAGCAGGCATCGCAGCCCGGGCCAGAGGCGTACTTCACCGGCCGCGTGCGCATCGACCCGGTCTGGCCGGCCGAGGGTGGCATCTCTGCCTCCGGCGGCCTGGTCACCTTCGAGCCGGGTGCGCGTTCGGCGTGGCATACCCATCCGGCGGGCCAGCGTCTGGTGGTCACCAGCGGGGTGGGGCTGGTGCAGGAATGGGGAAAGCCGGTGCAGATCATCCGCCCCGGTGATGTGGTCTGGTGCCCGCCCGGCGTGAAGCACTGGCACGGTGCCGCGCCGGATACCGCCATGACCCACCTTGCCGTGACCGGAACGGTTGATGGCCGCAACGTGGAATGGATGGAGAAGGTGGACGATGCACAGTACAGCGCCCGCTAGAACCACTGCGTGGCTGCTTGTGGCCACACTCATCCTGGCGGGCTGGCCCGCCGCGAACGCACGGCAGCCGCATTCCATGAACACCCCCACCCGTAACGAAACAACCTCGCTCACGTCGCTCAGCCCCCATCAGCAGGCACTCGCCCTGATCGCGGCGTTTGCCGCATCCGGCAACGCCGCGCGCTTGAAGCCCGCGCTGGAAGCCGGCCTCAATGCCGGCCTCAGCGTCAGCGACGTGCGCGAAGTGCTGCTGCAGCTCTATGCCTATGCAGGATTTCCGCGCAGCCTCAATGCACTGGGCGAGCTGATGGGCGCGGTCGAGGCACGCAAGGCGAGGGGCCTGCACGACGATCCGGGCCGGGCGCCCAGCACGCCGGCATTGCAGGGCGACGCGCTGCTGAAAGCGGGTACCGCCAACCAGACCTTGCTCGCAGGTGGGCCGGTGGCGGGTCCGCTGTTCGATTTCGCCCCCGACGCCAACACCTACCTGCGCACCCATCTGTTCGGCGACATCTTCCAGCGCGACAACCTGGACTGGCAGACCCGCGAAGTCGCGACCGTCAGCATGCTGTCCATGATCGAAGGCACCGATCCGCAACTGCAGGCGCACATCCGCATGAGCATGAACATCGGCGTGGGGCAGGGTGCCCTGCTTCAGCTGGCGGACGTGCTGGACGCCCACGTGGCGGACACAGCAGCGCAACGGGTCCGGAAAGCGCTGGAGGGAAAGGCGCAGCAGTAGTTCCGATGTCTCAGGCCGTGAGATCACCTTCCGTATCCTCATCGGCATGCGCCCTTCCTCTTCCTATCAAGACCTCCGCACCGCACCCATCCGCACCGGCTGGGTGCAGACCGGCGAACGCTGGGCGCTGTGGTGGAATGCCCGCGCAGTGGCCACCGTCGCCCCGGACGGCGCACCAGGCGTCCGTCTCTGGATGGAAGGACAGAAGATGTGGCACACCAAGGTTGCGCGTGCTGCCAGCATCCGCCAGGGCAAGCGCTTTGCCGAGCGCTGGTGCGCTGCCCGGCTGTACCCCGGCATGCCGCTGCGCGAGGCCGTGGAGCGGCTGGTGAATGCAGCGGCGCACCGCCCGGCACAAGCGCAGCTCAGCCCCTTGGAACAGCAGCAGGTGCGTCGCCTGGCCGATGCAGCCGACCAGGCCACCGCGCGCATCAAGGAAGCCCTGGATGCGCGCGGGCAGGCGAGGACGCACTGAGGCCGCTCAGCGGCCCCGCATCATTTCGGCATCAGGACGCTGTCCACCACGTGCACCACACCGTTGGACTGCATCACATCGGCCGTGGTCACCGCCGATTTGCCACCCTTGGCATCAATCACCCATACCTTGCCGTCCTGCAGTTTCACCGTCAGCGGCTCACCCTGCACGGTCTTCAACGTGCTGCTGCCGCCATGGCTGCGCGCCGCCGCCGTCAGCTGGGTGGATGTGTAGGTACCCGGCACCACGTGGTAGGTCAGCAACCCGGTCAGCTTGGCCTTGTTCTCAGGCTTCAGCAGGGTCTCCACGGTACCGGCCGGCAGCTTCTCGAACGCCTGGTTGGTCGGCGCGAACACCGTGAACGGCCCCTTGCCGCTGAGCGTTTCCACCAGGCCGGCCGCCTTCACGGCGGTCACCAGGGTGCTCAGGTTCGATGCGGTGGAAGCGTTCTGCACGATGGTTTTGTTGGCGTACATCGGCGCGCCGCCCACCATCGGGTTATCGGCGGCAAACGCGGCAGGGGCAGTACAGGCAACCGCAATGCCTGCAGCAAGGGCAAGACGCTGGATCTGGCTACGCATGTTCGTATCCTCGTTGGGCGAGGCCACCTCGGCCTCTTCATGAATGCAGGAAAGCCTGCGGAAAACGCGCCAACAGGTCGTCACCCAGCGCGTTGTCCCTCTCTCTACGTGCCATGCAGGGCGGTTGGATGCGCCGCATCGCAGCCGTCTCTTGAATGGTTCAACGAGGTTGATGTGGCGTGACGGTGGGGCAGAGCGTATGCCCTCAACGCGCCAGAAAATCGACACTATTTGGCTCCGGCGCAGCCTTTGCTACCCTTCCTCGGCAACGCAGGCACGTATGCCTGGCACGCCCACAGGATGCTTCGGCCGATGCCCCACAGAGCAACACGGAAATGGCAGGGCCTACCCAAGTTCCAGGAGGCACCGCGCCGCGCAAAAATCGGCACCATCCTGTCACTGGCAGGCGTTTCATGCGTGTTGCTGGGCGTTGCCTGGACGCTGTGCTATCTGTACTTCGGTCGCGCCGAACTGGCCGCGCCTTTCATCGGCGTGATGGCCGTAGGCGTGCTGGCGGTCATCCGCAGCCGCCGCGCCGATGCCACCTCCCTGCTGATCGTCGCCCACGGCGTGTTCCTGTCCGTGGTGGGCGTGGCCATCATCGATGCGCCCATTGCCTGGGTGCCACGGTCGGGCCATCTGTTCCTGCTGCCGCTTGCCGCAGGCGCTGCCTTTACCTTTGATGCCCGCGAACGCTACGGCTCGCTGGTGTTTCCGCTGGCCTGCCTCGCCACTTTTGCAGGGTTTGCCACAGGCGCGCTGGACTTCCTGGCGCCCGGCACCTCGCCGCCGCTGGAAGTGCGGGTGTGGGGCGCGCATTCCAATACCGTGCTGTCGATGATCCTGCTGGCGGCGATCTTTGCCATCTACCGCGCCGACATCGGCAACCGCCTGCGGCTGGAACGTGAGCTGGGCCGGGCCGTGCGCAACGGCGACATCGAAGTGCACTACCAGCCGCAGGTACGCGGCAACGGTGTGGTGACCGGGGTGGAAGCCCTGGCGCGCTGGCGGCGCCCCTCCGGAGAACTGCTGCCGCCGGGCGCCTTCATCGCGCAGGCGGAGGAGAGCGGGGCCATCCGTGATATCGGCCTGGAGGTGCTACGGCAAGCCTGCGATCTGCTGATTCAGTGGGCGGGCCAACCAGCCACGCGAAATCTGCGGGTGGCCGTCAACATCAGCCCCATCCAGTTGCTGGACCCC
This sequence comes from Stenotrophomonas sp. ESTM1D_MKCIP4_1, assembly GCF_003086895.1. Taxonomy (NCBI): domain Bacteria; kingdom Pseudomonadati; phylum Pseudomonadota; class Gammaproteobacteria; order Lysobacterales; family Lysobacteraceae; genus Stenotrophomonas; species Stenotrophomonas sp. ESTM1D_MKCIP4_1. The sequence continues at coordinate 2,207,165 of NZ_CP026004.1, read as the reverse complement.
GGTTTCGTGGCCGCAGCCAGCGCTGTCATCCGCGATGCAGGTGTCAATCCTGCCTTGATCGAGTTGGAGCTGACCGAGTCGGCCCTGTCGGCGGAAACCGCCGAGACCATCGAAAAGATGGAAGCGCTGGAGCAGTTTGGCGTCACCTGGGCACTGGACGATTTCGGCACTGGCTTCTCCGGCCTATCCACGCTGCGCGCGCTGCCGGTGAGCAAGCTGAAGATCGACCGGAATTTCGTCGTCGAAGCCACCACCCAGGAGCGCGCGCAGCACCTGCTGGGCAAGATCGTGGAAATTTCCCAGGTAATGGGCATGAGCGCGCTGGCCGAAGGCGTTGAAACCAGCGCGCAGCGCGATCTGCTGGTTGGCCTGGGGTGCGATCACTTCCAGGGGTACCTGTTCGCACGGCCGATGCCGAAGGCAGAACTGGCTACCTGGCTGCAGACGCACTGCCTGCTGGCCGCATCCGGGTAGCGTCGAGCTTGCTCGACTGCCGTCGCTCTTCTGCGGCCGGCGCCGATAGCAGCTGTCAGCCCATCAACCGCCGAAGCAGCAGCACCCCCCCCACGGGGTCGCCGGCCTCATCAAGGGCATGATCCAGGCTTCCCCAGTGAGCGACGAACAGGCGGTCCAGCACCGTGTTCGGCTGCATGAGGCAACTCATGTCCCACGCCGGAAACCGGCGCGCGTCGATCCGGGCATCCCCCATCGTGTGGAGCCGGTCGTGGTCTTTGCTGGCCCTGATCCGCCCGATGGCGCCCTCGATACCATCGTCCGGCCCCTCGACGTACTGCAGGAAGCGCGAACCATCGAACAGCATCGCGCCGGTGACACCCGCCATGCGATTGAAGCGCTGCGCCCCCTGCACGATACGTTCAAGGCGCGCCGAATCCATTCCTGGAACGGCAACACTTCGATAGACAACAGCACGCAGCATGCGGCGACCCAGTAATGAATTCAGATCAGAATACCCCGTTGCGTGGAAAGACGCTTTACCCATTCCGTCCTGTGCGCCGCCTGCCCGCTTTCACACCAGGATCAACGACGCAGCACGTCCTGTTCTCCCTCGAGGGAGGATGCTCCCGCAGACCCCAACACTTGGATTCTGCATGTGCGAACACGATGGACATCACAGCTGCGGGGTGGCCGGCGAGACAGGCCGTTTTCGACTTCACCAGGTTGAACGTCGGAACTCCGATCCTGCGGGCGTTCGACAGATAGAGAGGGTTCACGCGCACTGTCACGCATGTGCCAGCGATTTCGTGGCAAGCGAGCCGCTTGGCCTCACGTTGGTTTGCGGCGGAGCTGTACTCAGCTGCACCCATTGCAATAACCGACAGGCCATCGGGCAAGGGGTTTTCGACAGCCTTCCGTCGCAGGACCCACCGCACAGTCACTCCATGGCAACGAGGATACGTCGCCCATGAACACCGGAAACCCAGGCATGCCGCCGCTGCCCGCCTGCAAATCCGCGTGATGCCACCGCCACACGGCCTCGACAAGCAGACCGTGATGCTCCCCGGTCAACGGCTGCACCCCCGCAACCGCTAAACCGAGCCTCCCCCATGCGCGACCAGGTCAGATCCTCCCGCTACACCTCCGCTTCCCGTGTCCGCGAGGGCCGCCCCTTCCCCCAAGGCGCTTCTTTTGATGGCCAAGGCACCAACTTCGCCCTGTTCAGCGCGCACGCCACCAAAGTCGAGCTGTGCCTGTTCGATGATGACGGCAACGAGCAGCGCATTGAACTGCCCGAGTACACCAACGAGATCTGGCACGGCTACCTGCCCGACGTAAAGCCCGGGCAGCGCTACGGCTATCGGGTGCATGGACCCTATGCCCCAACCGAAGGCCATCGCTTCAATCACCACAAGCTGCTGCTCGACCCATACGCGCGCGAAATCGATGGCGACCTGACCTGGGCCGATGAGCTTTATGGCTACACCATCGGCCATCCCGACGGCGACCTGAGCTTTGATGAACGTGACAGCGCACCGTTCATGCCCAAAGCCGTCGTGGTGGAAGACGCCTATGACTGGGAAGGGGACGAACGTCTGCTCACCCCCTGGAACCGCACGGTCGTCTACGAAACCCACGTGCGCGGCTACACCCAGCGCCATCCTGACGTCAGCGAGGAAATCCGCGGCACCTGCGCCGGCCTCGCCCAGCCTGGCGTGCTGGATTACATCCACGGCTTGGGCGTGACCGCCGTGGAGCTGTTGCCGGTCCATGCGTATCTGGACGACAACCATCTGCTCGAAAAGGGCCTGCGCAACTACTGGGGCTACAACACCTTGGCCTTCTTCGCGCCCAAGCGCCGCTATCTGGCCAGCGGCCACCGCGACGAGTTCCGCGACATGGTCAAGGCCATGCACCGGCAGGGGCTGGAGGTCTTCCTGGACGTGGTCTACAACCACACCGCCGAAGGCAACGAGCTCGGCCCTACGCTGTCATTCAAGGGCATCGACAATGCCAGCTACTACCGGCTGGCCGATGACAAGCGGTATTACATCAACGATACCGGCACCGGAAACACCTTCAACCTCAGCAATCTGCAGGCCATCCGCTTCGTCTGCGATTCCCTGCGCTACTGGGCGCATGACATGCACGTCGATGGCTTCCGCTTCGACCTTGCCACCATCCTGGGGCGCGAGCCGACCGGCTTCGACCAGCGCGGAGGCTTCCTCGATGCCGTCGGCCAGGATCCCCTGCTGAGCCAGGTGAAGCTGATTGCCGAACCCTGGGACTGTGGACCGGGTGGCTATCAGGTGGGGCACTTCCCGCCGGGCTGGGCAGAATGGAACGACAAATTCCGAGACACCGCCCGCAGCTTCTGGAAAGGCGACGAAGGCAAGCTGGCGGAGTTCGCCACGCGCCTGACCGGCTCGGCAGACCTGTTCGATCGCCGCGGCCGCCGCCCGTGGGCATCGGTCAACTTCATCACGGCACACGACGGGTTCACGCTGAACGATCTTGTCAGCTACAACGAAAAGCACAACGACGCCAACGGTGAAGACAACCAGGATGGATCCAACAACGATTCGTCCTGCAACTATGGCGTAGAGGGCCCGACAGACGATGCAGGCATCACCGCGCTGCGCGAGCAGCAGATGCGCAATCTGCTGGCCACGCTGCTGCTTTCACAGGGGACGCCGATGATGCTGGCCGGCGATGAGCGGGCGCAGACGCAGGGTGGCAACAACAACACGTACTGCCAGGACAACGAGACGGCCTGGATCGACTGGTCACGCGACAGCACCGAGGGCAGGCTGGCCCAGTTCGTGCGTGATCTGCTGTCGCTGCGCCAGCGCCATCCGATTCTCACCCGTGGCCGCTTCCTCAACGGCCAGTACAACGAACAGGCCGACGTGCGCGATCTCACCTGGCTGAACCCTGCAGGCCGGGAGATGACCGAGGACGACTGGAACGAAGCCGGCGCGCGCTCGGTCGGGCTGTTGCTGGAGGGCAGGGCACAGGTGTCGGGCGTGCGTGAGCATGCCAACGACGCCAGCGTGCTGGTCATCATCAATGCCTATCACGAAGGCGTTGACTTCGCGCTGCCTGATGATGAAGGCGCCGCGCTCAGCTGGTCGATGCTGCTCTCCACGGATGCAGGTCTTGCGACTGACGCTGCCCTGCAGAGCGGCGCTCAGTTCCTTGCCCCGCCGCGCAGTTTCACCGTCTTCAGGTGCGGGGCAGAAGCCGCGGGCTGAACGCTGCAAAGAAGCCCCGCTCACGCGGGGCTTCTGCTGTTTACGCGATATCCCACTTGTGGGCGGCAGCGGGCTTCTGCTTGTAGATCTCACCCGCGAAGTCCACGTGCAACTCCATCCAGCCGCCGTCCTTCTGGCGAGCCAGTATTTCAAAGTGCCTGGGGTGACGCTGCGGCTCACCCGCAGACCGCCATCCTGCCTGCTTCACGGCTGCCAGCGCTGCGGCGGGATCCGCGTCCGCATGCCTGCCGGCGTGATGCCCAGGCCCATGATGCGGCTTCTTGTGCACGATCAGCACCGGCTTGCCACCGGACCGGGCAATGCTGAGCACCTTGATCTCCGAGGGTCGGCGCTCGCCTTCCAGGTCGATCGCCAGACCGGGCTTGAGGGTAAAGGCATCGGCACCCTTGGGGCCAAGGTCGGCCAGGTAAGGCTGGCCATCTGCCAGCAGGGTGAAGCGATGGACGAACACGTGTTCGATGACGCCTGACAGCGCGATTTCTTCATGGTGCGGCATGTATTTCTCCTGAGAGCGCCCATGCTCGGGCGCAGATATCAGGTGGGTGCAGCGCATCACGCGCGCAATGACGCTGCGCGATGGGGTTCAGCCACGGTTGCCCGCCGCAGCAGGCCGGGGCAGCGCTCATCCAACGCCAGTGGGTCCCTCCAGAACCAGCCGCACTTTGCGCAGCAGCTGTTGCCGGTTGAACGGCTTGTTCAATACCTCGTATTCGGAACCGCCCGCGTCAGTGCGTTCCAGGCCCGCCTCCGCGTAGCCCGTGGTCAACAGGACCTTCAGCTTGGGCAGGCGACGCTTCGCCTCGCGTGCCAGCAGTACGCCGTTCATGCCGCCGGGCATGATCAGATCGGTGAACAGCAGGTCGAACACCTCGCCGCGCTCCAGAACGGCCAGTGCAGATGCCCCATCGCTGGCGACCTGCGTCTGGTAGCCGCCAGCTTCCAGCAACATCTGCGCAAGTTCCGCCACATCGTCGCGGTCCTCGACAATCAGGATGCGCTCACTGCCACCCCGGTCCATCGCCATTTTCGAGGGCGCGGCATCCCGGGTCAGCGCATCGGTGGTCGCAGGGAAGTAGAGGCTGACGGTCGTCCCCACACCCGGCTCGGACGCAATGCGCACGGTACCGCCGGACTGCTTGACGAAACCGTAGACCATCGACAAGCCCAGCCCTGTGCCTTCACCCTCATCCTTGGTAGTGAAGAAGGGATCCATTACCCGGCGCACGATGTCAGGCGACATGCCGCTACCGTTGTCCTGCACCGAAACACAGACCAGCCGCCCCGTCGGCAGGTGATCGAGATCCCCATCAGCCGCCGTCTGGGAAGCTTCCACATTGCGCGTGGCAAGGAGCACCCGCTGGTCCGGCCGGCCTTTCAGCGCGTCGCGCGCGTTGATGACCAGATTGAGGATGGCCACCTCGGCCTGGGTGGTATCGATCCTGCAGTTCCACAAAGACGGCGCCAGGTTCATCTGCAGATCCACGTCGGCACCCACGCGCTGCGCGGCCAGGTCCACCGTAGACGACACCAGGGCATTGAGATTGACCGTGCGGCCTTCCAGCTTCTGTCGCCGCGAGAACGCCAGCAGCTGCTGGGTCAGCACTGCCGCCTTGTTGGCTGCCGACTGCGCCTGCGTCGCCGCGCGCCGCACGAAGCTTCCAGGCGGAAGCTCTTGTTCGGAAGTGCCAGTAATCATCTCCAGATAGCCGGACATGACCTGCAGGAGATTGTTGAAATCGTGCGCGATGCCGCCCGTCAGCTGGCCGAGCGCCTCCATCTTCTGCGCCTGGCGCAGCGAGTCCTCTGCATCGCGCCGGCGCGACACGTCCAGCTGCGAACCAAAGAAATACACCAGCGCGCCGTCGTCATCGAACACAGGCGACACGAAAAGCGCATTCCAGAAGGTCGAACCATCCTTGCGGTAGTTCAATACCTCCGTCGCCGCCTCACGGGTCTCGGCAATGGCCTCGCGGATCTCGGCGATCGCATCGGCATCGGTGTCCGGCCCCTGCAGGAACCGGCAATTACGGCCAATCAGTTCATCGCGCTCGTAGCCGGTCATTTCCACGAATGCCCGGTTGGCAAAGATGATGGGATTATCGGGCTGGTGCGGGTCGGTGATGATCATCGGCATCCGCGTGGTTTCCACCGCGCTGAAAAAGATGTCGGACCGCTTGTCACCCACGCCGCCGTGCTGATGGCTTCTGACCGCAGGCGAGGGAAATCCCTTGAACTGATCGTTCGACACGCACTTCCTTTAACTGGCGGGGAACGGCTCCGCAAGACCCCTGGAGCTCGAAAGGCGAACACAATGCCACAGACGAAAGTTTGTAACTGCATTCATCATTAACAGTTCAGAAAAAGCGAAAGTCTCTTCACGGCAGTGCCACGTAATGCCAAGCAGACGCGACGGGCGCAGGCATTTACCTGCGCCCAGGTGCTGCGTCAGGCGATGCCCGCGCCACCGGTCACGCCGAACACCTCGCCGGTCAGATAGCTGCCTTCCTGGCTGGCCAGCAGCACGTAGACCGGTGCGATTTCGACCGGCTGTCCGGGGCGCTTCATCGGCACCTGCGTGCCGAACTTGGTCACCGCCTCGGTCGGTTGTCCACCCGAGGACTGCAGCGCCGTCCAGAACGGGCCGGGCGCCACTACATTGGCGCGGATTCCCTTTTCAACCAGCTGCGCCGACAGCGCCTTCGTATACGCCACGATGCCGGCCTTGGTCGTCGCGTAATCCAGCAGAATGGCAGACGGGTCGTAGGCCTGCACCGAGGCGGTGGTGATCACCGCTGCACCCGGCGGCAGGTGCGGGACGGCCGCCTGGCAGATCCAGTGCATGGCGTAGAGATTGGTCTTCATCGTCTTGTCGAAGTCCTCTGCACTCAGCTCGGCGATGCTGTCGCGGTACTGCTGGCGAGCCGCATTGACCACCAGGATGTCCAGGCCGCCAAAGGCCTCCACCGTGCGCTCGACCATCGCATTGCACCATTCCGGGTCGGTGATGTCACCCGGCAGCGCCAGCGCCTTGCGACCCTCGGCCTCGATCAGCGCAAAGACTTCTTCGGCATCAGACGCCTCGGATGGCAGGTAGGACAGCGCCACATCGGCGCCTTCGCGTGCGTAGGCAATGGCGGCAGCGCGGCCGATGCCACTGTCGGCACCAGTGATCAGCGCCCGGCGCCCAACCAGCTTGCCGGAACCCTGGTAGCTGGTTTCGCCGTGGTCCGGTACGGGATCCATAGCCGCAGCCTTGCCGGGCAGCGGCTGCGGCTGGGCGGGGAAGGGCGGCTGCGGATACTGAGTGCGCGGGTCCTGCATCTTCAGACGATCATTCATGGTCGATCCTTATCGTGGGTCGGGGGAGGGTGGGTTGCTCAAGGGCAACCCTGGGTATCTGCAATGGTGGCCATGGCCATCACCTGGGCCAGATGGCTCAGGCCTTGTGGGGTGTTGCCGAGGTAGTGGCCAGTCGCGGGGTCCACCATTTCGCTCAGCACGCCCTGGCAGCGGCCAAGGGCGCCGTTCAACGTGTCCACGCGCGTCCTGGCGTCCTCGACGAAGCCCAGCCGTGCGTATGCCTCGGCCATCCAGTAGGAACACGCGATGAAGCAGCCTTCTTCGGCGGGCATGCCCGAGTAGCGGTAGTGGAAGCCCGACTGGCCCAGCTCGCGGTCGATGGCCCGCAGGGTGGCCAGCAGCCGGTCCCGGCCGTCGAAGCGGAACCGCACAGCCAGCGCCAGCGCAGCGTCCAGTTTGTTGCTGCCGGGAAACATCTCGAACGCCTGCAGCGCATCGGACCAGCAATGGGTCTCGATCCAGTCGCTGATGCGATCGCGCTCGCGCTGCCATCGGTCACGGCACGTCGTAGGCAGCTGGCCCTGGTCGGCCAGTTCCACGGCCCGTGCCAGCGCCTGCCAGCAGCTGATCTTGGACATCGTGTAGTGCTCCAGCTCCGGCAGTTCCCAGATGCCGGAATCCTTGGCGCGCCAGTGGTCCGCGCACAGGTCGGCGATCTGCGAGAGCAACTCCGCACTGGCGCCGTCGAGGATGTTGCCTGCTGCCACGAAACAGAACGCGGTCTCGAAGATATCGCCGTAGATGCCATGCTGGTGCTGCTCGCCCGCCAGATTGCCTTTCACCACCGGCTGCGTATCGCGGTAGCCGCGCATCGGCAGTTCCTGCACCGGCTCCACCTTCCCGCCATCCAGCGTGAAGACCACCTTCGGGCCATGGCGGCGCAGCTGGCGCAGCAGCCAGGTGAACGCCGCCTTGGATTCCGCTTCCAGCCCAGCGGCCAGGAATGCCTGGATGGTGTAACCGGCGTCGCGGACCCACGCGTAGCGATAGTCGAAATTCTTGTCGCCACCGATGCGCTCCGGAAGCGAGGTCGTGGCAGCGGCCGCAATGGCGCCCGAGGGCGAGTACAGCAGCAGCTTCAATGCCAGCGTGCTGCGCACGAACGTGGCGCGATCCCAGCCGCCGTAGGAAACGTTGCGGGCCCAGGCTTTCCACTCGCGGTCGGTCAGGTCGATGCGGCCATCCACTTCCTCCACCGACGGCGCCACCAGTGGCTCATCCTCACCGACCACCAGCGCGACAGTGACACGCTCGCCTGCACCGACGGTGCACTCACCGCGTGCGCCCTCGTCAGTCCACTGCAGCTGCAAGGCGGGATGATGGATCACCACGCCCAGCAGCCGCTGCACATGAAACACGGTGTGCTCGCCAATGGAGGAACAGTAGGGACTGGCCGACTGCGCGCGGGTGCTGGGGTACATGCGTACCACGAAGGTCACTTCGCCCTCCAGGCCTTCGATGCGCCGCGCCAGCTCGCACCACGGCAGCCGGCCGGCGTTGCCGCTGTTCAGTGATTCGGTCAGCGATGCACGGCCGGACGCGGTGGTAAACACCGTTTCCAGCACATTGCTTTCAGTGCGGTAACGGCGCTCGACGGTACAGGGTTCGGTGGGCGCGATACTGAAATACCCGCCATTGCTCCCATCCAGCAGACGATCAAACAACGGCGGGCTGTCCATGTTGGGCGCACACCACCAGTCGATCGAACCATCGCAGCCGGTCAGGGCAACGGATCGGCCTTCGCCCAGCGCCGAGTATTGTTCGATGGGTAACGCGCCGTCGCCCCTCCGTTCAATCGCAACCGGCGCTTCGTCGCGGGCGCTCTTCCCGGGGGAGACAGCTTCGGGCAACGTCGACATCAACGCATCTTCCGGCAAGCATGCAAAGCTGCCGGAACAGCAGTAAGGGTGCACATGATGAACATCCAGACGTGGGGTGCAACGAACCTAGACAGCGCCATGCACATACAGGGTGAGGCAGAGTTCAACAGCACGTGATCATTGCGCTGCGTTGACACCGCCTTGCACGCCCTGTGGACAGCCGGACGACCATGCTCGCGCCGCTACACGTCGAGGTCGCGATGCAACGTCCCACTCTTTTTCTGCTGCACAGCCTGGGCGCAAGCCGCCGCGAATGGAGCGGCCTGAGCTACGCCCTGGGCAACCGGTTCGACTGCGTCGCGCTGGATATCCCTGGGTTTGGCGGCACCGCCGCCGGCAGCGCTACCCATCTCGATGGGCTGGTGGACTGGCTCCAGCAGGAGGTCACCGCCCACGCACCGGCCTGCTGGTTCGTGGTGGGCCACAGCATGGGCGGCAAGATCGCGTCACTGCTGGCCGCCCGCAGCCGCGATGGGGTGCAGGGTCTGGCCGGCCTGGCCGGCGTTGTGCTGGTCGCCGCCTCGCCGCCTTGCCCGGAACCCATGCAGGAATCCCGCCGCGAAACCATGCTTGAGTGGTTCAGCGCAGGCGGCCCTGAACGCGCGGATGCTGAAGCATTCATTGATGCAAACACCCATCGGCCACTGCAGGGGGCCGACAGGGAAATGGCCATTTTCGATGTACTGCGCACCGATCCCATCGCGTGGCGCGCCTGGCTGGAGCAGGGCAGTCGCGAACACCGACAGGCGGAGGTCGCACGCCTGCGGCTGCCAGCGCTGATTCTGGCCGGCGCTGAAGATGGCGATCTGGGGCAGGCGGCGCAGCGCGCATTGAACGCCCCACACTATCCGCACGCAACCTTCGATGTTGTACCCGATGCCGCGCACCTGATCCCGCTCGAGCAGCCGCAGTGGCTCGCGCAGCGCATTGCCGCGTGGGCATCGCCACTGGCCGCACGCGCCTTGCCGCCGGCATTCATCAGGCTGCTCAATGCGGCGCGCGTCGCACCGCGCATGCGCGCACGTCTGCTGGCACGACATGCCACACCGCTGCCCGTGCCGGAGTCGGCGCTGTGCACACGCCATCTGGACCTGCTGGCCGCGTTGGCAGCGTGCCTGGTTCCCTGCACCGACGCGCATGATCTGGCGTTGCGCGTCGGTCACGCGCTGATCAATGGCGAGGGTGATGGCTGGCGCTTCGCCAATCTGCCCACTGACATGGTCGCGTGGTGCCAGGCCATGGATCAGCTGGATGACGCTGCCGGCGGATTCAGCGCCTTGGATGCTGACGCGCAGCACCAACTGCTTGAGCAGCTTCAGCAGGGCCGCGCCACCTTGCCCGGCAATGCGACGCTGGACTCAGCCCAATGGGCCCACTGGTTTGAAGATGCAAGAGCGCTGTTTGCCCGGACCTGGATGAGCCTGCCATCCACCTGGGCAGCCATTGACTATGACGGCTTCGCGGTCGGCGGCAAGGGCGCGCGAAGCCCCGGCTACGAGCACACTGAAGCGGGCACCGTCGACAGTTGGCAGCTCCCATGCTGATGCACTCCGCGCAGAAGCACGAAGCGGACGAGACCGTGGATGCCGTCATCATCGGCAGCGGTGCTGGCGGCGCGCCCTTGGCCGCGCGCCTGGCAGAAGCCGGCGTGTCGGTGCTGGTGCTGGAAGCGGGGCGCTCGTTCGCGCCCGATGATCACCTTGCCGACGAATTGGCCACCGATATCTATTGGATGGAAGAGCGCCTGAGCGGCGGCCAGACGCCCACGGCCTTCGGCGCCAACAACTCCGGGCAGGGAGTGGGCGGCTCCACGCTCCACTGGGGCGCGTTCTGCCCACGGCCCGACGCGCGTGACCTGCGCCTGCGCTCGCTGACAGGGCAGGGCGCCGATTGGCCCATCGCGGAAGCCGAACTGCTGCACTACGTACAGCGCGTGGAAGGCTTCATCGGCGTATCTGGTCCCGATCACTACCCATGGGATTCCATGCGGAAGTATGACTACCCCCCGGTCGCGCGCAATGCATCGGCGCAGGCCATGCAGCGCGGGTGCGAGTCTCTGGGCGTCCGCGCCACCGATGCACCTGCCGCTTTGGTGAGCCAAGCAAGGCAGCAGCCCCACTGGGGGCTCCGGCAGCCGTGCAACCACTGCGGCGCCTGCCACCAGGGGTGCAGCAATGCAGCCAAAGCCAGCATGGATACCTCATGGCTGCCCTGGGCCACGGCGCACGGTGCGCGCATCCGCGATGAAAGCCGGGTGGTGGACCTGGAGCGCGATGCTCTTGGCCGCATCAGCGCCGTGGTCTACCAACGTGGCCACCGCCTGCACCGCGTGAAGTGCTCGGCCGCCTTCCTGTGTGCGGGCGGCGTGGAAACCCCGCGCCTGCTGCTCAACCTCGGGCTGGCCAACAGCAGCGGGCAGGTCGGGCGGAACTTCATGGCGCACGTCGCAACCCAGGTCTGGGGTTCGTTCGAGGCGGACATGTGCATGAACCGCGGTTACCCGTCTTCGCTCATTACTGAGGATTTCGTTCGCCCGCGCGATGCTTCGTTCGTTGGCGGCTATCTGGTGCAGAGCCTGGGCGTGCAGCCGGTCACCCTGGCCAACACACTGGCCCGTGGCGCAGGTCTCTGGGGCCGGCCGTTGGTGGATGCATTGGCGTCGTACCGGCATCTGGCCGGTATCGGCATCAATGGCGAGTGCCTGCCGCAGGAGGGCAACCAGCTCACCCTCAGCGATGAAAAGGACGCCTTCGGCATGCGCCGTGCACGGGTCGATTTCAGCTATGGCCCCAACGAAAAGGCGCTCGACGCCCACGCGCAGGCCCAGCTACGCCGCATCTGGGAGGCCGCTGGCGCGCGCGGCATCTTCGCCGCCGCGCGCTCTGCCCACACCCTGGGGACCTGCCGCATGGGCGATTCGGCAGACACCGCCGTGGTGGACGCGGACGGCCGCAGCTTCGACATCCCCAATCTCTTCATCTGCGACAACTCCATCTTCCCCAGCGCACTGGCCGCCAACCCCGCCCTGACCCAGATGGCGCTGGGCCTGCGCACCGCCGAGCGGTTCCTGCAGACGCTTCCGCCGCGCGGCACCACATCCTCCCCGCAAAAGGACACATCATGGATCTCGGAATAAAAGGGCGCATCGCGCTGGTCAGCGGTGCCGATTCGGGCATGGGCAAGCAAACCGCACGCGAGCTGCTGCAGGCCGGCGCACGCGTCGCCATCACCGACCTGCCCGATGGAACGCTCGACCAGGCGCTGCAGGAACTGACACCACTCGGCGAGGTGATGGCTGTGGCCGGTGATGTCACCCAAGCCAACGATGTCGAGCACATCTGGGCCGCGGTGCGCAGCACCCTGGGCGATCCGGATATCTACGTCAACGCGGCAGGCGTCACCGGTGCCACCGGAGACTTCCTCGACGTGGACGACGATGGCTGGCTGCGCACCCTGGATATCAACCTGATGGGTGCGGTGCGCATGTGTCGCCAGGCCATCCCCGCCATGCGTGACAAGGGCTGGGGCCGCATCGTGCTGTTTGCCTCTGAAGATGCCGTACAGCCCTACACCGACGAACTGCCGTACTGCGCGTCCAAGGCGGGCGTGCTGAGCCTGGCCAAGGGGCTGTCGAAGGAGTACGGCAAGCACAATGTCATGGTCAACACCGTGTCCCCGGCCTTCATCCATACCCCGATGACCGACGCGATGATGCACAAGCGCGCCAAGGAAAAGGGCATGTCCTTCGAGGAGGCCATCCGCACATTCCTCGACGAGGAACGCCCCGGCATGGTGCTCAAGCGCCGTGGCCGCCCTGAAGAAGTGGCCGCCGCCGTGCTTCTGCTCTGTTCGGAGCGCGCCAGCTTCATCAACGGCGCCAACATCCGCGTCGACTCCGGCTCGGTCTTCACCCTGGCCGGGTAGAGCCGGCCGCTGGCCGGGCACCCCCTTCGGGGGACTACAATGCCCGGCGCCCCACGCCGCACTGAACCCATGACGCACCCCATCGCCACCGCCGCCGACTGGAAGAACGCACCGTTGCCCGCCCGCCACGTTGCGCTGAAACTAGACTTCTGGCTCGATGCCGTGGACTCAGCCTGTGTGCGTCGTGGGCTCATCCCCCTGGAAATGGAGGACAAGTGGTTCCTCTACTGCGCAGGCAACACACTGTATCTGCATCGCAGCTGGACCGGGCTGTGCATCGCCCGCGTGCATTTCGTACCCGATGGGGAAGGGTTGCGAGCGGTCAGCGCGGAGGTCAACCGCGATCCGGAGCAGTACGCCGGCACTGACGACGCAGCGGATGTCGCGCTCATCGAAGGCATGGTGCGCGGCCTTGGTGCGTCCCAGCAGTACCGGGCCGCAAGACTGGCCAGGGAGCACGGGTGGCTGACCATTACGCCTCCGGAGTGACGGCAACCAGACCAGCCGTCTGCGGGCGGTCACAACAGCAGCAACGCTCCCAGCAACGCGGGGGGCATCACCAGCACGCCTGTCCGCAGGAAGTCCAGCCCGCTTACATTCTCGCCCTCGCGCCGCAGCGCCACCAGCCAGAGCAGGGTGGCCAGGGAGCCGGTCGCCGACAGGTTCGGGCCAAGGTCAACGCCGACCAACAGTGCTGCACGCACCTGAGCCGGCAGATCTGCCGCCTGCGACAGCGAACCTGCCACCAGCCCTACCGGCAGGTTGTTGGCCACGTTGCTCAACAGGGCCGCGCCAATGCCGGCGGCCCAGCTGGCCTGGCCTGAAGACGTGCGCGCCATTCCTTCCAGGGCGGCGGCCACCTGCTGGATCACCCCTGTCTGTGCGACCGCCTCCACCAGTACGAACAAGCCGGCGACCAGCGGCAACACACTCCACGAAACATGGCGTAGCAACGGCACCGGGTTGCGCCGCTGCGACAGCGCAACCACGGCAGCGCTGAGCAGGCCCGCGCAGAAAGTCATCAGGCCCAGCGGACCGTTGAGCGCCGAAGTCAGCACCAGAACGATCCCGGTGAACACGACGCCCGCCGCCGCAAGCCGACCACCGCGCGACAGCGGCTGCTGTGGTGGCGAGACCCGCAGCGGCTGAGTGATCTGGCGCCGGTACAGCAGCCTCAACACCACGTAAGTGGCAGCGATGGCAACCAGCGAGGGAAGCGCGAACTGCTTCAGCCAGGCCAGCAACGGTGGCATGTGCGCGCCGAATACCACCAGATTGGCAGGGTTGGAAATGGGCAGAACGAAGCTGGCAGCGTTGGCGATGAACGCGCAGACGAACAGATAGGGCAGGGGAGCGACCCCGGCCGCTCTGCATGCCGCATAGACCGCAGGCGTGAGCACCACGGCCGTGGCATCGTTCGACAGAAGGACCGTCACCACCGTACCGACCAGAAAAACCAGATCGAACAAACGCCGCCCCGAGCCAGCCGCATGCTGCACCGCGTACATCGCCAACCAGTCGAACACACCTTCGCGACGCGACAGCTCGGCCAGCACCATCATGCCCACCAGGAACAGGTAGACATCGTAGCCTTCGGCCACTGCACTCACGAACGTGGCAACGGACAGGGCTCCGGACAGCGGCAAAAGCAGCGCCGCCCCAAGCGCCCACACGTATTCGGGTATACGGAAGGGGCGGAACAGCAGGCCGGCGATGGTGACGCCTACCGCCGCCCAGATGATGGCCGCTGATGGATCCAGATGCATGTACTGCCCAATGTCTCAGTTACGTGTGGTTGCAGGGATGCTGCGCGTCTCCGGAACCTGCCAGGCCAGCAGCACGGCCGCAGCTGCAATGACCGCCAGGGTCAGGAACGCGGCATCATAGCCTGCGCGCTGCACGATGACGCCCGCCAGCGCGGGGCTGAGCGCGCCGCCCACTCCAAACACCGTGGATACCGCACCCAGCGTGACGTTGAAGCGTCCCGTGCCTTCGCTCAGGTCACTTACTATGATGGGAATGAGCGCACCGAAGATGCCCGCGCCGATGCCATCCAGCAGCTGCACGCCCAGCAGCCAGGCGGGTGCGTCGGACAGGGGGTACAGCGCGGCCCGGATGGGCAGGATCAGAAACCCCGCCAGCAGCAGCGGGCGCCGCCCCCAGCGATCGGCGCGCGCACCGACCAGCCACGCCATGGGAATCATCACCAGTTGCGCGGCCACGATGCACCCGGCCGTCATGGTGGTGGCCAGGGCCGGGCTGCTCAACGAGAGCTTCTGGCCCACCAGGGGCAGCATCGCCGCGTTGGCCAGGTGGAACAGGCAGCTGCACGCCGCCAGCAGCAACAGCCGGCGGTCACGCAGCAGCAGCCGCCCGGAAGAGGGCGCGGCAGCTCCCGCTGCCTCGGCCACCGAGCCGCGCGCTCGCGCATCATCGATGGCTGCCGCCGGGATCACACCGGTGGCCACTACACTGGCCACTGTCATTACCGCCATCAGGTAGAACACCACCGTTGGCCCCCACAGGTAGGCCAGCCCACCGGCCAGCAGTGCTGCCACCACGTTCCCCGCATGATTGAACGTCTCGTTGCGCCCCATGCGCCGGGCAAAGGCGCGCGGACCACTGACGCCCAGCGAGATGGCCGCAATGGCCGGGGCAATCACCGACGCCGCCACCGCGCTGAGTGCCTGGGTTGAAGCCACCACCGCAAAGCCCTGCGTCCACGGCAGCAGCAGGCAGCTGGCCGTTACCACGATGGCCGCGATGGCCAGTGTCAGCCGCTTGGCATGGACGCGGTCCATGAACGCGCCTGCAGGCGTCTGGGTCAGCAGCCCAATGATGGCGGCCACGGTCATGACCACGCCGATGCTGGCGGGTTGCCAGTGGTGCACCGAAAGCAGATAGATGGCCAGATAGGGTCCCAGGCCGTCGCGCACGTCCGCCAGGAAGAAATTCAATCCATCCAGGCCGCGCTCGGCGCGGTTCTGGTCACGGGAATGTGCGCGTGCGGTCACGGGGTACGGCCAAAGATATAGAGAGGGCGACCAGCGCCAGCCGCCGTGTTATGCGCGAGATGCCGTGATGATGGCGTCGCGCCGACCTGCGGCCTTCAAGCGCGCCCGTCTCAGGGTGGCGGAATCACCGCCGATGCCCGAAGTGCCTCGCGGTCCGCCGCGAAGGACAGCCGCTCCAGGGCCCGCGCCAAGGCCACCTGCGCATGCCGGCGCGCCTCTCCTGCAATGGCAGGGTCGGGCGCCTGCAACAGGGCCGCGAACCCCTTCTGCAGGCGGATGTTGACCTCCAGCGAACCGGCTGCATCGCGGGCAATGGGCGTGAACACATCCTCGAACAGATCGCTGGCCTGCAGCGGGGCGACATGTACATTCGGGTAGCGCACCTCAGCGGCCGCTGCACCCGTGCTGTGTTCGGCCCAGCGATGCAGCAGCCGCACGCAGGTGCCGATGACATCAATGCAGGTACCGGGGTCATTGATGGCCGAGGACATGGAGCGCTGCCCGATCTCGGACAGGATGACCAGGCCGTAGCGCGGGTCATTATCGATGGCGCGGGCATCGCTGCAGCTCAATGCCTCCAGCAGATGGGCACGTGTTTCATCACTGACCACACCCTCCACCTCCATCACTGGCCGGGCCGGCGTCGCGAACGTGCCGATCTGGCATTGCAGATGGATACGCAGATCCTTTTCCTCGGCCACTGACTGCAGACGGCCCATGTCGATATGGTCAACATAGGCAATGCGCTCATCCGTCAGGGCGACAGCACCAGGCGCCGCCTGCCGTGGCGCAGCCCCGCCCAGCAGCGGATCGGCAGCGCGACGCTTCATGGCCGCCTGCGTAGCGCGCTCCACCAGGTCGATGGTTTCGCCCAGCCGCCCGAACCTGGAAAACTGCTCGATGGCGCGCAGCAACGTCACGGTAATCACCACGATCACGCCCACTGTCGCGCCGAACAGCACCAGCCGGCCACTGTCGCCGTACAGCCCGGTGCTCAGGGCAATCAGACCCACAATGGAGAACAGGAACGCGCCGATGAACGTGGCCAGCGCCCCCTGCGCCCGACTGTCCTCGATCAGCAGGCGCGCAGCACGCGGGGTCGCGCTGTTGGAGGCCGAGCCATACGCCGACACCATGGTCGACAGCGAAAACGTAGTCACCGTCAGCATCGACGCGGCCAGGATGCCGAGAATGTTGCCGACCGAATCGGCACCGATCCGGGTTGCCAGCCCCGCTGGAATGAGAAATTTCAGGAAGGCGCCCGCCAAAGCGGTAGCCACGCCCATCCCGCCGTACAGGGTGGAACGGAACCACATCCGTCGGGTCAGGCGGCCCAGTTGCAGCTTCCATCGGGTCAGCATCGCATGCGCTCCAGAGGATCAGTCAGCGTGGCGGGGAAGGGGCCGTATATCAGGTCAGCCACGGGACACTGCTCTCCCGCACGAGCCCCTCGAACACAGGTCGGCCAAACAGGTAGCCCTGCATAAGCCTGATCCCCAGATCGGCCAGGCACCGCGCCTCCTCAGCCGTTTCGATGCCTTCGGCGATGACATCAATGGAAAGCTCGGCGCACATGGCCACCACCCCAGCCACGATGGCCCTGCGCGAGGGGCTTTGATCGACATTGCGGACCAGCGCCATGTCCAGCTTGACGATATCCGGCTGGAAATCCGCCAGCAGGTTCAGCCCGGCGAAGCCCGCACCAAAATCATCAATGGCCGTCTTGAATCCGATGCGCTGGTATTCGCGCATGATTTCCGCCAGCCACCTGCCATCGCTCACCTGTTCGCCTTCCACTGTCTCGAAAATGATGCGTTCCAATGGGAAGCCATGGCGTTGCGCCGCCTGCAGCGTCGAGCGGATACACACTTCAGGCCGGTAGATGGCGTTCGGGTAGAAATTGATGGAAAGGTACGATTCCATCTGCAGACGTGCCGCAATCTGGATGGCCTTTTCCCGGCACGCCTGGTCGAAGGTATAGCGGTTCCGGTCGGTGATGCGCGACAGCACCGTAGCCGCACCTTCACCCGCCGTGCCGCGCACCAGCGCCTCATGCGCGAACACCGTTCGTGCGGTTACATCCACGATAGGCTGGAAGGCATAGCTGAAATCGAATCCCAGCGGCTGCGCATCCCGGCACAGGGCGCACCCGGCACGGCTCTCGGGGCTGGGCATACAGGGCGCTCTCTGGCTGGCTGGGGGCCCCAGCGTAGCCACCGCCGCGCCAAGGCCAGGTGCAGAACCCGACCATCCCGCCCCGCCCGCCGCCCCGTAGAGTCGAGCTTGCTCGACTGCGCCTCCCCCTTACACTCGAACCCGCTCAACCAAACGCCCCCAGAAAGCGCCATCATCCACCCACACGCACGGACCGCCACTACCCATGGGCAACGCAATGGACACGCAATACCTGGATGTCACTCCAGCCACGCCGCAGCTCCGGGAAGAGGCGCTGAGTTTCCACTGGCTGTACAAGCGTGTGCAGGACCTCGCCAGCACAACCATCTACACCAAAGCCGGCCCCGTCGAAAAATGGGCGTACCGCGTGGGTGCAGCGGCAGCACTCATCGGCCTGGCAGGCGGGCTCCTGCTGGATCGCTGGATACCCGGCCACGTCCTGCTCCTACTGGCGCTGGCCTGCCTGGCCATCGAAATTGTGGGCTTCCTGGTGGGTGGCTTGCTGACGCTGCGAAGGGAGTACCGGCAGTACATGCAGCCCCGGCTCTCCCACGCCATGGAAATGGACAACGATTTCCTGCAATGGGCAACCGTCATCGCCGAACTCCGTCAGTTTCCGAAAGACATTAGGGAACAGCGCCTGCGATTTGTAAGCGCGCTGCGAACCCGGATGACCGAGCGCATGGGCATCATGTACGGGGGACTTCAGCGTCTTGGTCCATTCCCCGTGCTGATCGCGCTGTACCTGCAGTTCCGTGATTGGCGCTGGGGTGATTGGACCGGCGTGTTCGATATCGGCTGGGCGGGGGCCATCCTCATCTTTGCCGTGGTTCTGCTTTACCTACTCGGCTGGCTGCTCATCGCACAGAGATCTCGCCTTGATAGCTATGTGTCCCTGCTCGAAGCCTCCCTGCAGGAACCCGCCACCCCGTAGAGTCGAGCTTGCTCGACTGCTCTACCATGGCCACCGCCGAATCCCGGTAAATTCATTGGGGCTCGACTACTCCTCCACCGAAGGCCCCGAATGCACCACCCATATCCGGAAATGCTCACGCAACCGTAGAACATCCGGCGCCAGCGGCTCCGCCCCCGCCGGCACCCGAATCACCAGCCCATCCGCCGCGTTCTCGGCCACCAATACAGCCCGCCCGCGATGGCGAATCTGGAACCATGCCTCCGGTGTTCCGCCTGTTTCCAGCGCATACCCCTCATACGCTTTCGCACTGACGAACGCTTGTGCATGGCTCTGCAGAATCTCGAACTCCCTGGGGTGCAGAATCCGCATCGTCTCAACCTGCGCAGACGCAGGCCGGGCATCAACAGACGGCAAGGGCAGCAACATCACCAACCCCAGCAGTACGGTCGAGCAAGTTCGACCGCACCTACCCGGTAGAGTCGAGCTTGCTCGACTGAGCCTTCCCCGTAGAGTCGAGCTTGCTCGACTGCGCCTTCCCCGTAGAGTCGAGCTTGCTCGACTGAGCCTTCCCCGTAGAGTCGAGCTTGCTCGACTGAGCCTTCCCCGTAGAGTCGAGCTTGCTCGACTGCGCTTTCCCAGTAGATTTCCTCGCCAGCTCATACCATCACCTCCTCAGGCAGCCGGCCACACGCGTTCCTGGATGAAAACAGTCAACGCAAGGCACGCCATCGCCAGGCCCTCCATCACCCGATCACCCACATACTGATCCGGATCACCATTCTGGCGGGCGCGCTCTGCAGCCAGCAGAATCTCCTGCACCACACGCTGGCCCGCCAGCGCGCAATCGGCATCTGCCAAGGCAATCCTCCGTCCCGGCACCAACTGGCGCTCAGGCCAGGGTCGGCCATCGGACGCACCACCGGCACCAATGCTGTGCAGGATGGCAATGAGACTGGTGGGATCGAGGACGGGTTCAGAAGCGGCCGCTTCACCGATGGACGTGCGGGCAGCGGAGTAGGGCTTGCTCATGGTGTGGCTCCTAACGTGCAGGCAGAAGCCGCCACCGATAAAGGTGGCGGACGATGCGTGGCTCGAAACCCGGTGTTCGCTAGACCGGCAGGCACAAGGCCTCCACGCACCGCCCGCCATAGCCGGCCGACGGATTGCCAGCCGGCACCACACAGGGTGATGCCGGCTGGCAAGCGTTTACTTCAGCGAACTACCGGGGTTTCGAGTCCCGACCACCCGTTTTCGGTGGCGTGGCTAGGATTACGCCCGGTTGTGCGCTGTAGCTAGGGGTTGGGGTCAAATCCGCCAACTTCCATGACACTTTTAGCATTGTCGCATAGGCGGGAAATTGGCCGTCAGCCTTGCTGCGCTTGGGTTGGGGCGCCTTTCAGGATCGCAGGTAAAAACCAGCCCTGGCTGTGAGGAAAGGTGCCTGTGGCAGGCCAAACGCGACAGCCGCACGAACCTCACCTGCATACCACCGGATACCCCAGCTCGCGGACGTCCCCCGTAGCAAAATCGACCGCCGACGAGCAATTGGCGTTAATGGCCTTCATCGCGGCTCTTACGAGGAGCATCATAAGAGAACCCTAGAAGACGTTATGCTCACCCTGAACCAAGCGCGTGATTTACTGAGGATGCTTGAATCACCCAACCTTCCTAACCTGAAAGCACACGAAAAGTACGTCCAACTAACCAGCAGCACGGATTCCACCAAGGGAGTTACATGCTCATCCAAAAGCTGCTGATAGTGACAGTGCTAACCATCGCCGCTGCAAGCTGCCAGATTTCCCTTGCGAAGCCTGCCGAAAATGCAAAGGAAACGCTGATGGAGGTCGAAGGTGTCATGGAAGTCTTCCCCGGAGGGCATGGACTGGGCTACGTCACCCTGGATGACGGCAAGTGCTATGACCTCGCACTTCCTGCCAAAGTGCTGAAGAGAAGCAAGCACTGGGATGCGAGACGGGTCCAGATCATCGGATCGCTTCAGTTCCGGCCAAGAATGGAGGAAATGATGTGGTTTGACGTCAAAGATCGAAAGATCGAAGGGTTCGGCTGCTCGGAAGATGTAATCTACGTGGAATCGATCAGAATGTTGTAAGCAACTCATTTACCCCGTCAGGAATCGCACTTGGGACGGAGCGTGCCAGCCAGCACCTTTAAATGGCCCAACCCGGGAGCTAGCCTCGCTGCTATCGACGCCACCCTCTCCGAGGACTCCTGCCGATGCTCTCAGCCAGCCCGCCCGCCTCCAACGTGTTCCGTCGCGCATCGCGCGCCTGGTGTGTCGTCGCACTGCTGGTCGCGGGCAGCGCGAGCGCCGCACAGCCCGCCGTGGACGCCCGTACCGCGCCGTCATGCACCACGGCACAGGCAGAGCAGAACCGGCGGATCGTGCTGGAATTCCAGCAGACGTTCTTCAACGACCATGACCTTGGCGCCGCTGACCGACTGGTTGCGCCCGGCTATGTGCAGCACAACCCTGGCTACCCCGACGGCCGCAAGGCACTTGTAGACGCCTTTGCCAAGGTGTTCCAGCAATACCCGCTGGCCCGCGCGGAAGTCATCCGCTCTGCCGTCGATGGCGATCTGGTATTCGTCCATGTTCATTCCCGCCTGTCTCCGGACGACCGCGGGCGCGCCATCGTGAACATTTTCCGGGTGGCGGACGGGCATATCGTCGAGCATTGGGACGTCATCCAGAACGTTCCGGAACACGCGGCCAACGACAACACGATGTTCTAGTGATGAGGGGCGGGCGAGGGCGACGCCCCCCAAGCCCTTTTTTAGTAGTACAGCGAGCAGCCAGCGCTGGCAACCCCGAAGCAGAGTAGGGCGTACGACCCGGCAACCTGTCGGGTAGAAGACAGCCGCAAGGAAGCGCGTGGCTCACCCAGCAACGAGCTGATATTGCTGGCAGTGCTTGACTTGCCGCTCCAGATCCATTGCCCTGAAGTGGCGCATTGATTCGGAATCGACCGGCCGCGCCGGCTCTTCCTGAAGCCAGCGCACCATCTGCATGAACTGGCCATGGCAGAAGACGATGACATTCCCAGAGCTGCGCGAACCCGCACTGACCAGGAAGCCCCTGGCCCGTTCAACAAACTCACGGAACGTTTCAGCGCCGGGGCCGTCGCGGAGATCGGGATCGCTTAGATCCCAATACTCCAGCACCCACGCACGCCTGGACGCAGCGGTCGTTCCAATACACTTCGACGGAGAGAGATAGGTAAATTCCTGCACGGACGCCGTCTCCACCGGCAGGTCGAATCGCCGAGCAAGCGGTTCTGCCGTTTGCATCGCCCTCAGAAATGGGGAGCTGACAATCGCCGATGGTCGAACAGCCCATTCCTTTGCGAAGTCACCAGCCTGCCGCTCACCCAATGCGGTGAGGGCAATGCCATCAGGGCTATCAGTGGGCAGCCCAGCGTTGGCTGCACTCTCAGCATGTCGTACCAGAATGATCATTTCCCAACTCTAGCGGCATCAATCGGCAAGGACCAGCCAGCGCTTCCAATCTGCAGGAGCTGACCGATGCCGCGCCTTGGATCGAGTGCGTAACGTAGGCGATTGAGGGCAGGGGAGCAGGGCGTGCCTCTAAGAGGCATCCTGCTGATTCTGACCATTACAATCGGCTATCGGCGGGACTTATCGGCCATCCACTGGAAGGAAATGCATGGAACGTGCAGAAAGAGAGTTTACGCTGGCCAGCGTCGCCGGATGGGGCTCCGCTCTTGCCACCTTCGGTCTTGTTCAAGGCTCGCTCTATCTGAAGTCCTTCTGGGGACGTTTTGGCTTGGACCCATTCCAGTTCGTTGCAGTAAGCGAGTTGACGCTGGCGGGACTGGCAGCCATGGGTGTCGCCTTGTTCCTGATGGCCATGGCAATGCTGCTGGGCGGATGGATTGAGGCGCGACTGACAGAGGAGACCACCAAGGGGCCGCTTCGCGCGTGGCTGTCTCCGGTTGCTTTCTTTGGCGCACTGGGCGCGCTCATCTGGTGGGCCAATGCGTGGCCCATCTTGATTGGAATGGTCTTGACCATTGCGTGCGCCGTGGCGGTACAGCTCTCGCCTGTAGTTCCGCGCGCGGTGAAGGAATCGCCGTGGCTGATTTACTTTCTGGTGATGGCGGTCTATGTGTCAATCGCCTCCGGCTGGCTTGGCTACGAGCGCGCAGGAAAGATCGCCAATGGTGGCGGAACGTACACGGCAACCGTCAGCACAGAAGCTGGCGCTCGTGGTGGGCTGAATCTGATCGGGCGACTTGGAGACACTTACGCGCTCTGGGACCCTGGCCAGAAGGCCACGACCCTGGTTCCGGCTGGCGACGTCAAGACAATCGAGATCAAGCGAAAAGCAGCTACAGAAGCGAAAGTGGCAAAGTAGCTGGACGGTGCAGCAGGCCTGAGAGCAGGCAAGCTGAAACGAATCCATCATTTCGCATAATGTATATTATGTTCAATAAAGGACAGCTGGGACTCACCCGACAGGCTTCCGATCCGTTCAACACAGATGATGCCCTCTGAGCACCCACAGTCTCGATCGTCTGGTCGTAGATGTATCCCCCGCATCTTCCCCGGCATTCCGGCCTGCGGTCGAAACCTCAGCGGTCCATCCAGCGCGGCGCGTCGGCCACCCCAGCGTTCCCGTCGCTTCTCGATGGCATCGGGCTACGCCGTGCCAATCCAATGCACCGGCCATCCGTCAGCCGGACCGAGCCCAGCGCTCGGCCAGCCAGGCACCTGGCTTCGAGCCTGCAGATCCCGCTGGCCCAGCCAACCTCATTCCACCAGCAGCCGTGCACAACAGCCATCGCGGACCAGCACCCACCGCCAGACGCCAACACAGTCCATTCCGGCGTGACGCGTCACGTTAATGACCTGAATTTGCTTGAATTCTGACCGCCCATGCAGGGCCTTGACCCTCAGATTTCAAGACTCAGGACGCGCCACCATCAACCCAGCCCGTCGCATCCGAGTCCATCGCATAGGAATAATCGCAAAAATCGTACAAATTCGATGCACGCCGCGACGGCGGCGCCAGAATGGGTGTCACGCCCCTGTGGGCGAAGATCACCTCACCGCGCATGGATGGACTCCCAGCACTGCCTCCGCTCCGGTTGGCGCTGCTCGACGATCATGACGTTGTCCGACGCGGTGTCGAGCTGCACCTTGGCGCAGACCCGCGCTTCCAGATCGTCGCCAGCCACGGCCACAGCGAACCGCTGCTGCAGCACCTGGCGCACAACCCCGTGGATGTGGCCATCATCGACATCACTCTGGGCTTGGATGACCTGTCCGGCCCGGAACTGGTTGTGAAACTGCGCGAATGTGCACCACTGGTTTCGCTGCTGGCGTTCGCCGGGCAGTCGTCGAATGCCAGCATCCACGTGCTGCTCGATGCCGGCATCAGCGGCTTTGTCCACAAAAGCGAGCTACTGGCGGAACTCTCCGACGCCGTCATCCGGGTCTCACAGGGACTCTGGCGGCTGCCGCCCGGCTGCAAGGTACCCACAACGCGCGAACCCCTCAGCCGCAACGAGCGCGAAGTACTGCATCTGCTGCTGGAAGGAAAAACGGTGTCGGAAATTGCGCTGCAGCGCCACCGAAGCATCAAGACGGTCAGTACGCAGAAGAGCTCCGCACTGCGAAAGCTCGGGCTGCGCAACGACGCAGAGTTCTACGCAATGCGCACCCAACTGGAGGTGCTATGACCTGTATGAGGTGGGCGCGCCTGGCCACTGCAGCGCTGTCCCTGTGCCTGCTGGCCAGCGCCACGATCGAGGCGCCCCAGTCGCAACCCTGGCACGAAGGGCGCGGGGTGCGTGTCGCAACTGGCCCGGTGCTGCGACCGTTCCCCGATCAGGCACATCCCGATACGCCGCCGACCATTGCCCATCGTTATGCGAAATTGGTGACGCAGCATTCCGGCCTGTCCTTCATCGAGCTGCCACACGACAGCACACTGGCTGCCACCACTGCCGTCTGTGCAGGCCAGGCCGACCTGGTGCTGGTGCAGGGTTCGACCAGCGATGTGCCTCTGCCCTGCCCCGGCCTGATTCAATCACGCCCATTCCGCGGCGGCGACACCGTATTGGCCGGGCGGATGGACAGCACCCTGCCCCACGATGCGGGCAACCTGCGCAATCTGGCGCTGGTGGCCGTGGATGGTGGCCCCTACCCCGCCTGGATGGCCGAGCGCCATCCGGACGTAAAGATTCTGGCTGCGCCCAACATGCACGCTGCACTGGCCATGGTTGAAGCGGGCGCGGCAGACGCGGCCATTGGCCTGGAAGCGAGCCTGCGCCCGGTGTTCCGGCGCGACTACCGATCCAGCCTGCGGCTGCAGGCGATGCGTGGCCAGTTCCCCCAGGAGCTTCACCTGCTGGCCCGGCACACGGACCAGCACCTGCTCGACCGCATCGAACTGGCCCTGCAGCAGATCAGCATTGAAGAGCATGCGGCGCTGCTGCAGCACTGGGCCCGGCAGACACTGAGCGATGGCCTCCAGGGCACCGCATCCATCTCGGCCCGCTGGCTGGTGCCAGCAGTAGTGGCCGCCGCGTCGGCCCTGCTTGTGCTGATGCACCTGGCCCGACATAAGCGCCGGCGCGCGCGGGCCCGCAAGCGCGAGCAGGCCCATGCCTCGAGCATGGTCAATCATGAAGTGCGCAATGCGGCGCAGGCCATGGTGACGGCGGTCGACCTGCTGTGCCAATCAGCCCTTCCTGCCGGTGCGCAGGAGCTGGCATCGATCGCCGCAACGGCTGGACAGAGCCTGCGCCGGCTGCTCAATCGCGCCCTGGATTTTTCGCGACTGGCCAGCGGCACTTTCCAGCCGCGGCCGGAACCGTGCGCTGTGGCTGCGATGTGCACGCAGGCGCTGAACACGGCCATGCCACAGGCCCAGCAGAAGCGCCTCAGTCTGCGGTTGCATTGCAAGGACACCCTGCCGCCGGTTCTGATCGATCCGGAGTGCCTGCGTCAGATTCTGGACAATCTGCTGGGCAACGCTCTCAAGTTCACCGACGTTGGCGGCGTGGACCTTCGCGTTGAACTGGACGCGGCCGCCGAGCCCGCTCAGCTGCAGATCGAGGTGGTTGATAGTGGCATCGGCATTCCCCCTGCACAGATGGCCGGGCTGTTCTCGCCTTATCGGCAGGCTGATGGTGGTCGTGAGCGCGGCGGTAGTGGCCTGGGTCTGTCGATCTGCCGCCAGCTGGCACAGGCGATGGGCGGCAAGCTGGACGCGCACAGCGTGCACGGACGCGGTAGCCGCTTCACCCTGCGCGTGCCGGTACGGATGCTGGATGACGATGTACTTGAGGATGGGCGGGCGGATGCGCTGGCACCCCTGAGCGGATTGCGGGTGCTGCTGGTGGAGGATCATGCACTCAATCGCAAGGTGATCGCCGAACGACTGCTGCTGCTGGGCGCCCAGGTGCAGGAGGCCGACGGCCCCGCTGCGGCACTCGCTCGCCAGGCGGCCTCGCCGGCCTCGGTCGTGTTGCTGGATATACAGCTGGACGCGATGGATGGCTATGCGCTGGCCGCGCAGCTGCGCGAACTGGAAGGCATGCAGGCCCATCGCACACGCTTGTTTGCACTGTCGGCACACAGTGGCGATGACCATCTGGAACGCTGCCGGCATGCGGGATTCGACCAGGTACTGACCAAGCCACTGCAGATAGAGCAGCTGCTGGCCGCGCTGGAAAGAACCGACGCCGGCTTGCCAACAGCTGGCCAACTGCCGCCGCAGTTGTTGGCCGATTACGAAGAGGATATCCGTGCCGGGCTGGCGCAGTTGCAGGCGGCGGTGGATGGGGAGGATGCGCAGCTGCTGCGGCATCACGCGCACCGCCTGCAGGGCGTGCTGCAGATGCGCGGCATGGCGGCCATGCAGGACGTGGCGGGGGAATTGTGGGGCGTGGGCAACGCCGCCGTGCCGGACTGGTCCGAGGCACGGCGGCTGCTGCGGGTGCTGCTGGTCTGGCGCGGTGCGCTGGGCGCCGCGCCAGAGCTGTGACTCAGGCGGCGTTACGCTCGGCCTGGCGACGGGTCAGATCGTTGAAGCGACCCAGCGACATCAGGTGCTGGTGGATCAGGGCCAGCCAACCGCTGCGGTGCCATTCGACCACCGTGGCATCCGGCAGGGCGACGAACTTCTCCACGTCCACCACGAAGAAACCATTGAGGTTGAACTCGCGGCCGTCCGGCAGGCGGATGGTGGCATTGCGTTCGACCAGCAGGTCGTTTTCCAGCAGTGCCTTGGAGAACGCACGGGTCTGTTCGTGTTCGCGGGTGAACTGGCCGCAGAACTCCAGCGCCTGCTGCACGATGTCGGTGGCCTTGCCATCGACGAACAGCGGCTGGCCTTCGTCGCCGCCACGCACGATGCGCGGGCTTTCTTCGTCGATGCCCAGCAGGAAGTCGTTGTCCGCGCCGGTATCGATGAAGATGAAGGGGTGACGACGCAGATAGGCCGGGATGTAGGCTTCATCCGACCACAGGCCATCGGTGATGAACAGATTTTCGGTGGTGATGCCGACAGCGGCCATCGGCACGGCGGTCGGGCCAGCGAACAGGATCGGGAAGTGATGCAGCGCCAGCGAGAATTCGCCGAGCACCAGCGGGATCGAGTTGCTGCTGGCAGCGAACTCCAGCTTGCCCGGCAGGATGCGCACATCGGCATGCACATCGGCCTGCAGCGGCACCGGGCGGGTGTAGAACAGGGGTGCGCCGCTCTGTGCAGCTTCGGTGGTGGTGTCGCTGGTGGTGGTCATCGTCAAAGCCATGTCGAACATGCACGCCTGCCATCCCGGGCGCGCCAGCGGGAACAACCTGAATCCCGCATTATCAACAAGCCGGGTGGCAAGAGCCACCCTGACACTGAATTATTTGAGCTGCAGCGGGTAACGCTGCCACAGAACGTGCACCAGGAAGCCGGCCAGTTCGGTGTCGCGGGCACTGACGGCCGCGCGGATCTTGTCCAGCAGCACCATGTCGCTGCACGAGCGCACATCGGCATGGTTCGCCTGCCCTGCCCTGCGTGCACGGTAACGTGCAGCGCGCTGCGCATCGCTCATGGCGTACCCGAACTTGGGCGGCCGACCGCGCTTGCGCGGCAGGGTCAGCTCCAGGGTTCCGGGGTCATTGTCATCACGCATGGCGGGTGCGGTCGGCGGCAAATCAACTGGGGGTGCGCAATTTATCGTGAGGCATCACTTTAATCCAGCTTTTTCTGCAGTTTTGTTGCATTGCAACGCGCAAAAACCCATCCACCCCCATCTCCGGTAGATCCACGCCATGCGTGGATACGCCTTCCCAAAAAGCAAAAAAGGGAGCCCGCGAACGGGCTCCCCCTCGATGCATCACGCAGCGCGCACCGGCTCATACCCGTGCAGATGCGCTTCACTGCTGGCCCGCCCCTGGCTGAGCGAGCGCAGCGAGGTGGTGTAACCCACCAGGTTGGCCAGCGGCGCAAAACCACTGACTTCGGCGCGACCTTCCTGGTCATCGATGCGAGCGATACGGCCGTGGCGACGGTTGAGGTCGCCCACCACATCACCCACCGAGGCCGACGGCGAATGCACCGTCACTGCCATCACCGGTTCCAGCAGCTGCGTACCGCCCGTGGCCAGCGCGGCCTTGATCGCCTCGCCGCCTGCGCGGTGGAAGGCCATTTCCGAGGAGTCCTTGGCGTGGGTTTCACCATCCACCAGGCTGATCTCGATGCCAACCACCGGATGTCCCTGCGGCCCGGTCGTCAGCGCCGCACGCACACCCTTTTCCACTGCGGCGATGAAGCCGCGCGGTACGACGCCACCGACGATGCGGTCGTTGAACACCACTTGGTCGTCGTCACGCGGCACCACGTCCAGCACCACATGGGCGAACTGGCCCTGGCCACCGTTCTGCTTGGACACCCGGCCAACCGCACCGGACACCGCGCGCAACGGCGTTTCCTGGTAGGCCACGCGCGGCGCGCCAACGCCGACATCGACCTTCCACTCACTGCGCAGGCGCTCGACCATCACCTCAAGGTGCAGCTCGCCCATGCCCCAGACCAGGGTTTCACCACTGTCGCGCTCGGTTTCCACCTTGAACGACGGGTCTTCCTGGGCCAGGCTGGCCAGCCCCTGCGCCATGCGGATCAGGTCGGCCGCACGTGCCGGCTCCAGCCGCCAGGCCAGTACCGGCGCCTGCGACTGGATGCTTTCCAGGCGCAACGGCTGCCCTCGCCCGCTCAGCGTTTCACCGCTGACGGCATCCTTCCAGCCCAGCACCGCGACGATATCGCCGGCCACGGCCTGTTCGATGTCGTGGGTCTGGTCCGCCTGTACGCGCACCAGCCGGCTGACGCGGCGCCCTTGCGGGTGCTGCGAACTGGCGATGGCGTCACCAACCTTCAAGGTGCCCGAGTACAGCCGCACGAAGCTGAGCGCGCCGTGCTGCTGGTGGGTGATCTTGAACAGCAGGCCCGCCAGCGGACCGTCCGGGTCCGGCGGCAGCGACACGTCGCCCTGCTCGGTCTGGGCAGTGACGGCGGGGCGATCCAGCGGCGACGGCAGGTAATCGACCACCGCATCCAGCAGCGTTTCGATGCCCTTGTCCTTGAAGGCCGCACCTGCCAGCACCGGCACACCGGCACCGGCCAGCGTTGCCCGGCGGATGGCCGCGCGCAGCATGTCCGCGTCGATCACGGCGCCTTCCAGCCACGCGGTGGCCAGCACGTCGTCGTGGTCCGCCACGGCTTCGATGAGCGCCTGCCGTTCGGCCTGCCACTGCGCACGTTCGTCCTCGCCCCACGGGGTGATGGATGCCACGCCAGCGTCCTGCCACTGCAGCACGCGCTCATCGACCAGATCGACCCAACCATGGAAGTCGCCTTCGTTGCCCAGCGGCACACCCAGCGCCCACGCCCGCGCCTGCAGCTTGTCCTGCAGCTGTTTCAGCACACGGTCGAACGACGCGCCGAAGCGATCCATCTTGTTGACGAAGGCGATGAGCGGCACACGATGCCGGCGCGCCTGGCGCCACACGGTTTCGGACTGCGGCTGCACGCCATCGACGGCCGAGAACACCGCCACGGCGCCGTCAAGCACGCGCAGCGAACGCTCGACTTCAATGGCGAAGTCGATGTGGCCGGGGGTGTCGATGAGGGTCAGCCGATGCGGCGGCAGATCGCGCGGCGCCCATTGCGCCTGCACGGCAGCCGCACCGATGGTGATGCCGCGTTCGCGCTCGATCGCCGAGAAATCGGTGGTGGCATTGCCATCGTGCACTTCGCCGACGCGGTGGATCTCGCCGCTTTTCCACAGCAGGCGTTCGGTCAGCGTGGTTTTGCCGGCGTCGATGTGGGCAATGATGCCGAGGTTGCGACGGCGGGAAAGGGTCAGGGTGTTCATGAGATAGGTTCCTGCAAAGCCAACTTCGAGGGCCGCGCACCCCGGTTGGCGACAGGGCGCGCGGCTAGCGTTCGGTCTCGGCGATCTGGTGCATGGCACGTTCTCCTTCGCGTTACTGAAAGGTAGCGTCGACCGCTGGTCGACTGATCAAGGTAGCGTCGACCGTTGGTCGACTGATGGTTGAGGTGGTCGACCCACGGTCGACGCTGCAAAGCACAAACGAAAAGAGCGCCCCGGAGGGCGCTCTGTGGATGGTCCAGCGGCAGCCGTATCAACGGCCCCGTGGCACTCCAGGCAGGCATGCCCGTTCCGCGCTTGCGCGGGTCAGGGTGAAAAACTTCAGGAGCGGCATCCGGTTCATGGGGCGCATTGTAGACCTGCCAATCTGGCGCGCAAGGGGTTATTGCGCGCATGGATGGAACGATGAGGCGTATTGGGGTGAGAGCCCTTCACTTCGCGCAGGGATCCGACCCTGGGGTGGAATGGGGTCAGAGCCCTTCGCCATGCGAAGGGATCTGACCCCGGCCAGCTTGGGGTCAGATCCCTTGGCACAGCCAAGGGCTCTGACCCCACCCCCGCAGACTCACTCGCAGCCGTTGATCCGCCGTGCCTCGGCCACCGTGGCAGCATGGTCGCCCGTCACCGACACCCAGTCCGTCAGTGCGTAGTCGGCATCGATCTCGCCGCGACGGGGCGTGTTGTGGAAGGTCACCTCGGTCCAGCTCCCCACGGCGCCCAGCTCGCTCAGCCGCGCCGCCTGATCCTCATCGCTGCTGAAGGTGTCATCCGGCTTCGACGGCGTTGCCGTGTTCACCGTTGCGGTCTTGAGTGCGCGCACGCGCAGTGCGCCATGGGGCATGCGCTGGCTGATCACATCGTAGCGTTCAACGCCATATGCCCAGCTGCGCTCGGCCTGCTGATGCACTTCGCTGCCGTCGCTGGCCACATCCACGGCGCCATCGACCAGGCCTGCCACGGCGGCGACGCCGGTGATGCCTGCCATCATGGCTTGGTAGCCGATCATCTGCCGCTTATCGAGGGAAAGTTCGCTTGCCGCCGGATTCATGCCCGGCATCTTCAGATACGCGGCCTTCTTGCACAGCACCAGGACGCGGTTACCGCCCCAGGCCATCATCATCTCACCGCCGGCGTAGTAGTGCGTGGTGAACAGCTCTGGCGTGGCGCCCTTGCCCGCGGCGTGGCGCGTCTCGATCGACGTGGCCTGGTCGGATGCAGCGCTCAAGGACATCGAGGTGGTTGCTGCGGCGTTGGTGATGGCAGCGGCGCCGAGGATGGAAGCAAGCACGATGGTGCGCGGGAGACGGTGTTTCATAAGGTCAGTCCATTGAGAAAAGCGAACCGCTCATGGTACGGGGTGGCGCGGGTTCACGCCTTGCTCAATGGGGCCAGAGCCTTTCGCTGCGCGAAAGGATCCGACCCCGGGATCTGACCCCGCTGATCAGGTGACTACCACCAACGGCACGCCGCGACGTGGATGCTGCAGCACTACGACATCCTGCTGGTACACGCGCTGCAGATGGGCTTCGGTCAGCACCTGCGCAGGTGTGCCGTCGGCCGCCACCCTGCCCTGTTCCAGCAACACGATGCGATCGGCGTAGCCTGCCGCCAGATTCAGATCGTGCAGCACCACGATCACGCAGGCGCCTGCTTCGGCGCATGCACGCACGCTGCGCAGGGTGCGTTCCTGGTGACGCAGATCGAGGGCGGCGGTCGGTTCGTCCAGCAACAGCAGCGGCGTGTCCTGCGCCAGCACGCGCGCGAACGTGGTGCGCGCTGATTCGCCACCGGACAGCTGCTGCACCTCGCGCAGGCGCAGTGCCTGCAGTTCGGCCGCGTCGATGGCGGCTTCCACGCGCGCATCGTCCACCGCCGGATCCGGCGGGTGCGGCAAGCGCCCCATCGCCACCACTTCTTCAACACTGAAGGCGAAGCGCACACCATGCTCCTGCGGCATCACCGCGCGTTCGCGCGCCAACGGGCCTGACTTGTAGCTGCGCAGCGGCGCGCCATGCAGCTGCACTTCGCCAACATCGGGCCGCAGGTCGCCAGCGGCCACCGCCAGCAGGGTCGACTTGCCAGCACCGTTCGGGCCCACCAGCGCGGTCACCGTGCCGGGCGCGAACGCCAGGTTGATGCCATGCAGGATCTCGCGCTGCTGGCGGCGTACCACCACCTCGCGCAACTGCAGGAAATCGCTCATGGCGCGCTCATGCTCATGGCACGTCCTTGCGGCGCTGCTGCAGCACCAGCCAGAGGAAGAACGGCGCGCCCAGTGCAGCGGAGAACAGGCCAAGCGGAATTTCCGCGGGCGGATCCAGCGTGCGTGCGGCGGTATCGGCGATGACGATCAGCAGTGCGCCGAGCACGCCTGCCACCGGCAGCAGCCAGCGATGGCCAGGGCCAACCAGCAGGCGCGCGACATGCGGCACCACCAAGCCCACGAAACTGATCGAGCCGGCAAAGGCCACGGCTGCGCCCACCAGCAATGCGCTGAACGCCACCAACAGGCGGCGCGTGCGTGCCACATCCAGCCCCAAGTGCTGCGCCTGCCGCTCGCCCAGTGCCAGCATGTCCAGCGGCGTAGCCAGGCGAAGCAGTGCGACCACGCCGATGGCGAACAGCGGCAGCACCGCCACCACGTCCGCCCAGTTCGCGCGCGCCAGCGAACCCATCTGCCAGAACACCAGCGACTGCAGTTCGCTTTCGCTGGCAATGTAAGTAAGGAATCCGATCAGCGCCGAACAGAACGCGGCCATCGCAATACCCACCAGCAGCAACGTCGCATTGCCACTGCCCTTCCCCGGGCGCGCCAACGCGTAGGTCAGGCCGATGGCCAGTGCGCCACCGCCAAATGCAGCCACCGGCACCAGCCAGCCTGCCGCACCTGCCGCGCCCAGCACGATCGCCGCTACGGCGCCCAGCGCCGCGCCCTGGCTGACGCCGACGATGCCAGGGTCGGCCAGCGGATTGCCGAACAATCCCTGCAGGCTCGCACCGGCCATCGCCAACGCCGCCCCCACCATGGCCCCCAGCAGGGCGCGCGGAATGCGCAGCTGCCACACCACGGCGAGGTCGCGGCGACTGACCGCCTGCGGATCGACCAGGCCCAGCTTCACCCCCAGGGCCTGCACCACTTCCAGCGGCGGCAGGCGCAGCGGCCCCATCGCGAACGACGCCAGCACGGCGCCCAGCAGAGCCAGCAGCGCCACCAGCAGAATCACCCGCCCGCGACGGCGGCGCCGATCAGCCGGACTCATGCCGGCGGCAGCGCCGCCAGGGCCTTGGCCAGCGCCAGCGCACCCGCACCCGTGCCCACGCTGGTGTACTTCAACTGCACATCGGGCATGACCCAGACCCGGTTGGCCGCGCCGGCCGGCGTCTGCTTCAGCGTCGGGTAGGCTTTCCACAGACCGTCGGCGCCGCCGAACTGCTGCAGATCGTGTTCAGTCACCAGGATCACCTCCGGTGCCGCGGCGATCACGCCTTCATTGCTCAGCTGCGAGTAGTTCTTTACCCCGGCTTCGCTGCCCACGTTGATACCGCCCGCCAGGGCGATCATTTCGGCCGACGCACTGTCGGCGCCCGCCACGGTCGGGGTGCCGCCACCGCCGGTGGCCGACACATGGATCACGCGCGGCGCATGGGCCAATCCCTTGCCGATAGCGGCCGCTTCATCCAGTTGGCGCTGCACTTCGGTGGCCAGGGTCTGCCCGACATCGGCCAGGCCCACCGCGGCGGCCACCTTGCGCACCTTGTCTGGCGCCGGCTGCAGGTCGTCGATCACCACGGCCGATTCACCCACCTCGCGCAGCTTGCTGGCCAGTACGGTGTGACGGCGCAGGCTGTTGCCGAGGAACAGCGATCCGTGCAGGCTCACCACGCCTTCCACGCCCGTGGTGCGGTTGAACAGGAACTGGTGCGGCGCGGCCTGCCCGGCCTGCGTGGTGGTGTTGGTCGGCGCGGCGAACACCTGCTTGCCCAGGCCCAGCGCCTCCAGCACGGCAATGACATCGTCGCCACCGGCAATGATGCGGCTGATATCGCTGACCTCGGCCTGCGCGCCATCGTCGGACTGCACCGCGGTGGGCAGCGCCGGCGACTGCCCGGTCAGGGCCGGCACTTCGGCGCCTGCGACGCGCTGCCAGCCTGCGGGCAGTTCAACGGCCGCCGGCTGGCCTTCAGCCGTGGCTGGAGGTGCTGCGGTGTCAGTGGCTGCAGAGGGCGCGCTGCTGCCCCCGCAGGCGGCCAGCGCCAGCGAGACGGCCAACGGAAGCGCACACAGGCGCAGGCGGGAAGCGATGTTCATGCGGAATCTCCTTGCTGGCCGGGCGAAGGCAGGGCCCTCGCCCGGCACGTGGGTTACGGCTGGCGCAGGGTGATGCGGGTGATGCGGTCGCCCTTGGCATCGTCGGCGCCGCGCGACTTGTTCACCGCGAAGACGCTGCCCTTGCCGTCGGCGCGGACATGGTTGGGGAAGGTGCCGCCATCGAGATTGCCGACCACCTTGCCGTCGCGATCGACGACGGTGACGGTACCCGCGCCGCGATTGGTGACGTAGGCCAGGCCGCTCTTTTCATCGAACGCAACGTTCAGCGCGCCGGCACCCACCGGCACATCGTGCACGACCTTGCCGCCGGCCACATCGACGATGAGCAGGTTGTCGGTGCCCTGCGAGGCCACGTACAGGCGGTTCTTCTGTGCATCGAAGGCCACGCCCGAGGCGCTGATCGAATTGCCCAGATCGATGACCTTGTCGACCTTGCCGGTGGCCACGTCGATGACGGCGGCTTCCGGGGTGCCGATGCTGACGGTGAACAGCTTGCCGGCCTTCTCGTCCAGCACCAGGCTCATCGGGGTGAACTTGCCTTCGTCCACGCCCGATTCGAGGGTGATCGACGGCAGTTCCTTCAGCGTCTTCGCATCGAACACCGACAGGTGGTCCTCGCCGGTCGCCGAGGCAAACACCTTGCCGTGGGTGCCATCGACGACGACGTCGCGCGCATGCGGCACCGTGTCGACCGGGAACTGGTGGACCAGCGACAGATCCTTCTGGCGATATACGGCGATGGAGTTCTGGCGGGTATTGGTGACCCAGACGTTGCCGTTGGTGTCATCCACGCCCACGCCATAGACCGCATACACCGCACCATTGGTGGTGCCGGGTACCTGTGCCGGGGTGATCGCCTTGGTGACCTTCAACGTCTTCGGGTCCAGCTTCAGCAGCTGCGACTGGGTGACCGGCGGGCGGCCGACGGCCGAGGTCACGTACACGGCATTGCTGGCGGCACTGTAGGCCGACTGGTACAGGCCCGGCACCAGCTTGTTGGAGTGGGTGGCGAACTGCTGCTGGCCCGACAGCGGCAGCTGCGGCGAGACGCGCAGCTTCAGCACCGTGGCGGCGGCCGGCTGGGTGGCGCGCACGACCACCGGATGGGTACCGGGCACGGCATCGGCCGGAATGGTCAGCTGGGTCTTGAAGTTGCCATCGGCATCGACCACCACCGGCTGGGTGTTGAGGACGCTGTCGCCACGCTGCAGGCTGATCTGCTGGCCGGGGACGAAGCCGCGGCCGATGACATCAGCGGTACTGCCGGGGACCACGTTCTCGCCGCGCGAGATGACGGTGCCCTTGAAGGTGGCGTTGGCAGGCTGGTCGAACACCGGCTGGGCGCTGGCGGTCACTGCCAGCAGCAGGCCGGCGGCCAGGGACGTCAGGCGGAGGGACGGACGAAACGACATGAAAGGCTCCTTGCACACGTAGGCCGCGCCACGTGGCGCGGGATTCATCGGTTGCCTGGGCCGCTGCACATCGACAGTCGCGCCTGGGTAGTGGGGTTGCACGGCCGGGCCGTGCGCGGGATCACTCTGCAGTGTTGGCCGGCGACGGCGCGTTGCCGTCGTCCGCGCTGCGGTCGGTGACGCCGTACAGCTCATGCAGGGCGGCGTGGAACGACGCCGGCAGCATCGGGCCGTGGCCGAGACCGGGGAATTCGCGGTACTGCACGCTGAGGCCGGGAACCTTTGCCAGGCGCGCGGACAGCTGCATCGCGGCATCCGGCGTGGCACCGCCGATGCGGCGCAGGTGCGCGACCACGCGCGGATTGGTCATGTCGCGCTTGCCGCGATCCCCCACCCGCTCGGCGCCGCCCAGCATCAACCAGACTTTGGCCGGCTGGCCATGCACGTTCTGCACGAACTGCTGCTCCGGGTCGCCCAGTGCTGCACCCTGGCTCCACCACAGCGACGGGCTGGCCGCCAGATAGCGCTGGAACGCGGCCGGCCGGGTGTACAGGGCGTTGAGCACGAACAGGCCGCCCAGTGAATGCCCCCACAGCGCCTGCTGGCGGGTATCGATGTTGGCGCGGCGCGCGACTTCGGGCTTGATGCGGCGTTCGATGAGGTCGAGGAACGCGTTGGCGCCACCACCGACGGCCTGGGTACTGCCGCCTTCGTCATCGGCGCGATCGATCCAGGCGGTGTAGTCGCGGGTGCGGGCCGGCGAGTCGATGCGCAGTTCGTTGTCGTAACCGATCAGCACCAGGACCGGCGGCGCGCGCGTTGCGGCGAGTTCGGCCAGCAGCGACTGGTCCAGCACCATGGCAACGGCATTGCCGTCGAGCGCATACAGCACCGATGAGGGCGCGGTGGCGGCCTTGGTCGGGATGCCCACATTCACCCGCCAGCGGCGCTGCTGGTCTGGACTGCTGACCACGAACCGCTCGAAGCGATAGCTGGCCGCCGGCTCGTCGAGCACGGTGTGGCCCATCAACTGCTGCGGATTGCGCTGCTGCGCGTGGGCGTAAGGAGCAACCATCACCAGGCCGATCATGAGGGCGGCCAGACAGCCGAAGGAGCGTGCGGAAAGCGTCATGGGTGACGGATACGGCGGGCCTTGCCGCCTCTTCATCAAGGGACCGCAGTCTACCTTAAACGCGAATGATTATCACATCGCCCAGACGTCACGCTGTGTATCGCGCGCGCGACACCCTAGATGCCGCCGGGCGCTGTCCGGCGAGCCCGGCGCGGCAGGGAATCAGCCGAACTCGGGCGGCACAGGGCCGAAACGGTTTTCTTCCGGCGTGCCCGGCAGCAGCGTGAACACGAAGATCACCAGACCGCCGAACGGAACGAATGACAGCAGGTACAGCCAGCCCGACTGGTTGCAGTCGTGCAGGCGGCGTACGGTGACGGCGATGACCGGCACGATGGTGGCCAGCCAGAACAGCACGAACAGAACGCCCATCGCGATCATCAGGCCCTGCGACTCCATCAACGCCGCAATGACGAACGGAATCATCAGTACGAACGTGGCCAGGACCAGGAACAGCTGGAACATCCAGTACTCGCGGCGGTTGGCACGGCCGTCGAACTGGGCGTAGCGCTTCAACGGAAGAATGAGCTGATCCATGGCAGAACACGTCCTTGAAAAAAGAAGGCGCGCAGTCTGCCAAATGCCGGCGCGCGCGACAAACGCACCTGCTCTTCGTAGAGTCGAGCTTGCTCGACTGGCATGAAAGCAGTCGAGCAAGCTCGACTCTACAAAATCCAGGTCAGCGGCCTTTTGCTGCTCGCGCGGCCTCACGCTCCGCGCGCAGCCGATCCAGCTTTTCCTTCAGCTTGATTTCCAACCCGCGCGGGACCGGCTGGTAGTACACCCGTTCACCCATGGCATCCGGGAACCCGGTCTGGTCCAAGGCAATTCCGCCCTCGGCGTCGTGGTCGTACTGGTACTCGGCACCGTAGCCGAGTTCCTTCATCAGCTTGGTGGGTGCATTGCGCAGGTGCAGCGGCACTTCTTCCGTGCCGCTTTCGCGCACGTCGGCCTTGGCCTGGTTGAACGCGGCATAGCCGGCGTTCGACTTGGCGGTACTGGCCAGGTA
This sequence comes from Stenotrophomonas sp. ESTM1D_MKCIP4_1, assembly GCF_003086895.1. Taxonomy (NCBI): domain Bacteria; kingdom Pseudomonadati; phylum Pseudomonadota; class Gammaproteobacteria; order Lysobacterales; family Lysobacteraceae; genus Stenotrophomonas; species Stenotrophomonas sp. ESTM1D_MKCIP4_1. Next base: position 2,168,847 of record NZ_CP026004.1, on the reverse strand, counting down.
CAGCACCAGCTGGGCGAACGCCAGCTCGCCCTCCGGACTGCCCAAGCGCTCGTAGATGTCCCATGCCTCCAGCGCCATGCTCTGCGCGCGCGGATCGGCCAAGCCGATATCCTCGATGGCCATGCGCGTCAAACGGCGTGCCAGATAGGAGGGATCGCAGCCGCCATCGAGCATCCGGGTCAACCAGTACAGCGCGGCATCCGGGTTGGAGCTGCGCACCGATTTGTGCAGCGCCGAGATCTGGTCGTAGAACTGCTCGCCGCCCTTGTCGAAACGACGCGTGCGGTCGGCCAGCACCTGGGTCAGGGTCTGCGGGGTGATCCGCCCCCCTTCCCCACCGGCCAGTTCGGCCGCGATTTCCAGCAGGGTGAGGGCGCGACGCACATCACCATCGGCGGCGGTGGCGATTTCCAGCAGCAGTTCGGGGGCAACGTCGATGCGCTCTTCGCCCAGGCCGCGCTCGCGATCACCCAGTGCGCGATCCAGCGCCTCGACGATATCGGTGGGCGAAACGCCTTCCAGTACGTGCACGCGACAGCGCGACAGCAGCGCCGAGTTCAGCTCGAAGGACGGGTTTTCGGTAGTGGCGCCCACAAACAGGATGGTGCCGCGCTCGATGTGCGGCAGGAACGCATCCTGCTGCGCCTTGTTGAAGCGGTGCACTTCGTCGACGAACAGCACGGTGCGCCGGCCCTCGGCAAAACGCTGCGCGGCCTCGGCCAGCACCTGGCGCACCTCCGGAAGACCGGACAGTACCGCCGAGATGGCGCGGAACTCGGCATCGGAATACTCGGCCAGCAGCAGCGAAAGCGTCGTCTTGCCGCAGCCCGGCGGGCCCCACAGGATCATCGAATGCACGCGGCCCGATTCGACCGCACGGCGCAGCGCGCTCTCAGGCGCCAGCAGGCGCTTCTGCCCCACCATTTCGTCAAGCGTGCGCGGGCGCATGCGCTCGGCCAGTGGGCGCAGATGTACCCGATCAACGCTCAGCAGATCGGGGCCGGGGAAGGAAGTGGAACGATGTCTTGGCACCCGGCCATTGTACCGCGAGGCCCATGGCCGGTGCCGGCCCCGGATCGGTAGTGCCGGCCGCTGACCGGTAGATCAACATCGTGTCAACCAAGGTTGACACCTACCGAAGCAGAGCAGAAGCGTGCCAACCAACGGTTGGCACCCACCGGGGTGGACGGTTGGCACCCACCCGAGCAGGTAGCGCCGGGCCACGCCCGGCGGCTGCGATCAATTGCCGATGACGTCGGTGCCCTTCGGCGGGGTGAAGCTGAAGGTGCCTGCAGCGAAGCCCGGATTGCGCTTCCAGCCACTGAAGGTGATCACGGTGCGCTGGCCGACCGCGTCGGTGATTTCCATCTTGGCCAGGCCCTGCGCGTTGAAGCCCAGTGCGGCGTACTGGAAGCTGGCTTCGGTATCGCGCTTGGGCGACAGCGAGAGCCACTGCAGGCCGTCACGCTTCGCGGCTTCTTCGCTCAGGTCGTACTGCTGCTCCAGCAGCGCAGGGTTGATCAGCGCGGTGAGCGGGCTGTTCTGCTCTTCCTTGCCCTGCTCGCGCACGGTGGCCTGTTCCAGGTCCGGCTCGTACATCCAGACCTTCTTGCCATCGGCCACGATCAGCTGCTCGTGCGGGCGGACGTATTCCCAGCGGAACAGGCGCGGGGCGGACAGGGCAACGCGGCCACTGGTCGATTCCTTTACCTTGCCGCGGCTGTCGAACACCTGCTGGCTGAACTGGCCATCGAGGCCCTTCAAGCCGCTGGTAAAGGCTTTCAGATCATCGCGGGCGCCCGCCCAGGCGCTGCCGGCGGCCGCGCAGGCGACGGCCAGGGTGGTGGTGGCAAGGAAACGTCGGATGGGGATGTTCATGCAGGGATCCTGTGGGCGCACGCGCCAGGAAAGTTGGAGGCCAGTGTGCCCGGCGAAAGATGAATGGGCGATCAGGGCGACATTATGCCGCCCCGCGCATGCAACGGCGATTCAGCCGCCCGCGCCCGGCAATCTGCCGTACAGCACCTGTCCACGGAAGCCGCGCCGGACCTCGCGGTACAACGCGCGGAACGCCGGGTAATCCTGAGGCTGGCACAGCGCGTTGGCGCCGCGCACGGCGCTCTGCCGCAGGCGATGGCGGACGATCACCTGCTGCCCGTCGCGCGCCCAGTCCACCCGGTACTCACCGGCGGCGTTGCGGAACTGCTGGCTGCGCGGGATGGCGATGATCGGCACGCTGGCCGGAAACTGCAGGCGGTAGGTCTCTTCGCGCAGGCTCGCATTGCAGTAGAACGGCGTCTCATTGGCCGGGGCCGACGCCGTGGCGTACAGCCCGCGCACCGATTCGCCGCCTGGCGGGTCGGGCACGGCCATGCCGCCGGCCACGCTGAAATCCACGTAATCCTCGGCCTCGAAGGCCATGCGGTAGCCGAATGCGTGGGTCAGGTCGACCGGCACGCCCTGCAGCTGCAACTGGCCACGCCCGTCGAAACCGGAGGCGGCCATGATGGATTCTTCGGCGCGGGCGCGGTTCTGCGCGTTGAGCTGGGCGAACTGCGCGCGCATCCCGATCTCGGCGTTGTCACTCAGCTGCGGCACCGTCTCACCCTGCAGGTTGCCCTGCGCATCGAAGGTGAAGCGCACGTCCATCACCGTGGCGTTGCGCTGCGGGTCGTTGTCCGGCGTGCGCGCCAGCGAGGCATCGCGGGTACGCAGCGCGGGGGCGCCAAGGTCACCATCGGGCAGCTGGCCAAAGCGTGCCCAGGCACTGGTCGAATCCAGGTACAGATCGAACTCGGGCACGTAGGTGATGGCATGGTTGAACCGGCCCAGCACCGGAATCTTCGGCAGCGTCGGGCCACCGCCTGCGCCGATCAGCACGGGAGAACTGGCGATGCCCTTGGCCGCCAGCAGCGCCTCCAGGATCGCGACATGGTCCTTGCAGTCGCCATAGTGGTTGTCGAGGATGCTCTGCGCGCTGTTCGGCTCCAGCCCGCCGTTGCCCAGGTACACGGCCACGTAGCGGATGTTCTGCGCCACCCAGCGGTACAGCGCGTCGGCCTGGGCCCTGCGGTCATCGAGGCCGGCGGTCACTTCATCGGCCAGCGCCTGGATCTGCGGGGTGACCGTGGCGGCCTCGCCGGCCTTGACCTGGTAGGCGCGCCCGACCTGGGCCCAGTCACGATACGTGCTGGCCATGATGTTCGGCCCGAACTCCCAGACCGCCGCCGCCCAGTTCTGCGCCTGCATGGGGTCGCGGCGCTGGTAGCGCCAGCGCCACTGCGCCTGGCCGTTCTTCGCCGTCGGGGTGTCGCTGCCCTGCACGCCACGGCTGTCCACGTACATGGGCAGGCTGGCCGGCGCGCTGAGGGTCACTTCGGCGTCGTCGTACTGGGTGAACACATTGAAGGTTTCCCACAGGCCGAAGTAGCCAGGGAAATACGGGGTCTGCTGGGTCCGGCGCACCCGGTAGACCAGGCGCGTGCCCGGCGCCAGGTTCGGGAACACGATCACCCGCACCTTGCGGTCGGCGTACATGGCGGCCGCCGCGCTGGAATAGCTTTCCTGCGTATAGATGCGGTCGGCCGGCACGTCCCGGCGCTGGCCGTCGGCAGTCAGCGTATAGGCGCTGACCACGTCCAGGGTTTCCATCTTCTCGCTGTAGCTCAACCGCACCTGGCTGAACTGCTCCACTGCGGCCTTGGTCTTGAGCAGGATTTCGTAGGTTTCGGTCTGTACGTTGCCGGCGTCGGGACGCACCACGTAGTCCGCGCGGTAGCGCACGAAACTGAAATTGTTGCTGGCCTCGGCATCGCTGCCGACCGACGGCGGCGCCGGGGTGGGCGCCGAGGCCGGCGCGCCGGCAACCGCCGGGCTGGCGGCAAGTGCGCAGGCCAGCGCCAGCACGCAGGAGGCGGTTCGGAACATGCGTCGGATCCTTGGACGTCGTTGGCGTGGCGGGGCTTACTTCGGTGGCGGCGGTGCCAGCACCGTGCGGTCGCCGTTGTGTTCCGGGGCACTGACCACGCCGGCCGCTTCCATGGCCTCGATCAGTCGTGCTGCACGGTTGTAACCGATCTTCAGGCGGCGCTGCACGCCTGAAATGGACGCGCGGCGGGTCTCGGTCACCACGCGCAGCGCCTCGTCGTACAGCGGGTCTGACTCGTCGCCCGCCGCGCTGGTTTCCGGCAGGCCGGTGGCGCCGACCACCACGCCGTCACCCATCGTCTGCACTTCGTCCAGCACGCCATCGATGTAGTCGGCCGGCCCCATCGCCTTGAGGTGCTCGACCACGCGATGCACCTCATCGTCGGAAACGAAGGCGCCGTGCACACGCTCGGGCATGGCGGTGCCGGGCGGCAGGTACAGCATGTCGCCGTGGCCCAGCAGGGTTTCGGCACCGGACTGGTCGAGGATGGTGCGCGAGTCGATCTTCGAGCTGACCTGGAAGGCAATGCGGGTGGGGATGTTGGCCTTGATCAGGCCGGTGATGACATCCACCGAAGGGCGCTGGGTGGCCAGGATCAGGTGGATGCCAGCCGCACGTGCCTTCTGTGCCAGGCGGGCGATCAGCTCTTCGACCTTCTTGCCGACGATCATCATCATGTCGGCGAATTCGTCGATGAAGATGACGATGAACGGCAGCGTCTCCAGCGGGCGCGGCGCCTCACCCAGCTCCGGGTTCGGCTTGAACAGCGGGTCCATCAGCGGCTGGCCGGCGTCCTGCGCATCCTTCACCTTCTTGTTGAAGCCGGCCAGGTTGCGCACGCCCACCGCGCTCATCAGCTTGTAGCGGCGCTCCATCTCGGCCACGCACCAGCGCAGGCCGTTGGCGGCCTCCTTCATGTCGGTGACGACCGGCGCCAGCAGATGCGGAATGCCCTGGTACACGCTCAGTTCGAGCATCTTCGGGTCGATCATCAGCATGCGCAGGTCTTTCGGCGAGGCCTTGAACAGCAGGCTGAGCACCATGGCGTTGACCGCCACCGACTTGCCCGAACCGGTGGTACCGGCCACCAGCAGGTGCGGCATGCGCGCCAGATCGGCCACGGTGGAGCGGCCGGCGATGTCCTTGCCCAGCGCCAGGGTCAGCACGCTGGCCGACTTGTCGTACTCCTTCGAGCGCAGCAGCTCGGAGAGGTAGATCATTTCGCGGGTGACGTTGGGGATTTCCAGGCCGATCACCGACTTGCCCGGAATGACGTCGACCACGCGCACGGACTTCACCGACAGGCCGCGGGCAATGTCCTTGTCCAGCGAGCTGATCTGGCTGACCTTGATGCCCGGTGCCGGCTCGATCTCGAATCGGGTGATGACCGGGCCGGGATTGGCGCCGACCACCTGCGCGTCAATGCGGAAGTCCTTGAGCTTGAACTCGATCTGCCGCGACAGCGCGTCCAGGGTGTCCTTGTCGTAACCCACCGGCTGCGGCTTCGGATCATCCAGCAGGGCCAGCGGCGGCAGATCCGAGCCATCGCCATTGACGCCACGGAACATCGGGATCTGCGTGTCGCGCTTGGCCCGATCGCTCTTCTCGATCACCGGCTCCGGGCGCGGCTCGATCTTCACCGGCTCGCGCTTGGCGCGCACTTCGGCATCGGCCTTGCGCACTTCCTGGCGCTCCTCGCGCATGGCGCGGGTCTGCTGCCATTCGGTGGCCTGTTCCTTCTTGCGTTCCAGCAGCGGCGCCAGCGACATCACGCCACGGCCGATCTTTTCCATCACCGCAAACCACGACAGGCCAGTGGCCAGGGTGATCGAGGCCAGCAGCAGCACCAGCACGAACAGGTTCGCACCCAGCGCACCGAAGCCGACGGTGAGCGAGTTGCCGACCAGTTTGCCGAGGATGCCGCCCGCGCTGGACACGTCGCCACTGAACAGGCGCACGTGCAGGAAGCCGGTGCCGGCGATCAGGAAGCCGACCAGGCCGACCAGGCGCAGGGCGGGATCGAGATCGTTCTCGCCCTTGCTCTCGCGCTTCAGGCCGAACATGGCGATCCAGGCCAGCGCGCCGAGCACGACCGGCAGCAGGAAGGCGATGTAGCCGAACAGCTGCAGCAGCACGTCGGCGATCCACGCACCGGCGCGGCCACCCATGTTGTGCACGGGCGCGACCACGCTGCCGGTGTGCGACCAGCCCGGATCACTGGCTGAATAGGTGAACAGGCTGGCGGCCAGATACAGCAGCGCCGGCGCGATGGCGATCAGCCCCAGGTCGCGCCAGAGGCGCTGACGGCGGGGATTGTCGGTTGGAGCCGCTGCCGCCGAGCGACGCGACGCCTTTTTGTCGTCGGACTTGGAGCGTTCGGGCACCTGCTTCGCCACCTTAGACCATACCTTTGGAATGCGCTGTTAGTGTTTGATAATAAACGACACGGCGTCAGTTTTCAGTCACCGGTGGCATCCAGGGTGCCGACAGGCGCCAAAACCACCCGTGGGTGACGGCGTTCTGTTCATCGGCTTGAATCACCCCGCCCCAGCCGCCACTCTATGACCTGCCGAGGATGCTGCGCAAACATCGCCAGCGCCTTGTCCCATCTACCTTTTCGCGAGTTTACATGAGCACCAGCCTGCCCTCCCGCCACCAGCGCCTCGTCATCCTCGGTTCCGGCCCGGCCGGTTGGACCGCCGCCGTCTACGCCGCCCGCGCCAACCTGAAGCCGGTCGTCATCACCGGTCTGCAGCAGGGTGGCCAGCTGATGACCACCACCGAGGTGGACAACTGGCCGGGTGACGCCCACGGCCTGATGGGCCCGGACCTGATGGCGCGCATGCAGGCCCACGCCGAGCGCTTCGAGACCGAGGTCATCTTCGACCACATCCATACGGCCGACCTGTCCCAGCGTCCGTTCAAGCTGATCGGCGACAGCCACGAGTACACCTGCGATGCGCTGATCATCTCCACCGGCGCCACCGCCAAGTACCTGGGCATCCCGACCGAAGAGACCTTCAAGGGCCGCGGCGTCTCCGCCTGCGCCACCTGCGACGGCTTCTTCTACCGAGACCAGGACGTGGTCGTGGTCGGCGGCGGCAACACCGCTGTCGAAGAAGCCCTGTACCTGTCCAACATCGCCCGCAAGGTCTACCTGGTCCACCGCCGCGACTCCCTGAAGGCGGAAAAGATCATGCAGGACAAGCTGTTCGCCAAGGTCGCCGCCGGCAAGATCGAGACCGTCTGGCACCACCAGGTGGAAGAAGTGCTTGGCAACGACGCCGGCGTGACGGGTGTGCGCGTGAAGTCGACCCTGGACGGCAGCACCCGCGACATCGATGCCCATGGCTTCTTCGTGGCCATCGGCCACCACCCGAACACCCAGCTGTTCGACGGCCAGCTGGCGATGAACAACGGCTACCTGGAAATCCGTTCGGGCCTGGGCGGCAACGCCACCCAGACCTCGGTGGAAGGCGTGTTCGCCGCCGGCGACGTGGCCGACCAGCACTACCGCCAGGCGATCACCTCGGCCGGCTTCGGCTGCATGGCCGCGCTGGATGCCGAGCGCTACCTGGACGCACAGGGCAAGGCCAGCTGAGGCTTCAACCGCCATTCCTGTAGCGTCGAGCCATGCTCGACGAAAGAAGAACGGGCGCGAAAGCGCCCGTTCTCTAAACCTGCCGTCGCCGCCTCGACCCCGACAGGGGCACCAGGACGTGCGACCGCACCTCCGGGCCTGCGGATGCACTGCACCCAGTGCCGCACCGGCGGAGACTTCACGCCATCATCGTCGACCACCTGGGTGTCCCAGAGGATCGGCGCGCTTCCAGCGTTCTCGCAACGCAGCGTGATCTGGCTCGGCTTCGCATCCGGGGTCTCGATGCGTACCCGCCCATCCGTGCAGGTCCAGCCCGGCGGGCAACCGACATTGGTGGTGATCAGCTGGATCGGATACTGAGGATAGCCCTCGAATGCAACGTCCACCTGTTGCGAGTCCCCCTGGGAGAGATTGATGCTGCCGATGGGCGCCGCCTTTAGCGGTAGGCAGCCCTTGCCCTCGCGGAAGAGCCGATAACCCTTCTCGACGCCTTTCATCGAGGCAGTACGGAAGAGGGGATCCTGGAGGGCTGCGGCATCTACGGGATTTGTATGGAAGCCCATCTCCACAATCACGGATGGCATTTCCGACAAACGATTCTCCCCTTTGTCCACCTGGAACGGCTCTCCACCCACAGGGAATTCGCCATACCCCTCGGCGCTCTGTATCAGCTCCTTCATGTAACAAAGGATGCTACGCCCCAGCACAAGATCGTCCGGTCGACCGGGCTGAACGACAGCACGTGTTCCTGAGGCAGAAGCATCGTCAGCGCCATTCGTATGAAGGTGCAATGCCACGCCTGCGCCTACATGATTTGCCATGAGCGGACGGCTGTTGATGTCCTCATCGTAGTCTCTGGTGGGATAGATTCGATCACCCTTTAAGTTCCATATCTTCGGATTCTCCGGAAACCTCTCCTTCAGTGCATATCTCGCAGCCATCTGCTACCAAGGCTGCATGGCTTCTGGATGCGGAATTTCGATGAGAAGCGATCGTGGCCGCGTCGTCACCACGCTTGGCCCGCGCCGAGCAAGCCACACTTGAAGCTCATCGGCATACTCCAGCGCAATGAAGTCCTCTTGAACCCCGTGATACGGATCGCGCTGCAACACCCACTTCTTCCAGCCATGATGGTAGTAGTACCCCTGGGACGCCGATACAAAGGCATGGCCGCCCTGAGACCTCCTTTCGCGTGCCCTCTGAGCATCCTCCGCCTCCTTCCTGACCTCCGGAAAGTACGCTTCGATCTCTCGACCGTCGTAGCGGAATATGATTTCCTTTACTGGCGCAGCCTTCTGCGCAATGTGCGTCAAGCTGTGACGAAAGTCGTCATGCTGATCTGCAAAGCTGGCGCCGTAGTCATCCGGCAGTATTCCAGGGCCAAAGTAAACTCGAAGCGCGCCCGCCCCGAAGTCGAAAACCACCTGCACGCGGATGTCCTTCGACTGGCCCTGAAGGCGCTTCATCCGGTCCAGAATCTCCTGCGCCCTGACGGTCAGGATCGCATCAAGCTGTGCATCGCTGTGCTGAACGTTGGCCGCAGCCGAGCCAGCAACCGCCAATGATGGCAGGGGAGCGAAAAGCGATGCGATTGCAAAGCAAGTGCCCGGCGCGCAGCGAAGCAGTCGGGTCAGTGTCATGTGTTAGTCCTCCGGTTCGACTCTTTGCAGCCGATGCGCTGCTTCATCAACGTGACTTCCAACCGGGATGATCAACGGGACGAACTTCACGCATCCATGAAATTGCAAGAATCCTCAAGGCATTCACGACACCCGGCAAATCGAACCCCACCTGCCCTATCCTCTCCCCATGCTCTCCGCCCGCTTCCTCGACTACCTGCAGGCCATTCCCGACACCGACTGGGATGCCCTGCACGACGGCCATAACCCCTTCGTCAGCCACGCCTTCCTGTCCGGGCTGGAGGCCCACGGATGCCTGCGCGAGGACTGGGGCTGGCAGCCCCGGCACCTCACCCTGTGGGATGACGACACCCTGGTCGGCGCCATCCCTGGCTACCTGAAAACCAACTCCCACGGTGAGTTCGTGTTCGATCATGCCTGGGCGAACGCCTATGCGCGGCACGGTCGCGACTACTACCCGAAGTGGCTGGGCGCGGTGCCGTACTCGCCTGTGACGGGACCCCGCCTGCTGGCCCGCGAGGGCGTGGACCGGGCTGCGCTGCTGTCGGCGCTTGGCGAGCAGATGCACGGGCTGGAGGTGTCTTCGGCACACATCAATTTCCACACCGCCAGCGACGACGACGCCTTCAGTGACGATTGGCTGCTGCGCGAAGACGTGCAGTTCCAATGGCAGAACCCGGGCGACTGGACCACGTTCGATCAGTTCCTTGGCGCGATGGACCACAAGCACCGCAAGAACATCCGCCAGGAGCGGGCGAAGGTGACCCGGCAGGGAATCACGTTCCGGATGGTGCATGGCGACGAGGCCAGCCGCGCCGACCTGCAGGCGATGTACCGCTTCTATCTGCAGACCTTCCTCGAGTACGGCAATGCGCCGGCACTCACCGAGACCTTCCTGCGCCACCTGGCCGTATCGCTGGGGCGGGGGCTGGTGCTGTTCCTGGCCGAACATGAGGGCGAGCCGATCGCTGGCGCGTTGTGCCTGCGCGGGGGCGACACGCTGTATGGCCGCTACTGGGGTGGCGCCACCCTGCCCGGCCTGCACTTCGAGGCCTGTTATTACCAGGGCATCGAGTACTGCCTGCGCGAGGGACTGCGGCGTTTCGAGCCGGGCGCACAGGGTGAGCACAAGCTGGCGCGGGGATTCCTGCCGACGCTGGTGCGCAGCCGGCATTGGGTGGCCGATGCGGATTTTGCCGAGGCGCTGCAGGAGTGGTGCCAGCAGGAGCGGCGCGATGTGCGCCGGTACCAGCAGGAACTACAGGGGCACAGCCCGTTCCGCGCAGGCCCTTAGCGTCGAGTTTGTTCGACTGAGGTGGCTCTGCCGGCCAGCGGCCGGCACTACCAGCAAAAGTGCAAAGGCGCCAGACCAACGCGCGGGGCAGCGACGCCTACAATGCCTGCATGACCCGACCGCTGCCGTGGCGCCTGGCCGATGCGCCGGACGCGCCCTTTCCGCCTGCCGATACTGCCCTTCGCACGCCCGACGGCCTGCTGGCAGTAGGGGGCGACCTGCACCCGTTGCGCCTGCTCAATGCCTACGCCGGGGGCATCTTTCCGTGGTTCAGTGAGGGTGAGCCGATCCTGTGGTGGTCGCCCGACCCGCGCATGGTGTTCCATACCGACGGCGTGCATCTGTCGAGCCGATTCCGACGCCAACTGCGCCACTGCGAGTGGGAAGTGACCGCCGATACGGCCTTCAACCGGGTGATGCGGGCCTGCGCTGCGGCGCCACGCCCCGGACAGGACGGCACCTGGATCAGCCCGGACATGGTGGACGCGTACAGCCACCTGCACGACCTCGGCTTCGCCCACTCATTCGAGGTGTGGGACCGGCAGACCCTGGTCGGCGGCATCTACGGGGTGGCCATCGGCACGATGTTCTTCGGCGAAAGCATGTTCAGTGATGCCAGCGGCGGCTCCAAGATCGCCCTCGCCGCGTTGGCGGCCACCCTGCACCGCTGGGGGTGGCAGCTCATCGACGCCCAGGTGGAGAACCCGCACCTGCTGCGGATGGGGGCGGTTCACCTGCCGCGTGCGGATTTCCTGCAGCATGTGGATCTGGCGGTGCGCCAGCCCGGCCGCGAAGGCCCCTGGACCCAGGCGGTGGGGCGCTGGCCGGCCCGTGATCTGGCGGGGGTTTAACCAGATCTTTGCAAGCTGGACGAAGGGCGCGTAAAATACCGCGCCTTAGGCCCAGCGTGGCCGTTTTCTGAACCGCACAGGACTACATGTCGAAAGACGATTCCATCGAGTTCGAGGGCACCGTCAGCGAGACGCTGCCGAACACCACTTTCCGCGTTCGCCTGGAAAATGGGCACGAAATCATCGCCCACATCTCCGGCCGCATGCGCAAGAACTACATCCGCATCCTCACCGGTGACCGGGTCAAGGTCGAAATGACCCCGTACGACCTGACGAAGGGTCGTATCACCTACCGCATGAAGTAAGCGGTCGGCGTTCCGTGCCACCCTGACAAGGCCAGCCCTGGTTGCTGGCCTTTTGTCATGCCTGCAATCCGGCCCTGCCGGAGGTCACCCTGACCGAACACACCGTGGCATCGGTCAGGTGGCCTTGAGGCAGATTCGCATTCGCGTCCGCGGCGGCAAGGTGGCAGCCGATCCAGTCCGGATCGCCATCCCCTGCCCCGCCATGAACATGCATTCCCTGCCCGCTCTGTTCGCCGCGCTGGCGCTCTCTGCCGCCACCCTTTCCGCGATGCCGGCCCACGCCGCTGATGCACCGGCCGCCGGAACCGACGACTGCATCCAGCTGGGCAGCGACCAGCAGCTGGTGCGCGCCAACGCCTCGCGCAACGTTTTGCTGCGAAACGGCCAGGACCACTATGTGGTGCACTTCGAGAGCGACTGCGGCAAGGCGGCGTACTCGCGCAAGCTGGCCTTCGTCACGGACGGCCAGGAAGGCCGGGTCTGCAGCGCGGGCCGCACCGAGCTGCGCATGGAGGGTGCCGCCTGCAGCGTCGCCCGTATCGAGCCGATCGATGCGGCCACGTTCAAGCAGAAGGCACGCCAGCGCACCCGCTGAAAGCAGACACGACAAGGGCGGCCGAAGCCGCCCTTGCCTTTCACTCCCCAGCCGGGCGATGCCCGACCGGCGCCCCTTACTCCACCGTGGCCGGCAGCAGGCGTTCCGGTTCTGCGTGGGTCTCCACCACCAGCTCGTCGTCGCGGACGTCGATGCTCACCTTGCCGCCATTGACGAGCTTGCCGAACAGCAGTTCGTCGGCCAGCGGGCGCTTGATCTTGTCCTGGATCATGCGCGCCATCGGGCGGGCACCCATCAGCGGATCGAAGCCGTGGTGGGCCAGCCAGTCGCGCGCGGTCGGGGTGGCCGACAGGCTGACGTGCTTTTCCTGCAGCAGCATTTCCAGCTCGATCAGGAACTTGTCGACCACGCGCAGGATGTGCTCGAAGCCCAGCGGCTGGAACTGCACGACCGCGTCAAGGCGGTTGCGGAATTCCGGCGTGAAGCTGCGGCGGATGGTCTCCATCGCGTCGGTGGCGTGGTCCTGCTTGGTGAAACCGATCGAACGCCGCGAGGCCTGCGCCGCGCCGGCATTGGTGGTCATCACCAGCACCACGTTCTTGAAGTTGGCTTCGCGGCCGTTGGTGTCGGTGAGCACGCCGCGGTCCATCACCTGCAACAGGATGTTGAAGATGTCCGGATGCGCCTTCTCGATTTCGTCCAGCAGCAGCACGCAGTGCGGCGTCTTGACGATCTTCTCGGTCAACAGCCCGCCCTGGTCGAAGCCGACGTAGCCCGGGGGCGCACCGATCAGACGACTGATCGAATGCGGCTCCATGTACTCGGACATGTCGAAGCGGACCAGCTCGATGCCCAGCTGCAGCGCCAGCTGCTTGGTCACCTCGGTCTTGCCCACACCGGTGGGGCCGGCGAACAGGAAGTTGCCGATCGGCTTGTCCGGGTTGCCGAGGCCGGAACGGGCCAGCTTGATGGCAGATGCCAGGGTGCCGATGGCCGGATCCTGGCCGAAGATCACCATCTTCAGGTTGCGCTCGAGGTGCTGCAGCACGTCCTTGTCGGTGGCACTGACCTGCTTGGCTGGGATGCGCGCCATCTTGGCGATGATCGCCTCGACTTCCTCGACGTCGATCAGCTCCTTGCGCTGGCCTTCCGGCAGCAGGCGCTGGCGGGCGCCGGCCTCGTCGATGACATCGATGGCCTTGTCAGGCAGCAGACGGTCGGCGATGTGCTTGACCGACAGGTCCACCGCCGCCTGCAGTGCCTCATCCGAATAGGTAACCCCGTGGTGGGCCTCGTACTTGCCCTTCAGGCCCTGCAGGATTTCGTAGGTTTCACCCACGGTCGGCTCGACGATGTCGATCTTCTGGAAGCGCCGGGCCAGGGCACGGTCCTTCTCGAAGATGCCGCGATATTCCTGGAACGTGGTCGAGCCGATGCAGCGCAGCTCGCCCGAGGCCAGGGCCGGCTTGATCAGGTTGGAGGCATCCATGGTGCCTCCCGACGCCGAGCCGGCACCGATGATGGTGTGGATCTCGTCGATGAACAGCACCGCGTTGGGCACCTTCTTCAGCGCGGTGAGCACACCCTTCAGGCGCTTCTCGAAGTCGCCGCGGTACTTGGTGCCGGCCACCAGCGCGCCCAGGTCGAGCGAATAGATGATGGCGTCGGCCAGCACGTCCGGCACCGAACCTTCGACGATGCGGCGGGCCAGGCCCTCGGCGATCGCAGTCTTGCCCACGCCGGCCTCACCCACGTACAGCGGGTTGTTCTTGCGGCGGCGGCACAGGACCTGGATGGTGCGCTCGATCTCATCGGCGCGGCCCACCAGCGGGTCGATTCGCCCGGCCCGGGCCTGTTCGTTGAGGTTGCTGGCGAATTCGGTCAGGGCGTCGCCCTTGGGCTCCCCGTCCCCACCCTCCATGCGGCCCTCGCCTTCCGGGGACGACGGCTGCTCGCCCTCCTCGCCCAGCTTGGCGATGCCATGGGACAGGTAATTGACCACGTCCAGCCGGGTGATGTCCTGCTGGTTGAGGTAATAGACGGCGTGGGAGTCCTTTTCGCCGAAGATCGCGACCAGCACGTTGGCGCCGGTCACTTCCTTCTTGCCCGAGGACTGCACGTGGTACACGGCCCGCTGCAGGACGCGCTGGAAACCCAGGGTCGGCTGGGTATCGCGGCCGTCATCTTCGGCCAAGCGGGACACGGACGCCTCGATGGCCTGCTCCAGTTCCTGGCGGAGGCGGTCGGCGTCGGCGCCACAGGCCTTGAGGACGGCCTGGGCGGACGGATTGTCGAGCAGTGCCAGCAGCAGGTGTTCGACCGTCATGAATTCATGCCGGGCCTCACGGGCGCGCTTGTAGCACTGGCCGATGGTGTGTTCGAGGTCTTTGCTGAACATGGATTACTCCGGCGGCAGATGGGGACAATATGCGGCCTGACTACGCGATTTCCATCACCCTAGCGGATTGCTGCGTTCAGATGGCGTTAGTAGTGCAAATTGTTTGCCGTGGTTCACACCGGGTATTGCAGGACAGCACGCAGGCCGGGGGCAGGACCGGCCAGGCGGGAGGGGGAGGTAGAGTCGAGCTTGCTCGACTGCGGGGTCCAGTCGAGCAAGCTCGACTCTACGGGAGACCGGTCAGGCCTTTTCCATCGTGCACAGCAGCGGGTGCTGGTTCATGCGCGAGTACTCGTTGACCTGGGCGACCTTGGTCTCGGCCACTTCACGGGTAAAGACCCCGCACACGCCGCGGCCACGGGTATGCACGTGCAGCATCACCTGCGTGGCCTTGTCCAGGTCCATGCTGAAGAACTGCTGCAGGACGTCCACCACGAAATCCATCGGGGTGTAGTCGTCGTTGAGGATCATGACCTGGTAGAACGGCGGCGGCGCCACTTCCGGGCGCGCGGGCTCCACGGCAATACCGTGGTCGTGATGGGATTCGGGGGAGGACTCGCGGGGCATCCTCACATTATAGGGGGTGAGACAGCCCTGCGCCGGCCTGCCGCGGATTGGACGGCGCGCACGGCCGCCGTCACAATTACCACCTGTTCCCATGTTTCACAGGTTTTTCATGAAAAGGACCCTTCTGCCTGCGCTGCTGATCGCCCTGGCCTTTACCGGCACGGCCGGTGCAGCGCCCGCTGCGGAGAGCAGCAAGGCGGATGCCGCCATCGCCCGTCACCTGGAAAAGCTGGGTTACACGTTCGAGGTGGACGAGGACGGCGACTACCAGATGGTGTTCGACGTGGAAGGGGACCGCACGCAGATGGTCTACGTGCGGTCGGCCGTTGAGGATTTCGGCAGCCACAACATCCGCGAAATCTGGTCGCCCGGCTACGTTTCCAAGGACAAGCAGTTCCCCGAAGCGGTGGCCAACCGCCTGCTGGAGGATTCCCAGGACGCCAAGATGGGCGGCTGGGTAAAGCAGGACAAGACCGCCATGTTCGTGGTGAAGATCGACGCCGATGCCACCACCGACCAGCTCAGCGACGCCATCGATGCGGCCATCCGCACCGCCGATGCGATGGAGCTGGAGCTGACCAAGAAGGACGATCTCTGAGTTGGACGCTGAGCAGGACCCGCGCTGGGCACCGCACGCCACTGTCGCCACCGTGGTGGTGGACGGCGGCCGCGTGCTGCTGGTGGAAGAGACCATCGAGGGCCGGCAGGTGCTGAACCAGCCCGCCGGCCACCTGGAACCGGGCGAGAGCCTGGCCGCCGCCGCCCTGCGCGAGACGCGCGAGGAAACCGGCTGGACCGTGGAATTGACGGCCTTCATCGGCTGTTACCAGTGGACCGCCCCTGACGGCACCGCGTTCCTGCGTTTCTGCTACGGCGCCCGCCCGATCTCGCACGACCCGGACCAGCCGCTGGATACCGGCATCGACCGCGCCCTGTGGCTGGAGCCGGCCGAACTGCAGGCGGCCGGGCCGCGCCTGCGCAGCCCCTTGGTCTGGCGCGTGGTGGCCGACTATCTGGCCGGCCAGCGCCACCCGCTTTCCCTGGTGCAGGAGGTCGCATGAGCAGCCCACGGGTGATGGTTGGGGTGTCCGGCGGCGTGGATTCGTCCGTGGCCGCATGGCGGCTGGTGCAGCAGGGTGAGGCGGTCGCCGGTCTGTTCATGCAGAACTGGGCCGACGATGGCAGCGGCGACTGCCGCGCCGAGGATGACCGCCGCGACGCGGTGGCGGTCTGCGGCCTGCTCGGCATCCCGTTCCACTTCCGCGATTTTTCCAGCGAGTACTGGCAGGGCGTGTTCGAGCACTTCCTGGCCGAGTATGCCGCCGGCCGCACGCCCAACCCGGATGTGCTGTGCAACCGCGAAGTGAAGTTCAAGCACTTCCTCGATGCCGCCCGCGACCTGGGCGCCGAGCGCATCGCCACCGGCCACTACGCGCGCATCGCCCAGCGCGGCCAGCAGTGGCTGCTGCTGCGCGGTGCGGATCGTTCCAAGGACCAGAGCTATTTCCTGCACCAGCTGGGGCAGGAGCAACTGGCCGCCACCCTGTTCCCGATCGGCGACCTGGAAAAGAGCGACCTGCGCCGCATTGCCCGCGACGTAAGCCTGCCGACCCATGCCAAGAAGGATTCGACCGGCATCTGCTTCATCGGTGAGCGCGACTTCCGCGAGTTCCTGGGCCGTTACCTGCCGGCCCGGACCGGCCAGATCCTCGACCCGGCCGACGGCAGCGTCATCGCCGAACATCCGGGGGTGTTCTACTTCACCCTGGGCCAGCGCGAGGGCCTGAACATCGGCGGCGTGCGCGGCCGCCCGGCAGCGCCGTGGTACGTGGTGGGCAAGGATGTCGCCAGCAATGTGCTGTACGTGGACCAGGACCGCGACAGCCCGTGGATGCTGTCCGACCGCCTGCGCTCGGAAACCGCGCACTGGATCGCCGGCGCCCCGCCGGCCCGCCGCTTCGAGTGCACGGCGCAGACCCGCTACCGGCAGCCGGACGAGCCGTGTACGGTCGAGGTCCTGGACGATGGCAGCGTGCAGGTGACGTTCGCCCGCCCGCAGCGCGCCGTGACCCCCGGCCAGTCGCTGGTGCTGTATGACGGCGATGTCTGCCTGGGCGGCGCGGTGATCGCCGCCACCGATGCGCCGCTGGAACAGCGCCTGCGCACCACCCCTTCTCCTTTTGAGGTAATCGCTGCATGAGTTTCACTGTCGACGACCGCGTCCTGGCCTTGGCCGGCATTGCACAGGCCCTGCAGCAGGTACGCCGTATCGCCGATACCGGCCATTCCGATGCCGCCGCGGTACGCACGGCGGTGGACAGCGTGTTCCGCATCGATGCCGCCTCCCCGCAGGAGGTGTTTGGTGACCGCGACGCGCTGAAATCCGGCCTGCGCCTGCTGCACAACTACCTGCGCAACCAGGGCCAGGACCCGATCCTGCCCAAGCTGGCCCTGTCGGTGCTGCAGCTGGAACGCCGCTTCGTGCAGGACGGCGCCACCGTGAACAAGGTAGCGTCGGGCATCGAGCGTGCCCAGCGCCAGGCGGCCGACCTCGGCGACAGTGCCCACCCGGAGGTGCTGGCCAGCCTTGGCGGCCTGTATGCGGACACCATCAGCCACCTCAAGCCGCGCGTCATGGTGCAGGGCAACCCCCACTACCTGGGCCAGGCCGGGGTCGTGGCCGAGATCCGCGCGCTGCTGCTGGCCGCCGTGCGTTCGGCGGTGCTGTGGCGGCAGCTGGGCGGCAGCTATTGGGATTTCCTGCTCAGCCGCAAGGCGATGAGCGAAGCGGTGGACCGGCAGCTGGGCTGAGCGCCTCCCCTGTGGGGTCAGGGCCCTTTCCGTAACGGAAAGGGATCCGACCCCGGTTGGACGGCGGTGGGGCCGGATCCCTTTTCCATGGAAAAGGGCTCTGACCCCAGAACCCCGGCAGCGACGGAAATCCGGCGCGTCCAGAAGGCACATCGACGTTAAAGAGAAGGGGCGTACGGCCGATACATCCTCCGTGCACCTCCCGAGAACGTCCATGTACTCACGCATTTTCATCCGTCTGGCCGCCCCCCTGGCCCTGACTCTGCTGCTCCCCTTTGCCATCGGCTTTGAATGGCCGGCCGCCCTGCGTTGGGCGATCCTGACCACGATGACGCTGAGCTGGCTGGGCTTTGCGTGGTGGACCACCCGCGCCCAGGCGCATCGCTCCCCGGAACATGCCCGTGTCCTGCGTGAGCAGGACCAGCTGCTGACCGAGCTGCGCAATTTCGTCGGCAATGAGATCGACGGTTCGCGCGGCGAAGTGGAACGTGCCCGCGATCTGATCCGCCAGGCCGTTTCCAGCCTCGGCGGCAGCTTCGATGCGATGAACCGCAAGTCGCGCCAGCAGAGCCAGGCACTCTCGCGCATTGTCGACCGCGCCGGTGACGAAGGTGGCGCTGGCCTGGATGTCGCCCGCTTCGCCCAGCACGCCAGCAACCGCATGGAACAGCTGGTGGAAGCGCTGGAACAGGTGAGCGGCCAGAGCAGCACCACGGTGCAGCACATCGACCAGATGGCCCAGCACCTGGACGGCATTTTCGCCCTGCTGGAAGACGTCAAGTCGATCGCCGACCAGACCAACCTGCTGGCACTGAACGCCGCCATCGAAGCGGCCCGTGCCGGCGAGGCCGGTCGCGGCTTTGCCGTGGTGGCCGACGAAGTGCGCAACCTGTCCGAGCGTTCGACCACCTTCAACGAGCAGATCCGCAAGCTGGCCCACAGCTCCAAGGACGCCATTGCCAAGGTGCGCGAGACCGTTTCGCACATGGCCTCGCGTGACATGGACCGCTCCCGCGAAGCCCGCCAGGAAGCGGCGGCGATGCTGGACAACGTGGCGCAGATCAATGCCTCGCTGGGCGACGGCATGCGCGAAGTGTCCGAGTGCGCGCGTTCGATTGATGGCAGCGTGGCCGAAGCCGTGCGCGCCCTGCAGTTTGAAGACATCGCGACCCAGGCTCTGGGTGGCGTGCACACGCACCTGGACCGCCTGACCGCGATCAACCGCGAGGCCGTGGCGCTGCAAGAGCTGCTGCACCGGAATGGCGGCGTGTTCGACGAAGAGATCGCCACCGCCCTGCAGCGCACCGGCAGCCGCCTGCGCGAACTGCGCAGTGAATGGGAGCGCCCGCCGCACAAGCCGGTCGCCCAGCAGAACATGGGCGCCGGCACGGTCGAGCTGTTCTGATCCTGATGTCCGCTGCCTTTTCCGGCAGCCCCGAAGGCCCCGGTAGTTCCGGGGCCTTTGCCTGTACTCTTCCATTGGATGCCCCTGACCCGCGCGCCATGACCCTGATCCGCGCCCTGCCCCCGATCGACCCCGACCAGCGCCCCCGCAACCCGGGCGTGCGCGAGCAGCTGCAGGCGCTGGAAGCCGTGGCGCGCGAGGAGATCGAGGAACTGCGCCAGCTGGCCGATGCCCGCCCCGCCCCGCCCGTGCTGGCCGTTGAGCTGCTGGGGATGGCGTGGGATCTTGGGCTGGATGGGGAAGCGCTGTAGATCCACGCCACGCGCGGATGGGCCTGTCCTGCTGCAGTAGACGGCCCTGCAGGGAATGCGGTTTATGCCCGGGTTCATCCACGCATGGCGTGGATCTGCCTGGGCAGAGCTGTTGCGCGGCATTATGCTCAGGTCCCGCTCGTGGAAAACCGATGGCCCAATTGACGCCGTGTGCGCACGAGTGCGGCAGGAATTCCGTCGCGGTTCATGAACCCACCGCGGTAGATCCACGCCATGCGTGGATGATTGCGGGTGCGGGCATCAGTGCCGACCAACGGTCGGCACCTACCGGGCTTACCGGGCCAGGGCGATGGCCGGGGGGGCGTGCTGCTGGCGCAGCCACAGCGCCAGGTCGCGCGGGCTCAGCGGGCGTGAGTACAGGTAGCCCTGGATCTCATCACAGCCCTGGCGACGCAGCAGGTCTTCTTCCTGGTGCGTCTCCACGCCTTCGGCCACGACCTTCATGCCCAGCGCATGGCCCAGATGGACGATGGCCTGGGTGACTTCCGCCGTACCCGTGTCATGCAGCATGCCCTGCACGAAACTGCGGTCGATCTTCAGCCGCCCCACCGGGAACCGGTTGAGGTAATGCAGGTTGGAGAACCCGGTACCAAAGTCGTCCACCGCCAGCGGCACGCCGTGCCGTTCCAGCACGTCGAAACAGTGGCGCAGGATGTCGGTGTCACGGATGAGCGCCGATTCGGTCAGTTCCAGCTCCAGCCGCTGCGGCGGCCAGCCATGGGCGTGGCAGATCTCGATCACGCGCTCGGCGAACCCGCGGTCACGCAGCTGCACGGCCGAGACGTTCACCGCGATGCGTTCGAAACGCAGGCCGGCACGATCCCACGCTGCCGCCTGGCGGCAGGCTTCGGACAGCACCCAGTCGCCGATGCGGACGATCTCGCCGCACTTCTCGGCAATGGGAATGAACTCGGCCGGGCTGCAGTAGCCCACGCCGGGGCGATGCCAGCGCAGCAGTGCTTCAATGGCCGGCGGCTCACCGTGGTGGGCGTGCAGCAACGGCTGGTAGGCCAGGCTGAATTCCTCACGCTCGATGGCGCCGTGCAGGCCGTGCTCGATCTCCAGCCGGCGCTGGATGCGCGCCAGGGCGTCCTGGCTGTAGTACTGATAGGTGTTGCGGCCGGCTTCCTTGGCTGCGTACATCGCCGCGTCGGCGGCACGCAGCAGGGAGTCGAAATCAGTCTGGCTGTCGCCCAGCATGGCGATGCCCACGCTGGCGCCGACCTTCAGCGTGGTATCACCACGGCGCAGCGGCTCGGCCAGGGAGCCGATCAGCTTGCGCGCCACGTGGCCGGCGTCTTCTGGCTCGGCCAGGTCGCGCAGCACCACGATGAACTCGTCGCCGCTGAAGCGGCCGAACAGATCGTTGTTGCGCAGGTTCTGGTGCAGGCGGGTGGCTGCGGCCTTCAGCAGCGCATCGCCGGTGGCGTGGCCGAAGCTGTCGTTGATGTTCTTGAAGCCATCGAGATCGATGAACAGCATCGCCAGCGAGGTGCCGCGGTCACGGGCCTCCTCGATGGCCTCGGCGGTCTGCTCGCCCAGCAGTACGCGGTTGGGCAGGCCGGTCAACAGGTCGTAGTGGGCCAGCAGCTCGATGCGCTCGTTGGCTTCGCGCTCGCGGGTGATGTCACGGAACAGGACCACGAAGCGCGGCGGCAGGCCGTCGCGGCGATCCAGTTCAATCAACACCTGCACCCACACGCGCAGGCCGGACTGGCGGTAGAAGCACAGATCCAGCTGTTCGGGCAGGCCACCACCGGCAATACGCAGCAGTGCGGCTTCAAAGTGCGCGCGCGAATCCTCGGTGTACAGCGCCAGCGCCTGGTCCAGGGTGATCGGCTCCTTGCGCAGGCCGTGGATGCGGTAGCACTCCTCGGTCCACTGCATGTGCCGGGTGCTGACTTCGATCTCGCAGCCGCCGATGCGGCCCAGGGCGGAAACACGGTTGAGCAGTTCGGTCCGCCAGCGGATGAGCGCATCGGTCTGGTGCTGTTCGGTGATGTTCTGCACCTGGCCGAGCAGGCGCTTGGGATGGCCGTCCATGTCCAGCAGTGGCTGCATCCACAGCCGCAGGTGCTGCGACGGCTCGCTGCCGCGGGTCAGCTCCAGCTCAAGGTTGGCCGCACGGCCATCACGCCAGAGCCGGCGCCATGCCGCGCGCAGCGCGCCGCGCGAACGCGGATGCAGCTGCTTGAGCCAGCGCCGCTGCCCGGGCACTTCGCCCGGCGCAAGGGCCAGCAGGGAGCGTAGCTCCGGCGACCACCAGAACCGATGGTTGGTAGGGTCGAACGACCAGCTGCCCATGCTGGCGATGCGCTGTGCCTCGCTCAGGTGCAGCTGCTGTTCCTGCAGCAGTGCTTCCAGCTGCTTCTGCTGTTCGATATCGGTATGGGTGCCGACCATCCGCAGCGGCTGGCCATCGGCAGTGCGGGCGACCACACGGCCACGATCCAGCACCCAGCGCCACTGGCCATCTTCCTGGCGGAAGCGGAACTGCGCGCTGTACTGTTCGCTCTGTCCACGCAGGTGTTCGTCCAGTGCGGCACGCACGTCGGCCAGATCATCGGGATGCACCCGGGAGAGGATGACGTTGGCCGTCTCGTCCACCAGCGCCGGCGTGCGCAGCACCCGGTTGCTGGGAATGTCCCAGTCCCAGAGGCTGTGGCCGGCACTTTCCAGCGCCAGCTCCCAGCGCCCGCCCGTATCCACCGGTACCGGCTCGGGCACGCTGAGGGTAAAGGCCAGCAGGTTGCCACTGCCGTCGTGAACCGCGCGCAGGTAGCCATCGAAGTGGCCGCGCGGGCCGCCCGGCAGCGTGCAGGCCACGATGCCTCCGTCGGCTGCCAGCAGCCGCAGGTCCTCAAGCATCGGCGCATAGGCCGCCACCGTCGCCGGCAGGGCGTGTTCGCGCGCCGCCGGATTGGCTGCAAGCGGACGGCCGCCACGGTCGACGATGACCAGCGCCGAGGCAAGCGGGTGCTGCAGCAGGCTGGCGATGATCCCTTGGTCCACGCGATGTTGCTCCGGATTGGCGCACCCGACAGCGGGGTACGCAGTGGTTAACGGCGCGGCCGGCGGATAATTGAGTGCCTCGGCGCACCTGCGCGTTAATATGGCTGGCGTCCCCCCCTTCGCGCCCTGTCCATGCCCGCAGAACCCACCGGCACCGTCCCCGCCCCCGACCCGCAGATGGCGAAGGCGCTGGGTCGTGACCGCCGTCGGGTCGTGCTGAGTTACCTGATGCTGGCGCTGGCGTGGATGATCGCCACCGACGGCGCCATGGCGGCCCTGGTGCCGGACCCGCAGCAGCTGGCGTTCTGGCAGACCGTGAAGGACTGCTTCTTCGCCTTTGCCAGCGCAGGGCTTCTTTACCTGCTGCTGCGCCCGCTGGCCGAGCACGTGCTGCGTACACACGCGCGCCTGCAGGGCTCGGAGCTGCGCCTGCGCCAGCTGTTCGAGGGCAACCCCGGGCCGATCCTGGTCTACGACCTGGACAGCCTGGCCATCCTCGATGCAAACCCGGCCGCCTGCCTGGCCTTCGGCTGGGAGCGCGAGGCGCTGCTGGAGCAGAGCATCGACGTGCTGTGGCCGCCCAGCGACCGGCAGGTGCTGCAGGCCAAGCTGGAAGCCATCCGTGAGGCGCCCGACCAGATCTGCATCCTGCGCACGCCGCTGCAGCTGCGTGATGGCAGCCGCCGGCAGATGGAACTGCGCTCCAACGCCATCGACTACGACGGTCACAATGCCCGCCTGCTGATCGCCATCGACCGCACGGCCGAGGATCTGGCCCAGCTGCGCCGCGACCAGGCGCTGGCACGCGTGGAAGAGGCACACGAACTGGCCCGCATCGGCGCCTGGGAACTGGACCCGTCCAGCGGCCTGGGCCGGTACTCGACCCAGGTCTACCGGCTGCTGGGCCGGCGCCCGCCCGAGGCGCGCCGCTGGCACCGCTTCGACGAGCTGCTGGTGCCGGCCGACCCGACGACCGCGGCGCAGACCGAGCAGTTGCTGGCCGAACTGTGCAGTGGTTCCTCGGTGCAGGTGGACGTGCTGCTGCCCGTCCTGTCGATGGATGGCCGCGCGCTGATGGTGCACCTGCGCGCGGCCAGCGGGCTGGACGAGGCGGGCCGCGAACGCGTGCTGGGCACCCTGCAGGATGTGACCGAACGCGAGCAGTCGCGGCGGCTGCTGCGCGAGCGCGAGGAACAGTTCCGGGAGCTGGTGCGGGTGCTGCCCGACGGCGTGGTGATCCTGTCCGACGAGCACGTGCTGTACGCCAACGCCTGGGCAGCAGCGCTGTTCGGTTATGGCAGCCATACCCTGCTGGGCGAACCGCTGGATGCGCTGGTGGACCCTGCCGAGTACGACCGGGTGCGCCTGCAGCTGCGTGCCGGCCAGCCGCAGCACAGCCCCGGCCACAGCAGCGTGGTGGTGATGCAGCGTGCCGATGGCCGCCGCTTCCACGCCGGTCTGGCTGTGGGCGAGGTGCGTTACGGCGGCCGCGACTGCAAGTTGCTGATCGTGCGAGACCTGAGCGAATCCGAGCGCACGCGCACAGCACTGGAAACCAGCAACCGCGAACTGCAGGCCATGGCCGGCCGCCTGTTCTCGCTGCAGGAGGACGAACGCCGCGCGATCTCGCGCGACCTGCACGATGACATCGGCCAGGCCATCACCGCCATCAAGCTGTCCGCGTATGCGGCGCAGGATGAAGAGGACTCGCAGCGCCGCGGCGAAGATCTGGCGCAGATCGTCAGCCTGGCCGATACCACGGTAGCCAAGCTGCGCGACATCTCCACGCTGCTGCGCCCGCCACAACTGGATGCGCTGGGCCTGGAAGCGGCACTGAGCTGGCAGGCGCGGGTTCTGTTCCGTTCCTCGCCGGTGGAGCTGCTGGCCGAGATCAACACCCTGCCCTCGCGCCCGGACAACAGCATCGAGCAGGCCTGCTTCCGCATCGCCCAGGAAAGCCTGACCAATGTGCTGCGCCACGCGCGCGCCAGCCAGGTGCAGCTGCAGCTGCGCGATGTCGACCAGTGCGGCCTGCACCTGCTGATCCGCGATGACGGCGAGGGCTTTGATCCGGACGGCCCGCGCGGGCTGGGCCTGATCGTGATGCGCGAGCGCGCGCAGAGCGTGGGTGGGCATGTCCGCATCGAGTCGGCGCACGGCGCCGGCACCCTCGTCGATGTCCATCTTCCTTACCAGGCGGCCAGCGTGGCCGCCACTGATTCCCCGGAATACTGAGCCATGTGGAACCCCAACATGCCGCTTGTCAGCATCGATGACGCCCCTGACCGACTGGGCGCCGGAAACCCCGAGCTGCAGGCCATGGTTACCGAAGCCGCCTCGGGCGGCACGCCGCTGATGCTGATGCACGTGGATATCGACCACTTCGCATCGGTCAACGAAAACATGAGCGCCGAGGTCGGCGACCAGGCCCTGGTGCTGGTTGCCCAGCGGCTGCAGTCCTACCTGCGCGGTCGCGGCAAGCTGTGGCGCCACGGCAGCGATGAATTCCTGCTCGCGGTGCCGCGCACCGCCGAACTGCCGCTGCCGGAGGATTTCGCCGAAGAGATCCGCCAGCAGATGGAGCTGCCACTGTCGGTGCTGCCGTACACGCTGTTCATGACCGGCAAACTGGGTGTGAGCCTGTGCCCGGAACATGCCAGCAGCGCCTCGCGCCTGCTCGACCATGCCGAGGATGCGCTGTACCAGGCCGCCCGCGAAGGTGGCAATGCGGTGCGCATCCACGCCGTGGATACGCCGCCCAGCGCGCACAGCGAAAGCATCATCGCGCGGCAGATCGTCGACGCGATTCCCAATGGCGAACTGAAGCTGCGCTACCAGCCGCTGGTCAGTGCCCGCGACGGCCACGTGGTGGGCATGGAAGCGCTGCTGCGCTGGCAGTCGCCGACGCTGGGCATGCTGGTGCCGGAGCGCTTCATGCGCACGGCCGAGCGGCTGGGCATCATCGTGCAGATCGGTACCTGGGTGCTGGAGGGCGCGCTGAAGCAGGCCCGGCTGTGGCGCGACCAGGGCTTTGATGACTTCACCATCGCGGTGAACGTGTCGACGCTGCAGCTGCTGCGCCCGAACTTCTTCGCCGAGGTGATGTCGCTGATGCAGGCTGCCGGTGTGCCTGCGCACATGCTGACCCTGGAGATCAACGAAAGCGCGCTGACCAACAACGTCAACTTCGTGCACGAAACCCTGGCCAACCTGCGCAACGAAGGCATCAGCCTGAGCCTGGACAACTTCGGCACCGGTGATTCCAGCCTGAGTGCACTGGTGCGCTATCCGGTGGACAAGCTGAAGATCGACCGCAGCTTCATCAAGAGCGCGCCGGCCGGCAACCGCGAGGCCGCCATCGCCCGCGCCATCATTGCCATGGGCCATCAGCTGGGCATGACGGTCATTGCCAATGGTGTCGAATCGCAGGCACAGCTGGGGTTCCTGCGCCGCAACGACTGCGATGTGTTCCAGGGCTATCTGTTCGGCGAGCCGATGTCGGCCGATGCGGCGGGCATGACCCTGCGCCGCCGCTACCTGCGCCCGGAGGCCTTCGCCGAAACGCGCCCGGACCGCACCCTGCTGCTGCTGGACGATGAGGAGAACGTGCTGCGGTCGCTGGTACGCCTGTTCCGCCGCGATGGCTACCGCATCCTGGCGGCCGGCAATGTGCGCGATGCGTTCGACCTGCTGGCGATCAACGACGTGCAGGTGATCCTGTCCGACCAGCGCATGAGCGACATGAGCGGCACCGAGTTCCTGGGCCGGGTGAAGATGCTGTACCCGGACACGATCCGCCTGGTGCTGTCCGGCTATACCGATCTGAACACGGTGACCGATGCGATCAACCGCGGCGCGATCTACCGGTTCCTGACCAAGCCCTGGAACGATGATGAGCTGCGCAAGCACATCCACCAGGCGTTCCGCACGTATGAGGAACAGCGGCGCAGCAACGCCGGGCCGACGGCAGTGGAAGCCGGGGATGCAGGCGAGGATCGTACGCCGTTGCGGTGATGGCCCTGCCCGGTAGAGCCGGCCGCTGGCCGGCAGCTGCAGCGGTAGAGTCGACTGTCAGTCGACTATCGCGCGTACAGCAGTCGACTGTCAGTCGACTATCGCGCGTACAGCAGTCGACTGACAGTCGACTCTACCAATCAAGCGCGTCCGATCAAGCGCGTCGCCGCGCTCAGCGCGGCTGCTTCACCGGCAACACCACGCGGAAGCGTGAGCCGACACCCGGGGTGCTTTCCAGGTCGATGCGGCCGTGGTGCTTGTTGATGATGCTGTAGGAAATCGACAGGCCCAGACCGGTACCACTGCCGACCGGCTTGGTGGTGAAGAACGGATCGAAAATGCGCTGGCGCAGCTCCGGCGAAATGCCGCCGCCGGTGTCCTCGAATTCCACCCACACGGTTTCGCCGTCCACGCCGGTGCGCACCGTGATGGTGCCGCGCTCGGCGATGGCGTGGCCGGCGTTGAGCAGCAGGTTCATGTAGACCTGGTTCAACTCCGAAGGCAGGCACTCCACCAGCGGCAGCTGGCCGAACTCACGGTGCAGGGTGACCTTGTACTTGAGCTCGTTCCAGATGATGTTGATGGTCGATTCCAGGCCGGAATGCAGGTCCACCAGCTTCCACGACTCATCACGGCCGGAATACGAGAAGTCCTTCAGATCGCGCACGATGCGGGTCACCCGCTCGATGCCTTCACGCGATTCGGCCATCAGCTGCGGCAGGTCGCGGCTGATGAAATCAATGTCCAGGCGGTCGCGGATGTCGTCGATTTCCGGGATCAGCGCCTTCGGATCGGGGGCACGCAACGCCCGCTCGTAGGCCTCGATGACCGTGAACAGGCTGCGCAGGTATTCCTGCAGGCTGCCCAGGTTGGAATGCACGTAGCCGATCGGGTTGTTGATCTCGTGCGCCACGCCGGCCGCGAGCTGGCCGATGGACGCCATCTTTTCCGATTGCAGCAGCTTCTCCTGGGTGCCGTTCAGGCGCAGATAGGCCTGGCGCAGTTCGGCGTGGCGCTGCTGCAGCTCGCGTTCGTAGTCTTCCTGGCCTTCGATGGGGCGGAACAGGGCCAGGTAGTGGCCGCTGCCGGGTTGCCCGTGGTGGTACAGGTGGGCAATGACCACGCCCTCGCCTACAGGCAGGCTGCCATTCCACTGGCCATGCAGGCGTGCCTGTTCCAGCGCGTCCGGGGGCAGCAGCTCACGCAGCCGCTGCGGCGCGGGCGCGCTGGCCTCCACGCAGCCCAGCAGATTCTGCGCGGCCGGATTGGCCAGGGCCACCTGACCGTCTTCGGTAAACAGCAGCAGCCCTTCGCGCACGCGCTCAAGCAGAGCCTGCAGTACCGGCTGCGGCGGAAGGGGGGCGGTAACCAGGGCGTTGGCGACAGACACGGCGACTCGGGGGCTTGCGAACAGGCGCCCAATATACGCGTTGCTGCGCCAGCGCAGCAGCCCACCGGCAGCTGCCGGGGGCGGATGGGGCCGCTCAGGCGACGGCGAGCGGCCGTCGTGCGTTGACCGTATGCGCCTGTCCCTTGGCATCGTACGAGGACGACGCCTCGGTACGGCCGAGCTGGCGCAGCGCCCAGTCCACCTCGCGGCGGCGGCGCGACAGCAGCACGCCATTGGCGCGGTTGCGTTCGGCCAGCTCCTGCAGCTGCTCGCCCTCGCCTACCGGCGGCGTCGAATCCAGGGCACGCAACGCCTCCAGCTTGGCGCCGGTCGCGCGGATCAGCGCGTGCACATCATGTTCGACCAGGGCCTGGTGCTCGACATCGAGGGCCTGGGCAAGCCGCTGAAGATGTTCACTCATCGCCGCGGTCATCCCTGCAGCTGCTGGTCCAGTTCAAGCATGCGCGATGCGATCGCGTCCGGGTCGATCTTGTAGCTGCCGTTCTGCAGCGATTCGCGCACGGCGGCGACACGCTGGGCGTCGATGGCCGGGGCGGTGCTCAGCTCACGCTGCAGCGCCTGCAGATTGGTGGCCTCGCCGGTCAGGCGCAGGCTGTCAGCAGCCTCGACCGGCCGCGCGGGCGCATCGCCACTGACGCCAGGCTTGGCGACCGGGGTCGTCACGCTGCGCAGTGCCTGGGGGACCTGCAGATTGCCGTCGATTTTCTGGCTCATGGGGTGTCCTGGAGTTGCCGTTCACAAGGGATAACGGCCGCTGGGCCGTGATCTTTAGGGATATCGCTTACTTTTTCAACGCGCCACGATTACGTCACCATGGGCGTCCACCGTCCCCTGCACGATGCGGCGGGAGGACAGGTTTTCCACGGAAACACGGTCGTTCTCGCCCGCATCTCCCATCGCGCGACCCGCGATACGCACCTCGACCGAACCGCGCCGCGACACCAGGGCCACATTGTCTCCTCGCTTGATGAGACGCTCGGTCACCAAGTCGTTGGCGGACAGCAGGCTGCCCGCCTGCAGCGGCCGGCGGGCAATGCGCCCCACAGCAGCGGCGGGATCGGACAGCACGGCACCGGCGATACGCGCCGCATCACGCTGGGCAGTGCTGATATCGGCCGCCGCCAGGGTTTCTCCAGTGGCAATGCCACGGGTGAGCACCAGCACGGCCTGGTTGTGGCGCACCTTCACCGGCACGAACAGGCGCCAGCCACCGGCATCCGGGCAGCTGACTTCCACGGTGGTGTTGGCGGTGGGCTGTACCTGCAGGGCCGCTCCGCAGCGCGGCAGGCGCAGGGCATCGGCCACCACGGCCTCCCCCTCGCTGCCGGCAGGCAGGGTGGACAGTGCCGCCGCGCGGATGCTGGCAACCGGCTGCCAATCGACCGCAGCGGCCCAGGGCGACGCAAGCGCCAGCGCAAAGCCCACGAGATATGTGATCCGGCGCATGGCGCCTCCTGTTCGGTATGACCTGGCGGGTGCGTGCAAGCTGCGTGCCAGACCTCCTCGGTAGAGTCGACCGTTGGTCGACTGGGCTAACCCTGGGTAGAGCCGACCGTTGGTCGACTGGTCAGACCCTGGGTAGAGTCGACCGTTGGTCGACTGCACCGGCCAGAACGGTCGACCCTACCCATACAAATACGCCTCAAGTTCAGCCGCCCCCACGCCGATACAGCAGCCATGTCCCATGACCTGCTCAACCGGATCGACCAGCGGACCCGACTGGCCGGCCACAATCGCCTGGCGCTGCTGCTGTTCCGTCTCGGCGGACGTCAGCTTTTTGGCGTCAACGTCTTCAAGGTGCAGGAAGTCCTGCGCCGCCCGGAGCTGTTCCAGGTACCCGGCCTGCCCGGCCAGTTCGCCGGCGTGGCCGACGTGCGCGGCCGCTCGGTGCCGGTGCTCGATCTGGGCCTGGCCATCGGCCACCCGGAGCGGGAGCCTGACGCGGACTCCGCCCCCGGCTATCTGGTGGTCACCGAATTCAACCGTTCGATCCAGGGCTTCCTGGTCAGCGGGGTCGAGCGCATCGTCAACATCGCGGTGGAGGATATCCACCCGCCGCCGGAACTAGGCGCCGAATCGAGCTACCTGACCGCGGTGACCCGCTTCCAGGGCGAGCTGATCCAGGTAATCGACGTGGAAAGCGTGCTGGCGGACATCGCGCAGATCCGTGGCGAAGCCGTGCTGGACCCGGCCATGGCCATGCCCGCCGACGCGCCGCAGCTGCAGGTGCTGGTGGTGGACGATTCGCGCGTGGCCCGGCAGCAGATCCGCAGCGTGCTGGACCAGTTGGGCGTGGGCGCCACCCTGCTGTCCGATGGCAAGCAGGCGCTGGACCACCTGCTGCAGATCCACGCGTCCGGGGAAAACCCGGCCGACCGCTACGCCATGGTGATCTCGGACATCGAGATGCCGGCCATGGACGGCTATACGCTCACGACGGAAATCCGGCGCCACCCCGGCCTGGCCGGGCTGTATGTGCTGCTGCACACCTCCCTGTCGGGCGTATTCAACAATGCGATGGTGGAGCGCGTGGGCGCCAACGCCTTCGTGGCCAAGTACTCGCCGCACGAACTGGCGGACTTCGTGCTGGACCGCCTGCGCAAGGTGGCAATGGCGGCCTGAGGCCGCATGATCCGGGATTTGGCACCGCTGGGGTCGGATCCCCGCCAGGGGCTCCGACCCCGATCTGCGGCGCCGACCCTGTTGGGGTCAGAGCCCCTTCGGGGATCTGACCCCGTATCCGGCCAGCGGCCGGCACTACCGCCAGGAATTGGCAGCACTGGGGTCAGAGCCCCTTCGGGGATCTGACCCCGCAGCCGGCCAGCGGCCGGCACTACCCTCCGCTGATTTGGCACACCCCTTGCAGCTTCCTGGGCATCGTTCCCGTGGGAGTGCACCGTGCGCAACCTGATTACCGACTACCTGGGCGTGCATGCCCAGGCCATGCCGTTGCGCGAACAGCGGATGAAGCTGATCGCCAGCAACCTCGGCAATGCCGACACTCCCGGCTACAAGGCCCAGGACCTGGATTTCGATGCCGCCCTGCGCAACGCCCAGGGGCTCGATGCCAACGGCCTGATGACCACCACCAACGAGCAGCACTACGAAATCAGTAGTGGCCTGAACCCGTTCCAGGTGGCCCGCGAGGGTGTGCAGCCCAGCCTGGACGGCAACACCGTCGACCCCGATGCCGAGCGCGCCGCCTATGGCCGCGCCGCGCTGGAATACCGCGCCTCGCTCAGCTTCGTCGAGAGCAAGGTGCGTTCCATGCTCACCGCGATCACGGGGCAATAAGCCATGAGCAACCTGCCGATCTTCGATATTGCCGGTTCCGCGCTGCAGGCGCAGTCGGTGCGCATGAGCACCATCGCCTCCAACCTTTCCAACGCCGACAGCATCGCCGGCTCGGCCGATGCGGTCTACAAGCCGCTGGAGCCGATCTTCCAGGCGGTGACCAGCAAGACCGATCCGAACATCACGTCGGTGAAGGTCAAGGAAATCACCCAGAGCGATGCCGCACCGATCAAGCGTTACGAGCCCGGCCATCCGCTGGCCGACGCCGACGGCTACATCTACCAGCCCGATGTCGATCCGGTGGCGCAGATGGTCAACCTGATCTCGACCTCGCGCAATTACCAGGCTGGCGTGGAGATGTTGACCACTGCCAAGGAACTGGCCCTGGCCACTCTGACCATGGGCCGCTGAGGCGCGCCCGCGAGGACTACACGATGACCACCGTCACTACCCAGACCAGCCAGGACGTCTACGCCGCGCTTGGCCTGACCGCCCCCAACAGCAACGCAAGCACGCGCAAGAGCACCCTGGACCAGGCCGATTTCCTGCGCCTGATGACCGAACAGCTGCAGCACCAGGACCCGCTGAAGCCGATGGACAACACGCAGATGGTCGCGCAGATGGCGCAGATGTCCACGGTGCAGGGCATCACCGATCTGAACACCACCGTGCAGGGCTTCCAGCAATCGATGGCCAGCGACCAGGTGCTGCGCGGTGCCGCGCTGGTCGGCCACGAAGTGCTGGTGCCGTCCACCAAGATGGTGCTGGGCGAAGAAGGCGGCAGCAGTGGCGTGGTGGCTGCGCCGGCCGCCGGCATCGTCAACGTGACGGTGAAGGACGCCAACGGCGCCACCGTGACCCAGCTGAGCGTGGAGGCCAGCGCTGCCGGCGAAACCGCCTTCGAGTGGGATGGCAAGGACGCCAACGGCAACCGCGTGGCGGCCGGCGATTACACCATTTCCGCCACCCACACCGACACCGCCGGTACGCAGACCACGCTGTCCACCTACGTGCAGGCCCCGGTCGAAAGCGTGACCGTGGGTTCGGACGGCCTCTACCTGAACCTCAAGGGCCTGGGCACGGCCCCGATCGACTACGTGCTCCGCGTCAGCTGAGCCGCACACCCGCATCTACCAGGAGCAATCCCATGGGCTTCAACATCTCGCTGTCCGGCATCAACGCCGCCAACACCGACCTGAGCGTCACCGCCAACAACGTCGCCAACGTCAACACCACCGGCTTCAAGGAGTCGCGCGCCGAATTCGCCGATCTGTTCGCGGCCACCAGCTATGGCCTGGCCCGCAACCAGGTCGGTTCCGGTGCACGCGTGTCCAACGTTGCCCAGCAGTTCCTGCAGGGCAACAACGAGCAGACCGGCCGCAGCCTGGACATGGCCATTTCCGGTGAGGGCTTCTTCACCATGAACATGAACGGCGACCGCGTGTATTCGCGCGCCGGCAACTTCCAGACCGATTCGGCCGGCTATGTGGTCAACCCGCAGGGTGCACGCCTGCAGGTGTTCGCGCCGAACGCCGATGGCACCAGCTTCGACGCTGGCCGCCTGGTCGACCTGCAGCTGCTGACCACCGACAGCCCGCCCAAGCAGACCAGCGAAGTGAAGGTGGGCTTCACCCTGCCCGCCAACGCCAAGGAACCGACGGTCGCCGATTTCGACCCGACCGATTCCAACAGCTACAACCAGTCCAGCGGCGGCATCACCGTCTATGACTCGCTGGGCGTCAGCCACACCCAGGTGTCCTACTTCGTCAAGACCGCCAACGCGAACGAGTGGGAGGTGCGCAACTACGTTGACGGCCAGGCCGTCGGTGAGCCGACCCTGCTGTCGTTCAACAATTCCGGCGCACTGACCACGCCTGCCGACGGCAAGATCAGCCTGGGCACGTTCACCCCGACCACCGGTGCCGGCACGCTGAGCATGAGCCTGGATGTGTCCGGCTCGACCCAGTACGGCGAGAAGTTCGCGCTGCGCAACACCCAGCAGGACGGCTATGCGGCCGGCAAGCTCAACGAGATCACCGTCTCCGAGAGCGGCGTGGTCTACGCGCGCTACTCCAACGGCGATGACAAGGCACTGGGCCAAGTGGCCCTGACCAGCTTCAACAACACCCAGGGCCTGGAACAGAAGGGCAACAACCTGTGGGTGGAAACCTTCGATTCGGGCACCCCGCGCACCGCTCCGCCGGACAGCTCCAACCTCGGCAAGATCCAGTCCGGCGCACTGGAATCGTCCACCGTCGACCTGACCGAGCAGCTGGTGAACATGATCACCGCGCAGCGCAACTTCCAGGCCAACGCGCAGATGATCACCACGCAGGACCAGATCACCCAGACCGTCATCAACATCCGTTGATGACCTGCTGACCCTGTCACGGAACACCCGCCATGGATAAAGCCCTTTACGTTGCGATGACCGGCGCCCGCGCCTCCCTGCAGGCGCAGGGAACGCTCAGCCACAACCTCGCCAACTCGGACACCCCCGGCTTCAAGGAAGCGCTGGCCAACACCGAAGCCTTCCCGATCCGCGGCCAGGGCTTTGCCTCGCGGGTGGATGCGCTGCACGTCGACGCCGGTTTCAACCGCGTGGCCGGCGCGCAGCACATCACCGGCAAGCCGCTGGATCTGTCGCTGCAGACCGGCACCTGGCTGGCCGTGCAGGCCACCGACGGCAGCGAGGCCTACACCCGCGGCGCCGCACTGTCGGTGACCCCGAACGGCCAGCTGGTGACCTCCAGCGGCCGGCCGGTGCTGGATGACAACAACAACCCGATCGCCATCCCGCCCTACCAGGCCATGGAAGTGGGCAACGACGGCACGATCTCGATCATCCCGCAGGGTGAAGGCCCGCAGACGATGGCGATGATCGGCCGCATCAAGATCGTGCAGGCCGCTGACGATCGCCTCGAGCGTCGTCTCGATGGCCTGTTCCGCAACACCGATCCGCAGCAGCCGTTCGCACAGGCGCAGGGCCCGACCGTGCACAGCGGCCAGCTGGAAGGCAGCAACGTGGATGCAGCCGGCGCGCTGGTGCAGATGATCCAGCTGCAGCGCCAGTACGAAATGCAGGTGCAGGTGATCAAGCACGGCGACGAGAACGCGCGCAGCGCCAACAGCCTGTTGCGCCTGGGCAGCTGACGGAATTCCGGCACCGGCACGCGCCGTTGCTGGCACGCCGCTTGCACTACCTCATTCAAGGGCCGCACCACGCGGCCGGCTTCAGCAGACAGGACTCCGAAGATGAACCAGGCACTGTGGATTGCGAAAACCGGACTGGACGCGCAGCAGATGCGCATGTCGGTGGTTTCCAACAACCTCGCCAACACCAACACCACCGGCTTCAAGCAGGATCGCGCCAGTTTCGAGGATCTGCTGTACCAGCAGGTGCGCCAGCCCGGCGGCTCTTCTTCGGCACAGACCCAGCTGCCGACCGGCCTGCAGATCGGTACCGGCGTGCGCGTGGTCGCAACCGCCAAGAACTTTGAACAGGGCAGCCAGCAGCAGACCGGGCGCGCACTGGACGTGATGGTCAACGGCCGCGGCTTCTTTGAAGTGCAGATGCCCGACGGCAGCTCGGCGTACACCCGTGATGGCTCGTTCAAGATCAACCAGGACAGCGAGCTGGTGACCAACAGCGGCTACCCGGTGCAGCCGGGCATCCAGATTCCCGAAGGCGCGCAGTCGGTGACCATCGGCAGCGACGGCACCATCAGCGTGAAGATGGCCGATGACGCGGCCTCCGTTGAAGTGGGAGCGCTGACGCTGACCGACTTCGTCAACCCGGCAGGCCTGCAGGCCCGCGGCGAGAACCTGTTCCTGGAAACCACCGCCTCCGGCCCGGCCCAGAACGGCAATCCCGGCCTCAACGGCCTGGGCACCGTGGTCCAGGGCGCGCTGGAAGGCAGCAACGTCAACGTGGTGGAAGAGCTGGTGTCGATGATCGAAACGCAGCGCGCATACGAAATGAACGCCAAGGCCATTTCAACCACCGACTCGATGCTCGGTTACCTGAACCAGAACGTCTGACCGTCGCCAACGGGATACCGCCATGTCGCCCCTCTCCACAATTGCCCGCATCGCCCTGCCCTGCGCCGTGGCCGCCCTGCTTGGCGGCTGCGTGATCGCCGGCGACGTGCGCCCGTACCCGGCGATGGCACCGATCCAGCCGATCATGCCGCCGCAGGCCGCGCCGACCGCCGGTGCGATCTACGCCGCCGGCCCGACCCTGCAGCTGTATTCGGACCGTCGTGCCCGCGACGTCGGCGACCTGCTGACCATCACTCTGCTGGAAAACACCACCGCCACCACCAGCGCGAACACCGCCACCGCCAAGGAGTCGGACCTGAGCATCGGCACGCCGTCGATCTTCGGTGCACCGGTCACCCTGGGCGGCAAGGACATCCTCAGCGCGACCGCCAGCGGCAAGCGTGATTTCACCGGCAAGGGCAACAGCGCGCAGAGCAACCGCCTGCAGGGCAGCGTGACGGTCACCGTGGTGCAGCGCCTGCCCAACGGCAACCTGGTGGTGCAGGGGCAGAAGAACCTGCGCCTGAACCAGGGCGATGAACTGGTGCAGGTGCAGGGCATCGTGCGCCCGGGCGACATCGCACCGGACAACAGCATTCCGTCCAGCCGCGTGGCCGAAGCCCGCATCGTCTACGGCGGCCGTGGCCCGGTTGCGCAGTCCAATGCAATGGGCTGGCTGAGCCGCTTCTTCAATTCCGCGCTGGCGCCGTTCTGAGCATGGCCATGAATTCTTTCTTCTCTTCAGTGTGGCAGCGACGCGCGGCGTCGCTCTACGGGTCCATTTTCCTGGTGATGGCGGTGGTAGCACCGGCCAGCGCAGAGCGCATTAAGGACCTGGCCCAGGTGGGCGGCGTGCGTGGCAATGCACTGGTGGGCTACGGCCTGGTGGTGGGCCTGGATGGCAGCGGTGACCGCACCAGCCAGGCGCCCTTCACCGTGCAGAGCCTGAAGAACCTGCTGGGCGAGCTGGGCGTGAACGTGCCGGCCAACGTCAATCCGCAGCTGAAGAACGTGGCCGCCGTGGCCATCCACGCCGAACTGCCGCCGTTCGCCAAGCCGGGCCAGCCGATCGACATCACCGTGTCCTCCATCGGCAACGCGGTGTCGCTGCGCGGCGGTTCGCTGCTGATGGCCCCGCTGCGTGGCGCCGACGGGCAGATCTATGCCATCGCCCAGGGCAACCTGATCGTCGGCGGCTTCGGCGCACAGGGCAAGGATGGTTCGCGCGTTTCCGTGAACGTGCCCAGCGTGGGCCGCATTCCCAATGGCGCCACGGTCGAGCGCGCCCTGCCCGATCCGCTGGCCAACGGCGGCGACATCACCCTGAACCTGCACAACAACGACTTCACGACCGTCTCGCGCATGGTTGCCGCGCTCAACAACGCCTTCGGCGAAGGCGCTGCACGTGCCGTCGATGGCGTGACCGTGGCCGTCACCGCCCCGACCGATCCGGGTGCACGCATCGGCCTGCTGGCCCGCATCGAAAACCTGGAACTGACCCCGGGCAGCGCACCGGCCAAAGTGGTGGTCAACTCCCGTACCGGCACCGTGGTCATCGGCCAGCAGGTGCGCGTGGGCCCGGCTGCCATTTCGCACGGCTCGCTGACGGTCACCATCCAGGAAAACGCCAACGTCAGCCAGCCCAACGCCTTTGCAGGCGGGCAGACCGTGGTCACCCCGCAGTCGACTGTGACCGCCACCAACGATGGCAGCCGCATGTTCAAGTTCAACGGTGGCACCTCGCTGGATGAAATCGTGCACGCCGTGAACGCCGTGGGCGCCGCTCCGGGCGACCTGATCGCAATCCTGGAAGCACTGAAGCAGGCCGGCGCGCTGAGCGCCGAACTCGAGGTGATCTGACATGCGCATCACGCCCGCCTTCGAGTTGAATCCCGTACAGCAGACCGACCCGGCCAAGATCGACAAGGTCGCGCGGCAGCTGGAAGGCCAGTTCGCGCAGATGCTGGTGAAGAGCATGCGTGACGCCAGCTTCGGTGATTCGCTGTTCCCCGGTGAAAACAAGATGTTCCGGGAGATGTACGACCAGAAGATTGCCGAGGCGATGACCCGCGGCAAGGGCCTGGGCCTGTCGTCCATGATCAGCCGCCAGCTGTCTGGCCAGCAGGCCGAGGGCCCGGCGCTGGACACCCGCGTGGATCCGGCCAAGGCCAGCCGCGCGTACCAGCTCAATGCCCCTGCCGCCGCGGCGCCGTCGCTTTCGCTGGATGATGCAAGCCAGGCCGTGCGCATGCTGCAGCAGATGGCGGCGGGCGCACAGGATGGCGCGCAGGCCGCCATCAGCCCCGCGCTGGCCCCCATGGAACAGGCGCTGGACCTGATTGCCGGCCGCGACAGCAGCAGCATGCACCGCTCGCTGGGTACGCACGACCCGTATGCCAGCAGCATTGATGGCAGCGACGGCAGCGACTGGGCCACCAGCAACGACCAGTGGGCGGCCACCGCGAGCAACCGCGGCAGCATGGCCAACCCGGCCGATGCCCTGGCCACCCGCACTGCCGTGGCCCAGCTGGGCGCCAATACGCCCGAAGGTTTTGTCGCAAGCATCTGGCAGCACGCGCAGAGTGCAGCCAAGGAGCTGGGTGTGGACGCCCGCGCCCTGGTGGCCCAGGCCGCGCTCGAAACCGGCTGGGGCAAGCGCCAGATCAAGCACGCCGATGGCAGCACCTCGCACAACCTGTTCGGCATCAAGGCCACCGGCTGGAAGGGCCAGAGCGCCGTGGCCGGCACCCATGAGTATGTCGATGGCGTGCGCCGCAACGAAACGGCCAGCTTCCGCGCCTACAGCACCCCGGCCGAGAGCTTTGCCGACTACGTGCGCCTGCTGAAGACCAGCCCGCGTTACCAGCAGGCCTTGCAGGCCGGCACCGATGTCCAGGGTTTTGCCCGCGGCCTGCAGCGCGCCGGCTATGCCACCGACCCGCGCTACGCGGCCAAGATCGCCGCGATCGCCGGTGGCCCGACCATCGAGCGCGCCGTGGCCGCCGTGGCCGACGCCGGCACGCGCCTCGGCCAGACCTTCGCCAGCACCGCGACTGCGGCGCTGGGTATCACCCGTCGTTGAGGAACCCCATGTCCAGCGTCCTTTCCACCGGTACCAACGCCCTGCTCGCCTTCCAGCGTGCGTTGGCGACGACCAGCCACAACGTCGCCAACATCAACACGGCCGGCTACAGCCGGCAGAAGGTCGACTTCGCCACCGCCGATCCGCAGAACTACGGCTACGGTGACGTCGGCAACGGTACCCGCATCGTCGACATCCGCCGCACCGCCGACCAGCTGGCGATCTCGCGGCTGCTCGACAGCAGCGGCGAACTGGCGCGCCTGAAGCAGCTGTCGACCATGGCCGACCGCGTCGATGCACTCTTCTCCGATTCGGCCACCAATGTGGCCGGGGTCTGGTCCAGCTTCTTTGATTCGGTCAGTGGCCTGTCTTCCAATGCGTCCGGCAGCGCGGACCGGCAGAACGTGCTGGACAGCGCCAACACCCTGGCCAACCGCTTCCAGCAGCTCAACACCAGCCTGGATACGCTCAACAGCGAGGTCAACAACGGTCTGACCGCTGCGGCCACGGAAATCAACCGCCTGGCGGCGGAGATCGCCCAGCTCAACGGCGCCATCGGCGGCAATGCCACCAACGCTGCGCCGGACCTGCTTGATCGCCGCGACCAGCTGATCGCCAACCTGGTGGGCTATACCGGCGGCACTGCGGTGGCCCAGGACGGCGGCACGCTCAACGTCTACACCGCAGGCGGCCAGGCACTGGTGGTCGGCACCACGGCCTCAAAGGTGACCACCGTTACCGACCCCTACCAGCCCGAGCGCCTGCAGCTGGCGCTGGAGAGCCAGGGCGTGAAGATCACGCTGGACCCGAAGTCACTCGGTGGCCAGGTCGGCGGCATGCTCGAGTTCCGCGAAACCGTACTGACGCCGGCCCAGTCCGAACTCGGCAAGCTCGCCATCGGCCTGGCCAGCACGTTCAACGACGCCCACCACAACGGCGTGGACCTGTACGGCAACATGGGCGGTGATCTGTTCAACATCGGCAGCCCGCGCGTCACCAACAACACCAGCAACACCGGCACCGCGTCGATCACCGCCAGCTTTGGCGATCTGTCCGCCCTGGACGCGCAGAACATCGTGCTGAAGTACAACGGCAGCCAGTGGCAGGCCGTGCGTTCGGATACCGGCGCCAGCGTGGCCATGACCGGCACTGGCACCGCCGCCGATCCGCTGGTGGTCAACGGCGTGGAGCTGGTGGTCAGCGGCACCCCGGCTACCAATGATCGCTTCCTGCTGCAGCCGACCGCGGGTGTGGCCGGCAGCATCAGCGTGGCCATCACCGATACCTCGCGCCTGGCGGCGGCTGCGCCGGTCAAGGGCAGCGCCGCGCTGACCAACACCGGTACCGGCAAGCTGACCGACGTGAAGGTGACCGACCCCGGCAATGCCGACCTGCGCAATGCGGCCGCCATCGTGTTCACCTCGGGCACCGAATACACCATCGATGGCGACGGCCCGTTCACCTACACGCCGGGACAGACGATTTCCGCCAACGGCTGGAGCTTCGTGCTGGACGGTGCGCCGAAGGCCGGCGACGTCTTCAACATCACCCCGACGCCGGTCGGCTCGGCCGACAACAGCAATGCGCTGGCCATGGCCAAGGTGGAGGACGCCAAGGCGTTCAACGCCGGCACCATCACTCTCAGCGGTGCACTGGGCGGGCTGACCACCCAGGTGGGTGCTGCTGCACGCGCCGCCGAGTACTCGCTCGACGCACAGCAGGTGATCACCGACCAGGCGCAGTCGGCACGTGACTCGATTTCCGGCGTGAACCTCGATGAAGAGGCCGCGGACATGCTCCGCCTGCAGCAGGCCTACCAGGCGGCTTCGCAGCTCATTTCCACCGCCGACAACATGTTCCAGACCATCCTCGGAGCCGTATCGCGATGAACAACCGAATCTCCACCGGCATGGTCTTCAACCAGTCTGTATCGCTGATGATGGCCAAGCAGAGCAAGATGAACCA
Organism: Stenotrophomonas sp. ESTM1D_MKCIP4_1; assembly: GCF_003086895.1. Taxonomy (NCBI): domain Bacteria; kingdom Pseudomonadati; phylum Pseudomonadota; class Gammaproteobacteria; order Lysobacterales; family Lysobacteraceae; genus Stenotrophomonas; species Stenotrophomonas sp. ESTM1D_MKCIP4_1. Next base: position 2,128,340 of record NZ_CP026004.1, on the reverse strand, counting down.
TCTCGAACAGCAGCTGGCCACCGGCAGCAAGCTGGTCAGCGCCAAGGACGACCCGGTCGCTGCGGGCACCGCGGTGTCGCTGGACCGTGCCGTGGCCGCGCTGGACCAGCTTGGCAAGAACGCCAACGTGGTGCAGAACCGCCTGGGCCTGCAGGAAAACGCGCTGGCCGAAGCTGGCGAAATGATGTCCCGCATCACCGAACTGACCCTGCAGGCCAGCAATCCTGCGCTGTCCAGCGCCGACCTGAAGGGCGTGGCCTCCGAACTGAGTTCGATCAAGGAATCGCTGCTGGCGCTGGCCAACAGCACCGATGGCACCGGCCGTTACCTGTTCGGTGGCACCAACAGTGACGCCGCGCCGTTCTCGCTGTCCAACGGCACCGTCACCTACAGCGGGGACCAGACCCAGCGGCAGGTGGAAGTCGCGCCGGGCACGTTCGTTGCCGATGCCCTGCCCGGCAGCGAGATCTTCATGCGCCTGCGCACCGGGGATGGCACCGTCGATGGCAGCGCCAGCGCCAGCAATGCCGGCACCGGCGTGCTGACCAACATCGGCCGCGACGGCACGTCGAGCTGGAATGGCGAGAGCTACACCATCGCCTTCACTGGCACCGACGCTTACGAGATCCGTGATGCCAACGGTGCCGTGCTTTCCACCGGCACCTACACCGCTGGCGAGGACATCGTGTTCGGCGGCATGCGGGTCACCCTCGAAGGTGCACCGGCAGCCGGCGACACCTTCAGCGCGGGCCCGTCCACCACCCGCGACATCTTTGCCACCGTCGATCAGCTGGTGGCCGCCCTGGACATGGATACGTCCACCCCCGAAGCCCGCGCCGCGCAGCAGAACCTGCTGCAGACCGGGACCCGCGACGTTGCCCGCGCCGCGGAAGCCATGATCGATGCGCGTGCTTCGGGCGGCGCGCAACTGACTGCGATCGACAACGCCGAATCGCTGCGGGAATCCAATGCCGTCAGCCTGAAGACAACGCTCTCTGGAATGCGTGACCTGGATTACGCCGACGCCATCAGCCAATACAAGCTGGAAAGCGCCGCACTGCAGGCCGCACAGACCATGTTCTCGCAGATGCAGACCATGTCGCTGTTCAACATGATCCGCTGATACCGCTTCCTTCAACACCGTTTCAGGGCATTCCGCCCTCCCCTACCGCTTCGTATCCGAAGACCGACGCTGTAACGCCACACTCACTGGAGAAACACCATGGCACAAGTCATCAACACCAACATCATGTCGCTCAACGCACAGCGCAACCTGAACACCTCCGGTGCGTCGTTGGCGACCTCGATCCAGCGCCTGTCTTCGGGCCTGCGCATCAACAGCGCAAAGGACGATGCCGCCGGCCTGGCGATCTCCGAACGCTTCACCACCCAGATCCGCGGCCTGGACGTGGCTGCACGCAACGCCAACGACGGCATCTCGCTGGCGCAGACCGCCGAAGGCGCGATGACCGAAATCGGCAACAACCTGCAGCGTATCCGTGAACTGGCCGTGCAGTCGGCCAACGCCACCAACTCCGACACCGACCGCCAGGCCCTGCAGGCGGAAGTGTCGCAGCTGGTTGCCGAAATCGACCGCGTGGCCACCCAGACCGACTTCAACGGCACCAAGCTGCTGGACGGCTCGTTCTCCTCGCAGATCTTCCAGATCGGTGCCAACGCCGGCCAGACCATCAGCATCGACAGCATCGCCAACGCCCGCGCATCCGCACTGGGCCAGTACCAGGGCGTGAACGAGAAGAGCATGGCCATGGCCGCTGCCAGCGACACCGCCAGCGCCAAGGCCATCACCATCGGTGGCACGGTCTACAACCTGGGCACCGTGGCTGACGATGCCAAGGCCATCGCCGCCGCGCTGACCAGCCAGAACATCGCCGGCTTCCAGGCCACCGCCAATGCCGCCCGCGCCGTGGGCACCAGCGCTGCCATCGCCGGCACCGCAGGCGATGTCGATGTGATGACCATCAACGGCACGCAGATCAACCTGACCAACACCGGCAACGCTGCCAGCAACCGCGCCAACGCCATCGCGCAGATCAACGCGCAGTCTGCCAAGACCGGCGTGCGCGCCGAGGACAACGGTTCGGGCATCGCCCTGGTCTCCGACGGTCGCAACATCACCACCGAATTCACCGGCGCTGGCGTGGGCGACTACGGCCTGCCGGCCGATGGCACGGTGGGCGGCACGCTGAACATCAACTACGTGGCACCGGACAACGTGCAGGGCACGATCGAATTCACCACCGGCTTCGACGACATCGATTGGGATCCGCTGGCCATCGCCAGCACCGGCACCTCGGTGGCCGCGTTCGACATCAGCAAGGTGGACGGCGCCGAAGCCGTGCTGCGCTCGGTGGACGCCGCGCTGCAGACCATCAACTCCTCGCGTGCCGACCTGGGTGCGGTGCAGAACCGCTTCACCTCGACCATCGCCAACCTGCAGACCACCTCGGAAAACCTGTCTGCTTCGCGCAGCCGTATTCGTGACGCCGACTACGCCAAGGAAACCGCTGAACTGACCCGCACGCAGATCCTGCAGCAGGCCGGCACCGCGATGCTGGCCCAGGCCAACACCTCCACCCAGAGCGTGCTGAGCCTGCTGCAGCAGTAAGCGTTACTGACAGCTGGACCACCAGGGCCCTCCATTGGAGGGCCCTGTTCGTTCAGGGAGGCCAGATGCCCGGCGCGTGCGCGGCCTCACGAATTGTCAATTCCCTCTAAAGGCCCGCGATGGGTTGCCGTTATTGGTATCAGCAGCGGCATTGCAGACTCTCCCCGCCCAGCTGCAAAGGTACCGGACACAGCTTCCGGGTCTAACGCCAAAGAGGAAATCGCCACCATGGCACAAGTCATCAACACCAACATCATGTCGCTCAATGCCCAGCGCAACCTGGGCACCAGCGGTGCTTCGCTGGCTACGACCATCCAGCGCCTGTCGTCCGGCCTGCGCATCAACAGCGCCAAGGACGATGCTGCCGGCCTGGCGATCTCCGAGCGTTTCACCACCCAGATCCGCGGCCTGGACGTTGCCTCGCGCAACGCCAACGACGGCATCTCGCTGGCGCAGACCGCTGAAGGCGCGATGACCGAAATCGGCAACAACCTGCAGCGTATCCGCGAACTGGCTGTCCAGTCCGCCAACGCCACCAACTCCGACACCGACCGCGCCGCCCTGCAGGCCGAAGTCACCCAGCTGGTCTCGGAAATCGACCGCGTTGCCACCCAGACCGAATTCAACGGCACCAAGCTGCTGGACGGCAGCTTCGGCAGCAAGTCCTTCCAGATCGGCGCCAACGCCGGCCAGACCATCGCCATCTCCGGCATTGCCAACGCCCGCACCTCGGCGCTGGGCCAGTACCAGGGCGTGAACGCGCTCGACAAGGGCATTGGCACCGCCAGCGACACCGCTGCAGCCAAGTCGATCAACGTCGGTGGTACCGACTACGATCTGGGCACCATTGCCAATGATGCCGCCGCAATCGCTGCTGCCATCACCAGCAAGGGCATCGCCGGCATGCAGGTCACCGCCAATGCTGCCAAGGTTTCGGGCACTTCCGGCGCCGCTGGCACGGCCGGCGATGCTGACTCGGTGCAGATCAACGGCGTCAACATCAACCTGACCAACACCGGCGATGCAGCGTCGAACCGCGCCAACGCCATGGCGCAGATCAACGCCCAGTCGTCCCGCACCGGCGTCCGCGCCGTTGACAATGGTTCGGGCCTGGACCTGATCGCTGACGATGGCCGCAACATCACCACCGCATTCACCGCGGGCGATGCAGCAACCTCGGCTTCGTACGGTATTGCCGCTGACGCCACCACCGGCGGCACGCTGAACATCAACTACGCGGCCCCGAGCAACGTGAATGGCACCATGGCCTTCACCGGCTTCACCGTCGGTGGCGATGCTTCGGTCGCCATCAGCGACACCGGCACCGCCGTGTCCGCCTTCGACATCAGCGACGTGAAGGGTGCTGAAGCCGTGATGCGTTCGGTCGACGCCGCACTGCAGACCATCAACTCCTCGCGCGCCGACCTGGGTGCCGTGCAGAACCGCTTCACCTCGGTGGTTGCCAACCTGCAGACCTCCTCGGAGAACCTGTCGGCCTCGCGCAGCCGCATCCGCGACACCGACTACGCCAAGGAAACCGCTGAACTGACCCGCACGCAGATCCTGCAGCAGGCCGGTACCGCGATGCTGGCCCAGGCCAACAGCTCCTCGCAGAGCGTGCTGAGCCTGCTCCAGTAAGAGAAGGCCTTCAGCCCGATCTCCATGAAGCCCGCGCAAGCGGGCTTCATGCGTTCTGGCACGCCGGTTGCAGGAGCGGGTGCATGACAACACTCCGAATGGCTCAAGTGGGCCACGCACCGGCCGATATTCCCTTTGGGCCGGCGGTGTTCGGAATACCGGCATCTCGCAAGGAACTCCCATGGCACTAAGCACTGTAGGCTCCGGCCTCGACGTCACTACCATCGTCGCCCAGCTGGTTGCGGCCGAACGCAAGCCGACGGAAACCCGGATCAATACGGCCGGCACGGCGGCGACCGCCAAATTATCGGCGCTGGGCAGCATCAAGAGTTCGCTCACCAGCCTGCAGACTGCCCTGGAGACCTTCTCCAAGAGTGCATCGCGGCCGACGTTCAAGGCCACGCCCGCAGAGAACGCCGGCTTCACCGCCGCCATCGTCACCGATGCCACCACCGGCAAGACTGCGGCGACCGCCGGCACCCACAACATCGAAGTGGTCAGCCTGTCGCAGAACCAGAAACTGACCTCCGCTGCGTTCAGCAAAGACACCCAGATCGGCACGGGCACGCTGACGGTTGCCTACGGTGACAAGACGCTGTCCATCGACGTGTCGGACAAGGGCACGCTGTCGGACATCGCCTCGGCCATCAACAGCGCCGCCGGCGGCAAGGGGGTCAGCGCCAGCGTGATCACGGCCGACGACGGCCAGCACCTGGTGCTGAATGCCGTTGATTCGGGCACGAAGGGTGCCATCACGCTCAGCAGCAGTGGTGGCAATGGCGGCCTGGACCAGTTGACCTGGGACGGCACCTCCGGCGGCCTGACCCAGACCGTCGCACCCACCGATGCCGTGGTGAAGGTTGACGGCTTCACCCGTACGTCCAGCAGCAACACCATTGCCGACATCATCCCGGGCGTGACCCTGACGGTGACCAAGGCAGAGGTCGGCACCACCAAGACCCTGACCGTGGCGCAGGACAACACGCCGATGAAGACCAACCTGCAGGCCTTCATCGCCGCCTACAACGCCACCAGCAGCATGCTGAAGTCGGCCAGCGCCTACGATGCCACCACCGAAACGGCCTCCGTGCTGACCGGCGATTCCATGGTGCGCGGCCTGCAGCAGCAGCTGCGCGGGCAGATGAGCGCCAACGTCAACCAGCTCAAGGCGCTGGGCGTGACCATCGGCAAGGATGGATCGCTTTCATTCGACTCGGCCGCGTTCGACAAGACCATGGCTGCCGATCCCGCCGCCGCGGATGCACTGTTCGGCGAGAAGGGCACGCTGACCACCAGCATGCAGACGATGCTGAAGAGCCAGCTCGACAGCACCCAGGGCACGCTGACCCAGCGCACTACCGCGTTGAACAAGCAGATCAAGACGCTGGAAAAGGAGCTGGATGACCTGGACGCCCGAATGGAAAAGGTCTCTGCGCGCTATACCGCCCAGTTCACGGCCATGGACCAGCTGGTGGCGCAGATGCAGAGCACCAGCGACTACCTGACCCAGCAGCTGGCATCGCTGCAGGCCAAGACCAGCAAATGACCGTAACGGGCCACTCAAGAGTTGGCCCGACCGCGCCGATATCAAGAACAACCCGACGCCAGGCGCGAATCACGCATGCCGTCGCCAGTGGTTGGAACGCGTCCACCCGTGCGCGCCACTGACAGGATCCAGGAGAAGAAACCATGCACGGCACCAGCCGCCAGTTCGCTGAGCAGTACCGCAAGGTAGGTGTTTCCAGCAGCGCCACCGAAGCCGACCCGCACAAGCTTGTCGCCATGCTGCTGGGCGGCGCCTGCGAGCGCGTGCGACGCGCCGAAGCAGCGCTGAGCCAGGGCGACCAGGCGCGCAAGGGCCGCGCCATCGGTGAAGCGTGCGCGATCGTCGGCCACCTCAATGGCTCCATCGACCACGAGGCCGGTGGCGAGATCGCGGGCAACCTGTCCTCGCTCTACGAGTACATGCTGCAGCGCCTGACCGAGGCCAACCTGCACAACGATCCGGTCGCGCTGCAGGAAGTGCTGGGGCTGCTGGTGGAGATCGAGTCCGCATGGGCCGCCATCCCCGCCGACCAGCGCCACGCCGCCTCGCCGGCGGAGGCCTGATCGATGGACGTTTCTGCGAGCATCCAGGCGCTGGCACAGTCGCTGGAGGGCCTGCGCACGGCGGTGCACAGCGGTTCCCATGACGAAGCCGAGCGGCTGGTGGAGAGCTACGACCGCGACGTGCGGGGTCTGTTCGCCCATCCGATCTCGCCGATCTCCATCCAGGAAATCACCCGCCTGCTCGCCCTGCAGCACGCCGTAATGGACGAAATGTGCGAACTGCGTGATACCGCTGCCCGCCACCTCAACGCCGGGCGCACCTCCCTTCGCGCCGCCCATGCGTACCGCAAGGCAGAATCGCTGGCATGACCCTGCTGCCGACCACGTCGCTGCACCACCCGGCCGAGAGCGAGCTGTTCGACGAAACGCTCAGCTGCGAGCTGGCCCTGCCGGCCGAGTTCCAGGCCGGCAGCGCCTTCGGCCGCACCAGCAGCGCCGAGGGCCTGCTGCGCAGCCTGGCGCTGGTGGAAGACAGCCGCGTGGACGAGCACGATGAGCGCAGCGAAGCCACGCTGCAGATCCAGCGGCTGGAAGCCAAGCTTGACCTGACCCTGGTGCTGCTGGGCCGCCTGGTGCGCCAGCAGGGTCACGACCTGCCCCTGCGCCCGGTGCGCTGGTCGCGCCGTGGCATCCGCCTGCAGCTGGGCCCCCGCAGCGGCGCCCTGCCCGGCCAGGCCGGCGTGGTGCGCCTGCAGCCCAGCGAGTGGTTGCCGGACAACATCGACCTGCCCGTGGACGTCATCGCCGAAGCGGCCGATGGCAGCGGCGGCCATTTCCTGTGGCTGCGCTTCAACCGCCTGGGCGATGGCCTGGAAATGGCCATGGAACGTCACTTGTTCCGTTTGCATCGGCGTCAGGTTGCCGAAGCGCGACGCACGCGCTGAAACCTGCCACCCGGAAGCGGGACGGACTGCTCTTGGCGTGCCCGTTCAGCTAAGTTAAGGTGGACTCCCCTTACGGACCTGCAACGTGCCTGTGCGAGTTCTCATCGTCGACGATCACACCCTGGTTCGCGCTGGCCTGGCGCGGCTGCTGCAGGGGTTTGCCGACGTGCAGCTGGTGGCCGAGGCCAGCAACGCCGAACAAGCGTTGCAGATGGCCCTGCAGCACGCACCGGACGTGGTCCTGATGGATCTTTCGCTGCCCGGCCGTACCGGCCTGGAAGCGCTGAGCGACATCCGCCTGCGCGCGCCAGGTACGCGCATCGTGATGATGACCATGCATGACGATGCCGCCCATGTGCGTGATGCACTGGACCGTGGCGCCGTGGGTTTCGTGGTGAAGGATGCCGCCCCGCAGGAGCTGGAACTGGCGCTGCGCGCCGCGCATGCCGGCCAGGTGTTCCTCAGTCCGCAGATCTCGGCCAAGATGCTGGCGCCCATGCTGGGCCGCGAGAAGCCCACCGGCATTGCCGCGCTGTCACCCCGGCAGCGGGAAATCCTGCGCCGCATCGGCAAGGGTGAGAGCAACAAGGAAATCGCTGCAGACCTGGGCATCAGCGTAAAGACGGTGGAGACGCACCGCGCCCGCATGATGGAATCGCTCGGCTGCCGCCGCGCCAACGATCTGCTGCTGCTGGCAGCGCGCCACCAGCACGAGCTGGAATGACCGGTTGCGCGGCGGATGACCCGCCGGCCCGGTAGAGTCGACTGTCAGTCGACTGCTCTTCGTAACAGGCCCGGAAATCACGCGCTTCGCGCGGAAGTCGACCAACGGTCGACTCTACCCCGCCGGGTGCCGGGTGCCGAGCGCAGGGTTGGGCACCCGCAGGCGCCGGAATGCCGTCACCCTGACACCCCCTGACGGAATTCCGTACGCGCACGCGGTGCCAGGCCGCCCGTCGCGCACCACAAATCAACAACTTGGCGCCAGCCTTCGTCAACTTCCCGCGCCGATGTAAGGAATACCCCTACACCCTGTCGGGACCACCACCAACTCACTCAGGAACCCCCCGATTCCGCCTGTCCGGGATCAGAAGCAAGATGTGTTCCACAAGGCGTCGGGGAGCGGCGCCGGGGAACTGTCATGAAGGCTGCACTTTCGACCCAGCTGGGCCAGACGCTTCACATCACGCCGCAGTTGCTGCAGTCCATCCGGCTGCTGCAGCTGGATGGCCTGCACCTGGAACAGGAAATCCAGCGGTTGCTGGATTCCAACCCGCTGCTGGAAATCGAGGAGGCCGAAGCCCCGGCTGCCGACCCCACCGACGCCACCGCCACCACGCTGGAAACGGCTGCCTTTGATGAGCTGCCCGAGTCGTCGATGTGGGACGTGGCCGGCACCAGCTGGCAGGACGGCGACGACGACCGGATGGCCCGCATCGCCGCCGGCGAGTCCACCGACCCGCAGCTGCGCGTGCTGCAGCGCCTGGCGCTGGATCTTGACGAACGCGAGCTGGCGGTCGCGGCATTCTGGCTGGAACACTGCGACGAAGCGGGCTACCTGCAGGCCCCGCTCGACCAGCTGCAGCTGCTGGCCAGCGCTCAGTTCGATATCGACGGCGCTGGCGTGGAAGCCATCCGCCAGCAGCTGCTGCACGGCGAACCGGCCGGCATGGCCGCGCAGGATCTGCGCGAGTGCCTGCTTGCACAGCTGTACAGCCTGCACGGCGTGGTGCCGGCCCGCCACCTGGCCGCGCGCATCCTGGAAGGCGCGCTCGATGCGCTGGCCGCCCATGATTACTCCGCCCTCGCCCGGCAGCACGACGCCGAAGTGGATGACGTACGCGAAGCGGTGCGCCTGATCCTCTCGCTGCAGCCCCGCCCGGGCGACAGCCTGCTTCCCGAGCGCAATGCCGTGGTGGTGCCGGATGTGGTCGCCTGGCACGCCGACGACCAATGGAAAGTTGCGCTGAACCCGGCCACCAGCCGCCGCGTGTCGATCAACACCCAGTACGAGCAGGCGCTGGCCGAGACCAGCGATGCGGCCCCGGCCCTGCGCGAGATGCTGCAGGAAGCGCGCTGGTTCAGCCGCGGCCTGTCGATGCGCTACGACACCCTGCTGCGCACGGCGCGGGTGATCGTCGAACGTCAGGCCGCGTTCCTGGTGCGGGGTGAAGAAGCCATGGCCCCGCTGACCCTGAAGGAAGTGGCGGAGGAGATCGGCATGCACGAATCCACGGTGTCGCGTATCACCACCGGCAAGTTCCTGCAGACCCCGCGCGGCACGTTCGAGCTGAAGCACTTCTTCGCTGTGCGCCTGGAAGGTGCCAGCGTGTCCGGCCAGGCCGTCAAGGCCATGGTGCGCCGCCTGATCGACGCCGAACCGGCCGGTCGCCCGCTGGCTGACGAGGCCATTGCCGCCCTGCTGTCCCGCCAGGGGGTGAACATTGCCCGCCGAACCGTCGCAAAATACCGCGAACAACTGGATATCGCCCCGGCCCGCGAACGGCGCCGGCTCAGCGCCAGGCAACCACAGCTGGCCCGAGTGGGCTGAAAAGGATGTTGGACATGAACAAGCTCACAGTCCTGCTGGTCGATGACCATGAGGGATTCATCAACGCGGCGATGCGCCACTTCCGCAAGATCGACTGGCTGCAGATCGTCGGCAGCGCCGGCAACGGCCTGGAAGCCATCGAGCGTTCCGAGTCGCTGCGCCCGCAGGTGGTGCTGATGGACCTGGCGATGCCGGAAATGGGTGGCCTGCAGGCGACCCGCCTGATCAAGTCGCAGGATGATGCCCCGTACATCGTCATCGCCAGCCACTTCGACGACGTCGAGCACCGCGAACATGCGCTGCGCGCCGGCGCCGATAATTTCGTCAGCAAGTTGTCGTACATCCAGGAAGTCATGCCGATCCTGGAAGGCCTCAGGGAGAATCGATCGTGAGTGAATCGCGCATCCTTGTGCTGGACAACGACGCCGTGCGTGCCGAGCGCACCGTTGCCCTGCTGGAATTCATGGATTTCAACCCGCGCTGGGTCTCCGACGCAGCCGATTTCGACCTGGGCCGGCAGCGCCAGAATGACTGGATGGCGGTGATTGTCGGCAGCCTGGACGACAGCGCGGCCAGCACCGCGCTGTATGCCTGGCTGGGCGGCAGCAGCCTGCCGCCGCCGGTGCTGCTGGCCGATGGTGAAGCTGCGGCATTTGCCCGGCAGCACGGCCTGCACGAAGCCAACATCTGGCCGCTGGAAGCCCCGCTGCGCCATGCGCAGATGGAAGCCCTGCTGCGCCGGGCCAGCCTGAAGCGCCTGGATGCCGAGCACCAGGCCGGCGCCGTGCAGGACCAGGGCCCGACCGGCAACGGCCCGGCCGTGACCGGACTGCGCACCATGATCGAACAGGTGGCCGCCTTCGATACCACCGTGCTGGTGCTGGGCGAATCGGGCACCGGCAAGGAAGTGGTCTCGCGTTCGATCCACCAGCGCTCGCCGCGCCGGGATGGACCGTTCGTCGCGATCAACTGCGGCGCCATTCCCGCCGACCTGCTGGAAAGCGAACTGTTCGGTCACGAAAAAGGCGCTTTCACCGGCGCGCTGACGGCTCGCAAGGGTCGTTTCGAGATGGCCGAAGGCGGCACCCTGCTGCTGGATGAAATCGGTGACATGAGCCTGCCGATGCAGGTCAAGCTGCTGCGCGTGCTGCAGGAACGCAGCTTCGAGCGCGTGGGCGGCAACCAGACCATCCGCTGCAACGTGCGCGTGGTCGCCGCCACCCACCGCGATCTGGAAACCCGTATTGCCGAAGGCAAGTTCCGCGAGGATCTGTTCTACCGCCTCAACGTGTTCCCCATCGAAGTGCCGGCACTGCGCGAGCGCCGTGAGGACCTGCCCGCGCTGGTGGAAACCATTGCCATGCAGCTCGGCCGCACCGGTCGCGGCGAAGTGCGCTTCACCCCGGAAGCGCTGCAGGCCCTGGCCAGCTACGAATGGCCGGGCAACGTGCGCGAACTGACCAACCTGGTCGAGCGTCTGGCGGTGCTGCACCCGGGTGGTTCGGTGCGCGTGCAGGATCTGCCCGCCCGCTACCGTGGCGACGCCGCACTGGCACCGGTAGCCGCCCCTGCACCGGCACCGGTGGCCGCTTCCGAGGAGCGCCTGGACCTGCGCAGCTTCTCCTTCCACACCCCCGGCAGCGGCGGCCAGCCGGCGCTGGAACATGGCATCGCCGTGAACCGCGGCAATGCCCCGGCCGCCCTGCCCGACGACGGCCTGGACCTGCGCAACCACATGGCAACGATCGAACTGGGCCTGATCAACGAAGCACTGGAACGCACCCAGGGCGTGGTCGCCCATGCCGCCCAGCTGCTGGGCCTGCGCCGCACCACCCTGGTGGAGAAGCTGCGCAAGTACGGCATCGAACGTGAGCAGGCCGAACTGGCCAGCTGAGCACCCGCCACCGGGGTCGGATCCCTTCCGCAGGAAGGGCTCTGACCCGAGCGATCCCACAGGGGTCGGATCCCTTTCCGTCGGACAGGGATCCGACCTCTGTGCATTTGCAAGTCGTCCTACAGACAGCAGCCAACGCGACTGCGGAGCATGAGCGGACCATCCCAAGGAGATGCTTCATGTACCGCATCACGTTGTTTGCCGCCCTGCTCTGCCCCGCCCTGGCCATGGCCGCCGACTGCACCCTGCCTGTCACCCTCGATCGGCGCCAGTTCACCAACCTCAGCGACCCGCTGTACGCATCCGACAATCCCAATGCCGGCCGCATGGTGCAGGTCAGCTTCGGCGCTGCCGCCTACACGCTTGACGTTCTGGGCACCGGCATCCGCATCGGCGGCAACTACCGCTATCGCCGCCTGGCACCGCATATCGCGGAAGTAGAGATGAGCGAGGCCCATCCTGCGGGTCCCGCCCGCTACACCCTGCTGCTGAGCTGCCTGACCGATCGCCAGGGGCGCTTCATCTATACCCAGCACGACGGCCCCCTGGCACCGCGCCAGCGCCAGAATTCCGGCCACTGGACGTTGCAGCCCTAGGCCAAAAAACCGACGCCGGGGAACTGGCGCCTGATGCCCGGGTCAGAGCCCGTTGCCGCGCAACGGGATCTGACCCCATTCGGCGGCGCTGCGGTTGCCGGCCAGCGGCCGGCGCTACCGGATACAGGCCCTCACGTCACTGAATCGAAAAGGCGTTTCGGCACGCCGCTTGCACTGCTTCCAGACGAATACCCCCATCCCTGTTTCTGGAACCGTTGCAGATGTCCCACTCCGTCACTTCGATCCTCTCCCAGATCCGCTCCTATCAGACCCAGATGGGACAGCCGGCGGCGCTCAACCCGCTGGCCGAAGCGCCGCGTAGCAATGCCCTGCCGGGCACGGTGCTGGACGCACCGCAGGTCCAGCCCGCCAGCTTCACCGAAACCCTGCGCGGCGCCATCGCCGGCGTCAACGATGCGCAGCAGAAATCCGGCGCGCTGGCCAAGGCCTTCGAGCTGGGTGAGCCCGGCGCCGACCTGGCCAAGGTGATGGTCGCCTCGCAGCAGTCCCAGATCGCCTTCCGCGCCACCGTGGAAGTCCGCAACCGTCTCGTCCAGGCCTACCAGGACGTGATGAACATGCCGCTGTAAGGAACATTGACGCATGGCACTGACGCTCTCCAAGGAAACACTGAACGCCGAAAAGGCCGGGCAGTGGTTCGACCGTCTGCAGAGTCTGCAGATCACCCGCCGCCTGGGCCTGATGGCGATGATCGCGGTGGCGGTGGCGGCAGGCCTGTTCGTGTTCTTCTGGTCGCAGAAGCCGGGCATGGTTCCGCTGTACACCGGCCTGGACCAGAAGGCTACGGCTGAGGCCACCGACCTGCTGCGCGCCGCGCAGATTCCGTTCGAGCTCGATCCGGCAACGGGTGGCATCACCGTGCCGGAAAAGAACCTGCACGATGCGCGCCTGAAGCTGGCCGGCTCCGGCCTGACCGACAGCGGCAAGCTCGGCTTCGAGCTGATGGAACGTGACCCAGGCTTTGGCGTCAGCCAGTTCGTGGAAAGCGCGCGCTACCAGCACGCGCTGGAAACCGAGCTGTCGCGCACCATCAACACCCTGCGCCCGGTGCGCGATTCGCGCGTGCACCTGGCCATTCCCAAGCCCAGCGCCTTCACCCGCCAGCGTGACGTAGCCAGTGCCTCGGTCACCCTGGAACTGCGGGGTGGCCAGCAGCTGGAGCGCAGCCAGGTCGATGCCATCGTGCACATGGTGGCCGCCAGCATTCCCGATCTGGCCCCCGAGCGGGTGACCATCGTCGACCAGAGCGGCCGCATGCTCAGCGTCAGCGACCCCAACAGCGAAGCCGCGGTGAACGCGGCCCAGTTCGAGCAGGTGCGCCGCCAGGAAACCTCCTTCAACCAGCGCATCCGCGAGCTGCTGGAACCGATGACCGGCCCCGGCCGCGTCAATCCGGAAGTGAGCGTGGACATGGATTTCTCGGTGACCGAGGAAGCCCACGAGCTCTACAACGGTGAACCGCAGAAGCTGCGCAGCGAGCAGATGAGCGAGAACACCACCAGCACCCCGGGCCCGCAGGGCGTACCGGGTGCCACCAGCAACAGCCCGCCGGGCCAGCAGGCCGCACCGCCCACCGCGCAGGCACCGACCGAAAGCAGCAAGAACGCCACCCGCAACTACGAGCTGGACCGCACCCTGCAGCACACCCGCCAGCCGGCCGGCCGCATCAAGCGCGTTTCGGTGGCGGTGCTGGTGGACAACGTGCCGCGTGCCGGTGCCAACGGCAAGGTGACCCCGCAGCCGCTGGCCGCCGCCGAACTGACCCGCGTCGAAGCACTGGTGAAACAGGCGGTGGGCTTCAATGCCGAACGTGGCGACACCGTGTCGGTGATGAACGCGCCGTTCGTGCGCGACACCACCCCGGTGGAAGGCCCGGCCTGGTGGGAGCTGCCATGGGTGTTCGACGCCGGCCGCATGCTGCTGGGCGCAGTGGTGGTGCTGGCGCTGCTGTTCGGCGTGCTGCGCCCGGCACTGCGCGGCATCACCGGGCAGAACAAGAAGGACGAGGACGCTGCACTGGAACCGCATACCGCGGACGTGCAGCTGGTGGACGACGATGGCACCCCGCTGCCGGCGCTGGGCGCCGACCGGGCCAGCCTGGGCGGGCCGGAAGCATTGGCCCTGCCGGTGGATTCATATGAGGAACGACTGCGGATGGCCCGTGAAGCCGTGAAGACCGACTCCAAGCGCGTGGCCCAGGTGGTCAAGGGCTGGGTGGCCAATGACTGATGTACCGCTGACCGGCGTGCAGCGCGCTGCCGTGCTGCTGCTGTCCCTGGGTGAATTGGATGCGGCTGAAGTGCTGCGCCACATGGAACCCAAGGAAGTGCAGAAGATCGGCATCGCCATGGCCACCATGACCGACATCACCCGCGACCAGGTGGGCCGGGTGATGGACCAGTTCACCCAGGAACTGGGCTCGAAGACCTCGCTGGGCGTGGGCTCGGATGACTACATCCGCAACATGCTGATCCAGGCGCTGGGCAGCGAGAAGGCCAGCGGCCTGATCGACCGCATCCTGCTGGGCCGCAACACCACCGGCCTGGATGCGCTGAAGTGGATGGACCCGCGTGCGGTGGCCGACCTGGTGCGCAACGAGCACCCGCAGATCATCGCCATCGTGATGGCCCACCTGGAAACCGACCAGGCCGCCGATGCCCTGAAACTACTGCCCGACCGTACCCGCGTGGACGTGCTGCTGCGCATCGCCACCCTCGACGGCATTCCGCCGAACGCACTGAATGAACTGAACGAGATCATGGAACGCCAGTTCGCCGGCAACCAGAACCTGAAGTCGTCCAACATCGGCGGCGTGCAGTGCGCGGCCAACATCCTCAACTTCATGGAAAGCGGCCAGGACCAGGCGATCCTCGGCGAGATCGCGCGCATCGATGCGCCGCTCAGTGGCCGCATCCAGGACCTGATGTTCGTCTTCGACGATCTGGTGGACCTGGACGACCGCGAAATGCAGCTGGTGCTGCGCGAAGTGAGCGGCGAGCGCCTGGGCCTGGCCCTGCGTGGCGCGGACATCAAGGTGCGCGACAAGATCACCCGCAACATGTCGCAGCGTGCCGCCGAAATCCTGCTGGAAGACATGGAAGCCCGCGGGCCGGTGCGCCTGTCCGACGTGGAAGGTGCGCAGCGCGAAATCCTGGCCATCGTCAAGCGCATGGCCGATGAAGGCACCGTCACCATCGGTGGCAGCGCGGAGGCCATGCTGTGAGCAACGTCGTGCGCTGGCTCGCCCCTGATCTGCTGGCCCAGCCGCAACCGGCGCTGGAACCGGAAGATGTTTTCGCGCTCACCGAACCGGATCCCGAGCACGAACCGGAGCCGGTCCTGCAGCTGCCGACGCTGGAGGAAATCCAGGCCATCCAGGACAGCGCCGAAAAGGAAGGCTTCCAGCAGGGCCATGCCGATGGCTACGGCCAGGGCCAGGCGGAGATCCGCCGCCTGATCGCACAGATGGAAGGCATCCTGGACAACTTCAGCCGGCCGCTGGTGCGACTGGAAAACGAAGTGGTCGGCGCGCTGGGCGAACTGGCGGTACGCATTGCTGGTGCGCTGGTGGGTCGCGCCTACGAAGCGGACCCGGCACTGCTAGCACAGCTGGTGGGCGAAGCGGTGGATGCCGTGGGCGGCAGCACGCGTGAAGTGGAAGTGCGCCTGCACCCGGATGACATCGCCGCGCTGGCGCCGCTGATCACCCTGTCACCCACCCAGCGCCTGGTACCCGACACCAGCCTGAGCCGTGGCGACCTGCGCGTGCACGCCGAAGCCGTGCGCATCGACGGCACCCTCGAAGCCCGCCTGCGCGGCGCCCTGGACGCCGTGATCCGCCAGACCGGAGCCACTCCATGACCCCTGAAGCGAACCTGCCTCCGCCGCCCACCGATTGGGCCATGGCCCGCAACCTGCGCCTGGCCCGCCGCCTGGACGGCCTGCGCGTGGACACTGCCCATGGCCGGGGCCTGATCCGCGAAGGCGTGCTGCGCCGCGCGGTCGGCCTGACCCTGGAAGCGGTCGGCTGCGAAGCCCCGCTGGGGGCCAGCTGCAAGGTGGAAGTGGTCGATGGCGGCTGGGTCGATGCGGAAGTGGTCGGCTTTGCCGGCGAACGCACCTACCTGATGCCCAGCGCCGAACTGCATGGCCTGCTGCCCAACGCACGCGTCGTGCCCTCGGCGCGCCGTGGCGGCGTGGAAGTGGGCGAAGGCCTGCTCGGCCGCGTGATTGACAGCGATGGCGTGCCGCTGGATGGCAAGGGTCCGATCCGCGCCGAAGGCCATGTCGGCATGGCCGGCGTCTCCATCAATCCGCTCGCGCGCGAACCCATCACCCAGCCGCTGGACGTGGGTGTGCGCGCCATCAATGCCCTGCTGCCGATCGGCCGCGGCCAGCGCGTGGGCCTGTTCGCCGGTTCCGGCGTCGGCAAATCGACGCTGCTGGGCATGATGACCCGCTACACCGCCGCCGACGTCATCGTGGTCGGGCTGATCGGTGAACGTGGCCGCGAAGTCCGCGATTTCGTCGAAACCACGCTGGGCGAGGAAGGCCTGCGCCGCGCCGTGGTGGTGGCCAGCCCGGCCGACCGACCGCCGCTGGCGCGCCTGCATGGCGCCTACCGCGCCACGGCCATCGCCGAGTGGTTCCGCGACCAGGGCCTGAACGTGCTGCTGCTGATGGATTCGCTGACCCGCTTTGCCCAGGCCCAGCGCGAGATCGGCCTGTCGGTAGGCGAGCCGCCGACCACCCGCGGCTACCCGCCCTCGGTGTTCGCCAAACTGCCAGCGCTGGTGGAACGTGCCGGCAACGGCGCCAAGGGCCGGGGCTCGATCACCGCGTTCTACACGGTACTGACCGAAGGCGACGACCCGCAGGACCCGATCGCCGATGCGGCGCGCGCCATCCTTGACGGCCACATCCTGCTGTCGCGCCGGGTCGCCGACAGCGGCCTGTACCCGGCCATCGACGTCGAATCGTCGGTCAGCCGCGTGGTCACCGAAATTGCCGACGAACCGTGGCGCCTGCGCATCCGCAAGCTGAAGCGGCTGGTCTCGGCCTATTCCTCCAACCGCGACCTCATTGCGATCGGCGCCTACCAGCGCGGCAACGACGCCGCCACCGATGAAGCCCTGGAACGCTGGCCGGAAATCATGGAGTTCCTGGGCCAGGACGTGGCCAAGGCCGCCGATCTTCCGCACAGCCAGGCCGCGCTGCAGCGCCTGGTGGATTAAGAGAGCCGAACCATGACACAGTCCAAGCGCATCGATCCGCTGCTGAAGCGGGCCCAGGAACACGAAGACGCCGTGGCACGCGATCTGGCCGAACGCCAGCGCGTGCTCGATACCCATCTGTCGCGCCTGGACGAGCTTCGCCGTTACGCCGAGGAGTATGCGAATGCACAAATGGCGGCCACCAGCCCCGCACAGCTGCTGAACCGGCGTGCCTTCCTCGACCGCCTCGACAGTGCGGTGGAACAGCAGCAGGCCACTGTGAACGGCAACCGCGAGAAGGTGGAAGCCGAACGTGCGCGCCTGATCCTGGCCAGCCGTGACAAGGCCGTGCTGGAACAGTTGGCCGCCAGCTACCGGGCCCAGGAGAAGGTGGTGACCGACCGCCGCGACCAGCGCGAGATGGACGACATCGGCGCCCGCCGGGCTCGGCTGGCGCAGACCGCCGAGCCCGACGGTGGCGAACAGGGGAGCCGGCCGTGATGCCCTCCGCCTTGTCCAGCAGCACCGGCACCGGCGGCACCGCCAGCAGCACGCCCAGCACCGCGCGCAGCACGGGCAGCGGCAAGGACTTCGGGCAGATGCTGCAGGGCGCGCCCGAAACAGCGGCGAAGCCCCAGCCGGCCAGCAAGGCCCCATCGCCCAACAGCGCGCCGGCCAACCCGGACGGCGGCGCGGACACGCCTGGCAGCAGCGCCCCGGACAGCGACGCCGCGGCCACCGAAACGACGGCCGCTGGCGCGCCGCCCGCCCAGACTTCGACGGACGACAAGGACACAGCGACGGAAAGCGAAGACGCGCCGTGGCCGCCACTCGGCCTGGCCGGCTTGGTGCTGGCCGTGCCGGTGCCCACCGACGCCGTCGCCGCGACACCCGTGGCAACGACGGAGGGCGGCGACGCGGACCTGGCTGCCGCAGCCCCGTCATTGCCGGCCACCGGTCTGCCCACGGCGGCGGCGCTGGCTGCCGGCACGGCTGCGGCCACGGCTACCACCACCGCAGCGGCCGACACTGATGGCGACATCGTCACCCAGCCGCTGCCGGACATGGTCCTCGGCCAGCAGGCGCTGGATGGCGCCGACGACAGCGACGGCCTGCTGATCGGTGATCGCACCCCACCCACCCCGCTGCAGCTTCCCCTGCCCCCCGCGCTGCAGGACCTGAAGGCCGCGCTGGCCAGCACGCCGGTCTTCGATGGCGAACCGACACCCACGCCGACCCTGGGTGACGACGGCTTCGACCAAGCGGTCGGTGCGCGCCTCAGCTGGCTGGCCGACCAGAAGATCGGCCACGCCCATATCCGCCTGAACCCGGAAGACCTCGGCCCGGTGGATGTGCGCCTGCAGATGAATGGCGACAAGGTCCACGCCAGCTTCAGCAGCCCGCACGTGGACGTGCGCCATGCGCTGGAAAGCAGCCTGCCGCGCCTGCGCGAACTGCTGGGCGAACAGGGCTTCCAGCTGGCCCATGCCGATGTCGGCCAGCAGAACAGCGGCGACGGCAATCCGTCGGCGCAGCCCGGCGGCACGAGCGGCCTGGCCGGCGGCGACGGAGAACCGTCGCGGGGCGACACCACGGTGTCGGCCGCACAGCTGATGCGCCAGCGCGGGCTGCTCGACGCCTACGCGTAACCGGCGGCCAACCAAGGTTGGCCACTACCGGAACCGGGGCACCGACGGAATTCCGTCGCACCCCTCCCCCGCACTGCGGCACACCCCTTGCATATCCCGGTGAAGCAACCCTCAGGAGCTTCACCTCGTGGCCGCAGCCGCTGACAAAACCAAGAAGACCGCCGACAAGGACAAGACCGCCAAGACGCGCAGTCCGCTGTTGATCACCGCCCTGGTGGCCGTGCTGGCCGCAGGTGCCGCTGGCGGCGGCGTCTGGTTCTTTACCCAGTCCTCGCACGAAGAAAAGAAGGCCGATACCCCGAAGAAGGGCGCGACCCCGGCCCCGGCCCAGTACTTCGCGCTCGATCCGGCCTTCGTGGTCAACCTCAACGGTTCGCTGGACGGCCCGCGCTACCTGCAGGTGGAAGTGCAGCTGATGACCCGCGACCCGGCCGCGCTGGAAGCCATCAAGACCCACGCCCCGGCCATCCGCGCACGGCTGCTGATGCTGTTCTCGCAGGTCACCTCCGATCAGATCGCCGACATCGCCGGCAAGCAGAAGCTGCAGGCCGATTCGCTGGCCGAAGTGCAGAAGGTGCTCAAGGCCGAAACCGGCAGCAACGGCGCCGACGATCTGCTGTTCACCAGCTTCGTGACCCAGTAAGGGCTGCCCCCGATGAATGACCTGCTGTCCCAGGATGAGATCGATGCCCTGCTCCATGGCGTGGACAGTGGCGCGGTCGAAACCGAACCGGATGTGCCCAGTGGCGAGGCGCGGTCGTACGATTTCGCCAGCCAGGACCGCATCATCCGCGGTCGCATGCCGACCCTGGAAATGGTCCACGAGCGTTTCGCGCGCCTGTGGCGGATCGGCCTGTTCAACCTGATCCGACGCTCGGCCGAACTGTCGGTGCGCGGCATCGAACTGATCAAGTTCAACGATTACATGCACTCGTTGTATGTGCCGACCAACCTCAACCTGATCCGCTTCAAGCCGCTGCGTGGCACCGGTCTGATCGTGTTCGAGCCCACCCTGGTGTTCGCCATCGTCGACAACTTCTTCGGCGGTGACGGGCGTTACCCCACGCGCATTGAAGGCCGCGAATTCACCGCGACCGAAATGCGGGTGATCCAGCTGCTGCTGAAGCAGACCTTCGCCGATCTGCGCGAGGCCTGGGCGCCGGTGATGGAAGTGGATTTCGAGTACATCAATTCGGAAATCAACCCGCACTTCGCCAACATCGTGACGCCCCGCGAATACGTGGTGGTGTGCCGCCTGCACGTCGAGCTCGACGGCGGTGGCGGTGACATCCACGTCACCCTGCCCTATTCGATGCTCGAGCCGATCCGCGAACTGCTCGATGCCGGCATCCAGAGCGACCGCAACGACCGCGATGCCAGCTGGGGCGTGATGCTGCGCGAGCAGCTCAACATCGCCGAAGTGACCCTGTCCAGCGTGCTGGCCAGCAAGCGCATGACCCTGCGCGACCTGACCCAGCTGAAGGTCGGCGACATCCTGCCGATCGAGCTGAACCCGCAGGTGCCGCTGTGCGTGGAGAACATCCCCGTGTTCACCGGCGAATTCGGCATCGCCAACGGCATGAACGCCGTAAAGATCACCGCTACCCATCCGCCGGGCACCCGTCCGCGCGTACCCGTCATCCAGGAAGACCCGCAATGAACGATATCGACGCCATCGAACCGACCCCGGCCCAGTTCGGCAACCTGCAGGCTGATGAGTCGAACGGCCCGGACCTGAACCTGGACGTGATCCTCGACGTGCCGGTGACCCTGTCGCTGGAAGTCGGCCGCGCCCGCCTGCCGATCCGCAACCTGCTGCAGCTCAACCAGGGCTCGGTGGTGGAACTGGAACGCGGCGCGGGTGAATCGCTGGACGTGTTCGTCAACGGCACGCTGATCGCCCACGGCGAAGTGGTAGTGATCAACGATCGCTTCGGCGTCCGCCTGACCGACGTGGTCAGCCCGAGCGAGCGCATCCGGAGACTGCGTTGAGCCTGCTGCTCGCCACTGCCCAGGCCGCCGCCAGAACCTCGCCGCAGATCGGCCAGCATGCGGCCAGTGCCCCCAGCCTGTTCGGCGCGGTGCTGGCCCTGGTCGCGGTGCTGGCGCTGGTGGTCGGCCTCGGCTGGCTGCTCAAGCGCATGCCGGGCAGCGGCTTCCGCCCGCCGGAAGGCATGAAGCTGGTGGCCAGCCTGAACGTAGGCGCCAAGGAGCGCGTGGTGGTGGTGGAGGTCAATGGCCAGCAGCTGCTGCTGGGCGTGACCGCCGGCAGCATCAACACCCTGCACACCCTTTCCGAGCCGCTGCCGCCGCCCGCGCCGGTGCGCGTGCCGGACCTGAAAAACCTGTCGAATTTCGCCCAGCTGCTGCAACAGCGGCTGCGCAAGGACCCCTGACATGCGTGTCGCCCGTACCCGCCCCGCCACCGCACTGACGTGGCTGCTGTTGATCGCCCTGTGCCTGCTGCCCGCGCTGGCCTTCGCCGCGCCCGGCGCGCCGGCCGCACTGCCCGACGTCAACGTCGGCAGGATCGGCGGCCAGCCGGTCAGTCTGCCGCTGCAGACCCTGCTGCTGATGACGGCGATCACCCTGATCCCCTCGATGCTGCTGGTGCTGACCTCGTTCACCCGCATCATCATCGTGCTGGGCCTGCTGCGCCAGGCGCTGGGCACCGGGCAGACGCCGTCCAACCAGGTGCTGCTGGGCCTGGCCCTGTTCCTGACCGCCATGATCATGCTGCCGACCTGGGACAAGGCCTGGAGCACGGGCATGGCGCCCTACCTCAACGGCGACATCGACTTCCAGACCGCCTGGACGCTGACCACGCAGCCGTTGCGCGGCTTCATGCTGGCGCAGATCCGCGAAACCGACCTGATGACCTTCGCCGGCATCGCCGGGCATGGCACCTATGCCAGCCCCGACGCGATTCCGTTCCCGGTGCTGGTCGCCTCGTTCGTCACCAGCGAACTGAAGACCGCCTTCGAGATCGGCTTCCTCATCTTCATTCCGTTCGTGATCATCGATCTGGTGGTGGCCAGCGTGCTGATGTCGATGGGCATGATGATGCTGTCGCCGATGCTGGTCTCGGCGCCGTTCAAGATTCTGCTGTTCGTTCTGGTCGATGGCTGGGTACTGACGGTGGGTACGTTGGCGGCCAGCTTCAATCCGGCGTGAATCAATCCAGCGTGATTCAAGCAACGGCAGTCGAGCAACGCTCGACGCTACAAAAGCAGATGGAACCCGAATGTCTCCCGAACTTGCCTTGACCGAACTGCGTGGCGGCCTGATCACCGTGTTGTGGGTGGCCGGCCCGCTGCTGCTGACCGTGCTGGTGGTGGGCGTTGTGGTGGGCGTGGTCCAGGCCGCGACCCAGCTCAACGAGCCGACCATCGCCTTCGTCGCCAAAGCCGCCGCATTGACGGCGGTGCTGTTCGCGCTGGGCAGCCTGCTGATCGGCCATCTGGTCGAATTCACCACGCTGCTGTTCCAGCGCATTCCCCACCTGATCGGCTAGGACGGGCGCGCTGATGGATGCCGCCACGCAGATGGCTGCCGACGGCCTGCAGGCC
The DNA here is from genome assembly GCF_003086895.1 of Stenotrophomonas sp. ESTM1D_MKCIP4_1. NCBI lineage: Bacteria > Pseudomonadati > Pseudomonadota > Gammaproteobacteria > Lysobacterales > Lysobacteraceae > Stenotrophomonas > Stenotrophomonas sp. ESTM1D_MKCIP4_1. The sequence goes on along the minus strand of NZ_CP026004.1, from coordinate 2,105,587 downwards.
TTCGGCATGATTGCCACGGTGCTGTGGACGATGCTGCGCATCGGCGCCGTCGCGATGGCCATGCCGATGATCGGCACCCGCGCGGTGCCGGCACGCATCCGCGTGATCCTGGCCGGCACCCTGTCCATTGCCCTGGCGCCCCTGCTGCCGCCGGTACCGGAATGGACCGGTTTTGATGCCGCCACCGTACTGACCATCGCCCGCGAACTGGCCATCGGCGTGTCCATCGGCTTCATGCTGCGATTGATCTTCGAGGCCGGCGCAATGGCCGGCGAAATGGTCGCGCAGGGCACTGGCCTGGCCTTCGCACAGATGAGCGATCCGCTGCGCGGCGGCAGTTCCGGTGTCCTCGGCCAGTGGTTCTACCTGCTGTTCGGCCTGCTGTTCTTTACCGCAAACGGCCACCTGGCCCTGATTTCGCTGGTGGTGGACAGCTACCGTTCGCTGCCCATCGGCGCGCCCCTGCCCGACCCGCATGCGTTCTTCAGCATTGCCCCCACCCTGTTGCTCACCGTGCTGCGCGGCGCACTCACCCTGGCCATCCCGCTGACCGTGGCGATGCTGGCGGTGAACCTGGCCTTTGGCGTACTGGCACGTGCCGCACCGGCATTGAATCCGATCCAGCTGGGCCTGCCGGTGTCGCTGCTGCTGGGCCTGGTGCTGCTGGCACTGCTGGTGGGCGAGATGGGGCCGCCGGTGCAGCGGCTGTTCGATGCGGCCTTCGAGGCGGCGGGCGCCGTCACACGGTGACGCGCATCCGTAGAGCTGAGCCCATGCTCGGCTCTACCCCTCCGCCCCTGCTTCGCGCTAGAGTGAATGCGCGACGACCAGGGGGACGCCGCATCTGGCAGCCGCACGCCGGGCTGCCTGCCTCATCCATGCCCCAACGTAGTTTTTCCGTCGACAGGAAGGTCCGGGAGAAAGACGCATGCTGGTAGGCACGTACAACCCGTGGCTGGTGGCCATCTCGCTGCTGGTCGCTGTGATGGCGTCATACACTGCGTTGGCCATGGCCGGCCGTACGGTCACCGCACCCGGCAGAGGCGCCACCTGGTGGTGGCGGCTGGGCGGCGGGTTCGCCATGGGCCTGGGTATCTGGTCCATGCACTTCATCGGCATGCTCGCGTTCGACCTGCCGATTCCGCTGGGCTACGACCTGCCGATCACCCTGCTTTCGCTGGCCATGGCCATCGCCGCCTCGGTGTTCGCGCTGTGGCTGGTCTCGCTGCGCACACTGCCACACCCGCGCCTGGCCGGGGGCGCGGTGCTGATGGGCACAGGCATCGCCGGCATGCATTACGTCGGCATGGCAGCGCTGCGCATGCGCCCGGGCATCGATTACGACCCGATCTGGCTGGCCCTTTCACTGCTGGTGGCCGTCGCCGCATCGTGGGTGGCGCTGTACGTCGCGTTCCGGCTGCGTGCGCAACATACCCGCAGCGTCGACCGCTTGGCCGCAGCGGGCCTGCTCGGCCTGGCCATTGTCGGCATGCACTACACCGGCATGGCCGCCGCCCGCTTCCCGGAAGGCAGCGTCTGCGGCGCGGCGGTGGGCGATGGCCTGCAGAACACCTGGCTGGCGATGCTGGTGGTGGTGCTGACCGTGGCCATCCTGGCGGTGGTGCTGGTGGTGTCCTGGATGGACCAGCGGCTGGAAGCGCAACTGCTGCGCCTGCGCAACTCGATGCTCAGCACCTCGCTCACCGATGCCCAGCAGGAACTGACCCAGGCCGCACTGCACGATCCGCTCACCCGCCTGCCGAACCGGTTGCTGCTGCAGCGGGGCATCGTGCAGGCGCTGGCCGAGGCCGAACAGGGCGGCAGCCGCTTCGCGGTGATGTTCATGGACCTGGATGGCTTCAAGCAGGTCAACGATGCCTATGGGCACCAGGCCGGCGATGCGCTGCTGGTGGCCGTGGCCGAGCGTACCCAGCAACTGCTGCGGCCCAATGACCTGCTGGCCCGGTTGGGCGGCGATGAGTTCGTGATGGTGGTGCGCATCGACCACGACGAGGATCTGCCGACCCTGGCCCGGCGCATCCTGCAGGCCGTAGGCAGCGCACCGTTGCTTGCCGACAGCGACCTGCAGGTGACCGCCAGCATCGGCGTGGCGATCTGCCCCGACCACGCCGCCAGCGAACGGCAGCTGATGGCGTTCGCCGATGCGGCGATGTACCAGGCCAAGGAATCGGGCCGCAATGCCTTCGTGATGTTCGCCGATTGGATGAATGACAGCGCCGAGCAGCAGTTCCGCCTGCTGGCCGACCTGCGCAAGGCGATCAGCAGCGATCAGCTGTTCCTGCACTACCAGCCCAAGATCCAGGTGGCCACGCAGAAGGTGGCCGGTGCCGAAGCCCTGATCCGCTGGCGCCATCCCGAACATGGCCTGGTTCCGCCGGACCGCTTCATCCGTCTGGCCGAACGCAGCGGCGCCATCAACGAGATCGGCCGCTGGGCGCTTGACCAGGCGTGTGCGCAGCTGCGCCGATGGCATGATGCCGGCCACGATGGCTGGTCGATGTCGGTGAATCTGTCCCCGGTGCAGTTTGGTTCGCCGCACCTGCTGCAGGATGTCACTGAAGTGCTGGAACGCCACCGCATCGCCCCGCGCCAGCTGGTACTGGAAATCACCGAAAGCACGGTGATGCGCGATACCGACACCAGCCTGCGCCTGCTGCAGGCGCTGTCGGCACTGGGTGTAGGCATTTCCATTGATGATTTCGGTACCGGCTATTCCAGCCTGCTGTACCTGAAGCGGCTGCCCGCCACCGAGATCAAGATCGACCACGCCTTCGTGCGCGATCTGGAACACAGCGCCGAGGACGTGGTGATCGTCTCGGCCATCGTGGCGCTGGGCCATGCGCTGGACATGGACATCGTGGCCGAGGGTGTGGAAACGGCGGCCCAGCGCGCCTACCTGGAACGGCTGGGCTGCGACTACCTGCAGGGCTTCCTGCTGGGCCGCCCGGTGGATGCGGCCCGCTTCATGCAGCTGCATGACCTGCCGCGGCCGCGCATCGAACTGGCGCAGAGCCCGCCGCCGCCGAATCCGACGTAGCGCCGGACCGAAATGGACGCTGAGGGCAGTGCCCCGCCTTTTCCTGCTGGCAATTGCGGGAAGCGCGCAATACGCTTCACTGGTACAAGGGCGAGCCGGGAAGAGAGATGTCAGGGAAGAACCAGTTCGAGAAACCGCGATGGGTGCGGGACGTGGTCCGTTTCCTGCCCCTCAAGAGCCAGTTCGTGCTCTCCGGCAACGTGCGCGATCTTCAGGCTGGCGAGCTGCAGCCGGGCCTGGTGACCGCACAGGGCTTCAACCAGCAGCTCTGCACGACCCTGCTTGACGAGGGCTTCAGCCGGGTCCTCAGCTGGGATCCACTGGCCGGCTTCCGTGTGTTGGGTCGGCCCGGGTCCGAGCCGGGCGAGGATGATGCCCTGCTGCGGGAGCTGGGCCTGACCCCTGCCAATGGTGCCGCCGCAGCGGGTGTCGACCTGCTCTCGGCCACCCTGCAGCGTCTGATCAATCGCAGCGGCGAACCGATCGCACTGATCGTGGACTTCGCCTCGCGCCTCAGCATTCGCAGTGACAACCTGAGTGCAGCGGAGCATCAATTGTTCACCCACGCCCTGGTGCTTGCCCACCAGGCGCGCAGCCGCCCCGCCACCGCAGCACGCAGGCCATTCTTCAACAGCGTGCTGTGGGTGGTCGAAAAGGAAGGCGACCTTCCCGATTGGCTGGTGGTCGGGAACCCACGCCTGCACCCGGTTACGGTCAGCAAGCCCGACCAGCGGATCCGCCGCGCGTTGGCACCTGCCTTGCTGAAAGGCCTGCCAGGTGCAGCAACAGCACTGCCGGACGTGCTTGCGAAATCCGTCGATTCATTCGTCACCGAGACCGAAGGCCTGCTGCTGCTGGACCTGACAGCGATCGCGCAGCTGGCCCGTGTGGAAGGCGTTGGCGTGGAGCAGATCAGCGATGCGGTGCGTCGCTACAAGATCGGCGTCACCGAAGACCCTTGGCTTCGCATCGACCGTCCCCGTATCCGCGCGGCGCAGAGCTATGTGCAGCAGCGGGTGAAGGGCCAGGACCATGCGGTGACCCACATGCTGGACATCGTCAAGCGCGCGATGACCGGCGTCGGAGTTCGCCGCAAGGGCAACCGGCCGCGCGGCGTAGCCTTCCTCGCAGGCCCGACCGGTGTCGGCAAGACCGAACTGGCAAAAACCATTACCAGTCTGCTGTTCGGGGATGAAGGGGCTTACATCCGCTTTGACATGTCCGAATTCAGTGCCGAGCATGCCGACCAGCGCTTGACCGGTGCGCCTCCCGGCTATGTTGGCTATGACGTCGGCGGCGAGCTGACCAATGCGATCCGTGAGAAACCCTTCAGCGTCGTGCTCTTTGACGAGATCGAAAAGGCGCACCCGCGCATCCTCGACAAATTCCTGCAGATCCTCGACGACGGCGTGCTTACCTCCGGCCGCGGCGACCGTGTGTACTTCTCCGAGGCGCTGATCGTCTTCACCTCCAATCTGGGCATCTACCGCCAGGGCGAACACGGCGAACGGGTCCCCAACGTGCTGCCCGGCGAAGCATTCGAGCAGGTTCAGGAAAAGGTCCACGCCGAGATAGACCGCCACTTCAAGCTGGTATTGAACCGGCCGGAGATCCTGAACCGGATCGGTGAGAACATCATCGTGTTCGATTTCATCCGCGACGAGGTCGCTGTGCAGATCTTCGAGCAGATGGTCGAGGCCACCCTGCAGGATCTGCTGGCCCAGCAGTTGACCGTGACCCTGGCGGCTGATGCCCGAGATACGCTGCAGGCGCAGTGCCTGCAGGACCTTTCCAACGGCGGCCGTGGCATCCGCAACCAGCTTGAGGCGCGCCTGCTCAACCCGCTGGCACGCGTCCTGTTCGACCAGGACGCGCAACCCGGCGAACACTTCATCATCACCGCCGCGCAGCCTGGCGGACTGGCCGTAGAACGGGCCTGAGCATGCAGGTCAGTCTGTCGCGGGCGCACTTTCCCGTCACCACGCTGGGGCCGGGCCAGCGGCTCGGCATCTGGTTCCAGGGCTGCAGCATCCGCTGCCCCGGCTGCATCTCCGCCGATACATGGGGACCGGGACATCGCCGCATCGAGGTAGAGGATCTGCTTGAGCAGCTTGCCCCTTGGTGGCAGCAGGCCGACGGGGTGACGATCTCCGGCGGCGAGCCGTTCGACCAGTTCGATGCACTGCGGGCTCTGTTGAGAGGCCTGCGTTCGCGTGGCCCAGGCGATATCCTCGTGTACAGCGGTCATTCGCTGGAGACGCTGCAGGCACCGTTGCGCCGCGCGGCAGGTCTGATCGATGGACTGATGAGCGACCCCTACCTGGCCGCTGCCGGGCAGACCCGGGCGCTGCGCGGAAGCGACAACCAGCGGCTGAGCCTGCTCACCGACCTTGGCCGCGACCGGCTTGCGGGGCTTGATCGCCTGCATGCGCCCTCAGACAACGTGCTGGACATCATGTTTGACGAGGATGGCAGCTTGTGGATGGCCGGAATCCCCCGACACAACGATCTGCTGCGCCTGCGCGGAATGCTGCGCGCGCAAGGTCATTACCTACAGACCAGCGCGCATGCCCCCAGCGGCGACGACGTGGAGTAACTGCATGATCCGATTCTGCCCGAACTGCCGTACCGAACGCGGCCTGCATGAACTGTTCTGCGAAGGCGAGGTCGGCGCGCATCCCTGCGGCTGGGATCTGGCTGGCGAGCCCATCCATGCCGATGGTTGGCGCCCCCAGATCGTGCGGACCCAGGATCAGGTCTCCGAGGCGACGCACGACGTGCGCGTCGATGCCCTCTGCAGCAACGGCCATGCACTGGAAGCCGGTGACCTGATGTGTCTGCAGTGCGGCGCCGAGCCCGCAGCCGTTGACGCGCCGGCGATGCCGCCTGCTGCCGGGACCGTCCCTGAAACACCCCACGATGGCGACGCAGGCAGTGCCGAAACGGTCATCGACCAGTGGCGGCTGTTGAGCCAGATCAGCAGCACCGATGGCATCCGCGAGCGTTACCACGCCGAGCATGCGCAGACTGGACAGGCGGCGGTGCTCACCCTGTACCGCGCTGGCGCTGAGCCCGACCCCGCGATCTACGATGTCATCCGACGGCTGCCACGTGAGCATGTGCCGGACATCATCGCGACCGGGCGCTGGGATGACCGCGCCTATGAGGTCGTGGAAATGCTTGCCGCCGGCAGCCTGGCAGACCTCGGCAGTGTCATCGCCGATCGTGAGGCGGTACGTCATGTTGTGCGGGAGCTGGGACAGGCCCTGCACGCTTTCAACGAAGCCGGCCTGCGCCACCGTGACCTGCGTCCGGCCAGCCTGCTGGTCCGGTCGCGCGACCCTCTGGACATGGTCATCAGTGGGTTCGGCTCAGCGCGTCTGTCCGAGTTCGACCTGGACATCGTTTCGCCGCTGGAAACCAGCCGTTACATGGCTCCCGAAGCGATCGCCGGCGGCGTGGCCGCCGCGTCGGACTGGTGGAGCCTGGGCATGATCCTGCTGGAGCAGCTGACCCAGGGCCGCTGCTTCGAGGGTACCCACACCAACGCCTACCTGATCCACGTGCTGGCCAATGGCGTACCCATTCCGCCCGATATCGATCCGGACCTGAATCTGCTGCTGCGCGGCCTGCTGGTGCGTGACCGCCACCAGCGCTGGCAGTGGCCGGAGGTGTCGGATTGGCTGGCCGGCATTACAGTGGCCGCCCCGCCCTCGCCTGCGCAGGAGCGCGATGAGGGCGACGGGGCAAGCCTTCGCCTGGGTGAGCGACGCTTCCATCGTCCTGCGTCCTTCGCCCTGGAGGCTGCACAGTCCGAGCACTGGGACGAAGCACGTGACAGCCTGTTGCGCGGCGTCATCGTCACCTGGGCGGACCAGGCTGGGCTTGCTCCTTCTACCGTGTCCGCGCTGCGCCAGGTGGTACAGCACGAAGGCGTGGAAGAGGACTTCAAGCTGATGCTGGCTTTGAAGATCCTCAATCCGGAAATGCCGCTCATCCACCGCGGCAGCATCGTCACGCCTGGTTGGCTGCTTGAAAACCCACTGGAAGGGTACCGCCTGATCAGCGGATCGGTACCGGACCTGCTCGAACAACTGCAGACCGACGCGTGGCTGTCGAGATTGAAGCTGCGTGCGCACAATGTGCGGCAGCGTGCGCTGCACCAACAGATCGACCTCATCGAAGAAGTGCTGCGGGTGTACCTGCTGTCCACCTCGCGGGCCCGCCTGGCCAGCCAGTGGCAGGAGCGCCAGCGGCTGCTGCCCGATACGGAGCACCCCGGCCTGGCGGCCCTGGCCGAACGCAGACTGGTCACCGAAGAAGACCTGATCGTCCTGCTCAGTGCCGCCATCGGTCAGTTCCGCTCGGTAGACGCCATCGTCGCCGACGCCACTGCACTGGCAGCCAAGGCAGGTCTTGCCGAATGGGATGCCGATGCGGCCACCCTGCTGCTGCAACACCCACGCACCGATCTGTACCGCGCGATGGACGAGCGAATCCTCGGCTTCGCGCGATCCGGCATGCCGGTCATCGACAGCTGGGCCGAACAGTTCCGCCTGGAACGGCGCATGCCACTGGCGCGCGCGCTCGTGGTGCTGGCCGTTCCCGGCAGCCGCTGGCAGCAGCCACAACGGCAGCAGTACGTGGCCCAGATCCTGGACTTCTTCGAGAAGAAGGTGGTCACCGCTGTCATGCGCGGGCCGCTGGTCCGGATGAGCATCGGCAAGACCACCGCGCGGGTGGATATCCACGAACTGAACTGTGTGCGACGCCCGGCCGCCGCCCTGCTCGACCACCTCATGCAGCGCAACGCACGCGCCGTCGCTGTCGATCCGGAAGCTCTCCAGCGCACCCCGTCGGTTGAGCAGCGGCTGCGCTCGCTGCTGCGCCAAAGCACCCTCTACAAGCGCGATACCGGCATCGATGGCCTGTACCTTGGCTTTCCCTTCCTGCTCAGCCGCGATCCGCGCAGCAACGCGCGCGCCCGCATCGTTCCGCTGCTGTTGTGGCCGGTAAAGCTGGACATGGGACTGGCCCAACGCTACCAGGCCAACCTTGCCTTCGATGGCGAGCGCGAGGAGGTGCGGATCAATCCAGCACTGGAAAGCATCCTCGGTCCTGAGATGTTCCGCCGCTGGCAGACATCGGCCGATGAGCTGCTGGGCCGGTCGTCGCTGCGCGCGTCCGACGTGATGGATGCCTTCGGCATGCTGGCCCGTGTCCGCTCGCGCACCCTGACGGCCCTGCCAGGCCCGGATGTGGCGGTGGATCCACTTGGCGACGAACTGGAATGTGCCGCTGTCCTGTTCCATGTCACCTTCATGGGCCAGGCGATTGGCGAGGACCTTCGCCAGTTGAAGGTGCTCCCGCCCAATGGCACCGGCCTGGAGACCGCCCTGCGCCTGGCGCCGCCTGCGGACCATGCAGCCCCGACCTCCGCGCCAGGTGAGCTGGATCGCTACTTCACTGTCGCCAGCGATCCTTCGCAGGAGGCGGCGGTGCTGCAGGCCCGGCAAGGCCCAGGCCTGTTGATCGAGGGGCCACCCGGCACCGGCAAGAGCCAGACCATCGTCAACATGGTGGCCGATGCCATCGGTCGCGGTCGCAGCCTGCTCATCGTGTGCCAGAAGCACGCTGCCCTTGAAGTGGTGCACAAGCGTCTGGTTGCCGAAGGTCTGGGGCAGCGCATCGTCATGGTCAACGACGTCAACCAGGATCGAGAGCCCGTCATCCGCGCGATACGCGAGCAGTTGGAACGCTTGTTCGCCGAGGGCAGTGGTGACCCGGACGGGCGCGCAGCGCGCGAGCGTACCGCCGTACGCATCGAATCGCTCGAGGGTGAACTGGATCGCTTCCAGCACAGCCTGCATCGCATCGATCCGCTCAGCCACCTCAGCTATCGGCAGTTGCTGGGCGAGCTGATCGAACTGGAGACGGGCCTGCCGCCCCTGGAGTTTCCCGCGCTGCGGCAACGCCTGGGCACACTGGACATGGCCCAGCTCACGGCGCTTGAAGAGCAGTGTGCACCGCTGGTGCGCTGGTGGCTGCCGGCGCGCTACGAAGGCAGTGCTCTGGCGGATCTTCGGCCGTTTGCCGCCGATAGCGCCACGCTGGACGCCTTCGCCGAAAGCCTGCATGCCTTCGTGCAGGCCGAACGGCAACGCCAGCAGGCATTGGCCGACCATCCTGCCAGCTTCGAGATCGAAGACGCGGCGCCCTATCGGGCCTGGATCAGCGCGCATGTGACCACGCTGCTGGCCCTGCGTGACGAACAGCGCCAGCGTCTCGCCCGCTGGCTGCCGCTCTTCCGCAGCCCAAGCGGCGGCGATCCGGTGAAGGGCGACAGCCTGGTCGTCCAGCTGCGGCGGGTCGAGCAGCAGCTTGGCCAGGTCGCTCACGGCAGCGGGGTACCCGGTCTCTCCAGCACATTGGCCAGACTGGATGAAGCCACATTGCGCCGGCATGAGCAGGACTGCATGAGCGTGATCGCGCGAACCACCTGGTGGTCCCGCCTGAATCCACGCCACGTCGTTCAGCGCGGCCGCCTTGATCGCCTGCTGCGCGACCATGGCGGCGTCACCCGCGATGGGGCCCTGCCGGCCCTGCTGGGCGCAGTGCGCCTGGAGCTGCAACTGGCGCCGTTGCGCAGCCATTACAACAGCGGCCGCTTGGCACTGGGGCTGCCCGCCGTCGCTGAAGACGGCGGCGCCGACCTGCTGCCTCAACTGCAACAGGACCTTGCTGGGCTGCTGGAAGTGCAGGCTCTGGCGCGTGCACTTGCCCAATCCCCACGCGCCCAGCAGACCGATACCGCCATGCTGACCGGCGACAAGGCCCAGCTGCAGATGCTGCTGGATGACTTGGACGCCTCCCTGTTGAGGCACGCTGCGCGCCAAGCGAGCCTGCACCAGCTTGCATCACTCCAGGACTGGCTCGACGACCGGCTGGCCCAACAACTGCGGCATAACGTCCTGCACAACCTGGACAACCAGCTTGCGCTGGACCGGCTGCAGGGCGCGCTGCCAACCCTGCCGGCCTATCAGCGGTTCCGTGGCCGCGCGGGCCAGCTGGATGAGGCTGCACTGCAACTGCTGGGACAGCTGCGCCAGCGTGAGGCACAGCTGGATGCACTGCCACCCGACCAGCTGGAAAGCGCCGTACGCCGGTTGTTGAACCGCGAAGCACGGCTTGGCTGGAAACATCGTATCGAGCACGAGCTTCCCGAACTGCAGTTCAGCCAGGACGAAGCACAGGCGAAGATCAGCTCTCTGGCCGAGGCCGACCGGCAGATGCGTCGCCTTAACCGCGACCTGCTTGGCAGTCAGCTGGATATGGACTCTCTGGGCAATCGCAAGCAATGGGAAGACGTTACCCGGCTGACCGGACGCCGCTCGCGGCGCCTGCGTGAGTTCATCGAGCTGGGCAGCGCACTGGGCCTCATGCACCTTCGCCCAGTCTGGCTGATGAACCCGGATGTGGCCAGCCGGGTGCTGCCACTACAGGCCGGCCTGTTCGATACCGTGATCTACGATGAGGCTTCGCAGATGCCGGTGGAGTACGCCCTCCCCACCCTGTTCCGTGGCAAGGTCACGGTCGTCAGCGGTGACGAAAAGCAGATGCCGCCCACGGCGTTCTTTTCCAGCCGCGTGGAAAGTGATGAAGCCGAAGTGTTCGATGGCGAAGAACCTGACGCAGAGGCCGACGAGGCGCAGCGCGAGGCGTTCGAGGACGATTGGAACCGGCGCGAGATCAAGGATTGCCCTGATCTGCTGCAGTTGGCGCGCACCGTGCTGCCCAGCACCACCCTACAGATCCACTACCGCTCGGCGTACCGCGAGCTCATCGGTTTCTCCAACGCATCCTTCTATGGCAACCGTCTCAACGTACCCGTCCGTCACCCGCAGGCACGCATCCAGCAGGTCAAGCCGCTGCAGCTGATCCAGGTCGATGGCCTGTACCAGAACCAGAGCAACGCGCTGGAGGCCGAACGCGTGGTGGCCTACCTCGAGAACCTCTGGCAGTCGCCCCATGCGCAGCGTCCCTCGGTGGGCGTGGTGACCTTCAACCGCAAGCAGGCCGAGCTGATCGAGGACCAGCTGGAACTGCGGGCCAGCGAGGACGAGTCGTTCCGCGTGGCCCTGCAGCAGGAACGTGAGCGCATCGTGGAAGGTGAAGACATGTCGGTGTTCATCAAGAACGTGGAGAACGTTCAGGGCGACGAGCGCGACGTGATCGTGTTCTCCACCACCTTCGGCCGCAATGGCCAGGGCACGTTCCGCCGCAACTTCGGTGTGCTCGGCCAGACCGGCGGCGAGCGGAGACTGAACGTAGCCGTCACCCGTGCTCGACAGAAGGTGGTGATGATCACCTCGATGCCGATCAACGATGTGTCGGACATGTTCAATACCCAGCGCGCCCCCGCCACCCCGCGCGACTATCTGCAAGGCTACCTGGAGTATGCACGTGCCCTGTGTGCGGGCGAGTTCGAGGCGAGCACCAGCCTGCTGAACCGCCTGCAGACCGACCGCAGCACGGTTCCCAGCACGGCACGCAGCGCACAGGACGGCTTCGTCGCCATCGTCGGGGACTACCTGCGCTCGCTGGGCTGGGCCGCCAATCCGGCCAGCGAAGGGGATGCCTTCGGCCTGGATTTCGCCATCGAAGACCCGCGCACAGGCCTGTACGCCATCGGCATCGAATGCGACGCACCGAGCCATGGCCTGCTGCAGCGGGCGCGCGCCCGCGAGATCTGGCGCCCGACCGTGCTCGGGCGCGCCATTCCACGGCTGCATCGTGTGTCGTCGCAGGGCTGGTACCACGACGGTGATGGCGAACGCGCACGCCTGCGCCAGGCGGTGGAGCAGGCATTGGAGATGTCCGCCCCACCCCCTGAGCGAGAGCACGTTCCTGCCCCGGAGGCCTCCGCATGAGCGGCCCGAAAGTCGTCCGTTTCCGGTCCGAAGCCGAACTCCGCGCCCTCCGCGAGCAAATGCTGCGCCTGCTGGAACGCGAGGTGCAGCGTTGGCAGCAACGTGCCCAGCAGCTGCAGAGCCTGGAACAGGCCCAGCTCACCGCCGTACTGGCACGCCGTGACACCCTGCGCGCGGCAGCCGCCGAAAGTGACAATGCGTTTTACGATTCCCAGGTGAAGGCCGAGATGGCCTGGCTGCGCGCTGACCTCGCTGAGCGCGAGGAACGCGCGACAGAACAGCGCATCGCCCAGCGACAACGCGTCCGGCAACAGCAACAGAATGCCGCTACCGTCCTCAGAGCACTGCATGAGGGCGGCGTAGCCGTGGATGCAGAACTGTCCCGGGCGCTGACCCGGCTGGCTGAGGGTGGTGCCGAAGCCGATGCCGAAACGCTGCTGGCACGGGCCACGCTGGCGCTTTCCCCGCCCGAACAGGGCGAGGCACTCAGCCAGGCACAGCGCGATATTGCCGACGTCCTGCGTGAGGATGCCTCCGGACGCTCCACTGCCTGGCACCCGGCGCCCATCACACGTGACCCGCGGCTGCTGCGTATTGATCGGCACATCGCCGAACTGCAGCTGCTGCAGGGAGAAGGCTTCTCCGCGGCATTCCAGGCAGCGCTGCGTGCGGCCGAGGCCGAGACCGACGCGCAGCGACGCAACCTCCTCCTGGACAGTCTGGTACTGGATCTTGCCAGCGCCGCCACGACCCTTCGCCAGCAGCGCGAGCACCTGACGCACCTGCAGGATCTGGCCCATATCCTCGGTACGCTTGATGCGGACACCCACGGCGGGCTGCTGCGCGAGGTCGCCGCAGCCGATACCGACGTGCCGGCCGCCCGCCTCCGTGCCCTGGCCGATGCTTGCCAGCGCGCCATCGATGATCACCATCAGGTCCAGGCGGCCGCTTCGCGTCGCGCCGCCCTGCTGGCCGGGCTTGCCGAGCTGGGCTACGAAGTGCATGAAGGCATGGCAACCGCCTGGTCCGACCAGGGGCGCGTCGTTCTACGTCGACCCGCCAGCCCCGGCTATGGCGTGGAACTCGGTGGCACTGCCGGAACTGGTCGATTGCAGGTGCGCGCCGTGGCGATGGACACCCAGCGCGACCGCAGCCGCGACCGCGACGTGGAAGCACTCTGGTGTGGTGACTTCTCACGCCTGCAGGCACAGCTGAACGCGCAGGGCAGCGACCTGCAGATCGAGCGGGCCCTGGGCGTGGGGGAAGTGCCACTGAAGGAAGTGGAAGGTCTTGCCGAGCCTGCCCGGTCAGTCGCCGATACCGCCAAACGCTCTGGAGACAGCCCGCCGCGCTGACGGGCACGACGATGGGCTGCGGGTAACGCCGGGCCCTGCCCGGCGGCCGTCACGGAACAGTTCTTGCATGCACTCCGGCACCTCCAGCCGCAGTGCCCGTGATGTCCGAGAACGAAGACGCAGGCGAAAAAACCGAACAGCCAACAGAAAAACGCCTCCGTGAAGCCCGCGAACAGGGCAACATCCCGCGCTCGCGTGAGCTGGCCACCGTTGCAGTGTTCGGCGCGGCGGTCATCGCCATCATGGCCAGCAGCGCCTCGCTCGGCGCCGGCGGCCGTGCCTGGATGCGCGCCGCGCTCAGCCCCGAACCGGGGTTGTGGCAGAACCCGCAGCTGCTGTTCGGTCACTTCGGCATGCTGTTCCTGCGCCTGCTGCTGGCCTGCTGGCCGTTGCTGCTGGTCTGCGTGCTGGCCAGCTTCCTGTCGCCCCTGGTGATGGGCGGCCTGCGCTGGTCGAACAAGTCGCTGATGCCCGACCTGAAGCGTCTCAGCCCCCTGGCCGGCATCAAGCGCATCTGGGGCGCCGAAGCCGTGGCCGAGTTCATCAAATCGCTGCTGCGCGTGGCCTTTGTGGGTGTGTCGGCCACCCTGGTCTTCGCCGCCAGCTTCGACAGCCTGCGCGGCCTGCTCAACCAGCCGCTGGAAACGGCCATCGCCCATGGCCTGGGCTTCACCCTGAAGCTGCTGCTGGCCGCGGCCGGCTCGATGCTGGTGCTGGCCGCCATCGACGCGCCGTACCAGCGCTGGAACTGGATGCGCAAGCTGAAGATGACCCGCGAGGAGCTGCGCCGGGAAATGAAGGAAAGCGAGGGCAGCCCGGAAGTGAAGGGCCGCATCCGGCAGATGCAGCAGCAGCTGGCCAACCGCCGGATGATGGAAGCCGTACCCACCGCCGACGTGGTGGTGGTCAACCCGACCCACTACGCCGTGGCACTGAAGTACGAAGGCGGCAGCATGAACGCCCCCACCGTGGTCGCCTTGGGCGTGGACGAAACCGCCCTGCGCATCCGTGAAGTGGCCGACGGCAACAAGGTCGCCATTGTCTCTGCCCCGCCTTTGGCACGGGCCTTGTATCGGGAAGGGCAACTCGGCAAGGAAATTCCCGTGAGACTGTATTCAGCCGTCGCCCAGGTGCTGTCCTACGTCTACCAGCTGCGCAGCTGGCGGACCGGCCCGATGCCGTCCGCCCCGCATGTCGACGTGGATGAGTTCGGCCAGGGAGGTCGCCCATGAGCGCGCAGGCCTCCGGCTTCAACACCCGCCGCGCCCTGGAGATGATCCGCCAGGGCCTTGGCGCGCCGCTGATCGTGCTGGCCCTGCTGGCCATGGTGGTGGTCCCACTGGCCGCGCCGGTCCTCGATGCCCTGTTCACCTTCAACATCGCCATCTCGCTGATGGTGCTGCTGGCGGTGGTCTACGTGAAGCGTCCGCTGGACTTCACCATCTTCCCGATCGTGCTGCTGGTCACCACCATGCTGCGGCTGGCGCTGAACGTCGCCTCCACCCGCGTGATCCTGCTCAACGGCCAGAACGGCCACGACGCGGCCGGCAAGGTCATCGCCGCCTTCGGCGAGTTCGTCATCGGTGGCAACTACGCCGTCGGCATCGTGGTGTTCGCCATCCTCACCATCATCAACTTCGTGGTCATCACCAAGGGCGCCGGGCGCGTCTCGGAAGTGACCGCGCGCTTCATCCTCGACGCCATGCCCGGCAAGCAGATGGCCATCGACGCCGATCTGAACGCCGGTTTGCTGACGCGGGAAGAAGCCAAGGCCCGCCGTGAGGAGGTCCGCGAGGAAGCCGACTTCTACGGTGCGATGGACGGTGCGAGCAAGTTCATCCGCGGCGATGCCATCGCCGGCATCCTGATCCTGTTCATCAACATGCTCGGCGGCCTGGCCGTGGGCGTGCTGCAGCATGGCATTCCGTTCGGCGATGCCGCTGCCACCTATACCCTGCTGTCCATTGGTGACGGCCTGGTGGCGCAGCTGCCGGCCCTGCTGATCTCCAGCGCCGTGGCCATGCTGGTCACCCGCGCCTCGCGCTCGCAGGACATGGCCCAGGCGATGACCGGCCAGGTGTTCGGCCAGTACCGCGCACTGGCCATCACCGCCGGCATCATCGGCCTGGTCGGCCTGGTGCCGGGCATGCCGAACGTCGCTTTCCTGACGCTGGCCGCGATCCTCGGCTTCATCGCCTGGAAGCTGTACCGCAAGCAGCAGGCCCCGGCCGCCGACGAGGCCGCCAAGGCCGGCGAAAACGGCCCGCTGAACGCCCTCGGCCGCCCGACCGCAGCCGCCCCCACCGCCGAACTGAGCTGGGACGAACTGCGCCCGGTCGATCCGCTGGGCCTGGAAGTCGGCTACCGGCTGATTCCGCTGGTGGATGCCAACCAGGGCGGCGAACTGATGGCGCGCATCAAGGGCGTGCGCCGCAAGCTCACCCAGGACGTGGGCTTCCTGATCCCGTCCGTGCACATCCGCGACAACCTGGAGCTGCCCGCCAACGGCTACCGCGTGCTGGTGCATGGCGTGCCGGTGGCCACCGCCGACATCCACCCCGACCGCGAACTGGCCCTGGACCCGGGCAGTGCGCTGGGCCCGCTGGATGGCATCGCCGGCAAAGACCCCGCGTTCGGCCTGGATGCCACCTGGATCCAGCCCCACCAGCGCGCCCAGGCCGAGACCATGGGCTACACGGTGGTGGACCCGGCTACGGTGGTCGCCACGCATCTGTCCCATCTGATCCGCGAACACGCGCCGGAACTGCTGGGCCACGAAGAAGTGCAGCACCTGCTGGCCAACCTGGGCAAGAGCGCGCCCAAGCTCGTCGAAGATCTGACGCCCAAGGCGCTGCCGCTGTCGGCGGTGGTGCGCGTGCTGCAGAACCTGCTGGTGGAGCGCATCCCGATCCGCCAGCTGCGCAAGATCGCCGAAGCGCTGGTCGAGCACGCGCCGATGAGCCAGGACCCCGCCACGCTGACCGCTGCCGTGCGCACCGCGCTGGGCCGCTTCATCGTGCAGGAGATCGCCGGAATGTCGGCGGAGCTGCCGGTGTTCACCCTCAACCCGCAATTGGAACGTGTCTTGCAGGAGTCCACGCAGGGCAACGGCGCCGCGCTGGAACCCGGACTCGCAGAGCGACTGCACCAGAGCCTGGCCGAATGTGTCAGCAAGCAGGAAGCGCGAAACGAGCCGGCGGTCGTGCTGGTACCGGGCCCGGTGCGTGCCGCGCTGGCCCGCCTGGTCCGCCACAGCGTTCCGTCGCTGTCGGTCCTGGCCTACAGCGAGGTGCCGGAAGACAAGCGCCTGAAGCTGGTCGGAACGATCAGCTGACACCCGCCTGCCACGCGCCAGAAAACAGACACCACTTTCAAACCGCACCACACGACAGATTCCAAGGGGAACCCGAACCGTGCAGACCACCGACCATCCGCGTTCTCCGACCGCCACTCCGCCGACCGCGTCCCGTGACCACAGCATGAAAATCAAACGATTCGTCGCCGCCGACATGCGTTCGGCCATGAACCTGGTGCGCAAGGAACACGGCCCGGATGCCGTGATCCTGTCCAACCGCCGGATCGAGGAAGGTATCGAGATCGTCGCCGCGGCCAACTACGACGAAAGCGCCGTGCAGCGCGCACTGGAAGCATCGCGCCGCGACGTTGCTCCGCCGCCGCCGAAGCCGCGCACCGCCGCCGACGCCGTCATTGCCGCCGTGACCCGCCGCCGCAGCGCTACCCCGGCCGCCGAACCGGTTGCCGCGACCACCTCGGCCGTGGCCGCCCTGGCACGCGCCGCCGTCGGCGCCACCGGCCGCACCCTGGACAGCGCTGACGAAATCGTGCCGACCCGCGGCAGCACCGGCTTCGCCGCCACCCTGGCCCGTGCCAGCGTCAACGAATCGGCACTGCCGGAACAGATCTTCGCCCCCTATGCCGACGCCATCGTGGCACCGCCGACGCAGGCACCGGTCGCCGCCGCGCCGATCAACCGCGCACGCTTCCTGATCGATCCGCCGCTGGAAGACACCGCCGCCGTCGTGCCGCCGCCCATCCCGGCCCCGGCCCCGGCCCCGGCCGCCAGCGTCGCCGCCGCTCCGCTGGAAGCCCCTGTTGCCCCGGTCCAGGCCGTTGCCCCGGTCATCGAAGTGCCGGTTGCCGAAGCCCCCGCCAATGATCCGGCGCCGCCGGTCGCGCCCCTGCCGGCGCCCGCCCCGCAGCTGGCTGCCGCCCCGGCGCTGACCATGGTCGCCGCCGATGACGGAGAGATCCGCCAGCTGCGCCAGGAAGTGGCCGGCATGCGCCAGGTGATCGAGCGCGAGATGAACCGCTTCACCGATGAGCGCCTTCGCGGCTGCCCGGTGCGCGCCACCGCCCTGGACCTGATGGACGAGTACGGCTTCGACGCCGGCCTGTCGCGCGACGTGGCCATGCAGATCCCGCTGGACACCGAAGCCCATCGTGGCCGCGGCCTGATGCTGGGGCTGATCTCGCGCAAGCTGCCGATCGCCCCGGTCGACCCGCTGGAAGAAGGCGGCGTGATCGCCTTGGTCGGCCCGACCGGCGCCGGCAAGACCACCACCATCGCCAAGCTGGCCTCTCGCTTCGCCGAAAAGCACGCCCCGCGTGACGTCGCCCTGGTGACCACCGATACGATGCGCATCGGCGCCCGCGAGCAGCTGTACGGCTACGGCCGCCAGCTCGGCATCGCCGTCCACGAAGCCAACAGCGGCACCGATCTGGACCAGCTGCTGGAGCGCCTGCAGGATTACAAGCTGGTGCTGATCGACACCGCCGGCCTGGGCCCGCGTGACCGCGCCCTCGCCGCCCAGCTGCAGTGGCTGCGCGCCGCACGCCAGGTGCGCACCCTGCTGGTGCTGCCGGCCAACACCAGCTTCGGCGACATGGACGAGGTCGTCCGCCGGTTCGGCGCGGCCAACCTGCAGGGCCTGGTGCTGAGCAAGCTGGACGAGACCGGCCGCTTCGGCAACGCCCTTTCGGTGGCCGTCGACCACGCCCTGCCGATCACCTGGGTGACCGACGGCCAGGACGTGCCGGAGGACCTGCACCGGGCCAGTGCAGCCAATCTTGTACTTCGCCTTGAAGATTTGCGCCGAGCGGCCGATATGCCCTGCAACCCGGAGTTGAACCATGCCGTCGCGTGAGTACGCCAAGCTGACCACTACCTTCCCGCTGTCGGCCACCCGCAGCGAGCCGCTTGGCCCTGTCCGCACCATTGCGGTGACCGGCGGCAAGGGCGGCGTGGGCAAGACCAACGTGTCGGCCAACCTGGCCGTGGCGCTGGCGGGCATGGGCAAGCGCACCCTGCTGCTGGACGCCGACCTCGGCCTGGCCAACATCGACGTCATCCTCGGCCTGAACCCGAAGTTCACCCTGGCCGACCTGGTGGCCGGCCGCTGCAGCCTGGAAGACGTGATCATCGAAGGCCCCAACGGGGTGCTGGTGGTCCCGGCCGCGTCGGGCCGCCGGCACATGGCCGAACTGGCCCCGGCCGAACATGTCGGCCTGGTCAACGTGTTCTCCGAACTGGAACGCGAGCTGGACATCATGGTGGTGGACACCGCCGCCGGCATCACCGATGGCGTGCTGACCTTCTGCCAGGCCGCGCAGGACACGGTGGTGGTGGTCTGCGACGAGCCGGCCTCGATCACCGATGCCTACGCGCTCATCAAGGTGCTCTCGCGCGAACGTGGCGTAGACCGCATCCAGGTGGTGGCCAACATGGTGCGCGACCCCAACGAAGGGCGCGTGCTGTATGAAAAGCTGACCCGCGTCTGCGAGAAGTTCCTCGCCGATGTCTCGCTGAACTACCTGGGCTGCGTCCCGCAGGATGACTGGCTGCGCCTGTCGGTGCAGCGCCAGCAGCCGGTGGTCAAGGCCTATCCGTCGAGCCCGGCCGCACTGGCCATCACCGAGATTGCCCGCCGCACCGCCCGCTGGCAGGCGCCGACCGAACCGCGCGGTGGCGTTGAATTCTTCCTGGAACGCATCCTCAAGCAGCGTGGGGTGACCGTATGAAAGGCGCAGCCCAGTACAAGGAAGTCCAGCGCGCCAGCGCGACCGATGTGATCGTCCAGCACTCGGACCTGGTGCGCCGCATCGCCCACCATCTGGCCGCCCGCCTGCCCGCCAGTGTCGAGGTGGACGATCTGATCCAGGCCGGCATGATGGGCCTGATCGAAGCCTCGCGCAGCTATGACGCAGACCAGGGCGCCTCGTTCGAGACCTACGCCTCGATCCGCATCCGCGGTTCGATGATCGACGAGATCCGCCGTGGCGACTGGGTGCCGCGCTCGGTCCACCGCCGCGCCCGCGACGCCGCCGCCACCATCCGCCGGCTGGAACAGACCAGTGGCCGTGCGGCCAGCGCCACCGAAGTGGCCGCCGCGATGGACATGCCGCTGCCCGAGTACCTGCGCCTGATGGAAGACGCCTCGCGTGGCCAGGTGTTGAGCCTGGAATCGCGCATCGAGGACCAGGGCGAGCTGGACACCGTCGCCCAGGGCGGCCCGACCCCGCAGCAGGTGCTGGAACGCGGCGAGTTCGGCCGCGAACTGGGCAAGGCCATCGGCCACCTGCCTGAACGCGAACAGCTGGTGCTGTCGCTGTACTACGAGCAGGAGCTGAACCTGAAGGAGATCGGCGCGGTGCTCGGCGTCAGCGAGTCGCGGGTCTGCCAGATCCACGGCCAGGCCGTGCTGCGCCTGCGCGGCCGCCTGAAGATCTTCGAGGCCGTCGATGCCGGCCTGGAAGAATGAACATGCACGAGGCGGCTGCCCCCGGCCGCCCGTAGTGAACAACAAAGGAACTCTGCTTTGAACAAGAACATGCGCATCCTGATCGTCGACGATTTCTCGACCATGCGTCGCATCGTCAAGAACCTGCTGGGCGATCTGGGCTTCACCAACACCGCCGAAGCCGAGGACGGGCATGCCGCGCTGTCGATGCTGCAGAGCCAGCCGTTCGATTTCGTGGTCACCGACTGGAACATGCCGGTGATGACCGGCATCGAACTGCTCAAGGCCATCCGCGCCGATGCCAAGCTGAAGACGCTGCCGGTACTGATGGTCACCGCAGAAGCCAAGCGCGAGCAGATCATCGAAGCCGCCCAGAGCGGCGTGAACGGCTACATCATCAAGCCGTTCACCGCGCAGACCCTGGAAGAAAAGCTCGGCAAGATCTTCGAGCGCCTGGCGGCCAGCGCCTGATGGATACCCCGGTCGACAGAAGTGCCCTCGCCCTGCGCCTGCAGGAGGCTCTGGATGCCCTGGAATCGGGTGACGAGGCCGCCTGGCGCCAGCGCATCGACAGCCTGGTGGCCGCGCGCACCCAGCCGATGATGAGCGGCCTTTCACGGCTGGCCCGCGAACTGGGCCAGGCGCTGGGCGAACTGCCGACCGTGCCCGACGAGGCCGGCGAGCTGGACGACGCCTGCGCCCGCCTGGACCACGTGGTGGCCATGACCGAACAGGCGACCCACCGCACCCTGGACCTGGCCGAGGAATGCCGGGCCCTGACCGAACAGCTGCGCGCCGACGGCCTGCAGCCAGGCCAGGATGCCCAGCTTGAACGCATCCGCCACAACCTGACCGAAATCGCCCTGACCCAGAGCTACCAGGACCTGACCGGCCAGATCATCCGTCGCGTGGTCGGCATCGTCCGCCGCGTGCACGAAGGCTTCGGCGCGCTCGGCCTGCCGCCGGAACAGCATCGCACCGACCCGGAACTGGCCGGGCCGGCACTGAAGGGGCTGGACCGCCACGCGGTCTCGCAGAACGACGCCGACGACCTGCTGTCGGATCTGGGGCTGTAAGCATGAGCGCTGTTGCCGACGACATCACTGCCGATTTCATCATCGAGGCGCAGGAAATCCTGGATCGCCTGGGCGAACAGCTGGTGTCGCTGGAACAGGCACCGCGGGACAACGACCAGCTCAACGCGGTCTTCCGGGGCTACCACACGCTCAAGGGCGGCGCCGGCTTCCTCGGCATCACCGCCATGGTCGAACTGTGCCATGCCGCGGAAGAAGCGCTGGGTGCGGCACGTGCCGGCCAGGCCGTGCTGCAGGCCCATCACTTCGATGCCGCCCAGCAGTCGCTGGATTACCTGCAGTCGATGCTCGACGCGGTGTCCGCCGGCAGCGAGCCGGGCTACGCCCCGCCGGAGCTGATCGCCCAGTTCGATGTGCACGGCAGTGCGGCGCCGGCAGCGGGTACCGCTGCAGCGGCCCACCCGGCCGCCGCCGGCAGCGACCTGATCACCGATGACGAATTCGAGGCCCTGCTCGACCAGCTGCACGGCGGCAACGCCCCCACAGCAGTCGCTCCGGCAAAGAAGGCCGACGACGGCCTGATCAGCGAAGACGAATTCGAGGCCCTGCTCGACCAATTGCATGGCGGCGCGGTACCCGGCGCCAAGCCGGTGGCCGCCGTCCCGGTGGTGGCCCCGCCAGCGGCCGTACCGGCCCCGCGTGCAGCGGCCAAGCCCGCGGCAAACAAGCCGGTGGCCGAAGCCGAACATACCGTGCGCGTGGACACCAAGCGCCTGGATGCCATCGTCAACCTGATCGGCGAACTGGTGCTGTCACGGAACCGGCTGAAGACCCTGCGCACGCGCCTGCGTGACGAGGAGCTGGACCGTGCCGTGTCGACGCTGGACATCGCCACCGCACGCCTGCAGTCGGCGGTCATGCGCACCCGCATGCAGCCGGTCGGCAAAGTGTTCTCGCGCTTCCCCAAGGTGGCCCGCGACGTCGCCCGTTCGCTGCAGAAAGAAGTGGACCTGGAACTGATCGGCGCCGAAACCGAACTGGACCGCAACCTGGTCGAAGCGCTGGCCGATCCGCTGGTCCATCTGGTGCGCAACGCCATCGACCACGGCGTGGAAATGCCCGACCTGCGTGAAGCCCAGGGCAAGCCGCGGATGGGCCATGTGCGCCTGTCCGCGCAGCAGGAAGGCGACTACGTCAGCATCGAGGTGCAGGATGACGGCGCCGGCATCGACCCGGAAAAGCTGCGTGCCAAGGCGCGCGAAAAGGGCCTGATCGATCCGGAAGCCGCCGCCCGCCTGAGCAGCGAAGAGTGCCTGCACCTGGTGTTCCTGCCCGGCTTTTCCACCAAGCAGCAGGTCACCGACATTTCCGGCCGTGGCGTGGGCATGGATGTCGTGCAGTCGCGCATCCGCGAACTGAGCGGACAGATCCAGATCCAGTCCGAACTGGGCCGTGGCAGCCGCTTCCTGATCCGCGTGCCGCTCACCCTGGCCATCCTGCCGACCCTGCTGGTGCAGGCCGGCGAGGATGTCTACGCCCTGCCGCTGGCCCGCGTGATGGAAGTGCTGCACGCCCCGCGCACCTCGCTGGGCTGGTTCGATGGCCGTGCCGTGCTGGACCGCCGCTCGCACACCCTGCCCCTGGTCGATCTGCGCCAGTGGCTGGATGTGACCCCGGCCGCCTCCACCCTGCTGACCATCGTCGTGCTGCAGGCCGGTGAAGCCCGCTTCGGGCTGGTCGTGGACCAGGTGCGCGGCCGCGAGGAAGTGGTCATCAAACCGCTGCCCAAGGCCCTGCGCGGCCTGCGCGGCTATGCCGGCGCCACGTTGATCGGCGACGGTCGCATGGCGCTCATTCTCGACGTGGACGGATTGCGTTGAAGCCCGCCGGGGATCGCCCGGCACCCCGAAAACTGTGACTACCGTCTGTACCCGATCACCCGGTGTCTCAAGTCCCATTCACATAAGCCGATACCGGACCCATGGATAGACTCAGCCTCATTGGACTCTTTCTGGCCCTGGCCTCACTGGTCGGTGGCAGCATCCTGAAGGGCGCCGGCCTGGCCTCGCTGTGGTCGCCGGCGGCCTTCGTGATCGTGATCGTCGGCACCGTGGCAGCCATCCTGCTGCACACCGCACCGGCGGTGTTCAAGCACGCCTTCAAGATCGTGCGCTGGGTCGTGCGCCCGCCGCACAGCGACCGCCAGGAACTGATCAAGCAGATTGTCGAGTGGAGCAACATCGCCCGCCGCCAGGGCCTGCTGGGCCTGGAATCGCAGGTGGAAGCACAGCGCGACCCGTTCCTGCGCAAAGGCCTGCAGCTGCTGGTCGACGGCGTGGAACCCGAATCGATCCGGCACATGCTGGAAATCGAGCTGGGCAGCCAGGAACACCAGGACCAGGCCGGGGCCAAGGTCTTCGAGGCCATGGGCATCTATGCCCCCACCCTGGGCATCATCGGTGCCGTGCTCGGCCTGATCGCGGTGATGAAGAACCTGGCCGACCCGAGCAAGCTGGGCCACGGCATCGCCGCCGCGTTCACCGCCACCATCTACGGCATCGCCTCGGCCAACCTGCTGTTCCTGCCCATCGCCGCCAAGCTGAAGGGCGTGATCGCGCACAACACCCGCGACCGCGAAATGGTCATCGAAGGCCTGATCTCGATTGCCCAGGGCGAAAACCCGCGCAACATCGAAACCAACCTCACCGGTTTCCTGCACTGACATGGCCCGCCGCAAGCACCACGAAGAGCACGCCAACCACGAGGCATGGGCCATCCCCTATGCCGACCTGATGACGTTGCTGCTTGCCTTCTTCGTGGTCATGTATGCCATTTCCTCGGTCAACGAGGGAAAGTACCGGATCATGGCTGACGCCCTCACCGATGCCTTCGGCGGCGCGCCGCGCACCATCAATCCGGTGCAGGTGGGCAACAAGCAGGTACAGGGCGGCGGCTGGGACAGCCCGTCGGTCATCAAGTCGGGCACGAAGATCGGCCCGTCCGCCCCGGCACCCACCCACGACCCCACCCTGCTGCCGGCGATGGCCTCGCAGATGCGCATGCCGGTGTCGGTGCACAACCAGGAACAGATCGCCCGCGCCGAGCGCCAGCTCAACAGCATCGCCGATCGCCTGACCGCCGCACTGTCGCCGCTCATCGACCGCGGCATGATCAGCGTGCGCCGCACCGAGCTGTGGATCGAAGTGGAGATCAACAGCGACATACTGTTCCCGACCGGCTCGGCCGCGCTGGACGTGCATGCGCGGCAGACCCTGGCCAGCCTGGCCGACGTCCTGCGCGACGTGCCCAACAGCGTGCGCGTGGAAGGCCACACCGACAACGTGCCGATCGCCACCGCCGCCTTCCCGTCCAACTGGGAACTGTCGGCCGGCCGCGCCGCCAGCGTCGTGCATCTGTTCGCCGACCAGGGCGTCGAGCCCTCCCGGCTGGCGATGGTCGGCTATGGCCAGTTCCGCCCGCGCGAGGAAAATGACAGCGCGCAGGGCCGCAACCGCAACCGGCGGGTGATGGTCATCATCCTGGCCGACACCAGCCACGCGGTCGACCCGCTGGGCACTCGCCTCAACGCGGCCGCCAGTGGCATTGATGGCGCAGCGGGTACGCCCGCCGATGCCGCCGCCCCCCGCACCAACCCCGTTTCCCCCAACGCACCGGTGCAGTTGCCGCCGGTGCCGGCTGGCAGCCGTGTCGGCGCCGCCGTTCCCCCGGCAATGAAGGAGTAAACCGATGCGCATCTGGGCAGTCGCCAACCAGAAGGGTGGAGTCGGCAAGACCACCACCACCCTCGCCCTCGGTCGCGGCCTGGCCGCACAGGGCCACCGCGTGCTGTTGATCGATCTGGACCCGCACGCCTCGCTCACCCGCGCCTTCGGCGTGCCGGTCGAGCCGGCGCCGGCCGGCGTACTGGACCTGTTCGCTGCACCGCCGGTCGAACTGACCGCACTGACCCACCCCAGCAGCATCGGCGGCCTGGATTACGTGTGCGCGCAGGCCTCGCTGGCCACCCTGGAACGCCGCAGCGCCAACCAGCCCGGTCTTGGCCTGGCGCTGCAGCATGCGCTGGCCCGCCACCAGGGCCAGCACGACTACATCCTGCTGGATTGCGCGCCCACCCTGGGCCTGCTGATGATCAACGCGCTGGCCGCCGCCGACCGCCTGATCATTCCCACCCAGGCCGAGCCGCTGGCCCTGCACGGTCTGGATGGCATGGTGCGCACCGGCGAGATGGTCGAACGCTCGCGCCGCCGCCCGCTGCCGATTTCGATCCTGCCGACCCTGTTCGACCGCCGCACCCGCGCCGGCAACGAATCGCTGCGCAGCATGCAGGACCGCCACGGTGCCCGCGTGTGGGAAGACGCCATTCCGATCGATACCCGCATCAGCAACGCCGCCGGCCTGACCCTGCCCAGCGTGGGCGAGGATTACCCGGGTCGTGGCCTGGCCGCTTATCGCCGCGCCCTGAACTGGATTCTGGGCGAGGATGCACGCGCCCTGGAGCAGGCGGCATGAACACCTCCGGCGTGCTGGATGACTATCTGGACGAACTGCTGGGCGAAGCCGTGGCCATTGCCGCACCGGCAGCTGCCATTGCGGCCGCCGCGCCCGAGCGCGAACCGACCTGGGACGACCTGCCGGACGAAGTGATCTACGAGACCGGCGACAGCACCGTAGCCGCCGCTACGGATGACGCCTCGCTGGAAGCCGCCTTCGAGGCGGCTGCCGTCGCCGCGCCCGAACGCGAGCCGACCTGGGACGACCTGCCCGACGAGGTCATCTACGAGACCGGCGACAGCACCGTAGCCGTCGCCACGGATGACGCCTCGCTGGAAGCAGCCTTCGAGGCTGCTGCCGTCGCCGCGCCCGAACGCGAACCGACCTGGGACGACCTGCCCGACGAGGTCATCTACGAGACCGGTGACAGCGCAGCAGCGTCCGGATCCAGCGAAGAACCGGCCGCTGCCAAGCCGACCTGGGACGACCTGCCGGACGAAGTGATCTACGAAACCGACGGCGCTGAGAGCCATCACCTGGCGCACACCGACAGCCCGGCGTTGCAGGCCGCCTTCGAGGCCGCCGCCGTCGGCGGGGCGGTTCCGCCGCATGTTCCTGCCGCAGCTGCCGCACCCGCTCCGGCGGCGCCACGCCCCGCACCGCCGCCGGCCAGCCGAACCGCCGCACCGCCGCCGCGCGTCTCCCTGGATGCGCCGGCCGGCAACCGCCCCGGCAGCTGGCAGGAACTGCAGGCACAGGCCCACCAGCCACCACACGGCACCCACCCGCACAACCGCCGCGCTGCCGAACGCACGTCACGCTGGCTGCGCCTGCGCTGCGGCACCCAGGCCTATGCACTGGAGCTGTTGAAGGTGCAGGAAGTGGTACTGCCCGTGCCCCTGCTGCCACTGCGCGGCACCGCTGCAGCCATGCTGGGCATCATGAATCTGCGCGGACAGGTGGTACCGGTGATGGACCTGGGCATCCACCTGGGCACGGTCACGGCTGAAGACGATGCACAGACCCGCATCGTGGTGCTGGAAGAGAATGGCGAAACGCTGGGCCTGCGTGTGTCGGCGGTCGAAGATGTGGCCAATCTCACCGATTCGCAGATCGAACCCCCCGATACGGCGCGCATCTGCCAGATCTCCAACGACCTGTTCCGTGGCGTGGCCCGCATCAGCCAGCGGCCGATGATCCTGCTCGACGCCACCCGCCTGCTGGGCTGACGCCGCATCCACGCATGGCGTGGATCTACTGCACACCGGTAGATCCACGCCATGCGTGGATACCCCACACCCCACCACCCCGGTAGATCCACGCCATGCGTGGATACCCCACACCCCACCACCCCGGTAGATCCACGCCATGCGTGGATACCCCTCACCCCACCCCCCAGGTATATCCACGCCATGCGTGGATACCCCTCACCCCACCCCCCAGGTAGATCCACGCCATGCGTGGATGCCCCTCACCCCACCCCGCCAGGTAGATCCACGCCATGCGTGGATGCCCCCTCCCGCCGATTCAACCCTAAAGAACCCCCGCCAGGTGCCGTTATGGATCTCGGAACCGTTTGTCCGGAGCAACGATGAGCACTGTCGAACTAGGTGACGATCTCGGCATCGAGAACAGCACCGAGCTCAAGAACCGCCTTTCGCCCCTCGTGGCGGAAGCAGACGAGCTGACCCTGGACGCAAGCCAGGTCGGCCGCATCCACACGGCCAGCGTGCAGGTGCTGTGTGCGTTCGTGCAGGCGCGCCGCGAGGCGGGCCTGGGCACCGGCTTCCACGGTTGCACCGCAACCTTCCGTGACGCCGCCCGCCTGTTGGGCGTCACCCAGGCCCTGGGCCTGGACGTACCCCATGACAACCTGAAATCTGTGGAGAACGCTGCATGAGCGCACGTATCTTGGTGGTGGACGATTCGGCGTCGATGCGCCAGATGGTTTCCTTCGCCCTCACCTCGGCCGGTTTTGCCGTCGAAGAAGCCGAAGATGGCGCGGTCGCGCTCGGTCGCGCCAAGGGCCAGCGCTTCAACGCGGTGGTCACCGACGTCAACATGCCGAACATGGATGGCATCAGCCTGATCCGCGAACTGCGCCAGCTGCCGGACTACAAGTTCACCCCGATGCTGATGCTGACCACCGAATCGGCCGCGGACAAGAAGTCCGAGGGCAAGGCCGCCGGTGCCACCGGCTGGCTGGTCAAGCCGTTCAACCCCGAACAGCTGGTCGCCACCGTGCAGAAGGTGCTGGGCTGATCGCCCCGCACGTCTGAGCCCCCTACCCCCCGTTTCCGGATTGCCTCTGCCATGAGCATGGACCTGCAACGCTTCCACGCCACTTTCTTCGAGGAGAGCCGCGAAGGCCTCGATGCGATGGAGGCCGGCCTGCTGGCCCTGGAATCGGGACAACAGGACGCGGAGATCATCAATTCGGTGTTCCGCGCCGCACACTCCATCAAGGGCGGCGCCGGTACCTTCGGCTTTGATGCGATCGCCGGCCTGACCCATGTACTGGAAACGCTGCTGGATGAGCTGCGCGCCGGCAAGCGTGCGCTGGAACCTGCCGCCGTGGATGCCATGCTGTCCTCGGTGGACGTGCTGCGCGCCCTGCTGCGCGAGGCCGAACACGGGCAGGCCGCCGATCCGGCCGCCGTCGCCGCAGTAAAGGCGCGCCTGGAAGCGGTGCTGTCCGGCCAGGCCGCCGCCAGCACCCCGGCAGCCCCTGCAGCCAAGGTCGACGACACGCCTGAAGCCTGGCAGATCGGGTTCACCCCGGCGCCATCGCTGTTCATGAGCGGCAACGACCCGCTGCGCATCATCCGCGAGCTCGAACATCTGGGTTCGCTGCAGGTCGCCGCGCGCATGGAACGCCTGCCCGGCTTTGCCCAGCTCGACCCGCTGGAGGCCCACCTGGCGTGGGACCTCGGCCTGGTCGGCAAGGTGCCGCGCAGCAAGATCGAAGACACCTTTGCCTGGGTGCTGGACGATTGCGAACTGGACATCCGTCCGGCCGCACCGCCAAGCCTGGCCACCCAGGCACCCGCTGCACCCGCCACTGCCCCTTCCACTCCCGCTGCACCGGCGGCTCCTGCCGCCGCAGCCGCACCCGCTGCATCCGGCAGCAGCAACCAGGAAGCCGAAACCTCGATCCGCGTCAGCGTGGACAAGGTCGACGCGCTCATCAACCTGGTCGGCGAACTGGTCATCACCCAGGCCATGCTGAAGCAGGTCTCGCACGCACTGGACCCGGTGCACGCTGAAAGCCTGTTCGCCGGCCTGGACCAGCTTGAGCGCAACACCCGCGACCTGCAGGAAGCGGTGATCGGCGTGCGCATGCTGCCGGTCGATGCGGTGTTCCGCCGCTTCCCGCGCCTGGTCCGCGATCTGTCCACCCGGCTTGGCAAGCAGGTGCGCCTGCGTACCGTCGGCGAAGGCACCGAACTGGACAAGGGCCTGATCGAAAAGATCGCCGATCCGCTGGTGCACCTGGTCCGCAACTCGATCGACCACGGCCTGGAAATGCCGGACGTGCGTCGCGATGCGGGCAAGGATGAGACCGGCACGATCACCCTGGCAGCATCTCACCAGGGCGGCCACATCGTCATCGAAGTCAGCGACGACGGCCGCGGCCTGAACCGCGACAAGATCCTGGCCAAGGCGCAGGAACGCGGCCTGAGCGTGCCGGACAACCCGACCGACTCGCAGGTCTGGGACCTCATCTTCCAGCCCGGCTTCTCCACCGCCGATGCCGTGACCGATCTCTCCGGCCGTGGCGTGGGCATGGACGTGGTCCGCCGCAACATCCAGGCACTGGGCGGCGAAGTGCAGATCGAAAGCAGCCTGGGCAGCGGTACGCGCACGCTGATCCGCCTCCCGCTCACCCTGGCCATCCTCGACGGCATGACCGTGGCCGTGGCCGGCGAAACCCTGATCCTGCCGCTGGCCTACGTGCTGGAAGCGCTGCAGCCGCAGCCTGAAGACATCCGCAGCATGGCCGGCGATGGCCGCGTGCTGCGCGTACGCGGCGAATACCTGCCAATCCTGTCGCTGAGCGAGTACTACGGCTATGGCGCCCGCACCGCCCACAGCGAATCGCTGGTGGTGGTGGTGGAAGGCGATGGCCAGAAGATCGCCCTGGAAGTGGACGAACTGGTGGGCCAGCAGCAGGTGGTGGTGAAGAACATCGAGAACAACTACCGCCGCATCGGCGGGGTCTCCGGCGCCACCATCCTCGGCGACGGCCGTGTCGCGCTGATCGTCGACATCGGCGGCCTGGTGCGCTCCCTGCGCGTACCGCAGGCCGCCTGACCCAACGCACCGCGCAGCATCCGGACCGCCGCCCTCACGGGCGGCGGTTTTTGTTTGTGTCGGCACCCAAGGGTCGCCGGGGTCAGATCCCTTTGCGCAGCAAAGGGCTCTGACCCCAACCTCCAGCGCACTGTGATCTCCGTCGCCCGCACGGTTTCTCCTGCAACCACACCATCAATCGAAAGCGCCCGCCCCACAAGGCTTTCGCACGCTTTGGCGCGACAGAAACTAATGTGACATCCATCCATAAAGTCCGCGCAGGCCACGCCGCTATCTCGCTTTGACGGCCGTCACCGAACCCCCACCGGCACCACCGTTCCCCTCTGCATTTCCCGGGCCCCGCCTGCGCGCCGGCCCCCTGCCCACCTGGAGCATCCCCTGCATGAAGTGGTTCCATGATCTGCCCATCGCCCGCAAGCTGGCCGTGGGGTTCACCCTGACAACGCTGATGACCCTGGTCCTGGGCCTGTTTGCTCTTGTCCGCCTCAGCGAAGCCAACACCCAGCTTGGCGAAATGGCCAGCAACGATATTCCCTCGGTGCAGCACCTGGGCGAAGTACGTTCGCAGCTTGGCGAGTTCCGCACCTATGAGATGGCCCTGCTGACCATGCTCGACCAGCCGGAAAAGGTGGCCGACTACAACAAGCGCATGGACGACAGCGCCGGGATCGTCCGCAAGGAGCTGGCCGCCTACGCCGCCCTGCCGACCGGTGACAAGGAACGCGCGCTGTACCAGCCGGTGAAGGCCGGTGTGGACGCCTACTTCGCCGCCAACGCAAAGCTGCGCGCGGCCGCCAACGCTGGCGACGGCGTGCTGGCCCAGCAGGTATCCGATGAGCAGTCCCGTCCGGCGCGCCGCAAGGCCTTCGAGGAACTGAAGGCACTCAGCGCCTTCCTCGGCACGCAGATGCAGGGCAAGATCGACGCCGCCAATGCCACCCACCGCAACAGCATCATCGCGGTCGTCAGCTGCATCGTGCTGCTGTCGCTGGTCGCCGCCGCACTGGCCGTGGTCATTTCGCGCGCGGTCACCGTCCCGCTCGGCAAGGCACTCACCGCCATCCAGGCCGTGTCCCGTGGCGACCTCAGCGTGACCACCCAGGCCACCAGCAAGGATGAAGCCGGTCGCATGCTCAGCGCCACCAGCGAGATGACCACCATGCTGCGCCGCTTCTCCGAGCAGACCCAGCTGATGGCGCAGATGCATGCCGGCCCGGACATCAGCCATCGCATCCCCGAGGACTTCCCCGGCGTCTATGGCCAGCTGGCCGGCGGCATCAACACCGTCATCTTCGAGCACCTCGATTCGATCCGCGCCGCCATCGACGTCCTGAACCAGTACGCCGCCGGCAACCTGACCCAGGATGCGCAGCGCCTGCCGGGCACCCGTGCCTTCCTGCATGAGGCGATGGATGCGGCCAAGGCCAGCCTGCTGGCCATCAACACGCAGATCCAGCAGCTGGCCAATGCGGCTGCCGCAGGTGATTTCAGCGTGCGCGGCGATGCCGCTCGCTTCGACCACGACTTCAAGGTGATGATCGAACAGCTGAACTCGATGATGCAGGTGGCCGATGGCAACCTCGGCCAGCTCTCGCAGCTGCTGCAGGCCATCGCCGAAGGCGACCTGACTGCACGCATGGACGGCCAGTTCCACGGCGTCTTTGCCCGCATGCGCGACGACGCCAACACCACCGTCGCCCAGCTGACCCAGATCGTCGGCCAGATCCAGGCCAGCGCCTCCAGCATCACCCTGGCGTCCGGCGAGATCGCCTCCGGCAACAGCGACCTGTCGCGCCGCACCGAACAGCAGGCTGCCAACCTGGAAGAAACCGCGGCGTCGATGGAAGAACTGACGTCCACCGTGCGCCAGAACGCCGAGCACGCCCGCCAGGCCAACCAGCTGGCCATCGGCGCGCACGGCGTTGCCTCGCAGGGTGGTGAAGTGGTCGGCCAGGTGGTCACCACCATGTCGGCCATCGAAGCGTCCTCGAAGAAGATTGCCGAGATCATCAGCGTCATCGACGGCATCGCCTTCCAGACCAACATCCTGGCACTGAACGCCGCCGTCGAAGCCGCCCGTGCCGGTGAGCAGGGCCGTGGTTTCGCCGTCGTCGCCAGCGAAGTACGCACCCTCGCCCAGCGCTCGGCGGCCGCCGCCAAGGAGATCAAGGGCCTGATCGATGATTCGGTCGGCAAGGTCGCCGAAGGTTCCAGCCTGGTCCACCAGGCCGGCGCCACCATGGGCGAGATCGTCGCCTCGGTGCAGCGCGTCACCGACATCATGGCCGAGATCTCCGCCGCCTCGCAGGAACAATCGGCCGGCATCGAGCAGGTCAACCAGACCGTGGTGCAGATGGACGAAACCACCCAGCAGAACGCCGCGCTGGTGGAAGAAGCCACCGCCGCCGCACGGGCGATGGAAGACCAGGCTGCGCAGCTGGGCGAAGCCGTGGCCCGCTTCCGCCTGGCCACGCCCGGGCTGAGCGCCGCCGCGCCGCGCGCCGTCGCTGCAACGCCTCCCGCACGTAGGCCGGCCCCGGCCAGCAGCGCGGCCCCGGCACGGGCACGCAAGCCGGTCGCACAGCCCGCGCTGGCCGGCGACGGTGAGTGGCAGGAGTTCTGACGGGCGAGGCCGGCAATGGGTCAGAGCCCCTTCTCATCGGGAAGGGGCTCTGACCCCGCGGGATCACAAAACACCATGGAAAGTGATGAACTTCACACTTCATAATTTCCAATCCCGGCCGATACTGCTTTCAAGCCGCGCGCCAGCGCGTGTCGGCCCCCGCCCCAGAACCAAGATTCCATGTCCGACGGCCACGACACTGATCTGCACGATGCCCACGCGGCCGACGCCGCCGACGAACGCTTTCTGGTGCGCAATCCCCGCCAGCTGCGCCAGCTGCTGCGCTCACTGATCGAGCACCGCTCGCTGATCAATGCCCATATCGACGGCCGGGACCGGTCCTTCCCCACCGCCCTGCTCGACCTGGACGAAGACGAGGATGTCCTGCTGCTCGATGGCAGCCCGCAGGAGGCCTCCAACCGCGCAGCCGAACAGGCCGACCACCTGCTCTGCTTCGCACAGCTGGAACGGGTACTGGTGCGGTTCCGTCTGCAGGGCCTGCAGCGGGTGAACAACGATGGGCACGTGGCGTTCCGCGCGCCGCTGCCCGAAGAACTGGTGCATCTGCAGCGGCGTGAACTGTACCGGCTGGAAACCCCCATCACCGATTCACCGCAGCTGACCCTCCCCGCCGGTGAAGCCGGCAGCGACGCCCTGTCCATGCGCGTGGTCGACATCAGCGGCGGCGGCCTGGCGGTCGCCGTGCCCAGCGACTGCGCAGTGTTCAGCCTGCAGAAACGCTACAACGCCCTGCTGTCGATGCCCGATGGCCCCGACCTGCCGATCAGCCTGGTGGTCTGCAACATGCTGCCGCAGCGGCAGCCCAACGGCATCGAGGTCAAGCGCATCGGCATGCGTTTCGACGATCTGCCACGCGGCGGCGACAGTGCCATCCAGCGTTACATCTTCCGCATCGACCGCCAGCGCAAGGCACGCCAGAACGGCGAGATGTAGTGCCGGCGCCCCGGTAGATCCACGCCATGCGTGGATGCCCACCACCCCGGTGGATCCACGCCATGCGTGGATCCCCACCACCCCGGTAGATCCACGCCATGCGTGGATGCCCACCACCCCGGTAGATCCACGCCATGCGTGGATGCCCACCACCCCGGTAGATCCACGCCATGCGTGGATGCCCACCACCCCGGTAGATCCACGCCATGCGTGGATCCCCACCACCCCGGTAGATCCACGCCATGCGTGGATGCCCAACACCCCGGTAGATCCACGCCATGCGTGGATGACGTCCCGGACCACCTAAAGTCCCCCCGCGCAAGGCCGATATCGAGCCTGACACCGGGACTTCCGGCAGACCAGGACCCCTCGATGAACGACAAGACCAGTTCCACCGCCAGCGCCGGCGGCGAATTCCTCAGCTTCACCCTCGGCGCCGAGCACTACGGCGTGGACATCCTCAAGGTGCAGGAAATCCGTGGCTACGACGCGGTCACCCGCGTGCCGGACGCACCGGACTACATCAAGGGCGTCATCAACCTGCGCGGCACCATCGTTCCGGTCATCGACCTGCGCCTGAAGCTGCGCCTGGAAAACGCGCGCTACGACGCCTTCACCGTGATGATCGTGCTGAACGTCGAAGACCGCGTGGTCGGCATCGTGGTGGACAGTGTCTCGGATGTGATTCCGCTGTCGGCCGAGCAGATCCGCCCCACCCCGGAATTCGGCGCCGCCGTCGATACCCGCTTCATCTCCGGCATCGGCACGCAGGACGACCGCATGCTGATTCTGCTGGACATCGAGACCCTGCTGGACAGCGCCGACATGGGCCAGGCCAGCGTGGTCGAAGACGCCGCGGCCTGACCGCACGGACTTCCCTCACGTTTCTGCAACCGCGCCCTTCAGTTCCCCGCAGCCGTGCCGATAGGGGGACAGAAGCCCGGTCGCGCAGGAGCGCGCAGAACCGGATCGACCATCCCACATCCCCGGAGAACCACCCCGATGAAGTCCCTGCTTGCGTTCGTCTCTGCCGCCGTCCTGGCCACCACCGCGTCCTCCGCTTTCGCCCAGGCGGCCGACATGATCCCGCCGGAACTGGCCCCGCGTTCGGTCGGCAAGGACGGCATGGTCTGCGGCAAGGTCGAAAAGGCCCGCTTCGCCGAAGGTTCTGAAGGCCAGCCGACCTTCCTGTACATGGGCGGCGCCTTCCCGCGCCACACCTTCTCGGCCCGCATCGCCGGCGAAAACCGCAGCAAGTTCAACTTCCCGCTGGAAACCCTGGAAGGCAAGACCGTGTGCGTGCTCGGCAAGATCCAGCGCGATGCCTCGCGCGCTGAAATCGAAGTCAGCTCGCCGGCAAGCCTGAAGCTGGCCAACATCAAGTAATCCGCTGTCCATCACCACGCTGGCGCTTTGCCGGCGTGGTCTGCTGCAACCGGGCCAGACGCCCGGGCGCGTCTGCCTTAGGAGATCGCAACGCCCATGCCGTGGATCAACAACCTCAAACTGATGCCGAAGCTGCTGCTGACCTTCGGCGTCGTCCTGCTGGTGATGCTGCTGCAGGGCATCGTCGCCTATCGTGGCCTGCATTCGCTGAACAACGTGACCACCGAGCTGGCGGGCACGCGGATGGAGAGCATCCGCATGGCCGGCGAGATGCGCGGCATGATCGGTGAGATCCGCAACTCCGAATACCAGCAGCTGGTCCGCGCCAGCGCCGATGTGAAGGCCGACGCCCACGCCCGCGTCGCTGAACTGCGCACCAAGCTGGACAAGGCGATCAAGGACTACCCGACCCTGATCGACAACCCGCAGCAGAAGAAGCTGTTCGACACCTTCGCCAACGACTGGAAGGACGCCGTCGCCTCCTACAACAGCGTCAACGAGATGCTGGAACTGGAGCTGCCTGACGATGCCATCGATACCTTCGTCGGTGAAACCCGTACCAAGCACCGCAAGGCCACCGCTTCGCTCGAAGCGCTGATCGCCGAAGACAACCGCCTGTCCCGCGCCGCGCGTGACGAGGCATCGTCCACCTACTCCGCCTCCGCCACCCTGATGGTGATCGCCCTGTTCGGCGGCGCCGCGCTGGGCCTGGTGCTGGTGTGGCTGTTTGCCCGTGCCCTGGTCGGCAGCGTGCGTGGCGCCGTCTCGGTCGCCAACGACGTGGCCGGCGGCAAGCTCGACGGCCATATCGACGTCAGCCGCCAGGACGAAGTGGGCGAACTGATGCAGGCCATGCAGCGCATGCAGCGCGACCTGCGCGAACGCATCGAAACCGATGCCGCCGTCGCCCGCGAGAACCTGCGCATCC
Organism: Stenotrophomonas sp. ESTM1D_MKCIP4_1; assembly: GCF_003086895.1. NCBI lineage: Bacteria > Pseudomonadati > Pseudomonadota > Gammaproteobacteria > Lysobacterales > Lysobacteraceae > Stenotrophomonas > Stenotrophomonas sp. ESTM1D_MKCIP4_1. The sequence continues at coordinate 2,069,735 of NZ_CP026004.1, read as the reverse complement.
GTACCGCACTGGACTCCAGCTCGACCGGCGTGTACCTGACCGACCCGAACAACGTCATCGTCTACAGCAACCGCGCCCTGCAGCAGACGCTGGCGCAGTACCAAGACGAAGTGCGCCGCGATCTGCCGGACTTCGACGCACAGGCGTCGCTGGTCGGCAAGCCGGTGACCGTGCTGGAACACCGCGGCGAGATGGACGCGACCCTGGTGGCCAACCTCAAGGCCCATGGCGTTGCCCGCCGCCCGATGCAGTACGGCGATGCGCAGTTTGCCCAGGTGGCATCGACCATCCGCAACGAAGCCGGTGACACCGTAGGCTACGTGGTCGAATGGCGCGACCGCACCCAGGAAGCCCAGGTCGAAGCTGAAGTGGCACGCGTCATCGCCCAGGCCGCCGCAGGCGACCTGTCCGGCCGCATCGATTCCATCGGCAAGGAAGGCTTCTTCCTGCAGCTTGCCCAGCAGATCAACGGCCTGCTGGACGCCAATGCCGGCAGCATCGAACAGATCTCCGGGCTGCTGGCTGCCCTGTCGCAGGGTGATCTGACCGTACGCATGCATGGCGATTACCAGGGCGTATTCGCCCGCATGCGTGACGATGCCAACGCCACAGCCGCGCAGCTGAGCGAAATTGTCACCCGCATCAAGCAGTCCAGCCGCGCCATCAATTCGGCGGCGGGCGAAATCGCCTCCGGCAACAGCGACCTGTCGCGCCGCACCGAACAGCAGGCCGCCAACCTGGAAGAAACTGCGGCGTCGATGGAAGAACTGACCTCCACCGTGCGCCAGAACGCCGAGCACGCCCGCCAGGCCAACCAGCTGGCCATCGGCGCGCACGGCGTGGCCTCGCAGGGCGGCGAAGTGGTCGGCCAGGTGGTCACCACCATGTCGGCCATCGAAGCGTCCTCGAAGAAGATCGCCGAGATCATCAGCGTCATCGACGGCATCGCGTTCCAGACCAACATCCTCGCACTGAACGCCGCGGTTGAAGCCGCACGTGCCGGCGAACAGGGTCGCGGTTTCGCCGTCGTCGCCAGCGAAGTGCGCACCCTCGCCCAGCGCTCGGCGGCTGCCGCCAAGGAGATCAAGGGCCTGATTGATGATTCGGTCGGCAAGGTCAACGACGGCTCTGCGCTGGTGCACAAGGCCGGCGCCACCATGGGCGAGATCGTCGCCTCGGTGCAGCGCGTCACCGACATCATGGCCGAGATCTCCGCGGCCTCGCAGGAACAGTCGGCCGGCATCGAGCAGGTCAACCAGACCGTGGTGCAGATGGACGAAACCACCCAGCAGAACGCCGCGCTGGTGGAAGAAGCCACTGCCGCCGCACGGGCGATGGAAGAACAGGCCGGCCAGCTGAGCGAAGCTGTCTCGATCTTCGTCGTGGACGAAGCCGAGACCGTGGTCGCCCCGCGCGCCCCGGCACCGCGCGCTGCCGCCCCGGCACCGGCACCGGCCGCACCGCCGGCGCGCCGCAGCACCGGTGGCCGCCCGATGGCTGCAGAACTGGCGGACGGGGACTGGCAGGAGTTCTGATTCCTGCCCCCGGGGTCGGATCCCTTTTCCAAAGGAAAAGGGCTCCGACCCCAGATGTTCCGAACACGCCCTGGCCCGTGCCGGGGCGTGTTCGTTTACGGGGATCCCGGATCAACAGCCAACGGCGAAGCCCCTCGGGGTGGATGCGCATCGTGCTGGGATTTTGTGGGTTGGCCGGGCGGGTGGGCTGCGCCGGGGGACGCTGCAAGTACGTCCATGTAAGCTCGGTCGCCGCATCCATGCGGCTCACGCCCCCGCGCAACCCACCCACCCGGCCTCGGACAGTTTTCCGCGCGTCCACCCCGGAATGAAGAAAGAAAAGCAAGAGCAACAACTGCACGCTTCCGGGGTCAGATCCGTTTTCCGCAGGAAAACGGCTCTGACCCCCAATTCCGCCCCGACAACAACACCGCTCCTGCCGTCCGGCCGCGCGATGCACGAAGAGGCAGGCCGGCCTGCCTCCCTCGACCTGACGAAGCGCCGACCAACCGCTATTGCCGTTGCTGTTAGAAGCCTGCCGCAGGCAGCGCCGCAGCCGCCGCTGCAAGGAACCCTGAATACGCAAAGTGCGTAACCCTCAAATCTCCCCGCCCCCGGCCGATAACCGTTCTGTCACGGCCGGTCGCGCCATGACCGGTACTGGCGCCGCCCGCCCGTCTCGACCTGGCCTGCTTCATGAACCTCCTGCATCGCTGGCAACACTACTTCAGCAACCTCTCCGTCCGGCGCAAGCTCAACCTGCTGACGCTGCTCATCGCGATCGGCGTGGTCGCGCTGTCGGTCATCGCCGCCCGCATGCAGTACCTGGACCTGACCCAGACCCGCAAGGACGCCCTGAAGACCCAGGTCGAACTCACCTACGGCGTACTCGACCACTACAAGCGCCTCGGCGACAGCGGCGAACTCAGCGAAGAGGCCGCCAAGGCTTCCGCCCTGCAGGCGCTGAACGTGATGCGCGCCAACAACGATGCCGATTACTACAACGTGCTGGACACCCAGTACCGCGTCCTGATGCACCCGTTCGCACCCAAGCGCGTCGGCACCGTGCAGAAGGACTACACCTCCGATGACGGCGTGCCGATCTACTACCTGCAGGTCGGCATGGCCCGCCTCGGCGGCGGCTTCACCTATTACAAGACCGGCAAGCCCGGCAGCGAAGGCCTCATCGACAAGATCACCTACGCCGGCATGTACGCGCCCTGGCAGTGGGTGGTCACCACCGGCGTCTACATGGATGACGTGCAGCGCGAAGCCTGGGCCTTTACCGGCGTGATGGCCCTGTCCGGCGGCGCGCTGGTGCTGATCGTGCTGTGCCTGAGCTGGATCATCGGCAACCGCATCGCGCGCCCGCTCAAGCAGGCCACCGCCGTTGCCGAAGGCATCGCCGCAGGCCGGCTGGACAGCCACATCGGCCCGCAGCCACAGGATGAGACCGGCCGCCTGCTGCACGCCATGTCCGGCATGCAGCAGCAGCTGCACGCCGTCATCAGCGGCCAGCGCGAGATGGCCAGCCGCCACGATGCGGGTGAACTGAGCTACCGCATCGACGCCAGCGCCTTCCCCGGCGAGTACGGCCTGATGGTGCAGGAAACCAACGCCCTGGTCGGCAGCCACGTGCAGACCCTGCACGACGTGCTGAATGTGGTGCAGCAGTACGCCGTCGGCGATCTCAGCCGCGACATCGCCCGTTATCCAGGCGAGAAGGCCGCCATGACCACGACCGTGGACACCGTCAAAGCCAACCTCGGCCGCATCAATGCCGAGATCAAGCAGCTGGCCGCCGCCGCGGCCGCCGGTGATTTCAGCCGGCGCGGCGATTCCCAGCGCTTCGATCACGATTTCCGTCTGATGCTGGAAAACCTCAACGCCATGATGGCGGTCAGCGATGACAACCTGGGCAAGCTCTCGCAGCTGCTCTCGGCCATCGCCGAAGGCGACCTCACCACCCGCATGCACGGCGATTACCAGGGCGTGTTCGCGCGCATGCGTGACGATGCCAACAGCACCGTCAGCCAGCTGACCCAGATCGTCGGCCAGATCCAGGCCAGCGCCTCCAGCATCACCCTGGCCGCTGGCGAGATCGCCTCCGGCAACACCGACCTGTCACGCCGCACCGAACAGCAGGCCGCCAACCTGGAAGAAACCGCGGCGTCGATGGAAGAACTGACCTCCACCGTACGCCAGAACGCCGAACACGCCCGCCAGGCCAACCAGCTGGCCATCGGCGCACACGGCGTTGCCTCGCAGGGTGGTGAAGTGGTCGGCCAGGTGGTCACCACCATGTCGGCCATCGAAGCGTCCTCGAAGAAGATCGCCGAAATCATCAGCGTCATCGACGGCATCGCCTTCCAGACCAACATCCTCGCGCTGAACGCCGCCGTCGAAGCCGCCCGTGCTGGCGAACAGGGCCGCGGTTTCGCCGTGGTGGCCAGCGAAGTGCGCACCCTCGCCCAGCGCTCGGCGGCCGCCGCCAAGGAGATCAAGGGCCTGATCGATGATTCGGTCGGCAAGGTCGCCGAGGGTTCCAGCCTGGTCCACCAGGCCGGCAGCACCATGGGTGAAATCGTCGCCTCGGTGCAGCGCGTCACCGACATCATGGCCGAGATCTCCGCCGCCTCGCAGGAACAGTCGGCCGGCATCGAGCAGGTCAACCAGACCGTGGTGCAGATGGACGAAACCACCCAGCAGAACGCCGCGCTGGTGGAAGAAGCCACCGCCGCTGCACGGGCGATGGAAGACCAGGCCGCGCAGCTGGCCGACGCTGTGGCGATCTTCCGCCTCGACAACCAGGTCGCTGCCGCAGTGAAGGCGGTCACCGCCCGCATCGAGCCGGCCCCGCCGGTCGTGGCGACGCGCCGTCCGCAGCCCGCGCCGCCTGCCCGTCGTCCCAGCTCCAGCTCCAGCACCGTCGCCCCCAGCGATAGTGACTGGCAGGAATTCTGATCCCGGCGGCGGCTTCGGCCGCCGCCCTCGCCGATGGACACGTCCCCCGTGCAAAGTCCTACTCCCATCGTCACCGGCCCCCGCGAATTCGAGTTCGCCGACCGTGATTTCCGCCGTGTCTGCGACCTGATCTACCAGCGCGTGGGCATCGCACTCGCCCCGGCAAAGCGCGACATGGTCTACGGCCGCCTGTCGCGCCGCCTGCGCACGCTGGGCATGCGCAGCTTCCAGCAGTACCTGGACCATCTCGAACAGGACGGCGGTGATGAGTGGCAGGCGTTCACCAACGCACTGACCACCAACCTCACCTCGTTCTTCCGCGAACCGCACCACTTCGACAAGCTGCGCGAGGAACTGCAGCAGCGCTCGAGCCGCAGTCCGCTGCTGCTGTGGTCGTGCGCCGCCTCAACCGGTGAAGAGCCCTACTCCATGGCCATCACCGCCTGCGAGGCCTTCGGCACCCTGAAGCCGCCCGTGCGCATCGTCGCCACCGATGTGGACACCCAGGTACTGGCCACCGCCAGCCGCGGCGTCTACAACATCGACCGCGTCACCAACCTCGACCCGGACCTGCGACGCCGCTACTTCCAGCGCGGCAGCGGCCCCAATGAAGGACAGTGCCGTGTCCTGCCCGCGCTGCGCGAGCTGATCGACTTCCGCCCGCTCAACCTGCTGGCCCCGCGCTACGACGTCGGCGGCCCGTTCGATGCGCTGTTCTGCCGCAACGTGATGATCTACTTCGACAAGCCCACCCAGCGCGCCATCCTCGGCCGCCTGGTGCAGCACCTCAATGAAGATGGCCTGCTGTACACCGGCCACTCGGAGAATTACCTGCACGCGGCCGACCTGATCCAGCCCTGTGGCCGGACGCTGTACCGCCGTGCACAAGGGGCCGGCGCATGAACGCTTCGCTGCGCACCGACGAGGTGATGCGCTACCAGGATGCGCGCTTCAAAACCGTCGCCGCCAAGCTGCTGCCCACCCAGTACCTGGTGGTGGATGACGCCACCGCGCTGACCACCACGCTGGGCTCCTGCGTGGCGGCCTGCCTGCGCGACCCGGTGCTGAAGATCGGTGGCATGAATCATTTCCTGCTGCCCGAAGGCAATGCCGGCGATGGCGCCCCCGCCCGCTACGGCAGCTACGCCATGGAACTTCTGATCAACGACATGCTCAAGCGCGGCGCACACCGCAAGCGCATCGAGGCCAAAGTGTTTGGCGGCGCCAACGTGCTGAAGGGCTTCACCAGCAACCCGGTAGGCACGCGCAACGCCGAGTTCGTGCGCCAGTACCTGCAGGCCGAGCACATTCCGATCATCGCCGAGGACCTGTGCGGCATCCACCCGCGCAAGATCTGGTTCTTCGCCGACACCGGCCGCGTCGTGGTGCAGCGCCTGCCCCACGCACACGAAGCCGAAGTGGCTGCAACCGAATCGGCCGTACGTGCCCGCCTGTCCAAGGCGCCGGTCACCGGTGGCGTGGAGCTGTTTGAATGAACGTGCCCGGCAACGCCCCCTGCCGGGTCCTCATCGTCGACGACTCTGCCGTCGTGCGGCAGATGCTCACCGAAATCCTGTCCAGCGATCCGGGCATCGACGTGGTCGGCACCGCCGCCGACCCGCTGCTGGCGCGCGAAAAGATCAAGCGTCTGGCCCCGGACGTCATCACGCTGGACGTGGAAATGCCACGCATGGACGGCCTGGCGTTCCTGGAAAACCTGATGCGGCTGCACCCGCTGCCGGTCGTGATGATCTCCTCGCTCACCGAGCGCGGCGCCGACACCACCCTGGAGGCCCTGGCCCTGGGCGCGGTCGACTTCGTCTCCAAGCCCAAGCTGGACGTCGCCCGCGGCCTGCAGGGCTATGCCGATGAAATCATCGCGAAAGTGAAAATGGCCGCGCGCTCGCGCGTGCGCCCGCTGATGCGGACCACCGCACCCAAACTCATCCTCGATACCAGCCCGTCGCTTCGCCCGGCCGCACCCCACTTCCGCACCACCGACCGGCTGATCGCCATCGGCTCGTCGGCCGGCGGCACCGAAGCGCTGCGCGTGGTTCTCGAGGGTCTGCCGGCCGACGCCCCGGCCGTGGTGATGACCCAGCACCTGCCCGCCAGCTTCAGTACCGCGTTCGCCGAACGCCTGGACCGCCACTCAGCGATGGCCGTGCGCGAAGCCAGTGATGGTGAAGCGGTGCTGCCTGGCCATGCCTACCTTCCACCCGGCGGCAAGCACCTGCGCATCATCCGCGATGGCGCACGTTGGCGTTGCCGCATCGACGACGGCCCGGCAGTGAACCGGCACAAGCCGGCGGTGGACGTGCTGTTCCGTTCGGTGGCACAGGCCGCGGGTGGCAACGCCATTGGCGCCATCCTTACCGGCATGGGTGACGACGGCGCACGCGGCCTGCTGGAAATGCGCCAGGCCGGCGCGCCCACGTTGGTGCAGGACGAAGCCACCAGCGTGGTCTGGGGCATGCCCGGTTCCGCGTTCAAGCTGGGCGCGGCCGAGGAACAAGTGCCGCTGGAGCGGATTGCCGAACGGTTGCTGGCGCTGGCGCGCGGCTGATCAACATCACGGATTGCCGGCCAGCGGCCGGCACTACCATCTGGCTGGCAGCGAACGGTAGTGCCGGCCGCTGGCCGGCAACCTCAGTTACCCCAATACAACCGCATCGGATTGTCCACCAGCAGCTTCTGCTGCAACGCCGACGTCGGTGCGATGTGTGGAATCACATCCACCAGATGCCCGTCATCAGGCATGTGATCCTTCATGTTCGGGTGTGGCCAATCGGTGCCCCACAGCACGCGATCCGGGAAGCGCTCCACCAGATGCCGGGCGAACGGCACGACGTCGGCATACCCCGGCGGCCCCACCCGCGACAGCCGCTCGGGGCAGCTGACCTTGCTCCACACGTTGCCGTGCTCGGCCATCAACTGCACGAACCTCTGGAACTCCGGCCCGTCCACCGGCTGGCTGACATCCGGCCGGCCCATGTGGTCCACCACCACGGTGGTCGGCAGCGAAGTGAAGAATTTCCAGCGCTCGGCCAGATCGGCCGCTTCAAAGTAGACCACTACGTGCCAGCCCAGCGGCGCGATGCGGTCGATGATCGCGTGGTAATAGGCATCCGGTTTGGGATCGACCAAGCGGCGCACGAAGTTGAAACGCACACCGCGCACACCGGCCGCATGCAGCTGCTGCAGTTCCTCGTCGCTGACCGTGTCACGCACGGTGGCCACGCCCCGCGCCAAGCCCCCGCTGGCCTGCAGCGCATCGACCAGGGCGCGGTTGTCGGCACCATGGCAGGTGGCCTGCACGATCACATTGCGGCTGAACCCGAGGAAGTCACGCAGCGCGAACAGCTGCGCCTTGCCGGCGTCGCACGGCGTGTACTTGCGCTCGGGCGCGTACGGGAACACGTCGCCCGGGCCGAACACGTGGCAGTGCGCATCCACCGCACCCGGCGGCGGTACGAACCGTGGGCGGCTCGGCTGGGCGCAGTAGTCCAGCCAGTCGGCATCCTTCTGGAACGCGCCCATTACAGCCCCCTCGCCTTCAGCTGGTCATCCAGCCGCGGGTACACGCGGCGTGCATTGCCCTCGAAGACCTTGCAGCGGTCCGCCTCGGACAGCGCCAGTGCATCGACGTAGCGGCGGGTATCGTCGAAGAAGTGCCCCGTCTGCGGATCGATGCCGCGCACCGCGCCGACCATTTCCGAACCGAACAGGATGTTGTCGATGTCGATCACCTCGAACAGCAGATCGATACCGGGCTGGTGGTACACACAGGTATCGAAGTAGACATTCTTCATCACATGCTCGGCCAGCGGCGGCTTGCCCAGCATGTCCGCCAGGCCCCGGAAGCGACCCCAATGGTACGGCACCGCGCCGCCGCCATGCGGGATGATGAAACGCAGCTCCGGGAAATCACGGAACAGATCGCCCTGCAGGAACTGCATGAAGGCCGTGGTATCGGCGTTCAGATAATGTGCGCCAGTGGCGTGGAAGTTTGCGTTGCAGCTGCCGGATACATGCACCATCGCCGGCACGTCCAGTTCGACCATCTTCTCGAAGAACGGGTACCAGGACCGATCGGTCAGCGGCAGACCGTCCCAATGGCCACCCGAGGGATCCGGGTTGAGGTTGCAGCCCACGAAGCCAAGCTCGTTCACGCAGCGCTCCAGTTCAGCCACCGAATGCGCGATCGGGACACCCGGCGATTGCGGAAGCTGGCAGACACCGATGAACTGTTCCGGATACAGCTGCACCACCCGTGCGATCAGGTCGTTGCAGTGGCGCGTCCATTCGGCGCTGACCTGCTCATCGCCGATGTGGTGCGCCATGGTGCTGGCACGCGGCGAGAAGATGGTCATGTCCGCGCCGCGCTCGCGCAGCAGGCGCAGCTGGTTGGCTTCCACGCTGTCGCGCAGCTCGTCGTCGCTGATTGCGGGATAGACCGCTGCCGGCAGCGAGCGGTCGTTAAAGTGGGCCACCTGCGCCTTGCGGAAGGCATCGTGGCCCGCAGGGGCCGTGGTGTAGTGGCCGTGGCAGTCGATGATCATGGGGGGATCTCCTGGGGCGATGGATCACCAGCCGAACAGCTGGGCGAAATGCACATCCACGCGCAGGCCGACAATCAGCGCGTCGGGGATGTTGGTGGTGCGCGTGGGCGCGTAGATCGGGTCAGGGTTGATGACGTACTGCAGGTTCGGCATCAGGCGGATGCCCTTCTTCACCGCCCAGCCGTAGCTGAGCTCGGTGATGATCTCGTCGGCATGCGGTGCACCGGTACCGCCGTAGCGGCTGCGGCGATCACGCAGGAAGCCGATCTGTTCGTCGCTGAAATGCGTATTGGAAACAAACAGGGCCAAGGTGTCCTGGTCGCGGCCAGCAAATGTGCCGGTCTTGACGAAGCCGGCCGACACGAAATGATCGACCGGGGCCTCGTTGCCGGTATTGACGTACACACGCCCGAACACAGCCAGATTGCGCTTGCCCGCGCCACGCCAGACGGTCTGGTCGCCCATGGCGTACCAGCCCATGCGCGCGCCGTCCTGCGCAGCGGTCGGCTTGCCGGTCAGCGCTGCCGAGTTGCCATTGGCATCAAAGTACGGGCTCCTGCCACCGTCGCTGTTGCGATACATGCCCACGCGGTATGCACGCGGCAGGCGATCGTTGGCGAAGCTGGTCTGGTAGCCGACTTCGTAGGCGCTGATGGTGCCGGTGCCCTCGCCCAACGAGAAATCCACGCCGTTCTTGCCGGCCTTGTTCAGTTCATTGTTGTAATCGAACACACCAGCCTGTGCGTACCAGCGGTCATCCACGTCGTAGCGCACAATGCCGGCCCAGGACGAGTTCGGGTAAGCAGTGATGCCCAGATCGGTGATCGCACCATAGGACGTCAGGCACATCGCATTGCTCATGAACACGCAGTTGAGCGGCGAGTTGTTGAAGTAGCTGTTCACTGGCGCGCGGCCAGCGGTGATGCTCAGGCCGTTGTCGAAGCGGTGGCGGATGGTCAGCCGGGTCAGGCGGCCGCCGGCCACGGGCCGCCAGGTCTGCTGCGCACTGATCGAATTGCCGATCTTCTCGCGCGCCAGGTTGCGCCCGGCAAACCAGGCCCACTGTGCATCCACCTCGGTGCCGTGCACGCCGAACAGTTTATCCAGGTCGAACTTCGACTGGGCCATCACCCAGTACGAGCCTTCGGTGCCCTGTTCGACACCACCAACCGGGTTGTGGGCCACATTGCCGACCAGATCCAGGGTCAGGTCAATGCCTTCGGGCACGCTGTGTTCAGCGGCGAAAACGGGCGCTGCCAGCGCGCTGGCCAGCAGCAGGTACAGCGGGGTGCGCAGGAACTGCGACATGTTCTCTCCCTTCCCGGCGCCGCAGGCGCCAGGTCGATGCGTTCAATGGAGGCCACGCGCGGTGGCCGTCAGTCGTCAGGCCATGCCCTCAGGCAGGCTGCGCGCCAAGCAGGCGCTGCCGGGTCCGGCGGGTGCCGATCTGTTCGGCCATGGTCTTTTCGTCCAGCTTGCCTTCCCACTTGGCAATCACCAGTACGGCAATCGCATTGCCGATCAGGTTCACGAAGGTCAGGCCTTCGGCCAGGATGCGGTGGATGCCCAGGATCAACGCGATGCTGGCGACCGGGATGGTCCCGGTGGTGCCCAGCGTGGCGGCGAGCACCACGAACGCCGCACCCGCAACGCCCGCAGCACCTTTGGAGGTCAGCAGCAGCACCGCAATCAGGCCCAGCTGGTGCCACACGGTCAGCTCGGTATTGGTGGCCTGCGCCAGGAAAATCGCTACCGTGGTCAGGTACAGGCAGGTGCCATCGAGGTTGAACGAGTAGCCGGCGGGAATCACGAAGCCGACCACGCCTTCCTCGCAGCCCAGCTTCTTCATCTTCTCGATCAGACGCGGCAGCACGGTCTCGGTCGAGGTGGTCGCCGCCACGATGACGATCTCATCGCGCAGATAGCCCAGCAGGCGCCACAGGCTGGCACCGGTCCACCAGCACACCGTGCCCAGCACCAGCACGGTGAACAGCCCACAGACCACGAAGAACTCGATGATCAGCTCGCCCAGCGACAGCAGCGAGGCAGCACCGAACTGACCCACGGTGAAGGCGATGGCACCGAACGCGCCTATCGGCGCCACGTACATGATGTAACCGATGATCTTGAACAGCGCACCGGAGACACTCTCGATCACGCTCATCACCGGCTTGCCGCGCTCGCCGATGGCGGCCAGGGCCACACCGAACAGCACCGCGACGAAAAGCACCTGCAGCACATGGGCCTCGGTGAAGGCACTGACCAGCGTATTGGGGATGATGGCCATGATGTAGGCCACGATCGACTGGTCATGGGCAGTGTGCACGTAACCCTGGATGCTGGCCATGTCGATGGTGGCCGCATCGATGTTCATGCCCGCACCGGGCTTCCACAGATCCACCGCCACCAGCCCGACGATCAGGGCAAGGATGGTGATCACCTCGAAGTAGATCAGCGACTTCAGTGCCAGGCGGCCCACGCTGCGCATGTCACGCATGCCGGCGATGCCGTGCACCACGGTGACGAAGATGATCGGCCCGATCATCATCCGGATCAGCTTGATGAAGCCATCGCCAAGCGGCTTCATCGCCGAACCCAGGTCCGGCTGCAGCCAACCCAGCAGGACGCCGATCACGGTGCCGGCCAACACCTGGAACCACAACTGGCCAAAGATTCCAAAGCGGCCCGGCCGCTTCCCTACCACGGTCATAACAACCCTCCCAGGTCGCAGAGAATAGAAAGGCGCTGCCTGTTCAGTCGAACAGTTCGCCGTCGAACAGCTTCCGTGCGGTGCGCAGCATGGCCGCGCGGGCCACCTGGCCGTCCTCATCCAGTTCAATCACGCAGGTGGTGGCCCCGCTGGGGTGCTCTACCGCCAGCGTCTGTGTATCCCCACCCGGCAGGCGGGCCAGTGCATGGGCCGGTGAATCCGGCAGCAGGCACGCCGTGGCCACCGTCACCGCCCCCAGCACGCCGATGGAGGCGTGGCAGCGATGCGGGATGAACGAGCGCACGCAGATCGCGCCGCCATCGGCCGGCGCGGCCACCAGCATCATCTTGGGCACCGATTTCTCCGCCACGTCGCCCAGGTTCATCTTCGGCCCCGCCTGCAGGCGGATCGCCTCCAGGCGCGCCTTCAGTGCCTCGTCGGCATCCAGCGTGACGCGGTCCTCATGCCCGGTGATGCCCAGATCCGACGCCCGCAGCACCACGCAGGGCATGCCATTGTCGATCAAGGTCATCGCCACACCGTCAATCAGGTCGACCGCGTTGCCGGTCGGCAACAGCGCACCGCAACTGGAACCGGCGGTGTCCTCGAACGCCAGCGGCACCGGCGCGGCACTGCCCGGCACGCCATCGATGCGCGCCTCACCGGCATAGTTCACCTCGCCACCCGGCGTCTGCACGCTGGCGGTGGCCAGGGTGCCGGTGTTGGCCATGAAGATCCGCACCGGGGTGACACCGTCGCGCGCCGGCACCAGGCCGCGCTCGATGGCGAACGGGCCCACACCGGCCAGCATGTTGCCGCAGTTCTGTGCGTCGCTTACCAGCGCCTGGTCCACGAAAACCTGCAGGAACAGGTAGTCGACATCCGCATCCTCGCGCTGCGAAGGCGAAACGACCGCGACCTTGGAGGTCAGCGGGTCGCCACCGCCCATCCCGTCGATCTGGCGCATGTCAGGCGAACCATAGGCGCGCAGCAGGAACGCGTCGCGCGCGGCCGCGTCTGCGGGCAGGTCCTGGGCGAGGAAGAACCCGCCCTTGGACGTGCCGCCGCGCATCCACATCGCACGCACGCCCTTATTCATAGCGCAGGCCCTTGGCAGCCAGGCGCTCGCGCATCGCGTAGATGTCCAGGCCAAGCTCGCCACGCGCCAGGCGCTCGCGCTTGTCAGCCTCGCGTGCTTCGCGCGCCTGGGCTTCGGCGGCCACCCGCGCCGCGTCGGCACGCGGAACGATGCAGACGCCGTCATCGTCGGCAATCACCACGTCGCCCGCGTTGACCAGAGCACCGCCACAGACCAGCGGCACGTTCACCGAACCGAGGGTCTCCTTCACCGTGCCCTGCGCGTGCACGGCACGGCTCCACACCGGGAACCCCATCGCGGTCAGTTCGCGCACATCACGCACACCCGCATCGATGACCAGGCCGCGGCAACCGCGGGCCTGCGCCGAGGTCGCCAGCAGATCGCCGAAGTAACCATCGGTGCAGTCGCTGGTCGGTGCCACCACCAGGATGTCGCCCTCGCCGAGCTGCTCGATGGCCACGTGCATCATCCAGTTGTCGCCCGGCGGCACCGACACAGTGACCGCGCTGCCGGCAACGCGTGCACCGCTGTAGATCGGGCGCAGGCGCGGATGCAGCAGACCGCTGCGGCCCTGCGCCTCGTGCACGGTGGCCACGCCGGCCTCGGCCAGTGACTGGATCAGCGCCGGTTCGGCGCGCTCGATGCGGGTGATGACGCGGGACATCCATCCATCCTTCGTTGGTGATGGCGCAGTCTGTTCCGCGCCCTACCTCCCCTCAAGATCGTTTTTCGTGCGTGCCATTCAATCTGGTTATAGTTGTGGCATGGATGTGCTTCCCGACCTGAACCTGAAACACCTGCACGCGCTGGTGGCCGTGCACGCCCACGGGGGCGTCAGTGCCGCGGCACCGCACATCAATCTGTCCCAGCCCGCTCTTACCCAGGCGATCGCACGGCTGGAACGGCAACTGGATGCGCCGCTGTTTGATCGCCAACCCGGCGGCATGGTCGCCACCGAAGCCACGGTTCTGCTGGCGCCGCGGATCGAGCGCGCTCTGGCCTATCTGGCGCGCGGCGTACGCGCCGCCCGGCGTGCCGCACGCCTGCCCGCACTGGCGAGCATCGAACGGAGGCTGACCCTGAGCCAGCTGCGCGCCCTGAACGCCGTGGACAGCGCCGGCAGCTTCACCCTGGCGGCAGCGCGCGCGGGAATCTCACAGCCGGCCATGCACCGCGCGGTGCGCGATCTGGAAGCGGTGATTGAAGTGCCCCTGCTGCAGCGCCGGGGCAAGGCGCTGCTGGCTACCCCGGCTGCCACCCGCCTGCTGCGCTGGGTGCGGCTGGCCCTGTCCGAGCTTGCAACCGGGCTGGATGAACTGGCCGCGACCCGCGACCAGCACGGCGGCCGCCTGGCCATCGGGGTGATGCCGCTGGCGCGTGCCCTGCTGCTGCCGCAGGCGCTGGCACGCTTCGCGCGGGCGTGGCCCGCAGCCACGGTGAATGTGGTTGAAGGACCCTTCTCGGAACTGCTGTCCAACCTGCGCGAAGGCAGCCTGGATCTGCTGGTTGGCGCGATGCGCGACCTCAGTGCCGTACCCGACGTCGTGCAGGAAGGCCTGTTCGACGATGACCCGGTCATCGTCGGTCGCGCAGATCATCCCTTGGCCGCGCAGCAGCCGTGGCGCTTCGAGCAACTGCTGGATTACCCTTGGGTCATCCCCGCCACCGGTGCACCGGTGCGCGCACGCTGGGAAAAGATGTTCCGCGACAACGGTCACGAGCCCCCAGTGCTGCGGATCGAATGTGGCTCGCTGGTGATCACCCGCGGCCTGCTGCTGGAAGATGACTGGCTCACGTTGATGTCACGCGATCAGTTCCTGATCGAGCGCCAGGCGGGCCTGCTGGCCGATCTGGGCCTGGCCGGCCACGCCCTGCGTCGCCGCATCGGCCTGACCACCCGCGCCGACTGGCACCCCACGCGGCCGCAGCAGGCCTTCCTGCAGACCTTCCGCGACGTCTGCGCCGAGCGCAGCAACGACGGCCCCGACGCCTGGCCGTTCCGCTACCGCTGAGGCCGCCGGGGTCAGACCCGTTTTCCGCAGGAAAACGGCTCTGACCCCAATTGAACGACCACAAAAAACCCCCGGCTCGCACCGGGGGTTCTTCGTTTACCGCATCAACCGACCCGCAGGATCAGGCAGCGACCGTCTTGGCCACGTCCTGGTATTCCTCGATCTGATCGAAGTTCATGTAGCGGTAGATTTCCGCACCGCTCTTGGCGATCACGCCCACATCGGCCATGTACTCCTCCTTGGTCGGGATGCGGCCCAGACGCGAGCAGATCGCGGCCAGTTCGGCCGAACCCAGGTACACGTTGGTGTTGCGGCCCAGACGGTTGGGGAAGTTGCGGGTCGAGGTCGACATCGCGGTGGAACCTTCGCGGATCTGCGCCTGGTTGCCCATGCACAGCGAGCAGCCCGGCATTTCCATGCGCGCGCCGGTTGCACCGAACGTGCCGTACACGCCTTCCTTGGTCAGCTCCGAGGCGTCCATCTTGGTCGGCGGGGCCACCCACAGGCGGGTCGGCAGATCGCGCTTGCCTTCCAGCAGCTTCGCAGCCGCGCGGAAGTGACCGATGTTGGTCATGCACGAACCGATGAACACTTCGTCGATCTTGGCGCCGGCCACTTCAGACAGCGTCTTCACGTCGTCCGGGTCGTTCGGGCAGGCCACGATCGGCTCGTGGATGTCGGCCAGGTCGATGTCGATGACGGCGGCGTATTCGGCGTCGGCATCCGGCTCCAGCAGCTCCGGGTTGGCCAGCCACGCTTCCATCTTCTCGATACGGCGCTGCAGCGAACGCGGATCCTGGTAACCCTCGGCAATCATCCACTTCAGCAGGGTGATGTTGCTGGTCAGGTACTCGATGATCGGTTCCTTGTTCAGGCGCACCGAACAACCGGCCGCCGAACGCTCGGCCGAGGCGTCGGACAGCTCGAACGCCTGTTCGACCTTCAGCTCCGGCAGGCCTTCGATTTCCAGGATGCGACCGGAGAAGATGTTCTTCTTGCCGGCCTTGGCCACGGTCAGCAGGCCCGACTTGATGGCGTACAGCGGAATCGCGTTGACCAGGTCACGCAGGGTCACGCCCGGCTGCATCTGGCCCTTGAAGCGCACCAGCACCGATTCGGGCATGTCCAGCGGCATGACGCCGGTGGCAGCGGCGAAGGCGACCAGACCCGAACCGGCCGGGAACGAAATGCCCACCGGGAAACGGGTGTGCGAGTCACCACCGGTACCGACGGTGTCCGGCAGCAGCATGCGGTTGAGCCAGCTGTGGATCACGCCATCGCCCGGACGCAGCGAGACGCCGCCACGGGTGGAGATGAACTCCGGCAGGGTGTGGTGGGTCTTCACGTCCACCGGCTTCGGGTACGCGGCGGTGTGGCAGAACGACTGCATCACCAGGTCGGCCGAGAAGCCCAGGCAGGCCAGGTCCTTCAGCTCGTCGCGGGTCATCGGGCCGGTGGTGTCCTGCGAGCCCACCGAGGTCATCTTCGGTTCGCAGTAGGTGCCCGGGCGCATGCCCTGGCCTTCCGGCAGGCCACAGGCGCGGCCGACCATCTTCTGCGCCAGCGAGAAGCCCTTGCCGTTGTCGGCCGGCTGCACCGGCAGGCGGAACAGATCGGTCGGGGCCAGGCCCAGCGCTTCACGCGCCTTGCCGGTCAGGCCACGGCCGATGATCAGCGGAATGCGGCCACCGGCGCGCACTTCGTCGAACAGCACTTCGCTCTTCACTTCAAACTCGGCGATCACTTCGCCGTTCTTCAGTGCCTTGCCGTCGTACGGACGCAGCTCGATCACGTCGCCGTGCTCCATCTGCGAAACGTCCAGCTCGATCGGCAGCGCGCCGGCATCTTCCATGGTGTTGTAGAAGATCGGCGCAATCTTGCCGCCCAGGCAGACGCCACCGGCGCGCTTGTTCGGGATGAACGGAATGTCATCGCCGGTCCACCACAGCACGCTGTTGGTGGCCGACTTGCGCGACGAACCGGTGCCGACCACGTCGCCCACGTAGGCGACCAGGTGACCCTTGTCCTTCAGCGAGAGGATCTGCTGGATCGGACCGCGTTTGCCGTCTTCTTCCGGGGTGAATGCTGCGTCGTCGCGCTTGTTCTTCAGCATCGCCAGGGCGTGCATCGGAATGTCCGGGCGGGTGGTCGCATCCGGGGCCGGCGACAGGTCGTCGGTGTTGGTTTCGCCCGGCACCTTGAACACGGTGACGGTCAGGCTCTGCGGCACTTCCGGGTTGCTGGTGAACCACTCGGCATCGGCCCAGCTCTGCAGCACGGCCTGCGCATTGGCATTGCCGGCCTTGGCCTTTTCCTGCACGTCGTGGAAGGCGTCGAAGACCAGCAGCGTCTTCTTCAGGCCGTCAGCGGCGATGGTGCCGATGCTGGCATCGTCCAGCAGCTGCACCAGCGGGGCGACGTTGTAACCGCCGAGCATGGTGCCCAGCAGTTCGGTGGCGCGCTCACGGCTGATCAGCGGGTTCTGCTCGCTGCCCAGGGCGATCGCCGCCAGGTACGAGGCTTTGACTTTGGCAGCATCGTCGACGCCGGCCGGCACGCGGTGGGTCAGCAGGTCGAGCAGGAACTCGGCCTCGCCCTGCGGCGGGTTCTTCAGCAGTTCGATGACATCGGCCGTCTGCTGCGCGCTCAGCGGCAGCGGCGGGATGCCAAGCGCAGCGCGCTCGGCGACGTGGTGGCGGTAGGCTTCCAACATGACAACTCCCGGGTAATGCGTAGGTTGAAAAAACAAGATGGGCTCAGGCTTGCGGCACGATCAGCTTCAGGCCCTTGAAGTAGTCGCGGTAAAACGTGTCGTTCCAGGTGATCAGGCCATCGCACTGCAGCAGTGCGTGGGCGCCGACCATGAAATCGTCCAGGCTGCGGCGGCCGCCACTGCGCTGGCGGTGGCGGCGGTGCATCTCGCCCGCGCGCAGGGCCGACTTGGCTTCCAGCGCATTGAAGTGCACGCCCATTTCCTCCAGTGCTTCAAGCACCTCGGCGCCGCCGCGCAGCGAGGCGCAGACTTCAGCCAGCGTCGCCCCGCAGACCACCACGCGGCCGCCGACCAGGCTCTGCCGCAGGCAGGCCTCCACCGCATCGGCCTGCGGGCCGTTGCTCAGCAGTTCGACCAGCACCGGGGAATCGACGGCGATCATCACGGCTCAGTCCTCGTCGCGCACAGCGCGTACGGCCGCCTCGGCCGAATCGAAGCCATCGAGCGCGAACTTGCCGCGCGCCCGTGAAATGGCATCGTCAACACTCTTGCGCAGAATGATACGGCTGCCGTCCAGCTCGACCTTCAGCTGGGTGCCCTTGGTCAGGCCCAGCGCATCACGTACTGCCTTGGGCAGGGTGATCTGTCCGCGCTCTGCAACAGTGGCTTCCATGGGTAGGCCCTCTTCGGTATGCACGAATTATACATACCGAAGGGGCCATACCGCCAGCCACGTACTTAGAAGACCAGCTGGAGGCGGGTATTGAAGGTGGTGCCCTCGTCCCGGCTTTGGCCGCTGCCGCTGCGGTTGTAGGTCTGCCAGCGGATCGCCTCGAACATCAGGCGGCTGTAGTCGTTCAGGTACCAGTTCGTTCCCAGCGTCCAGGCGTGGCCGGTGCCGCCGGTCGGCAGCTCCGCGTAGTCCACGTCCTCGTAGCGGGCCTTCAGCTCCCAGGCCCCGACGCCGCCGTCGGTCACCGGGTCGGCCACCTTCACCTTGCCCCAGGTGCCAGCCTTGCCCGAGTAGGCGGGCGTGGCGCCGGCCAGGAACCAGCCCGCCGACACCGCCCAGGCCTGGTGGTCCAGGTCATAGCGGCCGCTGGCGTCGACCCCGCGCAGGGTGCGCGTGCCCCATTCACCGGTCGCCCACGCCGGGCCGAAGAACCCCGCGGCCTCCAGGCCGTAGGCCGTGCTGCGCTCGGCGCCCACCAGGGTGCCCGGAGCGATCTTCACCAGGTCATTGAAATGCCCGGCGATGGCCGAACTGCGCAGCACGCCGCTGGCACCGGCGGCGATCTCTTCATGGAAGGCCCACGCGCCCAGATGCACGGTGGCTGCCTTGCTCGCCACCGGGTTCCAGTGCACGCGCGTGGCCCAGGTCTGGCTGTCGTTGTCGTTGCCGGCGTTGTTCAGATCGTTGCCCGCCACCGACAGGCTGGCGTGCCAGCCCTTGCCGTACACGCGTTCGGTCAGGCCAACGCCGAACAGGCCGCGCTGCGGCAGCATCAGCGTGCCGACCACGTTGCGATCGGGGAACGGCGTATTGGACGTGCTGCTGGAACCGTCGATGCCGCGGTCGTTCAGCCGGTTGCCGACGGTCAGATCGGCCGGCAGCCCGAACAGGGTGTGGTCCACGGTGGCATAGACCGATTTCCAGGCCACCGCGTTATCGGCGAAGTCGCCCTCCACCGCCCAGCCAAGGATGCCGTAACGGCCTTCTGCACCCAAGCGCACCGAACGGATCTCGGTACCGGAGATATTGCGGTCGGACACCGACGAGCCATCGGTGCTGGAGCCATCGACGAACAGGCGGCCGCGCGGGCGGAATGCCACCTTGCCATCGGCGCTGCTGAATTCCGGTGCGCCCTTGGCCCAGGACACCTTGGGCACCTTGGACTGGTTCGATTCCAGCGTGGCAACACGGGTTTCCAGCGCTGGCGCCGGGGTGGCAGCCCCCCCCTGCCCGCCTTCAACGGCGCGCAGCCGGGCTTCCAGCTGCTGGATCTGCAGCGCCTGCTGCTGCACCAGCGCCGACAGTTCGGCCTGGCTCAACGGGGCCGGCGCGGACTGCGCCCCGGCGTGGCCGCTGGCCAACAGCAGGCCGAGCGCAACCGACAGCGCTGCGCGGGGCAGCACGGTGTGCGTGTTCATGGGTTCTCTCTCCGGCCAGCCGGCCCCCTGGCCTGGCGCTGGCCTGTTGCGGTGGTGCGGGGGAAGATCGGGGGAGGCAGCGCGCGCCGCCAGGCCAGCCTGGCGGCGCGGCAGCAAGGCTCAGCTGGTGGCTTGAGCCTGGGCGTTGGGACGCCAGGTGATCAGCTTGTTCTCGACCACATCCAGCAGGGCGTCGATGACCAGCACGAAGGCGGCCAGGATGATGATGCCGGCGAACACACCCACGGCATTGAAGTTGCCCTCGGCCTGCGCGATCAGGTAACCCAGGCCGGCCGAGGCCCCCAGGTATTCGCCGATGATGGCGCCCACCACGGCAAAGCCCACCGAAGTGCGCAGCGAGGACAGGATCCAGCTGGCGGCTGCCGGGAAGTACACGTGGCGCAGCAGGTCGCTGCGGCCCGCACCGAGGATGCGCGCATTGGCCAGCACCACCGGGTTCACTTCACGCACGCCCTGCATGGCGTTGAAGAATGTGGTGAAGAACACCAGGGTGACCGCCAGGGCCACCTTCGACCACAGGCCCAGGCCCAGCCACAGCACGAAGATCGGTGCCAGCACCACGCGCGGGATCGCATTGAAGCCCTTGATGAAGGGGTCCAGGATGCGCGCCGAGCGGCGGCTCAGGCCCAGCCAGACACCGCCGGCCACACCCAGGCCGGTACCGATCAGGTAGCCCAGCGCGGTCTCGGTCAGGGTGATGTACACGTGCTGGTAGAACGAGGTATCGGACAACCAGGTCCAGGCCTGCTGCACGATCGCCGTCGGCGAGGGGAAGAAGAACGGGTCGATCACGCCCAGCGCGATGCCACCTTCCCAGCCACCGAACACGGCGATGACCAGGGCCAGCTGGATGAATTTGTCAGTCTTGGCGTGCATAGCTCTTCTCCACTTCGCCGCGCAGGCAGGCCCAGATGTCGCGGTACAGGTCGGTGAAACGTTCGTCCAGCTTGATTTCGGCGACATTGCGCGGCCGTTCCAGATCCACGTCGAAACTGCGCACCACGCGGCTGGCGGGGCCGGAGGACAGCACCACCACGCGATCACCCAGGGCGATGGCTTCTTCCAGATCGTGGGTGATCAGGATCACCGAGCGCCGATCCTCCTGCCACAGACGCAGAAGTTCGTTCTGCATCAGGTGGCGGGTGTGGATGTCCAGTGCCGAGAACGGCTCGTCCATCAGGATCACCTTCGGCTCGACGATCAGCGCCTGCGCCATCTGCACGCGCTTGCGCTGGCCACCGGACAACTGGTGCGGGTAGCGATGCTCGAAGCCGGCCAGGCCGACCTTGGCCAGCCAGGCATTGGCCTTGGCCTTGCGCTCCGCCTCGGGCACGCCACGGAAACGCAGGCCCAGCTCGACGTTCTGGTAGGCGGTCTTCCACGGCAGCAGCGCGTCCTGCTGGAACAGGTAACCGACCGACTCCTGCACGCCGCTGACCGTGCGGCCGTCGATGGCCACTTCACCCGACGAGGGCTTGAGCAGCCCCGCCACGGAATTGAGGATGGTGCTCTTGCCACAGCCGGTGGGGCCAACGATGGCAAGGAACTCGCCGTCGCCCACCTGGATGTCGACATCACGCACGGCGGTGAATTCGCCGAAGGACATGGTCACCTTGTTGATGGCGACCATGGTCTGTGCAGGCTCCAGCTGCGGCGCGCCGTTGAGCTGGCGCACGGTGGCATTGAGGGCCATGGGGTTACCTCCGCTTACGGTTGGGCAGCCGGCGCCGCAGCGTGGGCACGCTCGACGAAGGCATTGGTGTAGGTCTTGGACAGATCGATGTCGGCGTTGGCGACATCATTGTTGAACTCGCGCAGCACCTTCAGCGGCGTTTCCAGATCAGCCGCAGTGAAGTGGCCGTCGGTGGTGAAGATCGCGCGGGCGTTCTCCACGGCACGGGCGTAGGTGGCCCGGTCACCGGAGACGTAGCTGTCGGGCAGCGCGGCGACAATCTCCTCGGCGCTGTGGTCGGCGATGAACTTCAGCGCCATCTGCTCGGCGCGAGCGATCTTCTCGGCCGCTTCCGGGCGCTGTTCCAGGAAGCTGCGGTTGGCATACATCACCGACGTCGGGTACAGGCCGCCATACACCTGGCGGGCGCCTTCGTCGCTGCGCGCGTCGATGATGATCTTCCCCACCTTGCGTTCGGTGATGAGCGTGGCGGCCGGATCGTAGTTCACCAGCAGGTCGATCTTGCCCTGCTCAAGCGCCGCCACCGCAGCGGCACCCGAACCGACGCCGATCAGCGAGATGCTGTCCACCGGAATGTCATGCTGTGCCAGGAAGTGGCGCACGAAGAAATCCGAAGAGGAACCCGGTGCGGTGATGCCCACCTTCTGGCCCTTGATCGTGTCCGGGCGTGCCGGGTCGAAGGTCGCATCATCGCGGCCGGCCATCACCAGCCCTGAATTGCGCGACAGCAGCACAAACCCCACCACGTCCTTGCGCTTGGCCTGCATCTGGATGGTGTGGTCGTAGAAACCGACCGCCACATCGGTGGAGTTGGCCACCAGCGCCTGCAGCACCTTGGAACCGCCCTGGGCGAAGTTCTCGGTCTTCACGTCAAGACCGACCTCCTTGAAATAGCCCTTGGAATCGGCAATGAAGAACGGCAGGTTGTTGAGGTTGTAGGACCCCACGCTGATCCGCACCGGAGTAGTGTCGCCACTGGCGGCGGCCGTGCCGTGCGCATCGGAACCGGTGTTGCTGCACCCGGCCATGGCCAGGCCAGCCGCGCACAGCGCGGCCATGAACATCTGCTTGTACATCATCCCTCCCAGGAGTGAAGCATCTACGTTGTGGTGGCCGGCCACGCGCGGCTGCGCGGGCTCGACCGGTTTCAGGTCATGCCGCTGAAGTCCATTGGCGGGCTTGGGTGGAACAGGTCTCGGCGGTTGCGGGCGAGGTCGCGAACACGCGGCCTTCAAACAGCCGGCGGGCGGTACGCACCACGCTGGCAACCACCGGCGCATCGTCCGAGCTGCGGCTCAGGCCCACGTCCAGGGCCCCGCTCGGATGTTCGAGGGTAATGCTGCCGGGCAGGCCCAGGCATCCGACAAAAGTGTTGGCCAGCGTGCCCGGCGTGACGGCGGCCGTCGCCAAGCCCACGCCCCCGGTGATCGCCAGCGCGGTGTGGCACTGGTGGGGCATGAAGTAGCGCACCTGCAGATGGCCGCCATGCAGCGGTGCAGAAAGCAGCACCGGCTTGGGAATGACTTTGCTGCCGGCATCGGCGATCCCCATCCGCGCACCGGCTTCGATGCGCAACGCTTCCAGGCGCGCAAGGAACGCCGCATCCGCATTCAGTTCGGCCGGCGACGCATCACCGCGCACCCCCAGGTCCTCGGCGCGCACCAGCATCATCGGCATCGCGCAGTCGATCAGGCTCACCGCCACGCCATCGATGGTTTCCTGCGCGTGGCCACTGGGCAGCAGCTTGCCGGTACGGGCACCGGCGGCATCCAGGAAGGACAGCCGCACCGGCGAGGCCGAGCCCGGCGCCCCGGCAATACGCGTATCCCCGCGGTAGACCACTTCGCCGCCCGGCGTTTCCACCGTGGCCACGATCAGCTTGCCGGTGTTGACGTTGAAGATGCGCACCCGCGTCTGCGGATCCTGCGCCTGCACCAGGCCCCGTTCGATGGCGTACGGACCGACCGCGGCCAGCATGTTGCCGCAGTTGGGCGAGGTATCCACCACCTGCTGTTCCACCCGCACCTGGGCGAACAGGTAGTCCACGTCCGCATCGCTGCGGCTGGAACGGTCGATGATCGCCACCTTGCTGGTCAGGGCGTTGCCGCCGCCGATGCCGTCGATCTGCAGCGGATGGCCCGAGCCCATTACTTCCAGCAGCAGGCGGTCGCGCTGGGCGGTGTCCGCCGGCAGGTCGGATGCCAGGAAGAAGGGGCCTTTGGAGGTACCGCCGCGCATGAGCACGCAGGGAATGCTGAGCAGATCGTTGGACATACGTGTGCTAGATTGATGCGTATAGGGGATGAATACCCCTCTGTGATTCGATACTGGCATGGCCCAGATTGATCTGTGAATTGCTGATTTTTGGATGATTGATACCCAATGAGCATCAATTGCGAAATCCTCGACCTCCGCGCTTTTCTTCTCGTTGCTGAAACGCGCAGCTTCCACCGGGCCGCTGAAAGCCTGCATGTCTCCCAGCCCGCCCTCAGCCGCCGCATCCAGAAGCTGGAACAGGCCGTCGGCTCACCCCTGCTGGAACGCACCACGCGCAGCGTCAGTACCACCGCCGTCGGCGAAAACCTGCTGCCACTGGTGCGGCGCATGCTGGAAGAATTCGACGGTTCGCTGTTCTCGCTGCGCGGCCGCGAAGACACCCGTGGCGCCACCGTCACCATCGCCTGCCTGCCCACCGCCGCGTTCTACTTCCTGCCCAGCGTCATGGCGCGCTTCCACGAAGCGCATCCCAACGTGCGTTTCCGCATCCTCGATATTCCGGCCACCGAAGGCCTGCAGGCGGTGGAACGCGGTGAGGTGGAATTCGGCATCAACTTCATGGGCGCCAACGACCCCAATCTGGATTTCGACGTCCTGGCTGAAGACCCGTTCGTGCTTGCGTGCCGCCGCGACCACCCGCTGGCCCGCAAGCGCAAGGTGGAATGGGCCGACCTGGCCCAGCACCAGCTGATCACTGTGCACCGCACCAGCGGCAACCGCACCCTGCTCGACGGCGCCCTGGCGCGCGAGAACCTCAAGCTCAGCTGGCATTACGAGGTGACCCACCTGTCCACCTCGCTGGGCATGGTCGAAGCCGGCATCGGTGTGTCGGTGCTGCCGAAAATGGCCACCCCTGATGGCGACCACCCCATCCTGGTCACCCGGCCGATCGGCAACCCGGTGGTGTCGCGCACCATCGGCATCGTGCGCCGCCGGGGCGCCCTGCTCTCACCCACCGCTGAACGTTTCCTGCAGATGCTGATGAGCCAGTGGCGCGGCAAACCGTGACATCGGCACTACATACAGCCATGTAACCTTGCGTCCTGCGCCAAGGGCGTTCCAGGCCCTCCCTGCTCGGCCATACTGGCAGGGATCCGGCGGCCGGAACGCCACCGGCATACGCAAGCAGGTCCGTCGTAGCGGGCCAGTGCAAGCCATCCGCAAGAGGAGTCATCCCGCATGAGCGATTCGTTCTCCACCCGCAGCCAGTTGGACGTCGGCGGCAAGACCTACGACTACTTCAGCCTTCCCACGCTGGGCCAGCGCTTCGACATCTCCCACCTGCCCTACTCGATGAAGATCCTGCTGGAGAACCTGCTCCGGCACGAGGACGGCGGCGCGACCGTCGGCCCCGACCACATCGAAGCGGTGGCACGCTGGCAGCCCAGCGCCGAGCCGGATACCGAAATCGCCTTCATGCCTGCACGCGTGGTCCTGCAGGACTTCACCGGCGTGCCCTGCGTGGTCGACCTGGCCGCCATGCGCGACGCCGTGGTCAAGCTGGGCGGCAAGCCCGAGCAGATCAATCCGCAGATCCCTTCCGAACTGGTCATCGACCACTCGGTGCAGGTCGATGTCTTCGGCAAGCCCGATGCACTGGATCTCAACGGCAAGATCGAATTCCAGCGCAACCAGGAACGCTACGGCTTCCTGCGCTGGGGCCAGAAGGCCTTCGACAACTTCAAGGTGGTGCCGCCCAACACCGGCATCGTCCACCAGGTGAACCTGGAAAACCTCGCCCGCGTGGTGATGACGGCGGACAAGGACGGCAAGGCGGTGGCCTACCCCGATACCGTGTTCGGTACCGACAGCCACACCACAATGATCAACGGCATCGGCGTGCTCGGCTGGGGCGTGGGCGGCATCGAAGCCGAAGCGGCGATGCTCGGCCAGCCGTCCTCGATGCTGATCCCGCAGGTGGTCGGCTTCAAGCTGACCGGCAAGCTGCCCGAAGGCGCAACCGCCACCGACCTGGTGCTGACCGTCACCCAGATGCTGCGCAAGCTCGGCGTGGTCGGCAAGTTCGTCGAGTTCTACGGCGATGGCCTGCAGCACCTGCCCTTGGCCGACCGCGCCACCATCGGCAACATGGCCCCCGAATACGGCGCCACCTGCGGCATTTTCCCGATCGATCACGAATCACTGAACTACCTGCGCCTGTCCGGCCGCAGCGACGAACAGATCAACCTGGTCGAGGCCTACGCGAAAGCGCAGGGCCTGTGGCACGAACCGGGCAGCGCCCCCGCCCAGTACAGCAGCACGCTGGAACTGGACATGGGCACGGTCAAGCCTTCCCTGGCCGGCCCCAAGCGCCCGCAGGACCGTGTGCTGCTGGAAGACGTGCAGAAGAACTACCGCGAATCGCTGGTCGGCCTCACCGCCAACCGTGACAAGCGCAGCGCCGATGTCTCCACCTTCGTCAGCGAAGGCGGCGGCGCAGCCGTCGGCAACGAGCAGCTGGCCAAGGGCTATGCGGACATCGAGACCGAAGGCCGCAAGGTCCGCCTGAAGGACGGCGCGGTGGTCATCGCCGCCATTACGTCCTGCACCAACACCTCCAACCCGGCGGTGATGATCGGCGCCGGCCTGCTGGCCCGCAACGCCGCCGCCAAGGGCCTCAACCGCCAGCCGTGGGTGAAGACCTCGCTCGGCCCAGGCTCGCGCGTGGTCACCGATTACCTGGAAAAGGCCGGCGTGCTGAAGGAGCTGGAGAAGATCGGCTTCTACGTGGTCGGCTACGGCTGCACCACCTGCATCGGCAACTCCGGCCCGCTGCCGACCGAAGTCAGCGCCGGCATCGCCACCGGCGATCTGGTGGTGACCTCGGTGCTGTCGGGCAACCGCAACTTCGAGGGCCGCGTGCACCCCGAAGTTAAGATGAACTACCTGGCCAGCCCGCCGCTGGTGGTGGCCTACGCCATCGCCGGCACCACCGACATCGACCTGACCACCCAGCCGCTGGGCACCGGCAGCGATGGCCAGCCGGTGTTCCTGCGCGACATCTGGCCCAGCAACAAGGAAATCGGCGACGTCATTGCCGCCACCATCGGCCCGGAGATGTTCAAGCAGAACTATGCCGACGTCTTCAAGGGTGACAGCCGCTGGAACACCATCGCCTCGCCGGACGGCAATCTGTATGAGTGGAGCGATGCCTCCACCTACATCAAGAATCCGCCGTACTTCGATGGCATGACCATGCAGACCGGCAGCATCGACGACGTGCACGGTGCACGCGTGATGGGCCTGTTCGGCGATTCGATCACCACCGACCACATCTCCCCGGCCGGCAACATCAAGAAGGATTCGCCGGCAGGCCGCTTCCTGCAGGAACGCGGCGTGCAGCCGGCCGACTTCAACAGCTACGGCAGCCGCCGCGGCAACGATGACGTCATGGTCCGCGGCACCTTCGCCAACATCCGCATCAAGAACCTGATGTTCGGTGGCGAGGAAGGCGGCAACACCTTGTACTACCCGGCCAGTGGCGGCCAGCCGGAGAAGCTGGCGATCTACGACGCGGCCATGAAGTACAAGGCCGACAACGTGCCGCTGGTGGTGCTGGCCGGCAAGGAATACGGCACCGGCTCGTCGCGTGACTGGGCGGCCAAGGGCACCCTGCTGCTGGGGGTGAAGGCCGTGGTAGCCGAAAGCTTCGAGCGCATCCACCGTTCCAACCTGGTGGGCATGGGCGTGCTGCCGCTGCAGTTCCGCAACGGCGACAACGCACAGTCGCTGGGCCTGGATGGTTCGGAGACGATCGATATCACCGGCCTGGACGATGGCGCCAGCAAGCGCGCCACGGTCACGGCGACCAAGGCCGACGGCACGAAGAAGACCTTCGAGGTCTCGGTGATGCTGCTGACCCCGAAGGAAGTCGAGTACTTCCGCCACGGCGGCCTGCTGCAGTACGTGCTGCGCCAGCTGGCAGGTCGCTGAACCGTCACGTGGCATCAATCGGGCGGAAGCCCGGCCCCCGCGCCAGCGCGGGGGCGCTGCGGGGCGTGCGAACCGGTGGTTCGCAGGCACGCCTCCTCGCCCACCACGGCGGCCTGCTGCAGTACGTGCTGCGCCCGCTGGCAGGTCGCTGAACCGTCACGTGGCATCAATCGGGCGGAAGCCCGGCCCCCGCGCCAGCGCGGGGGCGCTGCGGGGCGTGCTGCGCCAGCTCGCGGGCCGGTAGAGTCGAGCTTGCTCGACTGATGTACCAGGAGCGGCCGGATCCGCCACGATCCGGCCTTTTTCTTCATTTCGCACAATATTCATATTTTTCCCGATTCATGCAATTCGCATGAAACAGGCGTAAGGTGGGCCCATACCCCCGCTGGAGCTCCGCCATGCTTCATCTCCCCGTCCGCTTTGACCCGATCAACGAGCTGACCCACACCACCGCCTCGTCGGTGAAGGAGCACTGGCGCAAGGTCATGCAGGAGGTCCGCGACCAGCGCATGGTGGTGGTCACCAACCACAACGAGCCGCAGGCGGTCATCGTCTCCATCGAGCAGTACCGCGCCCTGCAGGCCCGCGTGGAAGCGCTGGAATCCTCGCTGGAAGAACTGCGCGGGCAGGCCCCGGGCCTGGCCGAGCTGCGCGCAGGCTTCGACCAGCGCCTGGCCGTGCTGCAGCAGGCCCAGGCCGGCGATGCCGCGCGCGCCCTGCTGCGCCGCCCGGCCCGCCTGAAGGGGCAGGTCAAGGCTGGCACGGGGCACTGATGGCGCGACCGTTCCTGTATGTCCTTGCCGGCGTCAACGGCGCCGGCAAGAGCTCGGTGGGCGGCCACGTGCTGCGCGAAGCCGGGCTTGACTGGTTCAACCCGGATACCTTCGCGCGGGGATTGCGCGAACTGTCGGGCCTGTCGCAGGGCGAGGCGAACGCCCAGGCCTGGCAGGAAGGGGTCAACCGCATCCGTGATGCGCTGGACCAGCGCCGCAACCACGCCTTCGAGACCACGCTGGGCGGCAACTCCATCGCCGCGCTGCTGCATGAAGCCAGCCACAGCCACGACGTGCTGATGTGGTTCTGCGGCCTGTCCAGCCCGGAGCAGCACATCGCCCGGGTCCAGGCCCGGGTCCGCAGCGGCGGCCATCCCATCAACGAGGCCGACATCCGCCGCCGCTGGCCGCTGGCCCAGCAGAACCTGGTACGGCTGATGCCGGTCCTGGCCCAGCTGCAGGTCTATGACAACAGCGCCGACGCCGCCCCCGGCGAAGCCGTGCCCGACCCGCAGCTGCTGCTGCAGATGGAGGGCGGCGAGGTGCTGTACCCAGACGCGGACGACCTTGCCCAACTGGCGTCGACACCCGCCTGGGCCGCCCCCTTGCTGGAAGCCGCCCTGCGCCTGTGAGCCGGGGTCGGATCCCCACCGCCCGCACCCGCAGTCGAGCAAGCCGGCGTCGGATCCCTCTCCGCAGGAGAGGGCTCTGACCCCACCGCCCACACCCCGTAGTCGAGCAAGCTCGACGCTACGAAGCCCACACCCTCTTCACTTTTTATTGATTGAACGTTCAATCAACAAACGCGATACTGTCCACCTCGGGCCCCGGCCCATGCCCCAGGTGAGACCGTGCCGAAGAAAGGCATCGAACCGATCCGCCGCGAGCAGTTGATCCAAGCCACCTTCCAGGTGATCCACGATATCGGCCTAGCCGACGCCACCGTGGCCACCATCGCCCGCCAGGCCGGCCTGTCCACCGGCATCGTCGCCCACTACTTCGGCGACAAGGCCGGCCTGCTCAACGCTGCGATGCGGCAGATCCTCAGCGCGCTCAAGGACGCGTTCGCCAATTGCCGGGCAAACGCCGCCCCGGACCCACGGTCGCAGCTGCGCGCGCTGGTCGATGGCAACTTCGACCCCACCCAGACCAGTGGCCCGGCAATGCGGGTATGGCTGACCTTCTGGGCTGCGAGCATGCATCAGCCGGAACTGGCCCGCCTGCAGCGCATCAACGACCAGCGGCTGTACTCCAACCTGGCCCACCAGTTCCATCGCGGCCTGCCCGCGCAACGCGCCCGCGATGCTGCCCGTGGCCTGGCCGCGATGATCGACGGCCTCTGGCTGCGCGGCAGCCTCGCCGGCGGCCCGTTCGATACCGCCGCCGCACGCGCGCTGGCCTACGCCTACATCGACTTCCAGCTGCCGCCCGAGGGCGTATAAGCAGCTTCGAGCCCTTCCCCCTTTGTTTCCAGGAGTGCCCCCCATGACCCACCTGCCCGTCCAGCCGCTGTACATCCACGGCCAGCGCGTCGACGCCACCAGCGGCAAGACCTTCCAGACCATCAACCCGGCCAACGGCCAGGTGCTGGCCGAGGTGCAGATCGCCAGCCAGGCCGACGTGGATCGCGCGGTGCAGAGTGCGGCCGAAGGACAGAAGGTGTGGGCCGCAATGACTGCGATGGAGCGCTCGCGCATCCTGCGCCGCGCAGTGGACATCCTGCGCGCGCGCAATGATGAACTGGCCCACCTGGAAACTCTGGACACCGGCAAGGCTCTGTCCGAAACCACCACGGTGGACATCGTCACCGGCGCCGATGTGCTGGAGTACTACGCAGGCCTCGCCACCGCCATCGAAGGCATCCAGCTGCCGCTGCGCGAATCGAGCTTCTTCTACACCCGCCGCGAACCGCTGGGTGTGGTTGCCGGCATTGGCGCCTGGAACTACCCCATCCAGATCGCCCTGTGGAAGTCGGCACCCGCGCTGGCCGCCGGCAATGCCATGGTGTTCAAGCCTTCCGAAGTGACCCCGCTGACCGCGCTGAAACTGGCGGAGATCTACAGCGAAGCCGGCGTGCCGGACGGCGTGTTCAACGTCGTGCAGGGCCCGGGCGGTGAGATTGGAAACTGGCTCACCGAACACCCGCTGATCGAAAAGATCTCCTTTACCGGCGGCGTGGCGACCGGCAAGAAAGTCATGGCAGCGGCGGCTTCTTCCTCACTGAAGGAAGTCACCATGGAGCTGGGTGGCAAGTCGCCGCTGATCATCTGCGATGACGCCGATCTTGACCGCGCCGCCGACATCGCGGTGATGGCCAACTTCTTCAGTTCCGGCCAGGTCTGCACCAACGGCACCCGCGTGTTCGTGCCGCGCGCACTGCTGGCCGCGTTCGAGGCTGCCGTGGTCGAGCGCGTGAAGCGCATCCGCATCGGCGACCCGCAGGCGGCCGACACCAATTTCGGCCCGATGGTCAGCTTCCCGCACATGCAGAACGTGCTGCGCTACATCGACAGCGGCAAGGCCGAAGGCGCGCGCCTGCTGGTCGGCGGTGGCCGCGCGGAGCACGGGGCACAGGCCGAGGGCGCCTATGTGCTGCCGACCGTGTTCTCCGATTGCCGTGATGACATGACCATCGTCCGCGAGGAGATTTTCGGACCCGTCATGAGCATCCTGGCCTACGACGACGAGGACGAAGCCGTGCGCCGCGCCAACGCGACGACCTTCGGGCTTGCAGCGGGCGTGGTCAGCCGTGACATCAGCCGCGCCCACCGCATCATCCACCGCCTCGAAGCCGGCATCTGCTGGATCAACACCTGGGGCGAATCGCCGGCCGAAATGCCGGTCGGTGGCTACAAGCAGTCCGGTGTCGGCCGCGAAAACGGCCTGTCGACGCTGGGGCACTACACCCGCATCAAGTCGGTGCAGGTCGAACTGGGCGACTACGCCAGCGTGTTCTGAGCCGCAGGGCCCCACCCGCCGCACCGCCCGGCCCGCGCGCCGGACCGATATCCCCGCCAGGACGACGCCTGTACCGCACGCGTCCCGGCCAGCAGGAGAACCCCATGAGCACCCATAACGAGTACGACTACATCATCATCGGCGCCGGCTCGGCCGGCAACGTGCTGGCCACCCGCCTCACCGAAGATACCGATGTCAGCGTGCTGCTGCTGGAAGCAGGTGGTCCGGACTACCGCCTCGACTTCCGCACGCAGATGCCGGCCGCGCTGGCCTACCCGCTGCAGGGCAAGCGCTACAACTGGGCGTACAAGACCGACCCGGAGCCCTTCATGAACAACCGTCGCATGGATTGCGGCCGCGGCAAGGGCCTGGGCGGTTCGTCGCTCATCAACGGCATGTGCTACATCCGTGGCAACGCCCTGGATTACGACCACTGGGCCAGCATGCCGGGCCTTGAAGACTGGACTTACCTGGACTGCCTGCCCTACTTCCGCAAGGCGGAGACACGCGACATCGGCGCCAATGACTACCACGGCGGCGACGGCCCGCTACGGGTCACCACGCCCAAGGCCGGCAACAACGAACTGTTCGCCGCCATGGTCGAAGCGGGCGTGCAGGCCGGCTACCCGCGCACCGACGACCTCAATGGCTACCAGCAGGAAGGCTTCGGCCCGATGGACCGCACGGTCACCCCGCAGGGGCGACGCTCCAGCACCGCCCGGGGCTATCTGGACCTGGCAAAACCGCGCCCGAACCTGACCATCGTCACCCACGCGCTCACGGACCGCATCCTGTTCTCCAGCAAGCGCGCGGTGGGCGTGCAGTGGCTGCACAACGACCAGCCGCAGCGCGCCAGCGCCCGCCGCGAAGTACTGCTGTGCGGCGGCGCCATCGCCTCGCCGCAGATCCTGCAGCGCTCCGGCGTCGGCCCGGCCGAGCTGCTGCGCAGCCTGGACATCGAGCTGGTGCATCACCTGCCCGGCGTCGGCGCCAATCTGCAGGATCACCTGGAAATGTACCTGCAGTACGAGTGCAAGAAACCGGTCTCGCTGGCGCCGGCCCTGAAGCTGTACAACCAGCCGGCCATCGGTGCCGAATGGCTGTTCCTCGGCACCGGCATCGGCGCCAGCAACCAGTTCGAGGCCGGTGGCTTCATCCGCAGCGACGCGTCCTTCGACTGGCCCAACCTGCAGTACCACTTCCTGCCGGTGGCCATCAATTACAACGGCTCCAACCCGATCAAGGCGCACAGCTTCCAGATGCACGTCGGCTCGATGCGCTCGCCCAGCCGCGGCCGCGTGCATGTGCGCTCCAAGGATCCGCGCGAGCACCCCAGCATCCTGTTCAACTACATGTCGCACGAGCAGGACTGGCGCGAGTTCCGCGCCGCCATCCGCATCACCCGCGAGATCTTCGCGCAGCCGGCGCTGGCGCCCTACAGCGGGCGCGAGATATCGCCCGGCCGCGAGCTGCAGACAGATGCGCAGATCGACGGTTTCGTCCGCGAACACGCCGAGACCGCTTACCACCCCTCGTGCACCAACAAAATGGGCCACGCCGATGACCCGATGGCGGTGGTCGACGGCCAGGGCCGCGTGCACGGACTGGAGGGCCTGCGCATTGTCGATGCCTCGATCATGCCGCAGGTGGTCACCGGCAACCTCAACGCACCCACGATCATGATGGCCGAGAAGCTGGCCGACGTGATCCGCGGCCGCACCCCGCTGCCACGCAGCACCGCCGCCTATTACCAGGCCAATGGTGCCCCGGCGCGCAGTCGCGGCTGACGCGAATCGCCCGCAAACGGCGGACACCGATTTCCGGTAGTGCCGGCCGCTGGCCGGCACCTCGATGTCCCCGGAGACGCGTTCTTCGCGCCCTCTTCGCGTTTTCCCTACGGAACGGTATGCTGCCCGCAGCGGTTTCGGCGGATACTGTCCGCGCCGCACCCATCAAAAACGATTCCTGGAGGGGGAATATGAGTCTGGATCGTCCCTGGCTGCAGAGCTATCCGAAAGGCGTTCCCGCCGAAATCGACATCAACGAGTTCCACTCGGTAGCCTCGGTCTTCGACGCTTCCGTCGCGAAATTCCGCGACCGTCCGGCCTACTCCAGTTTCGGCAAGGTCCTCACCTATGGTGAAACCGATGCCCTGGTCGAGCAGTTCGCCGCCTACCTGCTGGGTGAGCTGAAGCTCAAGAAGGGTGACCGCGTCGCCCTGATGATGCCCAACTGCCTGCAGTACCCGATCGCCACCTTCGGCGTGCTGCGCGCCGGCCTGACCGTGGTCAACGTCAACCCGCTGTACACCGCGCGCGAGCTGAAGCACCAGCTGGTCGACGCCGGCGTCAGCGCCCTGGTGGTGGTGGACAACTTCGGCGACACCGTCCAGCAGGTCATCGCCGACACGCCGGTCAAGCACGTCATCACCACGGGCCTGGGCGATCTGCTCGGCCTCAAGGGCACGATCGTCAATTTCGTGCTCAAGTACGTCAAGAAGATGGTGCCCAACTACCATCTCAAGGGCGCGGTCCGCTTCCGCCAGGCGCTCGCGCTCGGCAGCCGCCACACCCTGCCCAAGGTCGAGATCGACCATGACGACGTCGCCTTCCTGCAGTACACCGGCGGCACCACGGGCGTGGCCAAGGGTGCCATGCTGACCAACCGCAACCTGATCGCCAACATGCAGCAGGCCTCGGCCTGGATCGGCGCCTCGGGCATCGAGCCGGGCAAGGAGTGGATCATCACCGCCCTGCCGCTGTACCACATCTTCGCGCTGACCGCGAACGGCCTGGTCTTCATGAAGTTCGGTGGCTGCAACCACCTCATCACCAATCCGCGCGACATGAAGGGCTTCGTCAAGGAGCTCAAGTCGGTGCGCTTCACCGCCATCACCGGCGTCAACACGCTGTTCAACGGCCTGCTCAACACGCCCGGCTTCGATACCGTCGATTTCTCCTCGCTGAAGGTCACCCTGGGCGGCGGCATGGCCGTGCAGCGTGCGGTGGCCGAGCGCTGGAAGAAGGTGACCGGGGTGACCCTGGTGGAAGCCTACGGCCTCACCGAGACCTCTCCGGCAGCCTGCATCAACCCGCTGGACCTGAAGGAATACAACGGCGCCATCGGCCTGCCGATCCCGTCCACCGATGCCTGCATCAAGGACGACAACGGCAACACCCTGGCCATGGGTGAGGTGGGTGAACTGTGCATCCGCGGCCCGCAGGTGATGAAGGGCTACTGGCAGCGCCCCGACGAAACCTCCAGTGCCATCGACGCCGACCAGTGGCTGCACACCGGCGACATGGCGAAGATGGACGAACACGGCTTCTTCTACATCGTCGACCGCAAGAAGGACATGATCCTGGTGTCCGGCTTCAACGTGTACCCGAACGAAGTCGAGGACGTCATCGCGATGATGCCGGGCGTGCTGGAAGTGGCTGCCGTCGGCGTGCCGGACGAGAAGTCCGGTGAAGTGGTGAAGGTGGTCATCGTCAAGAAGGACCCGAACCTGACCGCCGAAATGGTCAAGGAACATGCGCGGGCCAACCTGACCGGCTACAAGCACCCCAGAATCGTAGAATTCCGAAAAGAACTGCCGAAGACCAACGTGGGCAAGATTCTGCGTCGCGAACTGCGCGATACGCCCGCCCCGTAAGGCTCTGCTCCAGATTGAAGGCTCCCGGGCCCGGGTCGGCAACGACCCGGGCCTTTTCGCATGCGCGGCCCCGTGCCCGGTGTAGCATCGCCGCGTGTGTGGACCGTTCGGCCCGCCGGCCACCACTTCTCTTTATGGGCCGCATGCCGAGGACACTTCAATGAGCACCATCGAAAAGCTGCCGACCAGTGGTTCGCCCTACTCCACCATCCGTACCGACGACCGCAATGACGACACGGCCCACTGGCTGTTCATGCATGCCGACGCAGCCACCGGCATCCGCCCGTGCTGCCGCAAGGACATGCTGGATGAAATGTGGAGCTACATGAGCGCCATCACCCGCGGCCCGGCGCAGCGCCACAGCGGGCAGCTGCGCCACTTCGTGCTGGCTTCCGATGCCGCGGCGTACAACCTGGGCGGTGACCTGGACCTGTTTACCCGCCTCATCCGCGAGGGCAACCGGGATCTGCTGCTGACCTACGCCCAGCGCTGCGTTGAAGGCGTGCACCACCTGCACACCGGCTTCGGCGGCGACGTGCGCTCCATTGCCCTCATCCAGGGCGATGCCCTGGGCGGCGGCCTGGAAATGGCCCTGGCCTGCCACACCATCGTGGCCGAGGAAGGCTGCGGCATGGGCCTGCCGGAAGTGCTGTTCGGCCTGTTCCCGGGCATGGGTGCGTACTCGTTCCTGTGCCGCCGGGTGTCGCCGCAGCTGGCCGAGAAGATCATCCTCGACGGCCGCATCTACTCGGCCGAGGAAATGCACGCCATGGGCGTGGTCGATGTGCTGGTGAAGAAGGGCGAAGGCCGTGCCGCCGTGGAAGACATGATCCGCCACCAGCAGCGCCTGCCGCAGTCGTACCTGGCGATGAACGCGGCACGCAACCTGGCGCAGGCGGTCAGCTACGACGAGCTGCTGGAAATCACCAAGGTGTGGGTCGATTCCGCGCTTGCGCTGGGTGACCGCTCGCTGCGCACGATGGACCGCCTGATCAAGGCGCAGACCCGCCGCGCCGGCCTCGACGCGGCCTGATTGTTCCTCTCCCCCTCTGGGTTCAAGCCCGGCTGGTCACCGGGCTTTTTTTCGCAAAAGGTGGATTCACGCCATGCGTGGATGCGTTCCCTCGCGCACCGCCACGCTCGACGCTACCGCTCCATGTCGTCGGCGGCGCCGCGTGCCTTGCGCTCGGCGCGGGCGTCCAGGGCCTGGCGCCCTTCCTTGATCGCGCCCTGCAGCACGGCCAGGCGTGCACGCCACTCTGCCTTGAGCTGCCAGTCGGCCATCCGCATCAGTTCACCGGCGCGGTTCGCGGCCCGCACCAGGCCCAGGTTGCCGGCCACGCCCTTGATCGCATGCGACTGTTCACGGAAAGCGCCCCAGCGCCCCGCCTCGCCATCGCCTTCCGCCTTGCGCAGGCAGCTCTCGGCGTCTTCCAGGCACTGGCGGATGAACTCGCGCTCGAAGCCATCGCCCATGCCCAACGACGCCAGCTCATCCAGCACGCCGGTATCCAGCACGCCATCAAGGCTGGTGGCGGTGCGCACGATCGGCGGCGCCGAGGCCTTCAACTGGGCGTTGTTGGCAATCTCGGCCAGGGTATCCAGCAGGCGCACGGCCACGACGGGCTTGGCCAGGAACGCGTGCGCACCGGCCTGGGTGCAGCGCTGGATCGCCTCGGGGGTGACATCCGCACTGAGCACCAGCACCGGCGTGCGCGGGCCACCACCGGACTGCATCACGCGCAGTTCCTTCAGCATGTCCAGCCCGCTCATGCCCGGCATGTGCAGATCGACGATCGCCGCGTCGTACTCACTCTCGGCCAGCGCATCCAGCACCGCCTCGCCGCCGTCGACGCACATCACCTTGTGCCCGGCCTTCTGCAGCAGCCGCTGCAGCACCATGCGGTTCGCTTCGTGATCGTCGGCCACCAGGATCTGCATGCTGCGCACGCGGGCGCGGTGGCGCAGGAACGGGTCGGCGAACGCAATCACATTGCCGCCCGTACCCACCTCGTCGTTGACGGCCACGCTCGGCACCGCACCCGGCACCACCGGCTGCGGCGGCGCGAACGGCAGCTCCACCCAGAAGTGGCTGCCCTGTGGCGGGTTGTCCAGATAGCCGATCTCACCGCCCATCGCTTCCACCAGGCCCTTGGCGATGGTCGTGCCCAGGCCGGTGCCCTCGTGGCGACGGGCCATGCTGACGTCGGCCTGCTCGAAGGCCTCGAACAGCCGTGGACGCATGGCCACCGGCACCCCGATGCCGGTATCGATGATGTCAAAGCGCAGGCGCACCGTGCCGTGGGTGTCGGCATGGACCAGACCCACCCGCACTTCCACCTTGCCGTGGTCGGTGAACTTGACCGCGTTGCCCGCCAGGTTCAGCAGGATCTGCCGCAGATGGCCGACATCGCCCCGCAGCGTGGCGGGCACGTTCGCAGCCACCTTGACCCGGTACTCGAGATGCTTGGCCTTGGCCTGCGGCAGCAGGATCAGGCCGATGGCCTGGACCACGTCGGCCAGGACGAAATCCTCTGCGACCACCCGCAGCTTGCCGGCCTCGATGGCGGAGATGTCCAGCACCTCCTCGACCAGCGCCAGCAGGCTGCGCGACGAGGCCTGGATGGTGTTCAGGCACTCGCGCTGCTCATCGTCCAGGCGCGTGGTGGCGAGCACTTCGGTCATGCCGCTCAGACCGTTGAGCGGGGTCCGGAACTCGTGGCTCATGTTGGCCAGGAACCGGCTCTTGGCCTCGCTGGCACGCCGTGCCTCGGCCATGGCCTTGGTCAACTGCTTCAGCAGCGTCGAGAAGTACAACGGTACGGCGGCCAGGCCCAGCCACAGGCCGATCGCAAGACGGAGGTTGCGCTCCCAGTACGGCGTCAGCGCCACGGTACTGCCAAAGCTGACCATCGCCATCGCCACGGCGACGTAGAGGTAGTTGTTGCCATAGCGCATGCCGTTGCCGACGGTCACCCACATCACCACGATGTAGACCCACGACAGCGGCTCGCCCATCTGCACCATGCCCGCGGCAATCAGCCCATAGTCGGCCAGCATGCCCAGCACGCGGCGCGGGTCCGAGCGCCCCGGCTTCCACAGCAGCCAGCCGAACAGCAGCAGCGACAACGACAGGCCGGTGAGGACGATGGCCAGCACGCCCACATACTGGTCGTGCGGCAGATCGTGGCGCGGCGCCGGCAGCAGCACATAGGCCAGGATCAGGCTGATCAGGACGATGCGGACGATCTGCTGTCCGTGCTCGCTGTCGTGGCGCTGGGACAGCCGCAGGCGGATCCGCGACAGCAGCGATGTCACGCGCCCATCCCCGGCCGCGCCGACGCGGTGGAATGCTCGGCGCAGATCTGCTCCAGCGGCTCGCGGCCGCGCAGCAGCGCGTCCACGCAGCGTGGGTCGAACAGGCGGCCACGCTGGGCGTACAGGTACGCCAGGGTCGCCTCCATCGTCCACGCCTCTTTGTAGGGGCGCGGCGAAATCAGGGCATCGAACACATCGGCCACCGCCACGATGCGCGCTTCCAGCGGAATCGCGTCGCCGACCAGGCCATCCGGGTAACCACTGCCGTCGTAGCGCTCGTGGTGGCGCAGCGCGATCAACGCGCCGACCTGGATGAAGCGGTTCTGGCTGCCGCTGAGCAGCTCGTGGCCGATGCGCGGATGCCGGCGCATGATCGCCAGTTCCTCGTCGTTGAGCTTGCCCTGCTTCAGCAGCACCGCATCGGGAATGGCGATCTTGCCCATGTCATGCAGCGGCGCCGCCATCTCGATCAGCTTGACCTCTTCCTCGGGCAGTCCCAGCTGTTCGGCGATCAGCCCGGCCACGCGCGCCATGCGCTCGAGATAGGCGCTGGTGCCGGCATCACGGAACTCGATGGCGCGCGCCAGCCGTGAGAGGGTCTCGCGTTCGCGCTCTTCCACCTCGTGCATGCTGGCCAGCAGCCGCTGCTCCAGCGACAGCGCGCGTTGCTTCACATTCTCGGCCTGCTGACGCAGCTGCAGCAGGTTGTAGCAGCGCGCGCGCAGCTCGCGCGGCCGGATCGGCTTGACCAGGAAATCGATGACGCCCGCTTCCAGTGCCGCCTGGCGGATCGGCTCGTCGCCGACCACGGTGATCAGGATGACCGGGATGTCGCGGTGCTTGGGCAGGCGACGGAAACGGCGGGCAAATTCCAGCCCGTCCATTTCCGGCATGCGGTAGTCCAGCAGCAGCAGATCGACCGCGTTGGATTCGCACCAGGCAAGCGCGGTGAGCGGATCACCGAAATCATGCACGCTCAATTCGGGCGCGATGTCCTCAATGACATGGCGCAGCATCGTCCTTGCGGACGTCTGGTCATCAACGATGACGATGTTCAAGGCGTTCTCTGCCTGCCTTCTCGACCACACTGGAAGATCAGCCTGCGAGGATACCCCGCCGCTGTGCACACTGGCCCCTTGCATCGGCACGACTCCCGTCACGAGCTCCCCGGTTCATGATCGTCGTCACAATGTGAAGCGGGTTCTCCACATCGACCCTCCCCGACTCCATCAAGCCATAGCAGGTGTCAAGGCCGTGCAACCACCATACGCCGAGTGCGGGAGGCGTCAATCGCGCCGGCCCGATACGGGGACGGCGCGCACAATCATGGGCCGGACCGGGCCTTACTGCTCGGGGCGCATGTAGGGGAACAGCAGCACGTCGCGGATCGAGCTGCTGCCGGTCAGCAGCATCACCAGGCGGTCCACGCCGATGCCCAGGCCACCGGTCGGCGCCATGCCGTACTCCAGCGCACGGATGTAGTCGGCGTCGTAGTGCATGGCCTCGTCGTCGCCGCCTTCCTTCGCCGCCACCTGGGCCTGGAAGCGCTGCGCCTGGTCTTCCGGATCGTTCAGCTCCGAGAAGCCGTTGGCCAGCTCCTTGCCGTTGACGAACAGCTCGAAGCGGTCGGTGTAGCCCGGATCGTTGTCGTTGGCACGGGCCAGCGGCGAAACCTCCACCGGGTGATCGGTGATGAAGGTCGGCTGGATGAGGGTGTGCTCGACGGTGGCCTCGAAGATCTCCAGCAGCAGCTTGCCCCAGCCGTAAGACGGCTTGACGCGGATCTTCAGGCGCTCGCAATGGCGCAGCAGCGCCTCGCGGTCGGTGCAGTCGGCCGCGGAGATTTCCGGGTTGTGGTGGCGCACCGCCTCGTCCATGCGCCAGCGGCGGAACGCCGGGCCCAGGTCGATCTTCGCGCCGTCCCATTCCACCTCGGTGCCGCCGTTGACGGTGGTGGCCACGTCACGGATCACGCCCTCGGTCAGGTCCATGATCTCGTTGTACGTGGCATAGGCCTCGTACAGCTCCATCATGGTGAATTCCGGGTTGTGGCGGGTGCTGACGCCTTCGTTGCGGAAGTTGCGGTTGATTTCGTACACCCGCTCCAGGCCGCCCACGGTCAGGCGCTTGAGGTACAGCTCCGGCGCCACGCGCAGGTACAGGTCCAGGTCCAGCGCGTTGTGGTGGGTGGTGAACGGCTTGGCCGCCGCGCCGCCGGGGATGTAATGCATCATCGGCGTCTCGACTTCCAGGAAGTCGCGGTTGTCCAGCCACGCGCGCATGGCGCGGATGATCTTGGAGCGCTTGATGAAGACCGCGCGCGACTCCGGGGTCACGATCAGGTCGACGTAGCGCTGGCGGTAGCGCTGCTCCACGTCGGCCAGGCCATGCCACTTGTCCGGCAGCGGGCGCAGCGACTTGGTCAGCAGGCGGATAGACTCGGCCTTGACCGACAGTTCGCCGGTCTTGGTACGGGTCAACGCGCCTTCCACCGCGATGATGTCGCCCACATCCCAGCCCTTGAAGGCGGTGTAGGCATCACCCAGCGTGCCGCCCTGCAGGAACAGCTGGATGCGGCCGGACTCGTCCTGGATCTGCGCGAAACTGGCCTTGCCCATGATCCGCTTGGCCATCAGGCGACCGGCCATCTTCACCTGGCGGCCGTTGCCTTCCAGTGCCTCGGCGGTCCAGGTGTCGGCATCGGCGAATTCGGCCTGCAGCTGCCCGGCGAAGTCCTCGCGACGGAAGTCGTTGGGGTACGCGATGCCCTGCCCACGCAGCGCTTTGAGTTTCTCACGGCGCTCGGCGATCAACTTGTTTTCGTCGACGGGGGGGGTATCGGTAGCTTCGCTCATGGATCTGCGGGAATCGTGTAGTGAGGGGGGGATGCTGCGACCGGCACAGCCGGTTGCACAGCATACCAAAACCGCCCTGCCCCAACCCCGCCGGCCGCCCCTGCCCCGGTAGTCGCCAACCTTGGTTGGCGGTCGCTGTGTCGACCAAGGTCGACACCTACCAGAGCGGGAGGCTGGCCTCAGCCGCTCCCCGGGAAAGCCTGCCGCAGTTCATCCACCAGCACCCGCTGGTTCTCCGAATAATCCACCGGCACCGACACCAGGTGCACCCCGCCTTCCTGGAAGGCCGCTTCCAGGGCCGGAATGAACTGCTCGATGGCAGTCACTTCGTGCCCGCGGCAACCGTAGGCCTCGGCGTACTTCACGAAATCCGGGTTGCTGAAGGTCATGCCGTAATCGGTGAAGCCGTCCACGGCCTGCTTCCAGCGGATCATCCCGTACGCGCCGTCGTTGAGGATCA
This sequence comes from Stenotrophomonas sp. ESTM1D_MKCIP4_1, assembly GCF_003086895.1. Taxonomy (NCBI): domain Bacteria; kingdom Pseudomonadati; phylum Pseudomonadota; class Gammaproteobacteria; order Lysobacterales; family Lysobacteraceae; genus Stenotrophomonas; species Stenotrophomonas sp. ESTM1D_MKCIP4_1. The sequence continues at coordinate 2,028,067 of NZ_CP026004.1, read as the reverse complement.
GCACCACCAGATTCAGGCCAAGCCGTCGCGCCGTCTCCAGCTCCTGGCTGTTCATCATGAAGCCGCCATCGCCACAGACCGCCAGCACCCGCCGTTGCGGATACAGGATCGCAGCCATGATGGCCGACGGCAGGCCCGCGCCCATGGTCGCCAGCGCATTGTCCAGCAGCAGCGTGTTGGCCACCTGGGTGCGGTAGTTCCGCGCGAACCAGATCTTGTACATGCCGTTGTCCAGCGCCACGATGCCGTCCGGCGGCATCACCTGGCGCACGTCATGGACCAGGCGCTGCGGGGTGAACCCGTCCTCCCCGGCACGATCAGCCAGGTGCTCCAGGATGGTCGCACGCAGGGGCAGCAGCGCATCGGCATGGGCCACCCCGCCTTCAATGCGGTCGGCCAGCTGGGTCAGCGAGCGGCCGATATCACCGATCACCTCCACCTGCGGGAAGTACACCTGCTCCACCGCCGCCTGCGAATAGCCGATATGGATGACCGTCGGGCCGCCCGGACGCATGACGAACGGCGGCTTTTCGGTCACTTCATGGCCGATGGTCACGATCACATCGGCCTGGTCGATGGCCATGTGCACGTAGTCGCGTTCGGTCAATGCGGCCGTGCCCATGTACAGGCCCGAGCCACCGGCCACTGCGCCCTTGCCCATCTGCGTGGTGAAGAACGGGATGCCCGCGCGCTGCACGAAGGCCGACAGCGCCTCGCTGGACTGCGGCCGCGACGCCGCCGAGGCGATCATCAACAGCGGCCGCTTCGCGCCGCGGATGATCTCGGCCGCACGGTCCAGCGCTTCCGGGCTGGCAATCGGCCGGTCCACCGCATGGGTGGGAATGAGGGAAACGCCTTCCACCTCGGTGGCCGCGATGTCCTCGGGCAGCTCCAGCAGCACCGGGCCGGGGCGCTCCTCTTGGGCCACGCGGAAGGCCTCGCGGACGATGGTGGGAATGGTGCGTGCCGAGACGATCTGCCGGGCCAGCTTGGTCAGCGGCTTCATCGTGCTGACGATGTCCACGATCTGGAAACGCGCCTGCTTGCTGGCGACGATGCCCTTCTGGCCGGTGATCATGATGACCGGCCACGCCCCCAGCAGCGCATACGCCGCGCCGGTGGTGAAGTTCAGCGCGCCCGGCCCGAGCGTGGCCAGGCAGACGCCCGGCTTGCCGGTGAGGCGCCCGTAGGTAGCGGCCATGAACACCGCCGCCTGCTCGTGGCGGGTGATGACCAGTTCGATGCTGGAATGGCGCAGCGACTCGACCACGTCGAGATTCTCTTCGCCGGGAATACCGAAAATGCGCTCGACGCCTTCGTTCTCAAGTGCGGCGACAAGCAGATCTGAACCCTTGGACATTGGAATGCCGTCCCTTTCGCTGGACTGATGGTGGATCGTTGCAGGAAGGATGGAAGCCGCGCGTCAACGCTTGTCGAACCAGACGGTCTGCGCGTTGACGAACTCACGGATGCCGAAATGCGAGAGCTCGCGGCCGAAACCGCTCTTCTTCACGCCACCGATCGGCACGCGCGGGTCGGAGGCGGAGAAACCGTTGACGAACACGCCACCGGTCTGCAGCCGCCGGGCCAGCTGCATGGCGCGTTCCCGGTTACCGGTCCACAGGTTGCCGCTGAGGCCGAACTCGCTCTGGTTGGCCAGTTCCACCGCATGGTAGGCGTCGCGTGCACGGGTGATCGAGGCGACCGGGCCGAAGGTTTCGGTATCGAAGGCCTGCATGCCCGGTTCCACCCCGGCCAGCACGGTGGGCGCGTAGAAACTGCCCGCGCGTTCCAGCTGATGACCGCCGACCAGCAGCTGCGCACCGGCATCGACTGTGGCCCGCACCTGCGCATCCAGCTGTTCCAGCAGGTCCTGCCGCGCCATCGGACCGATGCGGTTGCCGGCCTCGCGGCCATCACCGACGGTCAGCGCCTGTACCTTCTGGCAGAACTGCGCCACGAAACGCTCGTAGACCGCGTCTTCAACGATGATGCGCTTGCCGGCAATGCACACCTGCCCCGTGTTCTGGAAGCGCGAGGCCACGGCCGCATCCACGGCGGCATCGAGATCGGCATCGGCCAGCACGATGAACGGATCGGAGCCGCCCAGCTCCAGCACCACCTTCTTCAATGCCTGCCCGGCCTGGGCGGCGATGCTGCGGCCTGCGGCGACGCTGCCGGTGAGGGTGACGGCGGCGATGCGATCATCGGCGATGGCCGCACTGGTGCCCTCGCGGCTGATGTTGGCGGCGATGAAGGTGCCGTCCGGCAGCCCAGCCTCGCGCCAGGCCGCATCGAGCAGCTGCGCGGTGCCGACGATGTTCTCGGCCGGCTTCAGCAGGAAGCCATTGCCGCCCATCAGGATCGGCACGGCCGCGCGCATCACCTGCCAGTACGGGAAGTTCCACGGCATGATGCCCAGCACCACGCCCAGCGGCAGGTAGGACACGTAGGCCTTGTCATTGGCCACCTGGGTGGGTTCGTCGCGAAGGAAGGAGGCACCGTTTTCGGCATACCAGTCGCACAGCACGGCGCACTTCTCGATCTCGGCCAGCGCCTCGGCGTGCACCTTGCCCATTTCGGCGGTGGCCAGCGCGGCCAGCGGCTCGCGGTCACGCCGCAGCACGGCAGCCATGGCGCGCAGCACGCCAGCGCGCGCGTCCAGCGACTGGGCGCTCCAGGCGGCAAAGCCGGCCTGTCCGCGTTGCAGGATGGCTTCCAGTTCAGCGGGGGTGGCGAAGGAGTAGTTGGCGATGACCTGGCCGGTGGCCGGATCGCGGGAAATGGCGGTGGTGGGGGCAGCGGACATGCAGGTCTCCTGTTGTCTCGACAACGGGCAGGCCGCCCGTTTCCTGTACGGGAATGTGGACCTGATCGCGGGCAGCAACAAGGCGTCTGCTTATCCTGTGACCTGCACTTACCTGTATAGGGAGGGGGGTTATGGCAGGGCTGCGCCCTGCACCCGCTCAATGCAAGGTCAACGTCAACGTCAACGTCAACGTCAAGTGCGTGCATTCCGTAGGTTGGCGGGGCAGGTCCGGTTGAGGGGGACGGCGTGAATACGTCCATGTAGCCTCGGTCGCGCCATCCATGGCGCTCACGCCCCCTCAACCGGACCCACCCCGCCTTCGACAGATTTTCGCGATCTGTCGGAACGGCACGGGGTCGGATCCCGTTGCTGCGCAACGGGCTCTGACCCCATTTGAATACCGACATCTGAAAGATGTGCCGACCAACGGTCGGCACCTACCAACAGCCGCGTGAACCTGTCAGGGGCGGGGCGGTGTGGGCTTGCAGGACCGCAGGCGCCATGGATGGCGCCTACGAGCCCCCATGGATGGGTTTACGGCGTGTCCTGCAAGCCCACACCGCCCCGCCATCCCACGGAATGCCCTCTGTTGCTGTTGCTGTTGCTTTGAGCAGGCGCAGGTGCAGGGCTGCAAGCCCTGCCGAACAACCCCCTACTTCCGCGGCAGGTAGGTCACCAGCGAAAGATCGTGCCGGCTCTCCGGCACCAGGGCCACGTACTGCAGGTCCAGCAGACCGCGGGTGGGGTGCATCAGCTTCTTCGCCCCTTCGTCGAAACGACGGACGTCATGCTCCGGCCACCACCGCCGGAATTCCTCGCTGTGCGCCGAAATATCCTCGGCCAGCGCCAGGAAGGGCGTCTTGTCCGGCGCCTGCGCCATCGCCGCGCGGAACCCGGCCAGCAGCCCGCGGGTCATCTCCTCCCAGTTGAGGATGCGCTCGCGGTAAGGCGCGTACAGGAACATCAGCCACAGCGTATTGCGCTGGTTCGGCGGGAACTGGCTGTAATCCACGAACAGATCCGCAATCGCCGCGTTCCACGCCAGGATGTCAAAGCGCGTATTGCGCACGTAGGCCGGAATCGGCTGCATCGCCTCCACCAGCTGGCGCAGACCCTCGGTCACGCTCTCGTCCGGCGATTCCAGCGGCACGCCGTAACCGGACAGTGCAAAGGCATAGGCGCGCTCGTCATCGCTCAGGCGCAGCACCGTGGCCAGGCGCTCGAGCACTTCCGGTGAGGCGCGCACCTCGCGGCCCTGCTCGATCCAGGTGTACCAGCTGACGCTGACCCCGATGGCCAGCGCCACTTCCTCGCGCTTCAGCCCGGGGGTGCGCCGACGCCCGGCCGGCAGGCCGAGCGTGGCGGGATCGACACGGGCGCGGCAGGCTTTCAGGAAGCCGCCAAGTTCCTTCCGTTCGCTTTCGCTGCGCATCATCGCCCTCCGTTGCGGAAGGCGATGACATCCGCGCAGGCGCCTGGATCAGGCATCGCTGCGCTTGGAACCGACCGCCAGACCGGCCTTCAGGCTGGCCTCGACGAACTCGTCCAGGTCGCCATCGAGCACCTTCTGCGTATCCGAACGCTCGATGCCGGTGCGCAGATCCTTGATGCGGCTCTGGTCGAGCACGTAGTTGCGGATCTGGCTGCCCCAGCCGATATCGGACTTGGTGGCTTCCACGGCGTCCTTTTCGGCGTTGCGCTTCTGGATTTCCAGCTCGTACAGCTTGGCGGCCAGCATCTTCATCGCGTTGTCGCGGTTCTGGTGCTGGCTGCGGCCGGTCTGGCAGGCCACGACGATGTTGGTCGGGATGTGGGTGATACGCACCGCCGACTCGGTCTTGTTGACGTGCTGGCCACCGGCACCGGACGAACGGTACACGTCGGTACGCAGGTCGGCCGGGTTGATGGTGATATCGATGTTGTCATCGATTTCCGGCGACACGAACACCGAGGTGAAGCTGGTGTGGCGGCGGTTGTCCGAATCGAACGGCGACTTGCGCACCAGGCGGTGCACGCCGGTCTCGGTCTTCAGCCAGCCGTAGGCGTAATCACCTTCCACGCGCAGGGTGGCCGACTTGATGCCGGCAACGTCGCCACCAGACACTTCCATCAGCTCGGTCTTCCAGCCGCGCGATTCGCACCAGCGCAGGTACATGCGCAGCAGGATTTCCGCCCAGTCCTGGGCTTCGGTACCACCGGCACCGGCCTGGATATCGACGAAAGCGGCAGCATTGTCCATCTCGCCGGAGAACATGCGCTGGAATTCCAGCTTCTCCACGTGTGCCTGGTGCTTGTCCAGATCGGCGACCACGGCCAGGGCGGTATCTTCGTCCTGTTCGGATTCAGCCAGTTCCAGCAGTTCGGTCGCGTCGGTCAGGCCGTCGAGCACCGAGGCGATGCCGCCCACGGTCTTTTCCAGGCTGGAGCGCTCACGGCCCAGGTTCTGTGCGTATTCGGCGTTGTTCCAGACGTCGGGGCTTTCCAGCTCCCGCGTTACTTCTTCAAGACGCTCTTTCTTGGCGTCGTAGTCAAAGATACCCCCTGAGCGACACCACACGATCGGTCAGATCGGTGATGCGCTGGCGGACAGGATTCAGTTCGATCATGTCGGCGGTTATGCACTAAATAGATGACTGGCAATGATACCGCAGGCGCTGGGCCTCCGGCGAGGCAGGCCAGGGGCCCCGGCCTGCGCTGCACACCCGGCCACACGATCCCGGTAGACTTCCCCACCACCGCGGGAACAGGGGCCACGCGGGTCATTCCAACCAAGGAGCACCATTTCAATGACGATCATCCGTTCCACCCTGTGCCTGGCCGCCTGCCTGCTGGCCGCCAATGCCTCGGCCATCGACCTGAAGGGCCTGACCAGCACCGGCATGAAGGCCGGCAAGGCCCTGACCCTGTCCGACGCGGAAGTCTCGGCGGCCGCCGACCAGGCCTGCGCCTACATGGACAAGGAAAACCAGGTGGTGACCGGCAACGACCCCTATGCCCAGCGCCTGGCGAAGATCACCCAGGGCCTGGCCAACGAGGACGGCCTGAACCTGAACTTCAAGGTCTACCGCACCGCCGACGTCAATGCCTGGGCGATGGCCAACGGCTGCGTACGCGTTTACAGCGGCCTGATGGACATGGCCAGCGACGACGAAGTGCGTGGCGTAATCGGCCACGAAATCGGCCATGTGAAGCTCGGCCACAGCAAGACCAAGATGCGCACCGCCCTGCTCACCTCGGCCGGCCGTGAAGGCCTGGCCGCGTCCGGCAACGGCAATCTGACCCAGCTCAGCCAGGGCCAGCTCGGCGAACTGGGCGAGAGCTTCATCAACGCCCAGTTCTCGCAGAAGGAAGAAAGCGCCGCTGACGAGTACGGCTACCAGTTCATGAAGCGCCACAACTATGATCCGGCGGCCCTGGCCAGCATGTTCCGCAAGCTGTCCAGCGAAGGCGGCCTGATGTCCTCGCACCCGGGCTCGGAAGCCCGCGCCGCGCGCATCGACACGATGATCAAGAAAGACAAGAAGTAAGCCTTGCGCGGGCGGGCCCAGCGGCCCGCCCGTTCAGGCACCTGCCAGCGCCTGCCGCAGCAGCGGCAGCTGCCGCCGGCTGCAGGGCACCCTGGCGCCGTCGGCCATGTGCAGCAGGGCTTCACCCCCGTCCAACGGCTCGATCGAGCGCAGGTGGCCGCGGTGGATCAGCCAGCTGCGGTGCGGGCGCAGGAACACGGCCGGATCCAGGCGCTGTTCCAGCACCGCCATGGTGATGCGCAGCGGATAGTCATGGCCGCGCACCCGCAGGTTCACATAATTGCCCGCCGCCTGGGCGTACTCCACATCCGCGGTGGCAACCAGGAATTCCTTGCCCAGCTTGCGTACCAGGAAGTGCTGCGGGCGTTCGACCGGTTCAACTGGCGGGCCCTCCTCGGGCGGCGCCAGCAGATGCGCTTCACCCTGCCGCTGGCGTCCGAACCAGGCCACGGCATGCACCGCGATCACCAGCAGGCTGTACGTCTGCACGTCCTTGAAGAACTCATAGAACCACTGCGCCGGCCAGTCGCCGTAGGTGTAGTGCTGGCCAAGCAGGCCGAACGCCAGCTTGCGCAGCAGCACCATCGCACTGACGTGCAGCAGCCACCAGGCAATACCTCCCAGCACATAGAAGCCGATGCGCTGCCGCCAGGTATCGGCATGCAACGGCCATCGCCGCGCGGCCCCATGCAGCAGCACCAGCAGGCCCAGGCTGGCCAGCGCACTGCTGAACTCCTCGATCGAAATCGCCCCGGCCGGGAACGGCTGCTCATCACGCAGCGCCCGCATCCACTTCGCCAGAACGTTGCCCGAGGCAGTGCCCAGGAACAGCAGCGACCAGAACAGGGCGTCCAGCACGGGGCGTCGCAGCCGTTCTGCATCAAGGGCGGGCGACGCCGCCGGATCTCCATTATCCATCCGCCCATTGTTGCCCATCCGGGCCCAGACGCATCCGCCATTGGTCCCAGCCAACCCGCCATTGGCCCCTGCGCACCCGCCACTACACCCCGTCCAATGGCGCCCAGGCCTTGCCCGGCGGAAGGTGCAGCGTCCTCCTGATGCCTGCCGCCCATGCACCGTCGCCACGATCTCGACACCCTGCGCGTTGCCGCCTTTGCCTTGCTGATCCTCTACCACGCCGCCATGGCTTACGTGGCCGGCTGGAATTTCCACCTCAAGAGCGCCTACACCGCCGAGTGGCTGCAATGGCCGATGATCGCAATGAACCGATGGCGCATGCCCCTGCTGTTCGCCATCAGCGGCATCGCGCTGGGCCTGTCCCTGCCCGACCACGGCCGGCTGCGGCATACCCTGCGTCGTTGCTGGCGCCTGCAGCTGCCCCTGCTGTTCGGCATCGTCGCGGTCGTGTCCCTGCAGGCCTACTGCGAGGCGCTGGACAAGGGCGACGTGGCGCCGGGGCTGGCCCGGTTCCTGTGGCGCTACTGGCAGTTCCGGCCCTGGCCCGGCGCGCACTTCACGGGTGCCGAGTACGGCTTCACCTGGAACCACCTCTGGTACCTGGCTTACCTGCTGCCCTACACCGTCCTGGCCGTGGCGCTGGCCAGCCTGCTGCGGCCACTGCGCGGAGCGCTGCCGCGCTGGCAGCCGGGTGACCGCGTGCTGGGCGGCCTGCTGCTGGTGCTGCCGGTCGCGTGGCTGGCCTGGGCGCTGCTGGTGTTGATGCCACGTTGGCCGCCCACCCACGCCCTGTTGAACGACGTCTACGTGCACGCCGAATCGCTGCCCCTGTTCCTCGGTGGATTTCTTGCAGCCCGCTGGCAGCGCGGGTGGGACCTGCTGGTGCGCGGACGTCGCCTGACCCTGGCCCTGGCCCTGCTCGGGGTGTGCCTGGAGCTGGGCATCCGTGCGCTGGCGCGGTTGCCGGACGTGGGCGACCTGGATGCCTGGGTGTTGGCGCTGCCGTGGGGCCAGACCGAACGCATCGGCCGCGCGCTCTACACGTGGTGCATGCTGCTGGCCTTGTTTGGTTGGGCGCGGGTACTGCTGTCGCGGCCGTGGCCGGGCCTGGCTTATTGCCGGGAGGCCGTTTTCGGCTGGTACATCCTGCACCAGACCGTGCTGATCGTGCTCCTGTATGCGTTGCGTCCGTTGCAGCTGGGTCCCTGGCTTGAGCCTGCGCTGCTTGTGGCCGGCACCTTTGGCGGCTGCCTGCTCATCCACGAACTGCTCATCCGCCGCGTGCGCTGGCTGCGGCCCCTGTTCGGCCTGCGTGCCGGATCGTCAACGCGGCCCGTAGCGCGCGTTGCGCCGCTGTAGTGCCGAGTCCACACTCGGCTGCGCTGGCCATGAGCCGAGCATCGGCTCGGCTCTACCTGGCCTGACGACCCACGGACGATGAGGACAACGGATGTTCCAGACGCAATGGCACCTGTGGTTGCAACACACTTTCGACAGCGGCTGGGTTCTGTCGCTGATGCAGTTCATCAGCCTGCTCGGCTACGAGATGGCTTATACCGCGCTGATCCTGGTGTGCGCCTTCGGGGCACGACTGCGCGCCGGTCTCTGCGTGATGCTGGCAGTGCTGCTGATGGCCTGTGCCACGCATGCGATCAAACAGAGCGCCGCCCTGCCCCGCCCTTCCGACGTGGATGCGGCGGTGCTGGACAAGGGCGAGCCGTCCCATCCGTTCGTGGTGGATGGCGGCGGCCGCACCTTCTGGGCACTGCCGGATGCACAGGCCACGGCGATGCTGAGAGCGCAGCCCGACGCCGATTACGGCTTCAATAGTGGCCATGTCGGCGTGGCGACGGCTGCGTGCGTGGGTCTGCTGTGGGCCTTCGGCATCCGCCGCCGCTGGCCGCGATGGACGCTGGCGTTGGGCTGGCCGCTGCTGATGGCCATCTCGCGCATGTACCTGGGCCGGCACTTCCTGGCCGACGTGCTGGCCGGCTGGCTGATCGGCATCGGCGTGGCCGTGCTGGCCTGGCAGTTGATGCCGGGGCTGCGCGCGGCCCGGCGCTGGCAGGTGCCGGTTCTGCTGGGCCTGGGCGTGTCGCTGGCCTGGGCCTCGCTGTGGACACCGCTCGTACCGCTGGGCGAAGCCGCACGCCTGCTCGCACTCGCGCTGCTGGTGGCATGGCTGCAGTGGCGTGGCTGGCCCGCCGACCCACAGGGCGTCGTGCCACGCGTGCTGCGGGTGCTGGGCGTTGTGGTGGTCTACCTGCTGGCGCGGCCGGTGATTGAATGGCTGGCGCAGAGGATTCCGTTGCCGGATGCACCCATCACCGAACTGCTGTGGCACACCGTCGGCACACTGCTGATCCTCGGTGGCGGCATTGCGCTGGCGCGGTGGATTCCGCGGCAGCCGCAGCCCGGCGCATCACAATGACCGCGTCCCCTCGCCCCCTGATCCAGCTCACCGACGATGTACTGAGCCATGGAACCGTCTTCCGCTTTCCAGCGGCATGGCCTTATGAAGCGTTGGTCGACCTCATCCTGTTCGACAACCCTGATGAAGCACGACCCCATGGGCTGATGGTCAGCACGGGACAGAAAGCCGGACTCATCCTGGTCCTGCTCCCGTCGGAATCCGCGCATCCGCACGTTCGCGGCGTGCGTACCGAATAGCTCGTCACACAATGGACGCACTGGGTTTACCCAGAATGCCCGGTCGAGCAGGTCCAGGTCCTCCGCCGCTATTCCGCGCCGGTTCCCCACGCACCCGCGATGCAGGACGGGCCCCGGTAGATCCACGCCATGCGTGGATCGGCCGTTCCGACGCCGTGCAGCAGCCACGCATGGCGTGGCTCTACTGCACCTCGAATTCGCCCACCAACACCGTCTCGGCTCGGTCCTTCAGCCGCAAGGTGACCATCTGATCCTTCTGCTGCGGCGTGCCCCAGTGCGTGGTCAGGCGCAGCATCAGCGTGGTGGCACCGGTCACCAGCTGCTGGCGACTGCCGAAGTAGTTGGCCTCCACCTTGTATTTGCCCGGCTTGGCATCGCGCAGTGAGAACTGCTCGGGGCCATAGCCGCCAGTGAAGTCCTGCGACATCTGCCCGCCTTGGTAGGTAAGGCGGTTACCGTAGTACGCGCGCTCACCGTTGGGGTCGGTCACCCACAGGTCCATGTCGCTGTTGTCGGCATCCCAGGCCAGCACCACCCGCAGGTCCAGCGGCATGGGCTGCAGCAGACGCGGGTCGATTCCCCGGGTGTCCAGCTTCGGGCGGCTGCGTGATACCAGGTTGGTCAGTTCGTCCAGCGCGATCAGGGCGATCCCATCGAAGCGGCCATCCCACGGACGCACCACGACCTGGTACAGCGGTTCGAGCGCCTGCTGCGGCTTGCCGGCCGCCGCCAGCGCCAGGCCCAGATCGCGGAAGCTCTGCGGCTCTTCCTGACCCATCGCCAGCACCTGCTCGAACACCGGCACGGCCAGTGCCGGTGCGTCGGCCTGCAGCAACCGATAGCCGAGCACGCGCAGCAGATGGCGATTGTCCAGGTCCATCTCCGCCAGGTTGGAGAGCACGCGCAGTGCCAGCTCACGCTGGTTCTGCTGCAGCAGCAGGTCAGCCACGTCCAGGAAGAACGCGCTGCTGTCGGCATGCGCGGCGCGCTCGGCCAGGTAGCGCTCGTACAGCTGGGCGGGCGGGCCTTGCCGCAGGCGCCGGGCTACCGGCGAGTCCGGCTGCCACGCTGCCAACTGGATGCCGAGCTGGCCGCCGTTGGCGGGCGAAGGTGCTGCCTCGGCAGCCGATGCACTCGCACCCGTGGCATCCAGTGATGCTGCCTCTGACGACGGGGCCTGCCGGCGCGCACGCGCGGACTCCATCCGCGATTCGGCCGCCATCATCGGCGCGGGCGGCGGCGGTGCCGCGGGTGCTGGCGCGGCAAGCAGGGCCATCGGTGCACTGGCCGCCGCATCGTTGGCCAGGATCTCCTTGGCCGCAGACGGCGGCGCCTGCTTCGGCCAGCTGCGGTTCCACCACTGCTGGCGCTCATTCCACTGCGCGGCAACCTTGTCGAGGCGGCGGCGATCCTCGGCCGCACGATCGGCGACCTGGCGGGCATATCCACGGTCATAGTCGGCGCGCAGCGCTCCGGCGGGGCGGATCGCATAGCGCAGGTAGTCCTGCAGCGTCTCCAGAACGATCAGTGACGTGTCCGGCCCGACCATGCCGAACTGCTGGGACAGACGGTGCATCGCCTCGCGGTTGCTGCGCCGGTCCACCGCCAACTGCTGCAGGCGCGCCTGCGCCCACAGCCCGGCCAGCAGATCTCCGTCGTCACTGCGGCGGGCAGGTGGCAGCGCCTGCCACTCACCAACGGCAACCCGCACGCGCATCGGCACGCCATCGGCGGCCAGGCGCGCATGCAGCCACACCCAGCCCTGCGCTTCACTGCGGCGATCGATCACCACATCCTGTACGCCACGCCCGGCATCGATCTGGATGTCCAACGGTGCGGACAGCAGTTCGCGGGCGGCGGCATCCACGTCCGTACCCACGGGCACGAAACGCCCACCATGCGCCTCGCTCCAACCCCGCAGGCGGGTGGTGTCGGTGCGGGCGCCAGCGCTGCTGATTGCGAACAGGCGTTGATCCGCCGCCAGGACGGGCAGCGTCTGCGGCCCATAGGTCAGCAGGCCGTCGCTGAGCAGCAGATATTCCTTTACGGTCGGCTGCGGCTGCCATCCGGCCAGCGCACTGGCGCCATCCGGGCGAACCGCCTGCAGTGCCGCGCGCAGCGCACTCCAGTTGCCACCCTGGATGCGGAAGCGACGCACCGGCTCGGCGCGGTCGCGCAGCACGGTCAGCGCGACCGTGCCATTGCCCATGGCAGCGAAGTACCGATCCAGCAATGCGAACTCGCGCGTGCGGTCGCGCTGTCCGGACGATCCCGAACCGTCCCACAGCAGGCCAACCTCGCCTGGCACGGTGCGCGGCGCGCGGCTCACCGGCACCGGCAACTGCGCCAGCAGGTAGTGGCCGTCCTCCCACTTTGCCACCTGCACGTCTGCCCGGCGTGCGGCGGGAAGGTTCCATTGAAGCTGCGCCGGCAACTGAGACCCCTTGCCCCGCCACTGCAACCGGCCCGCGTCGATGCGGAACGGGGCGATTCCTGCAGTGACTTCGCCCGGCGCCTGCAGATTCAGCTCAACCGAGGCGGCGTTGGCCGCGAACTGCAACGGCAGCATCCACCGCCAGCCTTGGTTGGAGAAGGCCAGCGGCTCGCGCAGCACCAGCTGCACGCGACGAATGCCACCGGCCGGCAGCGGGTAGATGCGCAGGCGGAACTGGTTGCCGGCCGTCTGCTCCAGCAGACCCGGGTCGACCCCGCGACGGGCGATCTCCTCGAAGACCTGGCGGCCACGATCCTTGGGCACGGGCACCGCATCGCGCAGCTCGCCATTGATGTCCAATGCAAAGCCGCTGATCTGCTGGCCTTCGGCCAACGGGAACTGCAGCTCGCCTTCCATCGCGCGCCGGTTCGGGTTGTGGAACTGCAAGGTGATGCGGGTCTGGGCGACGCCGGCGTGGACCTCTCCCTCGATGCTGGCCTGGCGCAGCTCGATGGCCTGCTCGGCACCGGCAACCTGCAGCAGGGGGGCTGGAGCAAGCGCCCGGACGGCCGGGCGAGACTGTGCGTAGGCAGACCCGGCCAGGGTGCCGAGCAACAGGGCCAGCACACGGGGGGCGTTGCGGAGGACGAGGGGCATTGGACGGCTCCAGCGGGAGGGTGGAGGGTTCAACGCCTGGGTGCGGGGAATGGGGTTGCTGGGAAGGCAGTGCGCAGGAAGAAGCTCTCGATTTGATCGCCAGTCAGAAGGGCAGTCATCATCTACCCGCAGCGTCCCGCAATTCGTCGACCACTTCAGTGAAGAACGTCAAGATGGGCTGAGGAAGGGAGAGCATCCTTCCCACGGTGACTCCGTCGTCACAACCGATGAGCAGCTGGCTTCCATTCATTGCCAGGGAGGTTATCCGGGCCTGATATCGGGGACTCGGAATGACGACATGAAGCCCTTCGTCTTTACGAACAAAGCGTAGCGACCTGGGAGCACCCTTCAAACACGCGGGTGATGTAGCACGTTCTTATGACACCGTTCTCGCAGGCCACATCGATCTTGTCATCGGCAGCGCCTGCTGTCAGGCCAGAGTTCTGCAACAGCGCAGACACAAGTCCGAAAATAAGATGATCGAAGGCACTTACTGCAGATAAATGATAATCGACAGGATTATCCTTGACGGCGAACGTCAATTTCAGTGCGCCACCCGGCTGGTCGACCACTACATCTGCAACAGCGGCCAGGGCGCGATCTCCTCCTGGATTCTGATCGACAAAGAACCTTGAACTGGTGCCCATGTAGTAGAGCGCAGGGACAGCCCCCAAGCGGACCTCTGCCCATCGAGGGTCATATGAGAAGACGGACGACGTTGGATAAAGCAATTTCTGCATGCATTTTCCGGCAAGGTCCATGATCGATCTGATCTCTGCTTACTTCACCCACTGGAGTAGCCGTAAACCGTCCCGCTCGCCAGCCAGGCGTGGTTGATCAAACTGCGGATACGATCATCTTCACGACGACGCGATCTGTGTGGATTGCCCGCCCATGCGCAGTATCCGCTACGGCTAACGCCAAGGACTCGACACATTGCAGTCAACCTGAATTGCTTCAGATGCTCACGCATGTGCTTACACGTTCCTACGGGAAGAACCCTTCAATCTGTCGTATTCGCCCTAATTTCAGCACGCCTCCCAGTATGCGCTGCTTGGGGATTTTGTCTGCCTTCCGGGGCCGGCCGGGCCAAGTCCGGCAAGGCTTTCGGCTCGATTCCGAGCTATGCGACAATGCCGAAAGCGTCATGGGAGTTGGCGGATTTGCCCCTACCCCTTGGCACGTTGCGTAACCGGGCGTAATCCTAGCCAGGCCACTGAAAATTAGTGGTCGGGGCGTCGAAACTCCGGTTATGCAATCGTAAAAAGCGCTTGTCAGTCGGCATCACTCCCTGAGTGGTGTCGGCTGGCAACCGTCGGCCGACTATGGCGGGCGGTGCGTGGGGGCCTTGTGCCCGCCGGGTTGATTGCATGCCGGGTTTCGAACCACGCATCGTCCGCCACCTTTATCGGTGGCGGCTTCTGCCTGCACGTTAGGAGCCACACCATGAGCAAGCCCTACTCCGCTGCCCGCACGTCCATCCGTGAAGCGGCCGCTTCCGATCCCGCCCTCGATCCCAACAGTCTCATTGCCATCCTGCACAGCATTGGTGCCGGTGGTGCGTCCGATGGCCGGCCCTGGCCTGAGCGCCAGTTGGTGCCGGGACGGAGGATTGCCTTGGCGGATGCCGATTGCGCGTTGGCGGGCCAGCGTGTGGTGCAGGAGATTCTGCTGGCTGCGGAACGCGCCCGTCAGAATGGCGATCCGGATCAGTATGTGGGTGATCGGGTGATGGAAGGTCTGGCGATGGCTTGCCTCGCGTTGACCGTTTTCATCCAGGAACGCGTGCGGCCGGCTGCCTGACGAGGTGATCGTATGAGCTGGCGAACAAGTGAGTGGTGCAGTCGAGCAAGCTCGACTGCGTTGCTGGGGTTGGTGATGCTGCTGCCCCTGCCGTCGGTTGAAGCCCAGCCTGCGTCTGCGCAGGTTGAGACGATGCGGATTCTGCACCCCAGGGAGTTCGAGATTCTGCAGAGCCATGCGCAGGCGTTCGTCAGTGCCAAGGCATATGAGGGGTATGCGCTGGAATCGGGTGAGACGCCACAGGCGTGGTTCCAGATTCGTCAGCGCGGACGGACTGTGCTGGTGGCCGAGAATGCGCCGGGTGGGCTGGTGATTCGAGTGCCGGCGGGGGCAGAGCCGCTGGCATCGGATGTTCTACGGTTGCGTGAGCATTTCCGGATATGGGTGGTGCATTCGGGGCCTTCGGTGGAGAAGTAGTCGAGCTGGCTCGACTCTGCTGGTGTGCGCAGGGGGCCATGGGAGAGCAGTCGAGCAAGCTCGACTCTACGGGGCTGGGCTCCGCATTCACCGACCGCAAGGCCAGCAGACCCCTGCGGTCGCAGTTGAATTCACACTGCAGGCACCTGCACAACGCCTATTGCAGAGAACCCTTCTCATCTTGAATCAAGACAGCCAATTGATGCCGCTTCCGTCTTGAGTGCCAGCATGAATGATGAGATATCAAGGCCATCAAATCTGTACTTTCTCAATGAATCCTCAGTGAACTTGAAAAAACAGGACGCCACGACGGCCCTTTGCCCCTCAACATCCATGTCTTTCAGCAAATCCTCTGAGAAGCACATATCAAGGTAGAGGACAGCCTCAGCTTTTGAAAATCGACGGGACGACTTCCTGCCAAGTTGATCTGGAAGCCAGCGAAATACAAAGAAAACCTCGATGTCGACCGAGTGAAAATCCGAGTGCAGCATTGAAAGCACCGGAACAAGCTCATTTGAGATTTCATAGACGCGAGTTTCGCCACCTGTGGCGGTGGACAATCCAAACTTCATATCGCCCTCAATGTCTGCAATCAATCTCGTCGACGGAAAAAGAGATGCGCTGGCCGCGCGGCGCGCCTCTTCGTAGTGAGCCGAGGGCATCACCTCCCAGATCAGATCAAGCAATAACAACCCCCTCTGTAACGCACGCCAAGAACACATCATGGATATTACAGTCAAGGAATTTGCTCTTCGCTACAGATCCGGACAGCATCCTGGCGCCAGTGAAGTCACATCGCTCAAATACACAACTGATGAAATGGAGTTTTGACAAGTTCGCCCCAACAAAGCTGCAGTCAACGAATCGGCAGTCCGTAGCAAATGACCTGGAGAGATTGGCGCTCGAGAAGTCACAGCCAATGAACTCACCACCCAGCCGCGCGCCATTCAGTCTGGCCCCAACAAAGCTGCATGAAACAAATCTTCTTCTCACGAAAACATTGCGCATGTCTATGCGATCAAACCTGCACTCCGTTGCCTCAGACTCGTTAACGCTGGCGCCATCCTTGAAAATGGCGTCAGAGAGATCAACTCTTTCAATATCCAGATACCGAACAGGCGTGGCGAGCGTGATCCCCCGGTAGTCCTCAACTCCTTCATCACAATGTCCGAATGGAGATCCAGGCATTGCCGACATCCTCATCGCCTTGGCCCCATCGCGAAGACGACCTTCTATCAGCCGCAACTGCTCTGCTTGCCATCTTGCACGCGCCTCTCTGGCCTTCATTGATCATATCCTCGGGGGGCCATGACCAGCATCCCATATCAGCGAACACGACTGAACGATGGACCTGAATGTCGCTTTCACAAAGCTCGCTTCTGCACAAGGCATGTCAAGCCCTCCGTACAGGCGCTGCCCGCAAGCCTTTGACGATCCTTATCGCCGACGACAACGGGTAGTGCTGCTGCGATAGATCGTATGGGCGAGCAATTTTATTCATCAGATTCAAATTGTAGCCAACCTGATTGACGTCAGGCAGACCAACGCCCAACGCAAATGAATCTGCAATCAATGCCGGGTATCGAGAGAGAAATTGCGCAATGAGTGCATGGAGTTTGCGGGCGATTCTGGCATCAGGATCAACCAGCGACTCCACCTCGATCTGGAAGAGTTCAACGCCCGCCTGTACAAGCGCGTCCATATGCGAAACTCTTTTGAGTAGAGAGAGGTCATCCCTCAGCAGGAAAAGCCCGTTGGCAATCTTGCCAACGCCCAGCGCGGACAGAGCGCGCAGCTGCGCCGCGCTCCGCTCGATCTTCTCTGGATCAACAACGGTGAACTCCAGATACCGGGGCTTCAATTCTTCAAGCAACTCCCTGCAAAATCCGATGTCATCAAAACCACCAACCGGATAGACGGCATACGCGCAGTCAAGCCCGCTGCAGAGACTTCTGCATTGCTCTACTTCCAATGAATTCACAGAAGAAGAGCGTCCCACAGAAAAACCCGCGACATCGATGGGTGAAAGCTTCGCAATCTCATTAGCTGAATTTATTTGACTGACCTTTATCACGCCCCCTCCCAGCTAGCAAACAGGCCTCTGGCTACATCTCACTCTCTGCAACTACAGGGCCGCCCCCCGATGCGCCCCCCAAGGGTCACATCGTAGCTCCAACCGTCCTCTTTTGAAGCGAAATGACTTTCGCGTCAATTTTATCCAGACCCAACTTCCCACATCCCACGATCTTCAACTCACGAAGCGTGGCAAGATCATTGGTGGTCTCGATATTTGCTATCTTTTTGCAGTACTGGATATCGAGCACCTTGAGATCTCCGAGGCCGGACAATGCGCGAACATCTGCCAGCGAACTCAGATTCTTCAGCCGCACTGCCTCCAAATGGGCAAGCTTCTCGAGTCCATCAAGGCTCTTCAGCTTCGTACCTCCTAGAAGCCCTAGACGCTTAAGGCCACCAGCTGATGAGGCAAGGATATCGAAGATCTCTTCACCTACGGGCACGTTCAGAAGGTTCAGCTCCTCAAGAGGTGAACCTAGAACCTGCCTCAGATTCTTCAGTGACTTGTCGGGATAGATCGAAAGATTCCTCAACACTGGGAAGCTCGACGCATCGAAGCGCACAGGCACGTCAACGTACAACGTCCTTAGATTGGGCAGCACAACACTCGGCCACACCAACGTTCCCGTTCCAAGGTGGATGCTCAGCGCCTCGATTCCCTCAGGCAGGAGTCCGTCCTCAAGCCCATTCATGATAGATGGCGCAATGGATCCGGGCCCTATGCTGAGGGACTTGAGGCCTCGCATCTCCCTGAGTATCTCTGGCAACGCCTCAAGCCTTTCACCGGGCGGGGACCAGAGATGAGCCTGCTGAATTTTGGCAAGCTTGCCGCGATTGAAGGGGACATTGAAGAACACCAGCTCAGCGCCAGGCGTCGGGAATGCTGCTTGGTGTCTGGCATCCATCAGAACAACGCTGTGCTTCATGTTCTTCGCCTTCAATGACCTGGAACTTCTCGCTGCGGACGAGATCACTGTACATCCGCAGAGCCCCAATTCCTCAGATCTCTGCATCGCGATACTGGTGGATAGACCGTCTTCGTAGTCGAAGAAGATGCCGCATGCGCCTACCTCAACTGCACAAGCGGCGAATGCAGCGCGCTGTCACCCAACCTGACGAACAACCTCCATGAGGAACCCGAAAAAGGATTCTGAGAAGGGCTCGAATTCGCCGGTGTTGTAGTCGAACCTTAGAACTGGATACTCCCCATCCTTCAGGCCACCGCGCGTATCGAAGTAGAAGGCTTCATCGGAATCCGGAACAAAAACAGGGATCATGCCCGATGGAGGGAATCCACTCCCATCGACCAAGCGAGCGTTGTAGATCAGATCATCATCTGCCATGTCTCGATGTTCGATCTCTGCAAGGCCAAATACCGGGTCTGGGCCGATGAACAAGTTCCCATACTCAGCCAGCCAGAATTTGTATGAAGCGGGCAAAGGCAAGCCAAGCTCCCTCTCCGCATCCTCCACTAGATCGGGAGGAGCAGCACGGCCAGGAAAAACCCTCACGCGTGATGATCCAGCGATCATCGCGCCAAGGCGCTCGAAAGCGGAGTTCCAATCAGAGCTCACCGGACCTCCCGGGCCAATCCCGTGAAGCGCGAATTCAAGGCATCAACAGCGCCCGATAAACCGATGCTGCCAGCGCTTCGAGGCAGCGCCGCACTTTCAAAGCCACGAACCAGCCAACCCTCAATTGCAGATGCGATGGAGCCATCATCGATGCGCGAGGCCTCTTCAATTGCAATGCAGATGGTGATACGCACACTTCTCTTTCTGGCAGAGAACTTCGTCGACGATGAGACGCCTGCCGCACAATAGTCGGTCACACTACCACTGATCCACAGCTCGACATCGATCACATCCAAGCCGTCAACGAATACTTCTTCTAGGGCAGATTTCAGCCTAATGCGAGCCTGGACAATTCCAGCAAGGAACTTCACGACCATCTCCGGACCACCCATCCTGCCACCCAGGGGCACTTCCATGCGTCCTCCAGATGCCTGGCTGCGACAACTGCTCATTCTGAGGCAATGCCCAAGCGCCTCAACTCCGCGATCCCGCCTGCCCAGTCTTCCCGGCGATTCCTGGCAGCGGCCAAAGGCACCACTAGCAGGACCGCCTCGGCATCCGAGTCACTGAAGATGCTCAGCCTCGTATGCGTCTCAGGGAAAGCGTCCGCGAATTGTGATCCCAACATGTCGAGTCCGCCGAAGTCCCGCTTCCGGATGATGACCTGAGTCTGCGGATCTCTCCTGATCAGGTCGAGAGGTACACCCTTGCATGCGAAATCGACAAATCTTGCCCGACTGATATCCAGCGCCCAGTTCGTAGCCTCATAGAATGCCGAACGCTGCTCTGCGAATGCAGCGAGAACGCCCGCATCAGTGCAGAACGCAAAAGGTTCAAGATTGATTTTGATCTTTCCAATCTTTCCCGCAAGGGAGACCCTTCTGAAGAAACAGGACCAAAGGAGGAGGATTGGATTCACATCCAACCCGTCGATCTGAACATCCTCAAGCACCGTTGGACCAATCTCACAGTTGATCACCTTGCAGTTCGAGACATGAACATCGCGGACGGCGCTCATCCTGGAAGGCCGCTTTGAAAGCGACATTCCACAGTTGTCAAAAGAGCTGTTCGCTATTCGAAGCGCCTCGAAAGCACTGCCGCCAGTGTCGAACTTCATGCTGAACTGCTGCGCGCCAATGTGCTGCATAACTAGACCCAGGGCGGAAGCACCATGACCACATCTCAGCATGGACCGGCCAGTATCATCAAGTCCTTAGCAACCAGCAGACCCGGGAAGATCAAGACCCGCAACAACCTCTGGCAGCTTATGCCAAGCGGTTCAAGCGGTGGCCCGACATCCCTGACGACTTCGTCGTGTAATGCGAACTGGCCTAGGCCCGACCCGCCAGTGCCTCCTCAAGAACTTCGGCGATGTACTCCGCAAACTGCGGCATGGACGATGCGCAGCTTCTTCCGGGGCACGCTGGCACAACCTCTCCGTTGAGGTCAACGTAGGCGCGCTTTCCGCCGAGCCCCCGATAGAACACCAGCGACTTCAGATCCGGTAGTGATTCCATCACCCCCTTGCGCAGAATCGGCCAACCACCATCTTCGATACGGCGTGTCACTATATTGTGTACAGGCATCACGTCGCCAGAATCAAAGATCGCATCAATCATCTCCGGGACGTCCAACTGCGCGTCGATGAACTGCGCCAGCCTCCATCGCTCTGAAACGTGAATCATCCGACCCACTCCATACCCGCCTTTGGGCAGCGGAATCGCAAAGACGTCACCAACCTCAGCCTTGATCTTCTTTGGCATCCAATCTCTCTCACGTTTTCGCCACGCGTGTCCATGGAGAGTCAACCCCAGCTGCACGCTTCAGCATAGTTGGCATCGGAATCCAGCGGGACGCCCTCCACTGCGCCATTCCAACTGCCGCTTGCCTGCTGTTCGTTGATTCGCTTGAAGTAGTGCGAGTCCTCGGTGGATCCAATGCACTTCGCTTCGCCGTTCTAACCTACTGATCCAACTGGTTGTCCAGTGCATGAAATTCCGTGCCCGCGAAGTCCACTCTCGGGTCGATGTGCCGCAACAGCCCTTCGGACTCGCCATAGGAGCACTCGCCCGCACCCCGGGCGCAGGCGCTGCGCTGGCTCAGACAGCCACCACGACCTGTCACAGCGCGCTTCAAACACGTGGACCGAATCCTTTGCATTCAAGCTCTTGTCGGCCTTGGGCCAAGTAGAAATGCGCGACGTACCTGGCAAACTCAAGCCAGCCGGATAATTTTCCCCAGGAAATGCCGAAAATTTTCGGCAAACGGCTCGTATCTGCCATCAAACCAATCGCGCCTGACAACCGGGTACTCGCCATTGATCAGGCCGTTGCTCGCATCAAAATAGAAAGACTCATCTGTATCCGGGAGGTGGAGCGAGATGTATCCGACAGGCAACCCACCATCTCGAGCGTCCAATCTGAAGTTGTAAATCAAATCACTGTCAGATATGTCACGCACATCCCTCGGCGCAAGCGTCAGCACAGGATATGCGCCCACCCTAAGATTTCCGAAATTGAGGAGCCATTCCTTATACGATTCTGGCAGCGGGATTCCCAACTCATCCTCTGCATCCTGAATAAGACCAGGATCGACTTGACGACCGGAAAACACCTTGACCCGTGGCCGCTGCGCCACCAGCGCCTCAAGATCATCAAACATAAACACACCTCAGTGAACCATAATCGCATTAGGCCGCGCATGTGGGGCTCCGCAACTCGACAACCTATCCCTGCACATCATAGACGAAATACTTCTGCAGCTGATGGCAAGAATGGCGAACAGCCGGGGGCGTAATACATGTGACGCGCGCAAGCTTGTCGCAAATAAAGGCGATGCGCACAAGGCTGGGCCATCCCTCAACAACTACTGAGAGGCCAGACGATTGCAGCTATCCGAGGGGAACTCAGGCTACAGCCGCAAGCTCAACGGCTACGGAAAGAGACGACTTCACCTTCAGTCAATCCAACCAATTGATGCCGCCTCCCTCTTAAGTGCAAACATGAAGGATGCGACATCAAGACCTTCAAATTTATACTTTCCCAGCGAGTCCTCAACGTAATTGAAGAAATATTTCGCAACGACAGACCTTTGCTGCTCAACATCCATGTCTTTCAGCAAATCCTCTGAAAAGCACATATCAAGAAAGAGAACAGATTCAGCCTTCGAAAAACGACGTGATGACTTCCTGCCCAGCTTATCTGGAAGGCATCTGAAGACGAAGAACACCTCGAGACTGATCAAGTGCAAATTTGATTCTAGAGCTGGGAACACCGAAACAAGCTCATTCGCAACTTCATAGACGCGCGTTTCGCCACTTGTGTCCGTGGACAATCCAAATTTCATGTCTCCCTCAGCGCTTGCATTCGAAGCTTTCGACGGTGAGCGCGAGGTCCTGCCCGCTCGTCGCGCATTTTCGTAGCGAACCCCCGACGCCTTGCGATGCCTGAATGCACAACCTCCCAGACCCGAGCAATTCTCCTCGACCAAGCGAGCATTCTGGACCGGAACATCATCTGCCGCATCTCAATTTTCGGGCTCTTCAATGAGGAGCACCTAATCTGAACGGAAGAAAGGGTTCCCACACTCCCGCAGCCAGGATCTGTAAGAAGCAGGCAGAAGCAAGCCAAGCTCTCTCCTCCTCCTCCGCGAGATATGGAGGAGCAAACACGAACAGAAAAAACCTCGCACACAATGATCCTGCGATCATCGCGCCAATGCGCTCAGAAGCAAAACCCCAACCAGTCCTCGCCGGATCTCTCAAACCAATCACTTGAAGCAAGATTTCAATGCATCAACAGCACCTGAAAATTCGATTTTGCCAGCACTTCGAGGCAATTTTACGCTCTCGAAACCGCGAATCAGCCAGTCGCCAATTGCAGATGCAGTGGAATCATCATCAACGGCAGCGGCGTCATCCTTCGCAATGCAGATGGCAAGCACAACACTTTTCTTCTTGGCTGAGAATCTAGCCGAAGAGGAGAGGCCTGCCGGGCAGTATTCAGTCAAGCTTCCACTGATCCACAACTCGACATCAATCGTCTCCAGACCTTCAATGGACACTACTTCAAATGCTGATTTCAGCCTGGCGCGAGCCTGCACGACTTCAGGAAGATACTTCACCCCCGTCTCTGGCCCGCCCATCCTTCCACTCAAAGTTACATCCATCTGTCCTCCATAGGTCTAGCTGCGACAGCCGGCGGCAGCCGCAAGTCTCTTGGCCAGGTCATCGGCCGCCGCCAATGCATTCTTCGCAGCCGAGGATAGCGTTGCACTTGGGTTGCTACCAGCCCAGCTTTCAAAATTCCTCGGTCCCGGCAGTGCGCTTGTCAACTCCCGTTCAAGATTGAGCATGTCCTGCCTAGTCCCTCTGGCCACCTCAATGACGTCCCAGTCTCGCGGAATTGAACTACCGTATCGAGCCCTCGGATTTGCCACTTCTTGAGTGATTCCCCACTTCTGGAAAACGCCGGATTCGTCGTACTGCGCGTACAACACTGAGGGCTTAGTTGACGTCTTCGAATTGCCATGAACACTCGGCTTAGGCTTAGGCTTAGGCCCGGGCTTTCGTGCAAATTGGCCATTCTTTCGATGTTTGTTCCATAGCCCCAGGGGATCGACAAAGCACAGCGTATTGGACCCGAACTCATACACATTTGCTACGCCAGAATCCAGGCCAATTGGATCCTGCGAGATGTAGCCTCCGGCCCAAGGATCGTAGTACCGATGCCGATTGTAGTGAAGACCAGTTTCTTCGTCGTAGTACTGCCCGAGCAGGCGCAGAGGTTGTTCCAGTCCGCAGCATTCAGAGACATATGCAGCGCCGAGGCCCGTGAACTGTGCCTGCCACAGCAAAGCCCCGCTTGAATCCAGAACTCGAGCTGCTGCCCCATTCGGGTCGAGTTGGTAGAGCAGTGCTATGGTCGCCGGAATATCCTTTCCGGCCGCTTGAATTCGCCCATCCAGACCATCAAGCGCCCCTTCTCTCGATGGATCGGCTGCCGAACCATCTCCGATGGCGTAGGAGCGGAACTCAGCACTGCCTTCCTCTGGCACCGTAGCAATGGCAGCTATCGGCTCACCCAAAGCGACCTGGCCCAACGCTCCAAACCCGTTGCCACCGGTCGAGCCCATCAACGCGGGTCTCTTCCTGAGGGCCGTGGCAGGTTCAACTCTTGCTTGGCCGCAGGGCGCACTACGCACTACAGTCGGAGTCTCGTAAGCACATCCCTGCTTCTGCTTCACGAGCAGTACTAGTGGTTCAAACGTCCCTGGGTAGTACACATACTCCCGCACCCGCTCATGCAGCTTTTCCAACCGCCGCTGCCGGCGCCTTACCTCTACCAGGCTCGCCACATTACCCACCCAGACCGGCGCCGCCTCTTCGGCATCGTTGGCCTGCTGCACCTCACCCAGCAACGCATCTCCATCCCAGAAGAACCACGTCGTCTGCGTCGGATTGCGCTTGAACACCCGCCGCCCCAGCGGGTCATAGCCGTAGTACGTTGACTGGCCGTTGCGGCGGCTCTCGGCCAACCGATGGTTGGCATCCCAGATCAGCGTCAGGTCATCCGGCGCATCCCCATGCGGCACGCCCTTGCGCACCAGGTCGCCTGCCCGGTCAAACACGTAGTGCATGCCCTGGCAGGAGCCTTCGCGCGTCCAGGTGGTCAGGTCGTCATCGTCGCCGCCCACCACCTTGCGCGCCTGCACCTGCTTCACCTCGGTGCGCAGCCGGTCGCCCGCCGGGTCGTTGAAGTAGCGCTCCACCTTCCCCTTGGGGTCGATGTGCTGCAGCAGGCGCCCGATCGCGTCGTAGCGGTACTCGTCCACGCCCTGTGCGCTGTCGCTGCGCCGGGTCAGGTTGCCACTGCGGTCATAGTCATAACGCGTTTCGAACAGCGGCGCGGCATCCTTCAGTACCGATTGCGAGGTCAGCAGGTTGCGGCTGTCATAGGTGAAGTCGCGCTGTAGATGCGGACTCAGCTGCTCGCGCGTCGTGCGGCCCAACGCGTCGCGCTCAATGGAGATCGGCGACTCGTCGTTGATCGCAACCGACACCGTCTGGTCGCGCAGGTCGTAGCCAAACGCCACCCGGTTACCCGCCGAGGTCTCCCGCAGGACCTCATTTCCCACTTCATCGTAGCCATAGCCCACGCGGAAGCCATCCTGCAGCTCCTCCAGCAGCTGGCCCAGCGGGTCATACACGCGCTTCACCGTACGCGCTGGATTGCGCAGCTCGACAATCTGCCCCTGCACGTCGTAGACAAAGTGCTCCTGCACCTGCTGGCCGGGATGACGTACATCCGGCAGCGTCTTGCGGGTGATGCGCCCAAGCTTGTCGGTGGTAAAAGCGATGCGCTGGCCTAGTGGATCCATGGTCGCCGTCAGCCGCCCGGCAGCATCGTAGCTGTAACGCCGTGATTGCCCCCAGTAGTCCACTTCCTCGACGATGCGGCCCAATGCATCGCGTACGAGCTGATAGGTCTCGCCGCGCTGGTTGATGACCGCGATGAGCTGCTCTTCGGTGTCGTAGCGGTACTCCACGCTGTGGCCATCGGCCTGCAGGCGCTTGCCGATCTGTCCGATGCCCACGTACTGCAGCCGCGTCTGCGCGCCCACTTCATCGGTGTAGCGGACCAGCTGATCTTCGGCATCGTACTCGCAGCGCACACCGTTCCCATCGGGGCCAGCGGTGGCCAACAGGCGTCCCTTGGCGTCGTACTCGTAGCGGCTGGTCTGTCCCAGCGGATCCACCTGGCGCAGCAGATTGCCCAGCGGATCGTGATCGAAGCGACTCTCATGGCCTAGCGCATCAATGACAGCCGCCACCAGGCCATGACGGTCGTAGCGCAGTTGCGTAACCGCCTGCCGCGCGTTGGTCTGCGCTTTCAACTGGCCCTGTGGGTCGTACTCGAAACGGGTGGTCGCACCCAACGGGTCGGTCTGGCTGATCAACTGACCCTGCCCGTCATACGCCTGTTGCCAGTCGGCGCCATCCGGCGTCCGCAGCGACACCATATGGTCGTCCAGGTCGTATTCCATCTGGATCGACGTGCCATCGGCGCGGGTCAGGCAGACCAGATTGCCCTGCGCATCATAGGCAAACGCGGTGCGCAGCCCCTCCGGGTCGGTCACCGCAACGGTGCGCCCAAAGTCGTCGTACTCGAACAGCGTCACGCCATCGAGCGGATCGATCTCGCACAGCGGCAGCTGGTTCTCGTCGAACTTCACCACGCTCAGGTGGCCGAGCGAGTCGGTCACCCGGGTCTCGCGCAGCAGCGCGTCGTACTCAAAGTGGTAGTCGTACAGGCCACCATCGCCCCACGAGTGCACTACCCTGCCCTGCGGGTCGAACGCGTAGTGGAATGACAGGCCCACGCGGTCGGTGTGCCGCACCAGGCGATGCTGTTCGTACGCGAAGGTGCGCGGCGCACCCAGCGCATCGACAGCCGCCAACAGATCACCCTCGCCACTGTAGCGGTAGCTCACCAGCGGATGCACCAGGCCGGTGGCCGGGTCATGCAGCGCCATCCGGTCGATGCGGCCGTGGCGCGCCTCCACCTCGATGAAGCGCCCCTGCAGGTCACCGACGCCACTTTCGACAATGCGCACCAGATGGCCGTCGCGGCGCTCGAACCGCCAGTGGTTGCCGTGGGCATCCTCGATGCGCTCGATCGGCCACGACTGCGGATTCGGCAGCGCGCTGACGCCTGCGGGCAGATCGCCGCCGAACACATACTTCAGGCCGCTCTTGAAGCGCACCTGCCATTGCCCGCGCCGCCGCAGCAGGCGTGCGCCATCGACGAAATCGAGGATCGCCCCGGCCTCGCCGTCGGCCGGTGGCAGCTCGGGGAAGAAGGCGGCCTGGTCCGGGCCGGACAGCCACACGCTGCCGTCGTCCAGCAGTTCCAGGCGGATATCGGCCGGCGTCTGCCAGCCGGCACCGCACAGACCCGGCTCACCCGCCCGGCGCGAGCCATAGCTGCGCTGCCAGGCGAAGGACAGCCGCCCCGGAATGTCGAAGTCCTGGTGGCTGACCACCACGCTGCCATCGCGGATATCCACCGGTTCGGCGCGCAGCACCTTGCACTTCAGGAAGCTCGAGGGCAGATGGCCCCATTTGCCACGCCGCCAGTTGGCGAAGGCATCCATCTTCTTGCGGAAGAAGGCACTCTTGCGCAGCTTGCCCAGCCCGGCAAACGCGGCGCGGAACGCCAGCGCGGTCCAGGACACCGTGGGCGGCCCGCCGATGGTGACGCTGGTGGGGATGGCCACGTTCAGGCCGGTGGGCAGCGACATGGCGCGCAGCGGCTTCTTCGGCTTCTTCACCCGGAACGGGTTGATCATGCCGGCCAGGTTGCAGTCCAGCACCGGCATGGCCAGCCGCGAGAACGGCTCGCCATCGGCCGACACCGTGCGGCTGCCCATGAAGATTTCTTCGCCGTCGAACTGCGGCCCCATCGGCGCAGCCAGCGGCGGTCCCCACACGCCCAGTGGAATGTGGATGTCCAGGCCGCCGGTGCCGGCGGTGCCGCGATGTACACCGTTGACCTTGATGGTCGAGCCGATGAACGGGATGTAGTCGAACGGATCCAGCACCAGGCCGATATGCGGCGTCGGCAGCGGGCACGGCGGCACCGCGTACATGTGGATGTCGATGCCCAGCTGCGGATCGAAATGCTTGGCGGCGATGCTCACGGCAACACTCCCTGTTGCTTTACAAGGCGCGGAACAACGCGCGCAGGAACGCCTTTACTTCGTCACGGTACTCGGCGCTGATCCAGGTCACGACGATGATGCCCAGCACGATGGCCACCACCATCACCACGGTCTTGTTCGACTTCATGCAACAGCAACTCCTGTAACGGTCGTTCCCGCGCGTGCGGCCACAGGCGGCTGCAGCAGGCCCGACGGGTCGGGCAGCGGCTGCATCGCCGGCGGCTCGCTCCACACCGGAATGTCATGGTCGAGCGGGTGCTCGATGGCTGGCAGGCCATTCCAGCCTGGGTCGAGGAAATCGCGACCGACAGCCACGATCTTGCGGAAAAACTCATCGCCGCCCTGGATCAGGCGCTCGCGCTCCTGCTGGGCACGGTGGAAACCACGCTCCAGCGTTGAATCCAGCTCGGCGTCGATCGCATCCAGTGCCGGGCGTGGCGGCTGCGGCCCGAGCGCACGCCCCTGCGCGTCGGCCTTTTCCAGCAGGCCGGTACTGGCCTGCAGGTAGTCGCTGGCCACCTGCTGCAGCGATTCGCAGCGGCGCGCATCCTGCAGCTGCAGCAGGTCCCACAGCGCCTGCGGCAGCGTGGTGGCCTTGCGGTCGGCCGGCGCCAGTGGCTTGGCGATGCGGATGGCCTCCAGCAACTGGGTCCGCGCGGCCTCGCGCTGGCCGGCCTGCAACTGGCACCAGCCGGCCATGCGCTGGCCTTCCAGCGCGAACATCGGGTGCGGAATGCTCGCCGCCGACGTCGATGCCTGCAGGTAGGTCTGTGCGGCGCGCTCGGGCTGCTTGGCGGCCAGCCAGCAGCCGGCCTCGCCGAACCAGCTCTGCATCACCAGTTCCGGTGCAGCGGGGTTGCCGCTCATGCGCGCGCCCTCGGCCGCGCTGCGCGCCTGCCGGTAGCTGTTGATCGCCTGCCCGTGGTCGCCATGCTTCAGCCACGCGCCGGCCACCATCATCTGCACCACCGACTGCTGGTCCTGCCAGCCATGCCGCTGCGCCAGCCCCTGCGCGCGCCCGGCGCGGGCAACGACCTGCGAGGGGCTGCCGCGCTCAAGCAGCAGCATCAGGTCTGCCAGCAGCTGCCGGTACAGCACTTCCGGGCCACGGCCGCCGGACTGCGCTGCGGTGTCGCGGGCGATGCCGAACATGTCGACCGGGGCGCTGACCACACGCGCCAGCGCGCCGTGACGGTCCAGCAGCGACTGCCAGCGCGGATCTTCTTCGGTATCCACCAGCACCAGGCGCAGGCGCGCGCCGGGGCCGGCGGCCAGCGCCGCGTCAACCCAACGTTCGAAACCCTCGCCCGGCACGCAGCGCTCCGGCTCGAGCACCGCCGCCAGCAGCCGCAGGTGCTCGCCATGGTGGTCGATGAAGCTCTCCAGCACCTGCACCACGCCGTGCGCGCTGTCCGGGTGCGCCTCGTGCGGGCCACGCCAGCCCAGCGGCACCTGCTGCGCGCGCAGATCGTCCTGGCTGGCCAGATACCGGTCCAGCAGATCCTGCTTGACCTGCCGGCTGTAGCGGAAGCCCAGTTCGTAGGCGGTATCGATGCGCAGGAAGTAATCCGGCGTATCGCGGCCAGCATCGTTGCGCTGCATCTCGAAGAACGCGGCCAGCAAGCGGCTGGCGGCGGCTGGCAGGCGCCAGACCAGCAGCCGCCGGCTGCGGTCGGCGCTGGCCTCCAGCCAGGCATCGCGCAGTGCGTTCAAGCCGCGCAACATGGGGGTGTCCTGCATCGTGCTTCTCCCTGGCGGCTCAGCAGTTGAGCTTGATCTCGCTGCCGTTGACCGATACACCGCCTGCGTCGATCACCACCTCCGAGCCGCCGGCGGTGATCTTGATCGCGCTGTCGGTGATCTCGATGACCGAGCCGCCGACCTTGCTGGTGAGCTTGACTGCGGACTCCAGGCTCATCGCGCCGTCCGAACCCTGGCTGTGGGTGCCGGTGGCATCCTGGCTGAAGTTGCCGGTGACATCGATGACGCGCGCACCGACGTTGCTGTCATCGACCTTGCCCTGCACCTTGCGCTTGTCCTGCCCGGTGATCGTCACCTCACGGGCGGCCTGCAGCGTTTCGGTGACCAGCCCGCCCACGGTGCGGCTGGAGGTGGACGTGACCGTTTCCGCCCAGGTGCCGGTGCGCTGGCTGGTGTAGTTGCCGGTCAGGGTGGTCTTGAAATCCCCGGTGATGGTTTCGGTGTAGCCGGCGGCCACGATCGTCTTGGTTTCGCCGGTCTCGTATTTTTCCGTGACCGCACCGGTGACGTTGGTGGTGCGGGTACCGGTGACACCCAGCGTGTCGGTACCGGTCACGGTGATGCCGCGGTTGCCGCCGACACTGATGTTCTGGTTGGCGCCCACACCCATGGTGTGGTTCACCGCCACCGTGGTCGACTTGTTGTTCTGGATGTCGGCGTTCTGGTCGTTGAGCACGGTGGTGACCATGTCACGCTGGGCGCGCATGTTCAGCAGCTCGCCACCGGCACCATCGTGCATGGTGATTTCATTCCAGCCTGCGCCCTTGACGGTCTTTGACTTCAGGCCGCTGACCTCCATGCCGAACGGCGGCATGTTGTCTTCGTTGTAGACGCGCCCGGTGATGATCGGGCGGTCCGGGTCACCATCGAGGAAATCAACGATGACTTCCTGGCCCACGCGCGGCGGCGACACGCCCCCCATGTCCGCACCGGCCCAGGGGCTGGCGCTGCGGATCCAGCACGAGGCGTTCTCGCGCCGGTCGAGCTGGCGGTCCCAGTGGAACTGCACCTTGACCCGGCCATAGCGGTCGGCATGCAGTTCCTCGCCCGGCGGGCCGACCACGGTGGCGGTCTGCGGGCCCGGCATGCGCGGCCACGGGGTGAGGCGCAGCGGGCGGTACGGAATGCGCCGCCGCAGCACTTCGGCCTGCACTTCCACGCTGGGTGCTTCGGCGCTACCGAAATCGGCGGCGAAGTTGTTGTGGCCCTCGCGCTGCACGCTGACCACGAAGAAGCTGCGGTCGGTGTCATCGCGGCCGATGAAGTCCGGATGCCGTTCCAGGTCGAAGCAGCTGCCCGCCTCCATTTCACCGGCATTGCCCGCGCACTCGAACAGCTTGGTCGGCCAGGTCACTTCCTCGTTGCGCACCGCGGCCAGCGCCGTACCGATGCGACTGTTCATGAAGCGCGCGGCGCCGTCGTAACGGTACTGCTCCAACGGGGGCAGCAGGCCCAGCGGCACCTGGTTGCCCTGGTTGCCATCCAGCCGTTCGCCCGGCTGCTTGAAATCGAAGCTGCGCAGCGTCTGCACGCTCGGGCCGACCCGGCGCCGCGCGCCCCAGCGATGCAGGCCCGTGCTGGCCAGCGTGCCCTGGTCGGACACGAAGGCGATCGGCTGCGGCTCGCCGTGGGCGGTGCTCAACGTCGAATCGTCGCTGATCACCATCTCGTGGCCTTCTTCGTCATGGACGAAGCTGTAGTACAGGCCTGCGTCTTCCAGCAGGCGGCTGACGAAGGCGAAATCCGATTCGTTGTACTGCACGCAGTACGGCAACGGTGCCAGCTTGCCGGGGTTGAGGTCGTAGCGGTAACGCGCCAGCTGCGCATAGCCCTCGAAGACTTCCTCGATGATCTGGAGCGCGGTGCGATCCTGGAAGATGCGGCAGTTGCAGGTGTAGTCGAGGAAGGCGAACCACGGCGCCAGTTCGGCACGGTAGGCACTGAACTGTGCCTGCTGCCCAGTGCTGGCGAACTCGCGCACGTAGCCATGCACGCTGCGGTTGCCGAATTCATCCCCCAGCTGCAGGCGCAGCGGCTGCCCGACCAGTTGCTTCAACTCCAGCCGCGGCTGGATGGAAAGCAGGTCGATGCGGTAGGTGAACGGATTGGACACCGACGCGATGCCATCGAAACGCTTGACCAGAAACGTGTCCGGGTCCAAAGCGGTTTCGACGCGGATCAGGCGTCGGTCCTGGTGCAGGCGCTGCAGCGCGGCGCCGGGGAGCAGTGATTCGGCGTACATCGGGCGTTCCGTCGTCCCATGTTGGTCGTGGGCCGACTGTGCCATCCAGACGTGACACGCGCCAGCTTTTTGACGGTGATAGCGCCAGATAACGAGATGAATTCATTAAGGTTTTCCGCAGGAGTGTGCATCACGTCACACATATCGGGTAGCCGCATGGCTGGTCAGCGCTGCACGTGAGCGGCACCATAGCGGCCGGATTTCCCCCATAAGGATGTGCATGCGCCCGTTGTTCCTGTCTGTGCTGATGGCGGCTTCGTTGCCTGCCGCTGCTGCCTCGACCGCGCCTTTTCCGTTCACCCACAACGACTGGACCCTGTCCTGCGACAACACGCGGACCTGCCGTGCGGCGGGTTACCAATCCGATGAAGCGGACGGCCCGGCGGTGTCGGTGCTGTTGACCCGCGCGGCCGGCCCGGGCCAGCGCGTGCAGGGCCAGCTGATGCTGGGCCAGTACGATGAGGACGCGCCGAAGCTTGCGGCGCAGGCCACGGCCCATCTGCAGATCAATGGCACCGACCTGGGCCGACTGGCGTTGCAGGATGGCACTGGGGCGCTGACTGCGGCCCAGACCGATGCGCTGCTCGCCGCCCTCACCCGCACCAGCCGCATCGAAGTGGTGGCCGGCGGCGGCCGCCAGCGCTGGACCCTGTCCGACAGTGGCGCGTCGGCGGTACTGCTGAAGATGGATGAGTTCCAGGGCCGCCTTGGCACACCCGGCGCATTGGTACGCAAGGGCACCGGCAGCGAGGACAAGGTGCTGCCAGCCCTGCCGGCACCGGTGGTGACGCCGGCGAAACTGCCGGCCACGCGTGCGGCCGACACCGCGCTGGCACAGACCCAGGCCGCTGCCCTGCGCACGGCGCTGCGCGCGGTCACGCCCGCCGATGATTGTTCGGCGATCAGCCCCGAAGGTGACCCGATGATCGACGGGCCGGAGGAGCTGACCATCACCCGCCTGTCCAGCGACAAGGTGCTGGTCTCTACGCTGTGCTGGCGCGCCGCCTACAACGAGGGCTACGGCTTCTGGGTGGCCAACGACAAGGCACCGTTCAAGCCGGTGCTGGTCACCACATCCGGCAGCGACAACGATGGCGCGGTCATCAATGCCGCCCACAAGGGTCGCGGCCTGGGAGACTGCTGGCACACGTCGGACTGGACCTGGGACGGCAAGCGCTTCGTCAAAACCGGCGAAGCGACCTCCGGCCTGTGCCGTCTGGTGGCCGCCGGCGGGGCCTGGGAGATGCCCACCGTGGTCAGCAAGGTCCAGCCCTGAGCGCTTGAGCGGAGCGCTGCGGCCTGTGCACCGGCACGGGCCGGGCGCCAGGGTCAGGCCGGCAGGCAGTGCTCGATGATGAGCTGGATGGCCGAACCACCACGATAGTCATCGCAGGCCAGGCGGTACGCCAGATGCACGTGGCGGCCCGGCGCATTGCCGTGCCAGCCACTGAAATGGATCGCATTGAGGGTGCCCGGCACGCCGGGCAGACGCAGTTCGAGCTTGAGGTGGCGCTCTTTCAGCACACGCCAGTTGGCCACTTCAAAATGGCCGTCGAACAACGGCTCAGGGAAGCCCTGCCCCCACGGACCGGCCAGGCGCAGGGCATCGGCGTGGCGATGGTCGAGTTCGTGCGCGGCCAGCTCTCCGTCGCTGAGAACCTGCTGCTGCAACGCAGCCGGATCCAGCACCTCCTGCACGATGGCGGCGAAGGCCGCCTCGAATGCTGGCAGGTGCTCCAGGCGCATGCTGAGCCCGGCCGCCATGGCGTGGCCACCGAAGCGTTCGACCAGGCCGGGATGGCGTGCATCGACCAGCGCCAGGGCATCACGGATATGCAGGCCGGGAATGGAACGGGCGGAACCGCGCAGTGTGTCCGCACCCGGTTCGGCAGGTGCGAAGGCGATCACCGGGCGATGCAGGCGGTCCTTCATCTTCGATGCCACCAGACCGACCACGCCGGGGTGCCACTCGGCATCGAACAGGCAGGCGGCCACCGGGCGCTGGCCATCGGTCTGCAGCACCACGCGCGACAGGGCCTGCTCGGCATCATCGGTCATCGATTGCTGTACCGCACGGCGCTCGGCGTTGATCTGTTCCAGGGTCTGGGCGATGTCGCGCGCCTGACGCGGGTCTTCGGTCAGCAACAGGGCAATGCCCAGTGCCATGTCTTCCAGACGGCCGGCGGCGTTCAAGCGTGGGCCAAGCGCGAAACCGATGTCGGTGGCCGTCAATCGTGCGCTCTCGCGGCCACTGGCTTCGATCAGCGCCTTGAGCCCGACGCAGCCCTGCCCTGCGCGAAGGCGGCGCAGGCCGGCGCTGACCAGGGCGCGGTTGTTCGCATCCAGCGCCACCAGATCGGCCACGGTGCCCACCGCCACCAGGTCCAGCAGCGTGGTCAGGTCCGGCCCTTTGCCATCGGCAAACACACCGGCTTCGCGCATCTGCCGGCGCAGGGCCATCAGCACGTAGAAGATGACGCCGACACCCGCCAGCGATTTGCTGGGGAAATCGTCGCCTTCCAGGTTGGGATCGACGATGACATCGGCCGGCGGCAGTTGCGGCCCCGGCAGATGGTGGTCGGTCACCAGCACCTGCCAGCCACGCGCCTTGGCTGCGTTGACACCGGCATGGCAGGCAATGCCGTGGTCGACGGTCACCAGCAGATCGGGCTGCAGTTCAACCAGTTCTTCCACCAGCGAGGGCGACAGGCCGTAGCCGTGCACCATGCGGTTGGGCACGGCATGGAACACGTGGCGCGCGCCGAGCATGCGCAGGCCCCGCACGCCGACCGCACAGGCGGTGGCGCCATCGCAATCGAAATCGCCCACCACCAGGATGCGCTTGTCGTTGGCGATGGCCTCCACCAGCAGCGCAACCGCCGCGTCCATGCCGGTCAGCAGTTCCGGCGCATGCAGGTTGCCCAGCCGAGGCAGCGCCAGATCCGGCGTGGTGGCGCCACGGCTTGCATACAGGCGGGCCAGCAGCGGCAGCGTGTCATCCGGCCACGGGCCCGGCAGCACCGGCTCGCGGCGGCGGATCATCGGAACGTCGGACACGGGCAGCGCAGCATCGGCGGCAAGGGACATCGGCATCGCCGGTTGCGGAAGACGTGACCATGATAACGCGGGGCCGGAGACGGGGGTCAGAGCCGTTTCCCGGGGAAAACGGATCCGACCCCGCTCAATCATGCAGCTGGCGTGGCTTCTTCCAGAACTGCCAGCGCTGGCGCTTGTCCAGCTGGAACTGCAGGCCGTCCTCGAAATCCAGCACGAGGCGCTGCAGTTCACCGCGCTGCAGGGCAGCCAGCAGCGGACGGATGGCATCGTTGCCCAGCTGCTGCAGCGAGCGCAGCTGGCGCAGGTCGACCAGGGCGTCGACGGCCTGTTCGCCATCCACCGAAACACCCGCGGCCAAGGCCAGGCCCTGCAGCAGGGCATCGCGGCTGCGCACCTGCACGTGCGGGGTGGTCACCGACACCGGCATGACGCCGCCGCCCCAGAACCACAGCGAATTGATCGGCTGCTGGCCCTGCGCGGCGCGCTGCTGGTTCCAGGAATGGTTGTGCAGCAGCACCTGCGCTTCGGTCATCAGCGCCCGCCAGCGGCGGCCACCCTCACCTTCCGGCAGGTGCGAGAACAGATCATCGCCCAGCACTTCGTCGGGGCTGTCGAAGACCGGCAGCTCGATGTCGATCGGCAGGCGCAGGTACCAGCGCGCGGGGTCCGGCGCATCCAGCACGAAACCCGCTTCGGCGAACAACGGCTGCAGCACCGGCAGCAGCGCCAGGCTGTCGGCCAGCGTCGGCCGCAGGGTCTCGCCATGGCCCATCATCCGTGCGCCGTGCATATCCGGCACCATGCAGGCCGGGTCGGCCCGCAGCCAGCACGCGCCTGCGGCATCGCCGACGTCACGCTGGCGGGTCAATGCGGCGACCGGCCAGTGCGACGCCGCCACCGTGAAATGACGCTGCAGCTGGGCGCGTTCGCCCGCGTCCAGCTGTACCGCAGTGGCGCGGCCCAGGGCACGCGCCACCTCGTCTGGCAATGCAGCCGCCGCAAAGCGGCTGCGTGCCGGCAACAACAGGGTCGCCGTTGCCACCCGGTCAGTCCACGTAGCTGACGCTGACGATCTCGTACTCGCGCTGGCCGGCCGGGGCGTCGATCACGATCGAATCACCTTCCAGCTTGCCGATCATCGCGCGGGCCACCGGCGAGGAAATGGCGATCAGGCCCAGCTTGATGTCCGCTTCCAGGTCTCCGACGATCTGGTACTTCTTCTCTTCGTCGGTTTCCACGTCCGCCAGGGTCACGCTGGCGCCGAACACCACCTTGGAGCCGGCATTGAGCTTGCTCACGTCGATGATTTCAGCGTGCGACAGTTCGCCTTCCAGCTGCTTGATGCGGCCTTCGATGAAGCCCTGCTCTTCGCGCGCGGCGTGGTACTCGGCGTTTTCCTTCAGGTCACCGTGCTCACGCGCTTCGGCGATCGCAGCGATCACCTTGGGCCGCTTGACCGACTTCAGGTGATCCAGTTCGTCACGCAGCTTCTGCGCACCCTTCAGGGTGATGGGGGCTCTCATGCATTCAACTCCTTGTGCAGCTCCTGCAGCGACCAGACAGGGCCGGTGCCGCGGAATTCCAGTGAATCCACCAGCGCCTTGGCGCCGGCAATGGTGGTCGAATAGGTGACGCGGTGCTGCAGCGCCTCGCGACGGATCGAGAACGAGTCGTTGATCGCGGCACGGCCTTCGGTCGTGTTGACGATATAGACGATCTCGCCGTTCTTGATCGAATCGACGATGTGCGGACGGCCTTCCACCACCTTGTTGATGATTTCGCAGTCCATGCCGTGCTGCTGCAGCCACGCGGCAGTGCCACGGGTGGCCACCAGGCTGTAGCCACGCGCCAGCAGGGCCTTGGCCACCGGCAGCACGCGCTTCTTGTCCGGGTCGCGCACCGAAACGAAGGCCTTGCCGACCGGCGGGGCCTTGATGCTGCCCGCTTCCTGCGCACGTGCGAAGGCGGCGTTGAAGGTACGGCCGACGCCCATCACTTCACCGGTGGAGCGCATTTCCGGCCCGAGGATCGGGTCGACGCCCTGGAACTTGGCGAACGGGAAGATCGCTTCCTTCACCGAGTAGTAGTCCGGCACGATCTCTTCGGTCGCGCCCTGCTCTACCAGGGTCTTGCCGGCCATGCAGCGCGCGGCGATCTTGGCCAGCGCCATGCCGGTGGCCTTGGACACGAACGGCACGGTACGCGACGCACGCGGGTTCACTTCCAGCAGGTAGATGGTGTCTTCACCTTCTTCGCTGGTCTGGATCGCGAACTGGGTGTTCATCAGGCCGACCACGTTCAGGGCCTTGGCCAGCTCCACCACCTGGCGGCGCAGCTCGGCCTGGGTGCTGGCCGACAGCGAGTACGGCGGCAGCGAGCAGGACGAATCGCCCGAGTGCACGCCGGCTTCTTCGATGTGCTCCATCACGCCGCCGATCAGGACGTTGCCATCCTTGTCGGCGATGATGTCCACATCGCATTCCACGGCGTTGTCCAGGAAGCGGTCCAGCAGCACCGGCGAATCGTTGGACACCTTCACCGCATCACGCACGTAGCGGGCCAGGTCGGATTCGCCGTAGACGATTTCCATCGCGCGGCCACCCAGCACGTAGCTCGGGCGCACCACCAGCGGGTAGCCGATCTCGCGGGCCAGCAGCAGGGCTTCCTGGTCGTTGCGGGCAATGCGGTTCGGCGGCTGCTTCAGGCCCAGCGAATCCACCAGCTGCTGGAAGCGCTCGCGGTCTTCGGCCAGGTCGATCGAATCCGGGCTGGTGCCGATCACCGGCACGCCGTTGGCTTCCAGCGCGCGCGCCAGCTTCAGCGGGGTCTGGCCGCCGTACTGCACGATCACGCCCTTGGGCTGTTCCAGTTCGACGATTTCCAGCACGTCTTCCAGGGTCAGCGGCTCGAAGTACAGGCGGTCGGAGGTGTCGTAGTCGGTCGACACGGTTTCCGGGTTGCAGTTGACCATGATGGTTTCGTAACCATCCTCGCGCAACGCCAGTGCCGCGTGCACGCAGCAGTAGTCGAACTCGATGCCTTGGCCGATGCGGTTGGGGCCGCCGCCGAGGATCATGATCTTGTCACGGTTGGTCGGCGCGGCTTCGCACTCGTCCTCGTAGGTCGAGTACAGGTAGGCGGTACCGGTGGAGAATTCACCGGCACACGAGTCCACGCGCTTGTAGACCGGGCGCACCTTGTGCGCACGACGCAGCGCACGGATGGCCGCTTCGTTGGTGCCGGTCAGCTGGGCCAGGCGGGCGTCGGAGAAACCGGCACGCTTCAGCCTGCGCAGGCGCGCGGCGTCCAGCGCGTCGATGCCACCGGCAGCCACTTCAGCTTCCGCAGCGATGATTTCCTCGATCTGGTCCAGGAACCAATGGTCGATGAAGGACAGCGCGTAGATCTCTTCCACGCTCATGCCGGCGCGGAACGCATCGGCCACGTAGAACAGGCGCTCCGGGCCCGGGGCCTTCAGCTCGCGGCGCAGGGTCTGCAGGTCGTCCTCATTGGCCAGGTCCAGCCCGGTCGGGTCGAAGCCCACCTTGCCGGTCTCCAGGCCACGCAGGGCCTTCTGCATCGACTCCTGGAAGGTGCGGCCCATCGCCATCACCTCACCCACAGACTTCATCTGGGTGGTCAGGCGGGCATCGGCGGCCGGGAACTTCTCGAAGGCGAAGCGCGGGATCTTGGTGACGACGTAATCGATGGACGGCTCGAACGAGGCCGGGGTCAGGCCGCCGGTGATCTCGTTCTTCAGTTCGTCCAGGGTGTAACCCACGGCCAGCTTGGCGGCGACCTTGGCGATCGGGAAGCCGGTGGCCTTGGAAGCCAGTGCCGAGGAACGCGACACGCGCGGGTTCATCTCGATCACCACCACACGGCCGGTGGTCGGGTTGATGCCGAACTGCACGTTCGAGCCACCGGTATCGACGCCGATCTTGCGCAGCACGGCGATGGAGGCATCGCGCAGGCGCTGGTATTCCTTGTCGGTCAGGGTCTGGGCCGGGGCCACGGTGATCGAGTCACCGGTGTGCACGCCCATCGGGTCCAGGTTTTCGATCGAGCAGACGATGATGCAGTTGTCCGCGGTATCGCGGACCACTTCCATCTCGAATTCCTTCCAGCCCAGCACCGATTCTTCGACCAGCACTTCGGTGGTCGGCGACAGTTCCAGGCCGCGGCTGACGATCTCGACCAGTTCTTCGCGGTTGTAGGCGATGCCGCCACCGCTGCCACCCAGGGTGAAGCTGGGGCGGATGATGGTCGGGTAGCCGACGCGGGTCTGGATCTCCAGCGCTTCGTCCAGGGTGTGGGCGACGGCGGCGGTCGGGCATTCCAGGCCGATTTCACCCATGGCGACGCGGAACAGCTCGCGGTCTTCGGCCATGCGGATCGCGTCGCGCTTGGCGCCGATCAGTTCGACGTTGTACTTCTCCAGCACGCCGTTGTCGGCCAGGTCCAGCGCGCAGTTCAGCGCGGTCTGGCCACCCATGGTCGGCAGCAGCGCATCGGGCTTTTCCTTGGCGATGATCTTCTCGACCGTCTGCCAGTTGATCGGCTCGATGTAGACGGCGTCGGCCATCTCCGGGTCGGTCATGATGGTGGCCGGGTTGCTGTTGACCAGCACCACGCGGTAACCCTCGTCACGCAGGGCCTTGCAGGCCTGGGCGCCGGAGTAGTCGAACTCGCAGGCCTGGCCGATGACGATCGGGCCAGCACCGATGATGAGGATGGTCTTGAGGTCAGTGCGCTTGGGCATTTTCTTCTCTAAGTCAGTACAGCGTGACAAGGGGAGTGATCGCACGCTGTCGATCAGGAATCTTGATCCGCAGCGCCGCGCCGGAGGCAGCAGCGATGCGGGGGCTTACGGTCCATCGCGACGCCACCGGCAGGCCGGCGGCGTACTGATCACGCCTTGCTCTGTTCCATCAGGGCCACGAAGCGGTCGAACAGCGGGCCGACGTCGGTCGGGCCGGGCGACGCTTCCGGGTGGCCCTGGAACGAGAAGGCCGGCACATCGGTGCGCGCGATGCCCTGGTTGGTGCCGTCGAACAGCGAACGGTGGGTCACGCGCAGGGTGGACGGCAGGGTCGATTCATCGACCGCGAAACCGTGGTTCTGCGAGGTGATCATCACCCGGCCATTGTCCAGGTCCTGCACCGGGTGGTTGGCACCGTGGTGGCCGTGACCCATCTTCATGGTCTTCGCGCCCGAGGCCAGGCCCAGCAGCTGGTGGCCCAGGCAGATGCCGAAGGTCGGGATCTTCACGTCGATGAAGGTCTTGATCGCTTCGATGGCGTAGTCGCACGGTTCCGGGTCACCCGGGCCGTTGGACAGGAACACGCCGTCCGGCTTCAGTGCCAGCACTTCCGCAGCCGGGGTCTGCGC
The DNA here is from genome assembly GCF_003086895.1 of Stenotrophomonas sp. ESTM1D_MKCIP4_1. Lineage (NCBI taxonomy): Bacteria > Pseudomonadati > Pseudomonadota > Gammaproteobacteria > Lysobacterales > Lysobacteraceae > Stenotrophomonas > Stenotrophomonas sp. ESTM1D_MKCIP4_1. The sequence continues at coordinate 1,988,010 of NZ_CP026004.1, read as the reverse complement.
CGGCACCACGGTCACTTCGCAGCCGCGCTCGGCCAGCATGCGCAGGATGTTGGTCTTCACGCCGAAATCGTAGGCCACGACCTTGAACTTCGCCGGCACGCTGACGAACGCGTTGGCGTCCAGGTCCAGCTGGCCTTCGGTCCAGGTGTAGGTCTTCTCGGTAGTGACGACCTTGGCCAGATCCATGCCCTTCAGGCCCGGGAACTTGCGGGCGGCTTCCAGTGCCTTTTCCACGTCGATGTCGCCAGCCATCAGCGCACCGTTCTGCGCGCCCTTCTCGCGCAGGATGCGGGTCAGCTTGCGGGTGTCGATGCCGGCGATGGCGACCACGCCACGCTGGATCAGCCAGTCCTGCAGCGACACCTGGCTGCGCCAGTTGCTGGGACGGCGCGGCACGTCGCGCACGATCAGCCCGGCCGACCACACCTTGGACGCTTCGTTGTCCTGGTCGGTCATGCCGGTGTTGCCGATGTGCGGATAGGTCAGCGTGACCATCTGCCGGGCGTAGGACGGGTCGGTCAACACTTCCTGGTAACCGGTCATGGCGGTGTTGAACACCACCTCACCGACGGACAGGCCGGGCGCGCCTACGGATTCGCCCTCGAATACGGTGCCGTCTTCGAGGACGAGGATTGCGGCTTGGGTCACGGAAATCTCACTTTGGCTACCGAGGGGGCTGCCGAAGTCACGCCTGCGCTTCACGGAAATCCGGTTGCAAAAAAGCGCGGACGTACGGTCTGGGACCGGTCCGGCTTTCGTGATTCGGCGAGTGCGAATTGTAGCGCTGCCGGCGCGCTCGCGCCAGCGGTTATATCGCTTTATGAACAGGCGATTGCGTATTCATTTCAATCCGGCGGCGTATGCGGCGCCCTCGCCCGGGGTCGGATCCTTTCCCGGACGGGAAAGGCTCTGACCCCGGATGCCCGCAGAGGGGGTCAGAGCCCTTTCCGCTGGAAAGGGATCCGACCCCGGGCGATTCAGCCCCGCGGGCCGTCAAGCAGATCGCGCACCCGGTAGCTGCCGGCCGCGCGGGCCTGCAGCTGACGCGCGGCAAACAGCGCGCCACGGGCGAAGATGTCGCGGTTGGTCGCGCGGTGCACCAGCTCGATGCGCTCGCCCAGCCCCGTGAACTGCACCAGATGCTCGCCGACGATGTCACCGGCGCGCAGGCTGGCGTAGTGCGGCTCCGCCCCGCCCCGCTGTGCGGCCGCGCCCAGGGTCAGCGCGGTGCCCGAGGGCGCGTCCTTCTTCTGCGTATGGTGCGACTCGACCACATCACAGTCCCAGCCGGCCAGCGCCTGCGCAGCGCGTTCCACCAGTTCGTCCAGCACGGCGACGCCGAGACTGAAGTTGGAGGCCCAGACCAGCGGGATCGCCGCCGCAGCAGCCTCCAGCGCCTGGCGCTGCACCGTAGAGATCCCGGTCGTGCCGGACACCAGGCCGGCGCCACGCTCCACGCACAGCGCCAGCATCGGGTCGAAACCCTCGGGCAGGCTGAAGTCGATCGCCACATCGAAGTCCGGCACACCTGCCAGCTCGCTGGCGGCAAAGTACGGCACGCCGTCGATCACGCGCTGGGCGGGCGCGCGGCCGGTCACCGCAGCCACGACCTGCAGGGATTCGGGGTGTTCGGCGGCCAGGCGCAGCAGGGCCTGGCCCATGCGCCCGGAAGCGCCGTGGATGAGCAATCGCAGGGGAGTCTGGTTCATGCACGCAGGCTAGCGGCAGCGTGGTGGATCGGGCAAGCACCAACGCTGCTACGCTGCATGCCCTTTCAGGCAATGGAACGCATTCCCATCATGCAGATCAGCGAACAACTGGTCCTGGTTACCGGCGCAGGACGCGGCCTGGGCACGCATATCGCCCGCGCATTCGCCGCACAGGGCGCGCGCGTGGTCATCAACTACCAGCGCAGCGAGACGCCCGCGCGGGCACTGGCACGGGAGCTGGGTGGACAGGCCGTGGCCCTGCAGGCCGATGTCACCGATCGCGACCAGGTCGAGGCGCTGCTGCAGCACGCACAGGCGCATTTCGGCCAAAGCGTGACCACCGTGGTCAACAACGCGTTGGCCGCGTTCTCCTTCAACGGCGATGCACGCGACAAAGCCGGCGACATCGGCTGGCCGGCGTTCCAGGCGCAGTTCGAGGGCAGCGTGCGCGGCGCACTGAATACCGTGCAGGCGGCCCTGCCCCGCATGCAGGCGCAGCGCTTCGGCCGGATCATCAACATCGGCACCAACCTGTTCCAGAACCCGGTGGTGCCCTACCACGATTACACCGCCGCCAAAGCCGCCCTGCTCTCGTTGACCCGCACCCTGGCCGGCGACCTCGGCCCGCACGGCATCACGGTGAACATGCTGTCCGGCGGCCTGCTGCGCAGCACCGACGCCAGCGCGGCCACGCCCGAAGCGGTGTTCGACTACATCGCCGCCAACACGCCACTACGCAGCGTGACCACGCCGGCCGAGTTTGCCGATGCCACGCTGTTCTTCGCCAGCCCATGGGCACGCGCGGTAACCGGGCAGAATCTGGTGGTCGATGGCGGGCTGGTCAGGGACTGAGCGGCGCTGCCGGCAGGAGGTCCGGTAGATCCACGCCATGCGTGGATGAATCACGTGTCGCATTCGCCCATTGACGGCAAAGCCCCGCCCCTCAACGCTGTTGGCCACCTTTCCGGCCGGGACAGCGTCCATGAAATCTTCAACAGTCTTCAGCAAATGTGCGAGGAAGACGGGCTTTGCCGGGACGACCACCACCCGTTACCGGCTGCTGGACGGCGCCTCGCTCGTGGTGAACCACCAAGCTGCCACGCCGGACAGGGGCTTCTATGTGAACGCCGGGCTCTACTTCCCGGAGCTGCTCGAGCAGGCACTCACGCCCACCGACCTCGAAACCGCGTTCAGGTACCGCAGCAGCATCCCCACCCCGCATGTGGACTGGCGGATAGAAGAGACACCCGGCCTGCGCCGGACCTTCATCCAGCAGGATCTAGATGACCTGCTCGCGGCCGGCGATCGTGAGCAGCTGCAGGCCCTGCTGCTCGGCGCCCTCGCCGATGTCGCCGGCTTCGTCGCGGCCCATGGAAACCGGCAGACGGTGCGGCGACTGTCGCAGCACGGCGCCTTCCGCGCGATCATCCGCAAGGAGGTGTAGATCCACGCCATGCGTGGATGGGACCCAACCAACGCAGCCGAGCAAGCTCGACTCTACCGCTTGGTCGGTCCGCAGCTGTCGCAGCCGCCACATGCGCCACCGCCGCCGCTGGCCGGGGGAGCGATCTTCCGCCCCAGCGCCTGCATCCAGGCGGCGCGGCCCGGCTTGAGCAGGGCCAGCGCCAGGGTGCCGCGCAGCCTGCGCGCCGTACCGGGGAACTGCTTTTTCAGCACCACCCACGCACTGACCAGCACGGCCACCGCGATGATGAGGTACTGCACCAGCAGGCCGGCGTCCATCAGCCGCCTCCCAGCGCCACGGTCACCTGGTAGGTGATCAGCGCCGCCACGTAGGCCGCAGCGAACAGGTACAGCGCCGAGAAGCCCATCGTCTTCCACGAATTGGTTTCGCGCTTGATGGTGGCCAGGGTGGAAATGCACATCGGTGCGTAGATGAACCACACCATCAGCGCCAGGCCGGTAGCCAGCGACCAGCCGTCCGCCACCACGGGCGACAGCGCCGAGATGGCTGCATCATCGTCCGCCGCCGACAGCGCGTAGACCGTAGCCAGCGAGGACACGGCCACTTCGCGTGCGGCCAGGCCCGGGATCAGCGCGATGCAGATCTGCCAATTGAAACCCAGCGGCGCGAAGATCGCCGTCATCGCATGGCCGATCTGCCCGGCGTAGCTGTAGTCGATGGCCGGCATGGTGGCGTCGGCCGGGGCACCGGGGAAGGTCAGCAGCACCCACAGCAGGATGGTCAGGGCCAGGATGATGCCGCCCACCCGGCGCAGGAAGATCATGCCGCGCTCATACAGGCCCACGGCCAGGTCGCGCACGTGCGGCAGGCGGTAGGACGGCAGCTCCAGCATCAGCGGGTGTTCGCTCTTGTCGCGTCGCCACTTCTTCATCACCCACGACATCACCAGCGCACTGAGGATTCCCGCCACGTACAGGCCGAACAGGACCAGGCCCTGCTGGTTGAAGATGCCCACCTTGCCGGCCGGGATGAACGCGCCGATCAGCAGCGCATACACCGGCAGGCGCGCCGAACAGGTCATCAGTGGCGCCACCAGGATGGTCGCCAGGCGGTCACGCGGGTCCTGGATGCTGCGCGTGGCCATGATGCCGGGCACCGCGCAGGCGAAGCTGGACAGCAGCGGGATGAACGAACGACCCGACAGGCCGGCGCCGGCCATCATGCGGTCGAGCAGGAACGCGGCGCGTGGCAGGTAGCCGGATTCTTCCAGGGCCAGAATGAAGGCGAACAGGATGAGGATCTGCGGCAGGAACACCACCACGCCGCCGAGGCCGGCGATGATGCCGTCGGTCAGCAGGCTGGTCAGCGGACCTTCCGGCAGTACGCCACCAACGGCCTCGCCCAGCCAGCCGAAGCCGGCTTCGATGCCGTCCATCAGCGGCGTCGCCCAGGCGAACACCGCCTGGAAGATCAGGAACATGACCACCACCAGGGTGATCAGGCCGAACACCGGATGCAGCAGCCAACGGTCCAGCGCGTCGTCGATCTTCGCGGTGCGCGCCGGCATGGTGACGGCAGCCGCGAGGATGCTGCGCACCTTGGCGTGGTAATCAATGCCGCCTTCCACTGCGGCCAGCGGCGCGTCCAGGTGCGGCACCATCGCATCGAGGCGATCGACCAGCGCCTTGGCGCCCTGCTTGCGCACCGCCACGGTCTCCACCACTGGCACGCCGATCTCGCGCTCCAGCGCGGCCACGTCGATGCGGATGCCACGGCGCTGGGCCGCATCGACCATGTTCAGCGCGATCACCATCGGCTTGCCCAGCTCGCGCAGCTCCAGGGCGAAACGCAGATGCAGGCGCAGGTTGGTGGCGTCGATGACGCACAGCAGGACGTCCGGCGCGGCCTCGCCCGGGTAGAAACCCCGGCACAGGTCGCGGGTAATCGCCTCATCCAGGCTGGCCGGCTGCAGGCTGTAGGCGCCGGGCAGGTCGAGCACGGCGAACTCACGGCCGGACGGCGCACGCAGGCGGCCTTCCTTGCGTTCGACGGTCACGCCGGTGTAGTTGGCAACCTTCTGCCGGCTGCCGGTCAGTTGGTTGAACAGCGCGGTCTTGCCACTGTTGGGGTTGCCCACCAGCGCGATGCGCAGCGGTGCGGTGTTGACGGCGGCGTTCATGCGCGGGCCTCTGCGGAAGCGGTACCGATGACGACCCGCTTGGCTTCGCTGATGCGCAGCGCGAACCGGGTGAACCCGACCTGCACCAGCAGCGGCTCGCCGCCGATTGGCCCCTTGGCTACCAGGCGCACTTCTTCGCCCTTGACGAAGCCCAGCTCGCGCAGGCGCCTGGCAATGGCATCGTTGGCGTGCAGGTCCTGCACGGAATCGACCACGGCCGGGGTGTGCAGGGGCAGTTCGGACAGCGTCATCTAGCGCGATCTCAGCTGGATGTAAATGGTTCTCGATTCTAACATTCCCGCGTCGCGTCATGGCCCATGACCAATGGCCCGCTATGATCCATACAGGTATGGAGTGACCCCGGATTCCCATGAACGATGCTTTGCTGATCGAGCGCGATGGCGCCGTCCTGACCCTCTGGCTGAACCGGCCGGAGCTGCACAATGCGTTCGACGCCAGTCTGATTGCCCGGCTGACCGATGCCCTGGACGCCGCCGGCCGTGACCCGGCGGTGCGGGTGGTGGTGCTGGCCGGCCACGGCCCCTCGTTCTCGGCCGGTGCCGACCTGCAGTGGATGCGCGGCATGGCCGCCGCCAGCGAGGCCGAGAACCGCGAGGATTCGCTGGCGCTGGCGCGGCTGATGCGCACCCTGGACGAACTGCCCAAGCCGACCCTGGCCCGGGTCCATGGCGCGGCCTTCGGCGGCGGCGTCGGCCTGGTGGCCTGCTGCGATATCGCCATCGCCACTCCGGCGGCCCGCTTCGGCCTGACCGAAAGCCGTCTGGGCCTGCTGCCGGCCGTGATCTCGCCCTACGTGATCGAGGCCATCGGCCCGCGCCAGGCCCGCCGCTGGTTCGCCACCGGCGAGCACTTCGACGCCGACACCGCGCTGCGCATCGGCCTGGTCCATCAGGTGGTCGAGCCGGAGCGCCTGGACGACGCCGTGCAGCGCCAGCTGGCCCTGCTGGACAAGGCCGGCCCGATTGCCTCGGCGTCGGCCAAGGCGCTGGTCCGCCAGGTCTGCAGCAGCCACGACCGTGACACCCTGGACCGCGACAATGCCGCCCTGATCGCACGGCTGCGCGTGTCTGCCGAGGGCCAGGAGGGCCTTGGCGCCTTCCTCGACAAGCGCGCCCCGCACTGGGTGACGGAGACCTGAGCCTCCCGCCCTGCCGCGTCGCAGAACCTTGATGTGGCCGCTTTCGCGGCCGACCTGCGTATCCCTGTTGGCAGCCCGGTGGAGACCGGGCCGCCCCCGTTCTCCAGGAACCCTCGTGATCGAATCCGCTTCCGCCCCTGCTGCCCACCTCACCCTGCCCGCCACGGAGGTGCGTCGATGAGCGATTTCGTCCGCATCGTCGAAGTGGGCCCACGTGACGGCCTGCAGAACGAAAAGCAGGCGGTGACCACCGCCGACAAGATCGCGTTGATCGACCGCCTGTCCGCCACCGGCCTGCGCACCATCGAGGCCACCAGCTTCGTCAGCCCGCGCTGGGTACCGCAGCTGGCCGACGCCGCCGAGGTCTATGCCGGCATCGACCGCCGGCCCGGCATCGCCTACCCGGTACTGGTGCCCAACGAGCAGGGCTATGACCGTGCACGCGCCGCCGGCGTGCAGGAAGTGGCGGTGTTCACCGCCGCCTCTGAAACCTTCAACCGCACCAACACCAACGCCGGCATTGACGAGTCACTGCAACGGTTCGCTCCGATCCTGCGCCGGGCAGCCGAAGACGGCGTGCGCGTGCGCGGCTATGTATCCACCGTACTGGGCTGCCCCTACCAGGGCGAGGTGCCGCTGGCCGACGTGGTGCGGGTGGCGCGGGCGCTGCACGACATGGGCTGCTATGAAATCTCTCTGGGCGACACCATCGGCGTCGGCACGCCGCGCAAGGCACGGGCCATGCTGAAGGCTGTCGCCGCCGAGATTCCGATGGACGCACTGGCAGTGCATTTCCACGACACCTACGGCCAGGCCATCGCCAACATCAGCAGCTGCCTGGAAGAAGGCGTCCGCGTGGTGGACAGCGCGGTGTCCGGCGCGGGCGGCTGCCCGTACGCCAAGGGCGCCAGCGGCAACGTGGCCAGCGAAGACGTGGTCTACCTGCTGCAGGGCCTGGGCCTGGACTGCGGCGTTGAGCTGCCGGCACTGGCCGACACCGGGCGCTGGCTGGCCGCGCTGCTCGGCCGCAGCACCGCCAGCCGGGTCGGGCAGGCCCTGGCGGCGACATGAACGACAGCGGCCCGCGCGACGTTCCGGCCTACGGCGAAGCATCCGCCGTGACCGACGACGCGCTGGCCGCACTGCAGGCTGCGCTGGCCAGCGCCCCGCCGGCCGCGCAGGCGCGCCTGCTGCGGCAGGCCATGGAGGCCCTGATCGACGCCCGCCTGCGCATGGGCGAAGCCCAGGAGCGCTACGCCGCCCTGTTCGATGCGGTTCCCGATCCGGTCAGCATCCTCAGCGCCGACGGCGTGGTTCTGGACGTCAACCGGGCCGGCATCCACGCCTATGACCGGCCCCGTGAGGCCATCGTCGGCCAGCCGATCGAACTGCTCAATCCCGACCTGCCCAGCGACCACCTGCAGCCGGTCTGGGAAGCCCTCAACCGCGGCGACACCTACGTCATCGAAGTAACGAACATGCGCGGTGATGGCAGCCGTTTTCCGGTGGAAGTGCACTCGGCTGGCTTCCAGGATCACGGACAGCCCTGCATCGTCGCGGTGGCGCGCGACCTGAGCGGGCGCTGGCGGGCCGAATCGCGCTACCGGCTGCTGATGGAATCCATCGACAAGGGCGTGATCCTGTTCGACCGCGATCTGCGGGTGGTCTCGGCCAATCCAGCCGCGCACCGCATCCTCGGCGTGACCAGCAATGGCAACGGCTTCCACACCCTGCTCGACCCGGACGCCTGGCTGATCGTGGACGAGCACGGCAACACCCTCACCCAGGCACAGTGGCCGACCATCCGCTGCTTCCAGGCCGGGCGGGTCATCCGCAGCACGATCATCGGCCTGTACCACCGTCCGCGCGGGCGCATGCTATGGCTGTCGACCACCAACGTGCCGGTGTTCGGCACCGGCTGCGACCAGGCCGACCATGTGTATTCGATGTTCAGCGACATCACCGAGCTGAAGCGCAACAACCTGCTGTTCGCGCGGGCGCAGTCGCTGGCGCACATCGGCGGCTGGGAATGGGACCGCAGCCTGCAGCGGCTGTACCTGACCGACGAGGCACGGCGCATCGTCGGCCAGCCCGACGACCTGCAGGACATGACCGACCTGCTGGACTGCCTGCGCAGTGATGACCGCGCCTCCCTGCAGCAGGCCCTGGCCGACACCATCGAACACCGCAGCAGCTTCGGCCTGGAACTGCAGGGCCAGCGCCGCGACGGCCACTCGTTCTGGATCCGGATGATCGGTGAGGTGTCCACCGGCGATGTCGATGCCGCCCGCATCACCGGCACCCTGCAGGACATCACCGAACGCAAGCAGGCCGAGGAGACCCTGCGCGTACAGGCGCGCACCGACCCGCTGACCGGCATCATGAACCGCGATGCGGTGCTGAACGATCTGGGCGTGCGTATGGGCAGCCCCGGGCACGACCGGGTGGCCGTGCTGTACATCGACCTGGACCGGTTCAAGGTGGTCAACGATCTGCTCGGCCACAATGCCGGCGACGAGCTGCTGATCGAAGCGACCCGGCGCATCGCCTCGGCCATCGGCACCGAAGGCCTGCTCGCCCGCTTCGGCGGGGATGAATTCCTGGTGATCTGCGACCTGCGCGACCAGCCGGACCAGGCCGAGCAGTTGGCCGAACGCATTACCACCGCGTTCTCTCCGCCCTTCCAGTTGGGCAGCGACGAATTCCAGGTCACTGCCAGCATCGGCATCGCCAAGGCCCCCGGCGATGGCGACCGCCCGCAGCAGCTCATCCAGAACGCCGACACCGCCATGTACGAGTGCAAGCGCCGCACCCGCAACGGCTGGCACGTGTTCTCGCAGGAACTGGCCGAGCGCCAGAATGACCGCCTGCAGATCGAGAGCCGCCTGCACAAGGCGCTGGATGGGGACGAATTCCGGCTGGTGTACCAGCCACAGATCAACCTGCGCACCGGGGCCATCACCGGCTGCGAGGCCTTGATGCGCTGGCACAACGGACAACTGGGGCAGATGCGCCCGGACCTGTTCATCCGCCACGCCGAGCACACCGGGGACATCGTACGGATCGGCCAGTGGGCGTTGCGCGAGGCCTGCCGGCAGGTGCGGCAATGGCAGGACGATGGCCTGGCGCCGATCCGGGTGGCGGTGAACGTGTCCTGGCGCCAGTTCGTCGGCGAGGATCTCGCCCGCTGGGTGCGCCAGGTGCTGGATGAGTTCAACCTGCCCGGCACGGTGCTGGAACTGGAGTTCACCGAGCGGGTGCTGATCGAGGATGCGCCCGATACCCTGCGCACCTTTGCCCGCCTGCGCGAGATGGGCGTCATGCTGACCATCGACGACTTCGGCGAGGGTTACAGCGCACTGAACTACCTGCGCCGGCTGCCGATCCATGGCCTGAAACTGAGCCAGCTGTTCGTCGAGGGCATCCCGCGCAACCGCTCGGACGTGGCGGTATGCGAAGCGGTGTGCGCCATCGCCCGCAGCCTGGGCCTGGGAGTCGTGGCCGAGGGCGTGGAAACCGAGGCCCAGCGCCAGTGCCTGCTGGGCCTGGGGGTCACCATCGGCCAGGGCTTCCTGTTCGCCCCAGGCCTGCCCGCCGACGAGTTCGAGCGGCGACTGCGCCCCACCCCGTAGCACCGACCCAGCTCGCCCGCCTTTTCTGTAGAGTCGAGCAAGCTCGACCACCGCTTCTGTAGAGTCGAGCTTGCTCGACTGGCTTTAGCAAAGAGCAGTCGAGCAAGCTCGACTCTACCCCCCCAATTGCAGCACCGCACAACGGCGCCCGCCCTGGCTTCCGTTAGAATCGGCGGCTCTCGAACCTGCAGGACCGTTCAATGCAGCTGTCTTCCGTACGTGCCGTGATCACCGGCGGCGTTTCCGGCCTCGGCCTGGCCGTGGCCCAGCACCTGGTCGCCCACGGCGGCAAGGTCGCCCTGTTCGACCTCAACGACGACAAGGGCGCGACCGCCGTCACCGGACTGGGGGCAGGCAACGCCCGCTACTTCAACGTCAATGTCAGCGACGAGACGGCCGTAGCCGCTGCCATCGACCAGGCCCACGATTTCCTCGGCGGCCTGAACGTGGCGATGAACTGCGCCGGCATCCTCGGTGCCGGCCGCGTGCTTGGCAAAGAGGGCCCGATGCCGCTGGCCGGCTTCCAGGGCACGGTGATGGTGAACCTGGTCGGCAGCTTCAACGTGGCCAAGGCCGCCGCCAATCGCATGCAGCACAACGACGCCGGCGACGATGGCGAGCGCGGCGTGATCATCAACACCGCCAGCATCGCTGCCTATGAAGGCCAGATCGGCCAGGCGGCCTACGCCGCCAGCAAGGGCGGCGTGGTCTCGATGACCCTGCCGATGGCCCGCGAGCTCTCGCGCTTCGGCATCCGCGTCAACACCATCGCGCCGGGCGTGTTCTGGACGCCGATGGTGGACGGCATGCCCGAGGCCGTGCAGCAGTCGCTGGCCGCCTCCATTCCGTTCCCGTCGCGCCTGGGCAAGCCGGAAGACTTCGCCAGCCTGGTCGGCTTCATCCTCGGCAACACCTATCTCAACGGCGAGACCATCCGCCTGGACGGCGCTACCCGCCTCGCTCCGAAGTGATTCCCCCGGGCGCCGGGACGGCGCCCACCCCCAACGACCAACAACATCATGAAAGCCAACGACATCAAGAAGGGCAACGTCGTCGAGTACAACAACGGCGTGTACCAGATCCGCGACATCGAGCGCAGCTCGCCGCAGGGCCGCGGCGGCAACGTCCGCTTCCGCTTCATCATGTACAGCGTGCCGGGCGGCAACAAGCTCGACGCCAGCTTCGATGCCGACGACAACCTGGTCGAGGTCGAACTGCTGCGCCGCCAGTCCACCTATTCGTACAAGGATGGCGATGCCTTCGTGTTCCTCGATGATGAGGACTACACCCCCTACACCCTCGATGCCGACGTGATCGGCGACGACGCCGGCTACATCACCGACGGCCTGACCGGCATCTACGTGCAGGTCATCGACGAACAGCCGGTAGCGATCCAGCTGCCGGCCTCGGTGGTGCTGGAAGTGATCGAAACCCCGCCGGAACTGAAGGGCGGCACCGCCACCAAGCGTCCGAAGCCGGCCAAGCTGAACACCGGCATCGAGATCATGGTGCCCGAGTACATCGCCAACGGTGAGCGCGTGCTGGTAAACACCGCCACGGGCGAATTCGCCGGCCGTGCCGACTAAGCGCCTTGCGCTGATCGCTTGCCTGTCCCTGCTTGCGGCGTGCTCGCCGCAGGCAGCGGACAGCACGGCCACGGCCACGCCGAAGGCTGCAGCCAGCGATCCGGCGGCACCGCCTGCGGCCGATACACCGGCAACGCAGCCGACTTCAGCCCCGGCGTCCGACGCACTCCCGCCTTCGGGCGATGAGGCGTTGGACCGTGCGCTCGCCGCTGCAGGCTGTACGGTGCCCGGGGACGTGTATGAGGTCGAGGACGTGCGCATCTACTGCCAGATGCCAACCGACGTACAGGCCCTCCTCGCGCGCGAGAACACTTGCCAGCATTTCGCTGGCGAAGAAGCCTACGACGAAGAGCGCCGCCGCGAGCTGGAAGCAGCGAGCACCACGTACTGCGAAGGACGCGAAAGAATCTTCACCGATCTGGTTGCGCGCCATCGCGACGACTGCGCGATCCGCTCAGCACTGATCGACATCAACGGTCGCTACGACCTGGTGTTCGAGCTGGACCTGCAGCCCTGCGCGGGCTGATTCATGAACGCCGGGCATGGCCCAGCGGTGGTTTTTCTGTAGAGGCGCGGCCACGCGCTCGACTGCATTTCCTTTTTCTGTAGGGCCGAGCCCGCGCTCGGCTGCTTTTACGGCAAGAGCAGTCGAGCAAGCTCGACTCTACGGTGCGGCATTGCCGCCGCAGCCGTGGTACTGGCGTGCACCGACGGTCAGCATCGCGGTGGCCTCAAACGCTTCGCCACTCATATCGTCGTGGCAGAGGGTGCGCACGTAGGTCAGTTTGACCTCGGTGCCATCAGCGGCCTTGCCGGCCCATCCATCGGCACCGGCAGTGGGCGCGGCCACCTGCAGGCGGCGCTCGCCGTAATCCACTTCGACCCGCAGGGCCGGCGGATTGCCATCGACCACGGCCAGCCAGCCCGGCTCATTGCCACGGGCGCGGAAGGCGGTCGTGCCGGCGCCACTTTCCGGGCTTTCGCTGCCCGCACGCGACGGCGTTTCCGGGTCGGGTACGGGTGTTGGTAGATCGGCGGCACTGGCCGCAATCGGTGCGGCCTGGGGCTGGCACGCGGCGAGGAGGATGCCCAGGGAGGCTGCCAACAGGCTGGAAACAACACGCATGGCTCGACTCCTTGTCGATACTGCTGAGGACACCCGACCGTACCACCTCGCCGCCCACGGGGACTGAAAGGCGCCTGACCGGGCTCCCGCTGCGCCACGATCAGCGAACAGACACCTCCGCAACCGGCGCAGCCGCCTGCTCACGCAGGTACTGGCCGAGAGCCGCCAGATTTGCGTCGATGTCATCCAGTTCCTGCCGCTGCCCGGCTGGCAGCTGCGCACGCAGCTGCTGGCGCAGCGACTGCCAGGCAGGCACGGCCGTGGCACTGGCCGCGGCAACGGCTTCAGCTACCCGGCCCTGCTCCTCATCCAGCGGCAGGCCATAGCCCGCATCGGCCAGCACCTGGCCAGGCCGCAGCCACTGCCCGCTCTGCTCCAGCAGGCCACGCAACTGCACCGTCGCCGGGCTGTCCGGCGCAGCGAGCAGGCGGCGCTTCAAAACATCACGCGCGCGCAGCTCGGCGCGGCGCTGTGCGGCCTGTTCCAGCAGCAGCAGGCCGGCGCTGGCGCGCACATCGCCCTGCCGCAGCCAGGGTGCGCGCTGCCGTGCAGCCAGTCTCAGCCAGGCGCGGACATCATCCGCCGGCAGGGCGTTCTGTGCCGCAGCCACCGCAAACAACTGCTGGTAGTGGTCGCGTGCCGATGCGAAATAGTAGCCCTGCGCCTGCGCGGCGGCGCGGTCGTCCAGCACCCGCTCGTCCAGCGCGTCCAGCCGCACCAGCCGGCGGCGCAGGCCACGCGGGGTCAGTTGAGCCAGGCCAGCCTCGCCCAGGCGCGGCACCCCGGCCTGCAGCAGCTTGGCCGTTTCCACCGCGCAGTTGTTGCTGACGAAGAAATAGCGCCCGTCATAGCTCCAGTGCACCTGTGCGGTGCGTTCGAGCAGGCTGGCGATCTCGTCGCGGTCGAGCTTCAATGGCAACGACTGCAGGCCGCGCAGTTCGACCTTGGTGTATTCGTCCACCACCTGCTGCAGCGGCAACACGAACAACCGTGACGGGTAGCCACCGGTCAGTCCGCGCCAGTTGGAAATCTGCACGTCGCCGACAAAGGCACGGAAGGACAGGACGCGGTGCTCGGACAGATCCAGCCGGCACGCGGGGCCCGGTGCGCGGCCCGGGCGGCAGATGACCAGCCGCAGCATGCTGTGGCCCCACCGGCTCATCGGCTGCGCACTGCCTTCGGCAAACAGGTAATCCACGGCGTAGACGCGTGCCGGATCCAACTTCAGCAACGAGGCGGCGCCTTCTTCGGCCTCCGCCTGCAGCAGCGGCACCGTGCGCTCGCACTGCGGCGTGGGCACGGCAGGTGGGGCACCGAAGTGCTGCTGGTACCACTGGGCCAATGCAGGCCGTCTGCATGCAAATTCGGAATCCAATACGAAGTGCTCGGCGTTCACCGCCAGATACTCGGCAGGATCCTCCAGCTCATAGCGATCCGGGCTGCGGTCGCTGAAATGGTTCGCGTCGCGCCCCAGGTGCCAGGGTCTGCGCTGCCATCCGGCAAGATCGCGCCAACGCGCGCTGCGTGACCAGTTGGCGCCGCTGCGGTCTGCGATGTGGGTGAGCTCATGGACCAGCGCCGCGCGGCGTGCGTGGTTCCCGCCCGCCGCATGCTCGTCCAGCAGGTCCCGGCGCAGCGCAATGCGACCGGCGAATGCGCGGCCATGCACCTGGCCAGGCAGGTCGTCAGGCCAAGTCACCTGCACCTGCGCGGGCAAGGCCCGCAGCAGGCCCTCGGGCAGCAGCGCCTGCACATCGTCCAGCGTCTGCTGGGCCAGCCGCTGCTGCGGCCCGCTCAAACCGGCAGGATCCAGTTGCAGGCGATCGGACGCATGCGCAAGGTGCGCCATCAGCAGCAGGGCCACGCCATGCGTGGCTGCATTCCGTGCGGATGTCATGGAGTTGCCGGCCAGCGGCCGGCACTACCGGAACGCCGGATCAACGCGCCAGCAGCGCGCGTGCCAGCTGCAGGTCGCTCTGCTGCTGGGCCGCAGCATCCTGCTCCCGCAGGTGTGCCAGCGCGGCCTGCAGGCGCGCGCCACGGATCTGGCCATCGCTGGCAACGAAGGCCGCAGCATCGTCGCGCGCAGCCAGCACCACCTTGTCATCACCCGAGCTGCTGCCCGAGGAACCGGACGACGCGCCCGTGGCCGAGCCGGCCGAAGTGCCAGCGAAGCTGGATGCGAAGCCGGCCAGCGGCAGGGACAGCAGGGCGAGCAGCAGAAGCGGACGGGTCATCGGGGTCAGGCCATCAAGGGAGTTGCGTGGAGCGTAATGGTTGCGTGAAGTCTTTGCCTGCATCAGGCATCGAAGACCTTGCCGGGATTCAGCCGCGCTTCCGGATCGAACGCGCGCTTGACCGCCTTCATCAGCGTGATTTCGGCCGGCCCACGGGTGCTGTCCAGATAGCCTTTTTTCACCAGGCCGATGCCATGTTCGGCGGAAATGCTGCCATCGAAACGGGCCAGCACCTGCGCCAGCAGCTTGGTGACGTGCTCGCACTGGGTCACGAAATCGGCATCGCTGGTGTCATCCGGCTTGAGCACGTTGATGTGCAGGTTGCCGTCGCCGATATGGCCGAACCAGACGACATCGAAGTGCGGATACGCCTGGCCGATCAGCGCCTGGGTCTCGGCCAGGAACGCCGGCATCGCCGAAATCCGCACGGAAACGTCGTTCTTGTACGGCTTGTAGCGCGCCAGCGCCTCGGTGATGCCCTCGCGCAGGCGCCACAACTGCGCCGCCTGCGCGTCGCTGGCACTGATCACGCCGTCGCTGACCCAGCCATTGCCCATGCAGTCCTCGAAGGCCGCCATCGCCGCGGCCTCCTGGGCCTCGTCATTGGCGGCAAACTCGGTGACCACATAGTAAGGATGCACCTCGTCGAACGGCGCCTGCGCACCATGCGCCAGTACGTGTTCGAGCGCCCGCTCGGTGAAGAACTCGAAGGCCTGCAGCTGCAGGCGTGCCCGGAAAGCAGCGAAGACCTGCATCAGCACATCGAAGCTGGGCACGGCCAGCAGCATCACGTTGCTGGCCGGCGGCGGATCGGTCAGCTTCACCGTGGCCTCGACAATCACGCCCAGCGTGCCTTCCGAACCGATCATCAGCTGGCGGAAGTCATAGCCACTGGAATTCTTGATGAGGCCCTTGTTGAGTTCCAGCAGCGCGCCATCGGCGGTGACCACCTTCAGACCGGCGATCCATTCGCGGGTGTTGCCGTAGCGGATCACCCGGATGCCGCCGGCATTGGTGGCGATGTTGCCGCCGATCGAGCACGAGCCGCGCGCGGCGAAATCCACCGGATAGATCAGTCCGTGTTCCAGCGCCGCGTTGTGCACGGCCTCCAGCGGCATGCCGGCCTGCACCACCAGCGTGCGGTCGACCGCGTCATAGGCCAGCGCCTTGTTCATGCGTTCCAGGCTCAGCACCAGCTCGCCGTTCGCGGCCACCGCGCCACCGGACAGCCCGGTGCGGCCGCCCGAGGGCACCACCGCCACGCCCTCGGCCGCACTCCAGCGCATCACCGCCTGCACTTCCTCCACCGTGGCCGGCAGGGCAATGGCCAGCGGCGCGGGGGTCCAGCGCCGGGTCCAGTCGCGGCCGTAATGCTCCAGGTCGGCAGGGTCGGTCTTCAGCTTCAGGCCGGGACAGGCCTGCTGCAACGAGGCGATGCGGGAATCGGTCATGACGGTCCAGCGCGGTGCGTGAAGAACGGGCAAGCGTGCCAGTGGCGGGGGCCAGCGTCCAGCCCCGGCACGCTGCGGAAATGGCTACGGATGCAACTATTTCCGCAGTGCACCATGGCCCTGCCGATCTGGCATAGTGGTCAGCCCCTGTCCCACTGGCCGTGCCGTACCATGTCGCCGAAGAAGACCTCGTTCCCGAAGCAGGATATCCGCGTGCTGTTGCTGGAGGGGGTCAGCCAGACCGCCGTGGAGGTATTCAGTGCGGCCGGCTACAGCCAGATCGAAGCGCACAGCAAGGCGCTGCCCGAGGATGAACTGAAGGCCCGCATCGCCGAAGCGCACATCGTCGGCATCCGCTCGCGCACCCAGCTGAGCGCCGACGTTCTGGCCGAGGCCAAGCGCCTGATCGCGGTGGGCTGCTTCTGCATCGGCACCAACCAGGTGGACCTGGACGCGGCCGAACTGGCCGGCATTCCGGTATTCAACGCCCCCTATTCCAACACCCGCAGCGTGGCCGAGCTGGTCATCGCCGAGGCCATCATGCTGACCCGCGGCATTCCGCAGAAGAATGCCGAATGCCATCGCGGCGGCTGGTCGAAGTCGGCCAGCGGCAGCCATGAGGTGCGCGGCAAGACGCTGGGCATCATCGGCTACGGCCACATCGGCACCCAGGTGGGCGTGCTGGCCGAATCGCTGGGCATGCAGGTGATCTTCCACGACGTGGAAACCAAGCTTTCGCTGGGCAATGCCCGTGCCGCGGCCAGCCTGGACGACCTGCTGTCGCGCGCCGACATCGTCACCCTGCATGTGCCGGAAATCCCGTCCACGCAGTGGATGATCGGCGCCACCGAACTGGCGAAGATGCGCCGCGGCGCGCATCTGATCAATGCCGCGCGCGGCACCGTGGTCGACATCGATGCCCTGGATGCGGCCCTGGCCAGCGGCCATATCGGCGGCGCCGCGCTGGACGTGTTCCCCATCGAGCCCAAGGGCAATGGCGATCGCTTCGAGTCGCCGCTGACCCGCCACGACAACGTCATCCTCACCCCGCACGTGGGCGGCAGCACCCTGGAGGCGCAGGACAACATCGGCGTCGAAGTGGCGGCAAAACTGGTGCGCTACAGCGACAACGGCAGCACCCTGTCGGCGGTCAACTTCCCCGAAGTGACGCTGCCGGAGCACGCCGACAGCCTGCGCCTGCTGCACATCCACCAGAACGTGCCGGGCGTGCTGTCCAAGGTCAACGAGATCTTCTCGCGGCACAACGTCAACATTGATGGCCAGTTCCTGCGTACCGACCCGAAGGTGGGCTACGTGGTGATCGACATCACCGCCAGCGAGGAACAGGCCGGCGCCGTGCGTGACGAGCTGGCCGCGATTCCGGGCACCCTGCGCACCCGCATTCTGTATTGACCGGGCGGCCCTGCGCCATCCACGCATGGCGTGGATCTACCGGGTTGCTATCGCGTGGCGTGGATCCATGGGCTTGCAGTAGATCCACGCCATGCGCGGATGCCCAGTCAGCGCGCCAGCCAGCGGTTGGCCATGCGCTGCATCGACTCATCCGACGCCGGATCGGTGGCAACCTCGGCCACCGGGCGCCAGGCCAGGTCGAGGGACTCCTCGCTCAGGACGAAGGTCTCACCACCCACCGCGCGGATCACGAAACGCACGTCGTAATGCCAGTGCCCGGGCACGCCCTTGTGCTCGGGAATCCAGTGCTTGTCCAGATCGAAGATGGCAGGATCATCCAGCACCAGCCCGGTCAGGCCGGATTCTTCTTCCGCTTCCTTGAGCGCCACCCGGGCCAGGTCGCGGTCGCCATCGGCATGCCCGCCCAGCTGCAGCCAGCGCTGCAGCTTGCGATGGTGGGTCAGCAGCAGGCGCTGGCTGTCGGCACTGACCAGCCAGCAGCTGGCCGTGAAGTGGCCTGCCAGACGTTCACGGCAGAAAGAATCCTCCACATCGTCGATCAATGTGCCGAATTCGGCAGCCAGAGCGCTGTGCGATGGCTGTCGGCGGGCATAGTCCTGCAGCAGCCCGCGCAGTTGATCGTCAAGCGTGGCAAGGGTTTCGGCAGGCTGGTTCATGAATGCGCGGAGATTGGAAAAATACAGTCCATTATCGCCGGTCATTGTTGCGATTGCGCTTGTGCGGTGGCTTCAGCTTTGGCTAAGGTACAGCGGGCCGTTCGCGCGGTCTTCACCACTCCAGGCCGCCGGCAACGCATCGGCGGCCCCAATCCGATCATCAGGAAAGTTCTGCATGCTGAAAGCTCTGTTGAGGGTCAAGCCGGTACAACCGGCCGGGCACGTCGATGCTGGCGAACCCATCGAAGGCAGCCTGGACGGCGAAGCCACGTTGAAACGGACCCTCACGGCCAAACACCTCATCATGCTCGGCATCGGTGCGGTGATCGGCGCAGGCATCTTCGTGCTGACCGGCCAGGCCGCGGCCAACCATGCCGGCCCGGCGGTCATGCTCTCGTTCGTCATCGCCGGCTTCGCCTGCGCGCTGGCCGGCCTGTGCTACGCCGAGTTCGCGGCGATGATGCCGGTCTCCGGCAGCGCCTATTCGTACTCGTATGCCACCCTCGGCGAGGGCATGGCCTGGTTCATCGGCTGGTGCCTGGTGCTGGAGTACCTGTTCGCCTCGGCCTCGGTCGCGGTGGGCTGGTCGGCCTACCTCATCAGCTTCCTGACCACCACGCTCAACATGCCGTTCCCGGATGCGCTCAGCGCAGCGCCGATCGCCTGGACGGGCAGCGAGTTCGTCTCCTCCGGCAAGCTGTTCAACCTGCCGGCGGTGCTCATCATCGCCGCCGTATCGGGCCTGCTGTATGTCGGTGTGACCCAGTCGGCCTTCGTCAACGCGATCATCGTGGCCATCAAGGTCACCGTCATCTGCCTGTTCATCGGCATCGGCGCGGCGCACATCGACCCGGGCAACTGGCATCCGTTCATCCCTGAGAACACCGGCCCCGGCGAATTCGGCTGGAGCGGCATCTTCCGCGCCGCCACCATCGTGTTCTTCGCCTACATCGGCTTCGACGCGGTCTCCACCGCTGCCGGCGAAACCAAGGACCCGCAGCGGAACATGCCGATCGGCCTGCTCGGCTCGCTGGCCGTGTGCACCATCGTCTACATCATTGTCTGCGCGGTGCTGACCGGCATGATGCCGTACCACCTGCTGGGCACCGACAAACCGGTGGCCACCGCGCTCGAACCCTTCCCCACCCTGTCGTGGCTGAAGACCGCCGTGGAAATCGGCGCCATTGCCGGCCTGTCCTCGGTGATCCTGGTGATGATGATGGGCCAGACCCGCATCGCCTATACGATCTCGCGTGACGGCCTGCTGCCGAAGTTCTTCGGCAAGGTGCATGCCCGCTTCCGCACCCCGTACTGGGCCACGATTGTCGTGGGCGTGATCGCCGCTGCACTGGCCGGCCTGGTGCCGCTGAACGTGCTGGGTGAGCTGGTGTCGATGGGCACGCTGCTGGCCTTCGCCACCGTCTGCATCGGCGTGCTGGTCCTGCGCTACAGCAAGCCGGACCTGCACCGCCCGTTCCGCGTGCCGGCCGTCTGGATCATCTGCCCGCTGGGCGCGGCCACCTGCCTGTTCCTGTTCTGGCAGGCCTTCGTGGTGCATTGGCACCTGTTCGTGGGCTGGACCGTGCTGGGCCTGCTGATCTACCTCGGCTACGGCATCCGCAACAGCAAGCTGGCCAAGTCCTCCTGATCCGCCTACGGGCCGGCCTCTGTGCCGGCCCGTCCGTTTTCCCCCGCGTGCCTGCAACGGCGCGCTTCGACAAGATCGACACACATGTTCAAGCAACTGTGGGCCACCAAGCATCCGCATGCCGCCCATGAAGACGCCAACGGCCTGAGCCTGCGCCGCCACCTCGGCCCCTGGGGCCTGACCGCCCTGGGTATCGGCGCGGTCATCGGCGGCGGCATCTTCGTCATCACCGGCCAGGCTGCGGCCAACCACGCTGGCCCGGCCATCATGCTGTCCTTCGTGCTGGCTGCGGTCTGCTGCGCCTTCTGCGCCCTGGCCTACGCCGAGTTCGCCTCGATGGTGCCGGTCTCGGGCAGCGCCTACACCTACACCTACGCCACCTTCGGCGAGCTGTCGGCCTGGTTCATCGGCTGGATGCTGGTACTGGAGTACGGCGTATCGGCCTCGGCGGTGGCGGTCAGCTGGACCGGCTACTTCCTCAGCCTGCTCAGCCAGTTCGACATCCACCTGCCAGCGGCCCTGGTCAGTGCCCCCTTGGACGCACAGCTGCGGCCCACCGGCGCCATCGCCAACCTGCCCGCTGCCATCCTGGTGCTGCTGCTGACCTGGCTGTGCTACGTGGGCATCAGCAAGTCCTCGGCGATGAACATGGCGATGGTCGTGCTCAAGACCGGCCTGATCGTGCTGGTCATCGTGGTCGGCTGGAAGTACATGGACACCAGCAACTGGACCCCGTTCATTCCGGCCAACGAGGGCCCGGGCAAGTACGGCATGGAAGGCGTGCTGCGTGGCGCGGCCATGGTGTTCTTCGCCTACATCGGCTTCGAGGCGGTGTCGGTGGCGGCGCAGGAATCGAAGAACCCGCAGCGCGACATGCCCATCGGCATGATGCTGTCGCTGGCGATCTGCACCGTGCTGTACATCGCCATGGCGGCGGTGATGACCGGCCTGGTGCCGTACCAGCTGCTGGGTACGGACGAACCAGTGGTGACCGCCGTGGCGGCGCACCCGCAGCTGGGCTGGCTGCGCTGGGTGGTCGAGGTGGGCGCCCTGGTCGGTCTGTCCTCGGTGGTGCTGGTGATGATCATCGGCCAGCCGCGCATCTTCATGATCATGGGCCGCGACGGCCTGCTGCCGCCGGTGTTCACCAAGATCCACCCGAAGTACCGCACCCCGCACATCAACACGGTCATCACCGGCATCGGCATCGCGCTGCTGGCGGCGCTGTTCCCGCTGGACATCCTGGGTGAACTGACCTCGATGGGCACGCTGATCGCGTTCGCGGCGGTGTGTGCCGGCGTGCTGATCCTGCGCCGCACCCAGCCGGATCTGCCGCGTCCGTTCCGCATGCCGATGGCGTGGCTGATCTGCACCCTGGGTGTGCTGAGCTGCCTGGCGCTGCTGTCGGCGATGACGATGCACAACTGGATGCTGATGGGCGTGTGGACCGTGGTCGGGTTCGTGATCTATTTCGGTTACGGGTTCAGGCACAGCCGCCTGCGCGGTCAGTAAGGGTTGGGTATTGCAGGGCCTGCGGCCCTGCACCCGCTGGAGCAACGTCAACGGCAACGGCTGGGTTGAGGGGTTGGCGGGGAGGCATGGGTTCGCGGGGGACGCCGTGAATCCATCCCTGGAGGCTTGTCCGCAGCATCCATGCCGCGGACACCCCCGCGAACCCATGCCTCCCCACCCCTGACACTCTCCCGGCGCGTCCGGTAAATTCACGCAATGCGTGGATGAGATCTGTCTGGGAAACGATGCTTCGGTGGTAGATCCACGCCATGCGTGGATGAACCCTGTCCGGCGAACGAAGCTTCTGTAGAGCGGAGCCATGCTCCGCTGCGAGCAAGCGCAGCGCCGCGACCCGCTTTTGCTCTTCCTTCTTCACTCCGTGGCTGGCGCGCACGGAACCTGTCCGTGGCCGGGCGGGTGGGCTGTGCAGGGGTGTCCGCGGCATGGATGCCGCGGCCAAGCCCCCAAGGACGGGTTTACGGCGTCCCCTGCACAGCCCACCCGCCCGGCCCAAAGCGGGAAATCCAGCCTCGCCGCCCGCCACGAGGGGCTCAGCCGTTTGCCGAATCCAGTAAAATCGTCCCCATGAGCACCCCCACCTTCCCCTACGACACCGCGCGCCTGAGCGAACTGGCCCAGCTGCTGATCGACAACGTCCGTGAGCTGGCGCACGCCGGCTGGACCCCGGCCACCAGCAGCAACTTCTCCCACCGCCTGGACGACCGCCACGCCGCGATCACCGTTTCCGGCAAGGACAAGGGCCGCCTCATCGAGGACGACATCATGGTGGTGGACTTCGACGGCCAAGCCGTCGGCCGCCCGCTGCGCCCGTCCGCCGAAACCCTGCTGCACACCCAGCTGTACCGCCGCTTCCCGGACATCGGCTGCGTGCTGCACACCCATTCCCCGGTGCAGACCGTCGCCTCGCGCCTGTATGCGCCGCAGGGCCACATCCGCCTGGAAGGCTACGAACTGCTGAAGGCCTTCGCCGGCAACAGCACCCACGAAATGGCCATCGATGTCCCGGTGTTCGCCAATACCCAGGACATGAACGTGCTCTCGGCACAGGTCGATGCCCTGCTCGATACGCAGACCCTGTGGGGCTACCTGATCGACGGCCATGGCCTGTACGCCTGGGGCCGCGACATGGCCGAGGCGCGCCGCCACATGGAAGCCTTCGAGTTCCTGTTCCACTGCGAGCTGGAACTGCGCAAGCTGCGCGGCTGAGCCAGCGCCGGGTGCAGATTCCAATCCGGAATCTGCGGCCCTTCACCACCCTGTTACCCTGTCTTCCCCCCGAGACGTTCAAGCTGCCGCCATGAGCCGACTGCGCATCTACGACGACACCCGCCCTGAATCGCCGCTGCTGGACACCCAGGACGGCGAAGTCATCACCACCGAACTGCAGAAGATCGGCGTCACCTTCGAGCGCTGGCAGGCTGCCGCGCCCGTCGCGCCGGGCGCCAGCCAGGACGAGGTGTTCGCCGCCTATCGCGCGGACATCGACCGGCTGGTGGCCGAACGCGGCTTCAAGAGCGTGGACGTGGCGTCGATCGCCCCGGACAACCCGAACCGCGCCGAACTGCGGAAGAAATTCCTCGACGAACACTTCCACAAGGAAGACGAGGTGCGCTTCTTCGTTGCCGGCTCCGGCCTGTTCACCCTGCACGTGGCGGACAAGGTCTACGAGATCGAGTGCGTGAAGGACGACCTGATCGCCGTGCCCGATGGCACCACCCACTGGTTCGACATGGGCGATGAGCCGAGCTTCGTGGCCATCCGCTTCTTCACCGAGCCGGACGGTTGGGTCGGTCATTTCACCGGCACCGACATCGCACAGAAGTTCCCCCGTTACATCCCTACCCAGGCATCCTGATCCATGCAGCCCCGCGTCATCCTGACCGACATCGAAGGCACCACCAGCAGCATCTCGTTCGTCAAGAACGTGCTGTTCCCCTATGCCCGCCAGGCGCTGCCGGCGTTCGTGGCCGAGCACGGCCAGCAGCCTGACGTGCGTCGCTGGCTCGACGCAGTGGCCGCCGAGATCGGTGGCGCCTGCCAGGACAGCCTGGTGGCCGAGACGTTGCAGGGCTGGATCGACCAGGACCGCAAGCACACCGCACTGAAGGCCCTGCAGGGCCTGATCTGGGATGCCGGCTACCGCCGGGGCGACTACACCGCGCACTTCTACCCGGAAGTGGCGCCCGTGCTGAAGGGCTGGCACGCCTCGGGCCTGCCGCTGTACGTGTACTCCTCCGGCTCGGTGCCGGCGCAGAAGCTGTTCTTCGGCTTCAGCGATGCCGGCGACCTCAGCCCGCTGGTGTCGGGCTGGTTCGATACCGAGATCGGCGGCAAGCGCGAGGCCGACAGCTACCGCAACATCGTGCAGGCGATCGGCGTGCCGGCCGCTGAAATCCTGTTCCTTTCCGATGTGGTGGAGGAGCTGGATGCCGCCCGCGAGGCTGGCCTGCAGACGCGCCTGATCGACCGCCTGGATGACTACCCGATGCCGCGCACCGGCCAAGCCGCCAACGGCCACGACCGCGTCGAGAATTTCCAGCAGATCCAGCTGTAACAGAAAGGGTAGATGCCAACCTTGGTTGGCACTTCCGGGTGTGCCAACCAAGGTTGGCACCTACCAGGGCAGAAGGTAGATGCCAACCTTGGTTGGCACGTACCAGAGCGGTGCGGCCCTCAACGATCGTTGAGGGTTCTCACCTTCAACGCGTCGCGCAGGGTCGCCAGATCCACCGGACCGCGTACCGCGATGTCCCGGCTCTCACCGGGCAGCAGGTCGAGCAGGTTGTCGTCCACCTGCACGTCCAACGCCCCGAAATCGATCCATGCCGCACGCACGTATGCTGCACTCTGCAGGCGCAGCCGGTAGTGCTCACCATCAATGGTCAGCGCTGCTTTCAACCGCTGCTTCGGCAGCACCTGGTGCTTGGCTTCGACAAAGCCGACCACCTGACGTGCACTCACCCTGCCTTCCTGCAGCAGCTCAAACACCGCCACGGTCCGCGCCGGGTCCGCGCCAGCCAGCAATTCGGCGTCGGCGAAATCACCGACCGCACTCACGCCTGCGGCAGCCAGGGTCACAGGCACCTCGCGCCGACGCAGCACCTTGCCCTCCACATCCATCACCCGCAGCCGCCAGCGCGCGTCGACGGCCGCGCCATCGTTGATCAGCCGCACCCGCGTGCGGCCCTCATCACGCAAGGCCGCCAGGGTCACCGGCGCAAAGAAGCGGCGCGCGGCGAAGTGCAGCGCCTTCCAGCGCCCGAAGTAATCGACGCTTGACCACGAGGCACCCGGCCACACATCGTTGAGCTGCCAGTACAGGGATCCCATCGTGTAGGGTCGCGAGGCGCGGTGGTGCAGCGCGGCCAGGGCAATGCCTTCGGCCTGCATCACCTGGCTCAGGTAGACGAAATCCTCGAAGTCCTTCGGGCTGCCGTAGCCGCGTTCGATGTACTGCAGCAGGCGGCTGTTGCCCTCGCCGGCCATGAATTTCTGATGTGCGCGGATCACCGGGCTGTCGATGCGCTGTTCGGCACGGGTAGCGATCTGGTCCACCGTCGCCACCGCCGGCCACGCCTGCAACCCATACTCGGACATGAAGCGCGGGGTTTCGCGAAGGTACGCCTGCACCGGCAGCGCCGGATTGCCCCAGACCTGCCAGTAGTGCTTGTCGCCCCGGGTGGAGTCGTTGGCCTTCTCGTCCAGGTCATTGCTGGGCGAGCTGGACCAGTACGGCACCCCGAGCCCCTCCTCACCGACGACCTGGCGCAGATCGTTGCCGAACAGATCCACATAACCCTGCCAGACCCTGGACGCGAACGCCGGATCAGCTGCCTTCAGGTCGCGGCCGTGGCCCCAGTCCTTCCACGCGGTTTCTTCTTCGTTGTTGCCACACCACAGCACGATGCTGGGATGGTGGCGCAGACGACGCACGTTGTCGCGCGCTTCGGCCACGACGCTGGCGCGGAAGGCAGGGTCATAGCCCGGCTGCATGCCGCCGCCGAACATGAAATCCTGCCAGACCAGCAGGCCCAGCTCGTCGGCGATGTCAAAGAACGCGTCGTCTTCGTAGTAGCCGCCGCCCCAGTTGCGCAGCATGTTCATGTTGGCGTCGCGCGCGGCGGTCAACACCTGGCGCAGACGCGCAGCGTCGACGCGCGCGGGGAACGCGTCGAACGGAATCACGTTCGCGCCCTTCGCAAAGATCTCCACGCCGTTGATGACGAAGGCGAAGCCCTGCCCACCCTGGCCGTCCTCATCGCGGCGCAGCTCGACGCTGCGCAGGCCGATGCGCTGTTCGCGTGCGTGCGCCGCATCACCTCCGCCATCCAGGCGTGCCTGCACCGTATAGCGGTCCTGCGCGCCGTAGCCTACCGGCCACCAGCGGCGCGGGGCGGCCAGTTCGACCGGCAGTTCGATGCTGTTCTGCCCCGGCTGCAGCAGGACCGTGCGCTGCAGCTGGGCCACGCTGCGGCCCTCCGGGTCACGCACATCCAGCGCGACCCGCGCCGAGCCAGCAGCACTGCCCTGCTCCACCTGCAGCAGCACCGCAAGCTTAGCCTGCTCGCCATCCAGCGCATCGGTGCGCACCGCCAGATCGGTCAGCCGGTGCGTATCCCAGGCCTGCAGATCGACACCGCGCCAGACGCCCGCAGTGACATAGCGCGGGCCCCAGTCCCATCCGAAGTGATAGGCCGGCTTGCGCGCGAAGTTGCCGACCATCGCGTCTTTCGGCTCGTCGCCATAGGGCGAAGGGTAATTGCCTGCAATCCTGTGCGGCATCGTCTGCACACCAGGCAGCAGGGTCCGGATGGACGAACGGAACACGATCAGCAGTTCATTGCCCGTGGCCTGCAGGCGTCCTTCCACGCGCGCAGTCCAGGTCCGGTGCGCGTTGTCCGCGCGCAGCAACGGCGTACCGTTGAGGGTGACCTCGGCGTAGGTATCCAGGCCGTCGAAGCGCAGCTCGGCATGGGGCTTGGCCGGGGTCGCCGCGTCCACGTCGAAGCGCGCGCGGTACTCCCAGTCAGCCAGGCCGATCCATTGCAGCTCTGCTTCGGCCGCGCCCACGTACGGATCGCGGATCAGATCATGGGCAAGCAGATCGGTGTGCACGCTGCCGGGCACGGTGGCGGCACGCCACTGCTGCAGGCCAGGGTGGGAGGCGCCCTGGGCATCGCCGGGCAGCAGGCGGAACTCCCACTGTGCCTGCAGAGGCGCGGCGGCAGCGGGAAACGCAACCGCCGCGACGAGCAGCAGGAGCAGACGGACAACGAGGGGAAGACGATGCACGTGATGCTCCTGTTTTTCTGCCAGGCATGGCCTGGCACTACTGCATTCGGGCGATGTTCAACGGACGACGTTCAACACTTCGTAGCACGCGCCCATGGTGTGGTAATCCACCTTGCCGGCCGGGCTTTTCTCATCGCTGTACTTGCGGTTGTCAGCATCCAGGATGCGGAACCACGCGCCGTACTGGTGGTCGACGAAGTGTTCCCACGAGTACGCCCAGATGCGCTCGTACCACTGCCAGTAACGGTCGTCGCCGGTACGCTTGGCCATCAGCGCGGCGGTGGCCAGGGTCTCGGCCTGCACCCA
This sequence comes from Stenotrophomonas sp. ESTM1D_MKCIP4_1, assembly GCF_003086895.1. NCBI lineage: Bacteria > Pseudomonadati > Pseudomonadota > Gammaproteobacteria > Lysobacterales > Lysobacteraceae > Stenotrophomonas > Stenotrophomonas sp. ESTM1D_MKCIP4_1. Next base: position 1,960,636 of record NZ_CP026004.1, on the reverse strand, counting down.
GAAGTACTTGTCGTCGTCACAGACGAAGCTGTCGCCGCCGATCGGTGCGCCGTCCATGCCCGGCTGGCGGCGCGATTCCGGCGCGAAGCCGTAGTACAGGCCACCACGTGCCTCGTCCCAGCTGCGCTCCACGGCCACATCGAACAGATGCTGCGCCGTCGGCACCAGCCAGTCAGCCTGCACGTGCCGGTCCAGGATCAGCAGCAGCTTGGCCCACTCGGTCTGGTGGCCGGGCTGGAAGCCCCACGGGCGGAACAGGTGCTTGGGATTGTCGAGGTTGTAATCCCAGTCGATCTCCCAGTTCACATCGTAGTGTTCCCAGACCAGGCCACCGGCCTTGGCGGCCTGGCGGCGGGTCATGTTGTCGGCCAGCTGCAGCGCGCGGGCGACGTAGCGCTGCTCGCCACTGGCCTCGAACGCGGCCAGCATGGCCTCGCACATGTGCATGTTGGCGTTCTGGCCGCGGTAGCCGGTGAAGTTCCACTGGCCATCCGCCTCGTCCTTGTACAGGCCGTGCTGCGGCTCCCAGAAGCGCGCTTCCAGCAGCTGCCAGGTTTCGTCCATCCACGCGCGGGCCTGCTCGACACCGGCTTTCAGCGCGCAGCTGTAGGCCAGCAGCACGAAGGCCACGCCATAGCAGTGGTTCATATCGTCCTCGACCTTGCCGTCGCGCAGGGTCCAGGCATAGCCCCCGGTGGCCGGGTTGCGGTGCACCTCGCGCAGGTAGCGCACGCCGTGCTCGACCGCCTCGCGGTACTCGGCATTGCGGAACTCGCGGTAGGCCATCGCGTAGTTGAAGACGAAGCGTGTACTGCTCACCAGATGACGATGGCTGGCGTCGTAGATGCTGCCGTCATCACGGAAGTAATGGAAGAAGCCGCCGTTCGGGTCGATGCAGCGCGGGTGGTAGAACGCCATCGTGTCGGCGATGTGCGCACGCAGGAAGGCGGGCGAACGGAAATCGGGCGCGGTGCTCATGCGGGAAGATCCTGTGCCTGCAGCAGCTGCTGCACTTCATCAAGTGAGGGCATCGCGGCGAACGCGCCCTTGCGGGTAACGGCCAGTGCACCCACGGCGGCGCCGAAGCGCAGCGTGGCAGCGATGGCCTGCGGGTCCTGGCAGAACGCGGCGAAGCCGGCGCCGGCACCGCCGCGCTCCAGCAGGCCGACCAGCACGCCGCCCACGAAGGCATCGCCCGCCGCGGTCGTATCAACTGCGGCCACGTTGAAGCTGGTCACCTGGCCCTGCTGTTCGCGGGTGTACCAGTGCAGCGTTGCGGCGCCGTCGGTGACGATGACCCAGCGCGCCTGCGCGGCCAGCAGGCGCTGCAGGACAGCAGCCTCGCCGCCAGCGCCGAGCGGTGCGGCCAGGTAATCCAGTTCTTCGCGCGACAGCTTGACCAGGTCGGCACGCTCCAGCGCCTGCCACAGCCAGGGCGTCGGATCGACGTCGGCCGGCCACAGCGCCGGACGCAGATTGAGGTCCAGGCTGACCACTGCACCGGCCGCGCGGGCACGGTCCATGCCGGCGAAGGTCGCCTCGGCGATGGCCGGTTCGGTCAGGCTGTTGGAGCACACATGGAAGCACTGCGCGTTGTCCAGGCAGGCTGCCTGGAAATCGCTGTCACGGAACAGCAGGTCCGCCGCCGGGGGGCGGTAGAAACTGAAGCTGCGTTCGCCGGTCGCGTCCAGGGCGACGAAGGCCAGCGCGGTCTTGGCCGCATCGGTGCGCACGATGTAGTCGGTGCCCACGCCGTGCTCGACCAGGCTTTCCGCCAGGAAGTCACCGAACATGTCGCGGCCCAGCATGCCGACGAACTGGGTCTTCGCACCCAGCCGCGCGGCGGCCACAGCGACGTTGGCCGGCGCACCGCCGGCGTACTGCAGGAACGCGCGCGGGGTGTCGGCCGAGGCCGGCGGCTGCGCTAGTAGATCGATCAAAATTTCGCCGAAGCAGACAATGGCACCCATTCCGGACTCAGCCTCCCTGCGCGCCGACGGCCGGCGGGCGCGAGCCCACCAGACCATAGAAGATGATGTAGACGTAGCAGACCACCGGCAGCACGAAGCTCAGGTGCAGGCCGATGCGATCGGCCAGCATGCCCTGCAGCAGCGGAATGATGGCGCCACCGACGATGGCCATGATCAGCAGGCTGGACGCCTTGTTGGTCAGCGGACCCAGGCGTTCGATGGCCAGCGAGAAGATGGTCGGGAACATGATGGAATTGAACAGGCCGGTGGCCACGATGCCGTACAGCGCAACCTTGCCGCCCGAGCCCAGGGTAACCGCCAGCAGCACCACGTTGGCCAGCGCGAAACCCGCCAGCAGGCGGCGCGGCGAGTACTTGGCCAGCAGCCACGCGCCTGCGAAGCGGCCGATCATGGCGCCGCCCCAGTACATCGACACGTACCAGGTCGCCTGCGCCTCGGACATGCCACCGATCTCAGGCAGTGCCAGATAATTCACCATCAGGCTGCCGATGGACACCTCGGCACCCACGTAGAAGAAGATGGCCAGCACGCCGAACAGCACGTGCGGGTGCTTCAGTGCATCCAGCAGGGTGTGGTGGCTGGTGTCGGCCTGCTCGGTGGATTCGGTCAGGCTGGGCAGGCGGAACAGGAACACGAACACCGCCAGCAGCACCAGCGCGATGGCCAGGCCCACATAAGGACCCTGCACCGACTGCGCTTCCGCAGCGCGGTAGGCCAGCTGCTCGGCCACCGGCATCGCCTTGATCTCATCACCGCTCTTCACCGCGGTGCTCAGGATCAGGAAGCCGCCGAACATCGGCGCCAGCGTGGTCCCCAGCGAGTTCAATGCCTGGGCCAGGGTGAGGCGACTGGAGGCGGTCTTTTCCGGCCCCAGCAGCGCTACGTACGGGTTGGCCGCCACCTGCAGCACGGTAATGCCGGTGGCCAGCACGAACAGCGAGGCCAGGAAGGCGTCATAGGTGCGCAGCGCCGCCGATGGCCAGAAGCCGAGCGCACCGACGCTGGCGATCAGCAGGCCGGCGATGATGCCCTTCTTGTAACCCAGCCGCGCCACCAGCCGGCCGGCCGGCACCGACATCAGGAAGTACGCGCCGAAAAAGGTGAACTGCACCAGCATGGCGCGGGTGTAGTTCAGCTCGAACACCGCCTTCAGGTGCGGGATCAGCACATCGTTGAGGCTGGTCAGGAAGCCCCACATGAAGAAGATGGTGGTGGCCACCCACAGGGCCGCGCGGGCATTCATCACCGGCGCCTGGCTGCTGTTGGATCCCGATGGACGGGGCGTTGCGGAAATCGGCATGCGGTTCGCGCCTCGATGCGCGTGTAGGTCGTTGGTACGTGGAAGGGAAAAGGTCGTAGAAGATCAGTTCGGCCGCGCGGCACTGCTTTCGCGGATGCGCAGCTGCACCGGGGCGACGGTGCGCTGTGGCGGTGCATCCGGGTCGTCCAGGCGCTGCAACAGCAGTGCCGCAGCCTGCCGGCCCCGCTCGCGCGGATCGGCGGTGAGCGTGGTCAGCGGCGGTACCGCCACCGACGCTTCGGAAATGTCATCGAACCCGGTGACCGCGAAATCGCCACCCGGACGGATCCCGCGCGAGTTCAGGCCCAGCATCAGCCCCAGCGCGACGGTGTCGTTGTAGCAGACCGCAGCACTCGGCCGGTGGCCATCGACGAACAGTTCGTCGGTGCGCGCGGCGGCTTCCAGACGGTTCGGCGCCGATTCGATCATCCAGCCCGGCGGCAGCGACAGCCCAGCCTCGGCCAGCGCCTGCTGGAAACCGGTACGCCGCTGATGGCAGGAACTGGAATCGGCATGCCCGCCGAAGAAAGCGATCTGGCGGTGGCCACGTTCGATCAGGTGGCGGGTGGCCAGGTAGGCGCCGTGCTGGTTGTCCAGGGTCAGGAAGTCCCAGTCGGCACCTTCAAGCTCGCGGTTGAACAGCAGCACGTTGGCATTGGCGCCCAGCGCCTGCCGGACCCGCGTCGCATCGCTGCCTTCGGCAGGCGACAGGATCAGGCCTGCCGGGGTGTGTTCCATGAGGGTGGACAGCACCGCCTGCTGGCGTTCGGGCGACTCACCCGTGCTGCCCAGCAGGGTCACGTAACCGCGCCCGCCCAGTGCCTCGTCCACGCCGGAAGCGAATTCGGCGAAAAATGGATTGGACAGGTCGTTGATGACCAGCGCGATGCTCGACGAGGTGCGTCGACGCAGATTGGCCGCTGCACGGTTGTAGACGTAGCGCTGGCGGCGCAGCTCGGCCTCGACCTTGGCCCGGGTATCAACGTTGACCAGCGGGCTGCCGCGCAGCACCAGCGACACGGTCGCGCGCGAAACGCCGATGGCACGGGCGATGTCAGTCACCGTCACCGCCTTGCCGGAACGCTTGCTGGAACTGTCGCTGGTGTCGTTCATCGTCTTCCCGGACTCCGCTGGAGCCTCAAGCCTAATGGATCGTGACCCGGTCGTGCCGTGCCGTTCGCTGGATAGCCGCGAACGGCACAGCGCCGATCATCGCAGCTGGCTGCCTGGTGCAGCGCACCACGACACCGGCAGATCGGCCACGGCCGTGCCCCAGCCCTGCGTCGGCGCCTGGCCATCCAGGGCAAAACGCACGCGCGGCCCCTGCTGCAGGCGGTCCCAGTCCAGCCACACCGGCGCATGGGCCTGGCCATCGACCTGCACGCCCTGCACATACTGCAGGCGACGGCCGTCGGCGCCCGGCGCGTCGATGCGCAGGGTCCGGCCGTTGCCCATGTCCACTTCCACCTTGGCAAAGCGCGGGGTGTGCAGCAGGAATTCACCGCTGCCCGGCACCGCCGGATACACACCGATGGCGCTGAACAGGTACCAGGCCGACATCGTGCCCAGGTCGTCATTGCCGGTCACGCCGTTGGGCGCATTGGTGAACAGCTGCTGCGCAGCGCGCAGGACGTTCGCCGTCTTCCAGGGCTGGCCGATGAGGGTGTACAGCCACGGCGAATGCAGATCCGGCTCGTTGTTGGGGTTGTAGCGGAACTGGTTGTAGTAGCTGTACGGGCCGACCACCCACTCGCGTCGCGCGGCATTGAGCGGATCGGCCTGCAGCGCATCCATCGCGAAGAAGGCATCCAGGCGGCGGCCGGCCTGTTCACGGCCGTCCATCGCTTCCACCAGGCCCGGCACGTCCTGCTGCGCCAGCCACTGGTACTGCCACGCGGTGCCCTCATGGAAGCCGTGGTGCGAGCGCGGGCTGTAGTGGCCGTCTGCAGGCGTGTACCACTGGCCATCCTCGGTGCGCGGGCGCGGGAAGCCGGTAAAGCCCGTCTCGGCGTCGCGAACCTGCGGATCCCATACCTTGCGCCAGTTGCGGCCACGTTCGCGCAGCGTCGCCGCATCCTGGGCGTGACCCAGGCCATCGGCCATCTGCGAGAGCGCGCAGTCGGCCACGGCGTATTCCAGCGTGGCCGAACCGCCGTGATGCGGATCGACATCCATGCCCTTGGACGGGAACGCGCGGTCGTAGACCACATAGCCCTTGTCCAGGTAGGTGGGATTGCCCGAACGCCCGGCCATCCGCGAATTCAGCGGTGGCGTGCCGAACGCGTTGCGGCGCAGTGCATCCCAGGCCTGCGCTTCGCGGCCCTTGAGCGCGCCGAAGCGCCACAGGTCGACCATGAAGGGCGTGACCGGGTCGCCGGTCATGATGTTGGTCTCGAAGTTGGCGTAGCCCCAGCGAGGCAGCCAGCCGCCCTGTTCGTCGATGGCCAGCAGGGTGCGCCCGATGTCGCGCGCCACGTCCGGGCGGGTCAGTGCCAGCCACTGGTTCTGGGCACGGTAGGTATCCCACAGCGAGAAGTACTCGTAATAGGTCCAGCCATCGGCGCGGTGGATGCCATCGTCGTAGCCGCGGTAGCGGCCGTCGGCATCGCTGCCGGTCAGCGGCTGCAGCAGCGTGTGGTACAGCGCGCTGTAGAAGACGGTGCGGTCATCACCGCTGCCGCCCTGCACGCGCACCCGCGCCAGCTGTTCGCGCCAGGCCTGCTGGGACCGCGAACGCATCCGGTCGAAACCGATCAGTGCCCCGCCCTGCATGCCCTCGACCCGCAGGTTGGTGCGTGCACCCTCGGCATCCACGTGCGAAATCGCGCTCACGGCGGTGACCGACTGGCCCTTGGCCAGGTCGAAGGTCAACCAGGCGCCGTTTGGCTTCTGCTCGCCTTCCATGCTGTGCCGCGCGTTGGGCAGGCCGCCGCCCTCACCCCAGGTGCCATGCGCCTTGAACGGACGGTCGAACTCGACGCGGAACCAGGTGGTGTACTGGTGCCCGCCGCAGAAGCTCTTGGTGACCAGCTTGCCTTCCACCACGCGGTCACCGACCACGTCGATCACGCTGCCGATGACCGAGTGACGTTCGTTGGCCTGACCGACGTTGACCAGCACATGGCCTTCGCCGCCACGCTGGCTGAAGGTATAGCGCTCGGCCGCCGCGCGGGTGCGCGCGGTGGCTTCGGCATCGATGCCGCCGTAGCTGGTCAGGCGCACCTTGTAATAGCCGGCCTGGCCGACTTCACCGTCATGCGTGTACGCCGAGGCGTAAGCCTTGTGATCGAACTGCTTGGCATTGGCGGTATCGAAATCGCCTCCCGGGCCGATGCTGCCGGTGACCGGCAGGATCGAGACCTGCCCGCCCTGTTCCCAGCAACCGGCGCCGGACAGGAAGGAGTGGCCGAAGCCGCGGATCTTCTCGTCGTCGTAGCGCCAGCCCGAGTAATGGCTGCCGATGGGGCTGACCTGGATCAGGCCGAACGGGGCCGATGCGCCCGGGAAGGTGTTGCCGTCATCCTTGCTGCCGATGAAGGTGTTGACCTCACGTTCCAGGGCGGCCGGTGCGGCCTGCAGCCAGGGCGTGACCGCCAATGCCAGCAGGCAGGCAACGCGGGCCAGCGGGCGCTGGGACAGGGCCGGCAAGCGGCGGGCGGACAGACGGCGGGACAACCTGGTCACGGACAGGACTCCTTGGCGGCAGGGCGGCAGCGAAGCGCCGGCCGTCAGGGCCGAACGCCTCGTTTCCATCGGTACAAATCCGCACCCCGGCGGATTTAGATCGATTGAAGTAAAGCAAAGCCGCGCTGCCGTTGCATTCTGCGCCGCAGCAAAAGAGGGGGGTCTCTTGCAGGGCTTGCAGCCCTGCACCTGCTGCAAGCCAAGGCAACGTCAACGTCAACGTCAAGAGCTGGAGTCCTGTGGGTTGGCGGGGTGGGTCCGGTTGAGGGGGACGGCGTAAATACGTCCATGTAGCCTCGGTCGCGCCATCCATGGCGCTCACGCCCCCTCAACCGGACCCACCCCGCCTTGGACAGTTCTCCGCGATCTGCCGGAATGACGGGGTCGGATCCCGTTGCTACGCAATGGGCTCTGACCTCAGATGAAGTTCGATATCTGACAGATTTCGTCGACAGCTGAAGTGATGTTCCAACCGTCACCAGGAAACTGTCGGGGGTGGGGTGGTGTGGGCTGGCAGGACCGTTGGCGCCATGGATGGCGCCATCGAGCCCCCATGGACGGGTTTACGGCGTGTCCTGCCAGCCCACACCGCCCCGCCCAACCAGCAGAAAGCCAGAGCCGCCTTTGATCTTGCTTCGGCTTCGACTTCGGCTTCAAACAGGTGCAGGGCTGCAAGCCCTGCCGAACCCCCCTCCCCCTTTTGCGCATGTAAACGATTCCAGTCCATTTCAGCGAATCATCATTCGCCAGACACGTCACTGCAATATTGCGTAGCAGCATGCGCAACCCTTCCGGCCATGCTAAAAATCGCCCCGCCATCGCTTAGATCGATCCAAGCGGATTCAGGAGATGGCCCGGCGTTGGGGACCGGAACAACACGTACACGAGCACGAGCGCGCCGCCCCAGGCAGCCGCGCGGCTTCAGCAAAATCGGCATCACAGATTAGATCGATTCAAGTTCCGCGTCAGTCACCGGATCAATCCAGGAGAGAGGGAGAGATGGCAATCAAGCATTCAACTCATACGCACGGTCGCGACGCCTTGTCGCTGGCCGTCGCGCTGGCCCTGGCTGCAGCTGTCGCGCCCCTCGGCGCCGCTGCCCAGCAGGCCACCGCACAGACCACCACCGGCAGCAGCGATGCCACCACCCTGGACAGCGTCCAGGTCACCGGCTACCGCTACGCCATCGAAAAGAGCCTGCAGCAGAAGCGTGACGCCAACGCCGTCGTTGAAGTGATCACCGCCGAGGACGTCGGCAAGTTCCCCGACAAGAACGTGGCCGACTCCCTGCAGCGCGTGCCTGGCGTGGTCATCACACGCGACGGCGGCGAAGGCAAGAGCGTCAGCGTGCGCGGCCTCGATCCGGACCTGACCCTCACCCAGTTGAACGGCAACTACATCGCCACCTCCGAAACCAATGACGAGGCCAGCCGTTCGTTCAACTACACCCTGCTGCCGTCGAACATGCTGTCCAGCGCCGAGCTGTTCAAGTCGCCGGAAGCACGCATCGACGAAGGCGGCATCGGTGGCACGGTCATCCTGCACACCCGCCGCCCGCTGGAAATGGAATCCAACTCCGGCTACGTGACCCTGGAAGGCGTCTCCTCCGATACCCACCAGGATGTCGACCCGCAGGCGTCGGCGCTGTACTCGTGGCACAGCAAGGACGAGCGCTTCGGTGTGCTGGTGGGCGTAACCCAGCAGAAGCGCACCAGCCGCACCATGGAAGTGACCACCGAGAACTACCAGTGGTACGGCACCGACGTCGACGCCCGTGATGCCAACGGCAATGCCCTCACCCAGGGCGGCATCAACTACTGGTGGGGCAACTCCGGCTTCAACGACCAGTTCGGCAACAACTACACCGACTTCTTCATGCCCACCTCGGTGAACTTCGCCGTGAAGGAAGAGAAGCGCGAGCGCAAGGGTGGCCAGCTGACGTTCCAGTTCAAGCCGGTCGACAACCTGACCCTGACCGCCAACTACTTCCGCTTCCAGCTGGACGGCGACTATGCGCAGAACATGCTCAAGGTGCCCGAATGGAACATGGCCCGCTACAACGGTGACGGCAACTGGGCCGGCGGGCGCCTGCTCAATGGCCTGACCTTCGACCCCAGTGGCACCGTGGTGACCGGCGCCCAGTTCGAGAAGCTGCCGGGCAAGGCCTACTACTGCAGCGAAGACGAAGCCGCGGCCGCCGGCCTGGCCCCGGGTGGCTGGGGACCGGACGACTGCACCATTCCGACCCCGCAGCTGACCGGCGGCTACAGCCGTGAAAAGGCGCTCTCGCAGACCGCCGACCTGACCATCGACTGGGATATCAGTCCCCTGTGGAAGGCCTCCTTCAGCGGTGGCCGCACCTGGTCCGAAGGCGGTCCGTCGATGAACTTCCGCATGTCGGCGAAGCCGCGCCGCCGCGTCAACGGCGTGTGGGAATCGGGCAACCAGTACACCGCATGGGATTTGACCGGCACGCCGACGCTGACCGTCTCGCCGAACCTGCAGGAGGTGCTGATGAATGGCATCGCCGAGGTCGATACCGGCTCGACCGACTCGTCTTGGATGCAGACCGAGGTCAAGCAGAGCCATTTCCAGGCTGACGTCACCAAGATGTTCGAGAGCGGCTGGCTGGACTCGATCCAGTTCGGCGCCAAGTACCGTGACGGCAAGGTCCATCGCAACACCGGCAACACTTACTGGGTGTGCAAGGGCGCCGATCCGAACGACTACGACAGCCGCTACCAGGCGGGCTGCGACAACACGGCCGGCATCGCCCAGCCGGGCTTCTTCCTGTCCAACCCGATCACCGGCCTTGGCCACGGCTTCAATGCCAATGTGTTCCCGGGCATCAACTACCCGGCTTACATCGACTACCTGAACAGCACGTACGGCCAGTCGCACAACCGCGTGGAAGACGACTTCGTCTACAACGTCAACGAGAAGATCTATTCCGGTTACTTCCAGGCAAACTTCCGTACCGAGCGCCTGCGCGGCAACGTGGGTGTGCGCGTGGTGCGTACCGAGCAGTTCGCCCAGTCCAGCGATTCCATCGAACGCTTCAACGACTACTTCCTGGACAACGCTTCCGGCGCACCGATGTCCTGCGATGATCCGGCAGCGGCCGCCTACCCCACCTACGGCTGCGAAAGCGGCTTCGTGCGCCTGCCGGACAATCTTGCACGCGAGAAGAGCTACGAGCTGATCGGTTCGGACCGCACCTACACCGACGTGCTGCCCAGCTTCAACATCGCCTGGGACATCACCGACTCGCTGGTCCTGCGCGGTGCGGCATCGAAGGTCGTGGCGCGCCCGAGCTACACCAGCATTGCCTCGCCGGGCAGCCTGAGCTACTACAGCGCCGAGTACGTCAATGACCGCCGCGTCGCCGGCGGCGCACCGACCGAAGGCTGGGCCGGCAGCGGCAGCAACAAGAATCTGGAAGCCTTCGAGGCCACCCAGTACGACCTCGGCGTCGAGTGGTACTTCATGCCGGGCGCAGTGGCGGGCGTGGGTCTGTTCCGCAAGGACATCAGCAACTTCACCGTGCCGATCGTGCGTGACGTGCAGATGGAAGTCGGCGGCGAGATGGTGACGGTGCAGAACTACAGCACCCAGGCCAACGGGCGCGATGCGGTGTCGCAGGGCGTGGAACTGTACGGTCAGTACACCTTCGACTTCGGCCTGGGCGTGCAGGCCAACTACACCTACAACGACACCAACCTGGCGTCGATCGAGCTCAATGGCGAGAACCTCGGCGCATCGCCGCTGGTCGGCAGCGCCAAGAACCAGGCCAACCTGACGGTGTTCTACGAAACCGACCGGTTCCTGGCCCGTGCCTCGTACAACCGTCGTGGTGAAGTGGTCGGCGGCCTGGTCAACGGCATGACCCAGTACAGCGAACCGTACGACCAGCTCGATCTGAACGTGGCCTACAACTTCACCGAAGCGCTGACCTTCACTGCCTCGGTGCTCAATGCCACCAAGTCCGAGCAGCGCATCTACCTGGGCAACGACACCCAGTCGCGCCTGATCTCCAACCTGTACTCGGGCCGACAGATCTACTTCGGCGCGACCTACAAGTTCTAAGGCGCCATCGGGGTCGGAGCCCTTCTGCGAAGGGATCCGACCCCGCGCAACGGTCCTCCACGACAGTCACGCTTTTACAGGTGGCTGCCGTTCTGTTGTGCGCAAAGCGCGGCCGAGCGTGGGCTATGCCGGTCGTCCTGACCGGCACCCTGCGGGCCGTCGCAAGCGACGTTGGCAGCGGCTCCTGCCGCTACCTTCGGCTCTACGGAAAAGCGGGTTACCGCGCGGCGACCAGCGCCTTGCGCAAGGCCGCAACCGTGGCGGTGCTGGTCTGGCTCCAGTCGGGGTCCAGCCCACGCAGCACCGGGTTCTGGAACTGCATGGCCGAACGCCGCAGACCCTTGGCAGACGCGTGCAGTTCGCTGCAACCGGTCTGCCGGGCCACCGCGGCGATGTTGGCCGGGCCCAGCCCGGCGCCGGCCATCACGCTGATGCGCCCCGCGGACTGGCTGACCAGCGCAGCCAGCACCTTGCTGCCGGCCTCGGCACTGACCTGCCCGCCCGACGTCAGCACGCGCTGGCAGCCGAGGCCGATCACCTGCTCCAGCGCCGCGGACAGATCGCGGGTCGCATCGAAAGCGCGATGGAACGTGACCTGCAGCGGCCCGGCGGCCTGCACCAGCTCCCGGCACAGCGGCAGGTCGATGTCACCCTGCGCATCCAGCGCGCCCACCACCACGCCATCACAGCCCAGTGCACGGCACTGCGCGATGTCACGCAGCATCAGCTCGGTTTCCAATGCGTCGTAGTGGAAGTCGCCGGCACGCGGGCGCACCAGCACGAACAGCGGAATGGTCAGCCGCTCGCGGGCAATGGCGATGCTGGCAAAAGACGGCGTGGTGCCGCCCTCGGCAAGATTGTCGAACAGTTCGATGCGGTCGGCACCACCAGCCTGCGCGGCAAGCGCCGAGGCCACCGAATTGCTGGCGATTTCCAACCCCAGGCGCACGCTCACGCCTGGGTGCTCGTGTAGATCGACGGCGAATCGCGCAGGTCATCCTGGCGCTGTGCATCACAGACGGCGTAGACGAAGCCGCGATGCAGCGCGTATGCGCCCACCTCACCCTGTTTGCTCATGGCCAGGAAGCAGACCTGCAGGGTCCTGCTGGCTTCGGGGCGCTTGCGCACCACCCGCTCGATCGCCTCGCGGCAGGCCTGCGCAGGCGTGCGCCCCTGGCGCATCAGCTCGACCACCAGGAACGAGGCCGCATTGCGGATCATCTCTTCGCCCACGCCCGAGGCCGTGGCCGCGCCCACTTCGTTGTCCACGTACAGGCCGGCGCCGATGATGGGGCTGTCGCCCACGCGCCCGTGCAGCTTCCAGGCCATGCCGCTGGTGGTGCAGGCGCCGGCAAGGTTGCCCTTGGCATCCAGCGCCAGCATGCCGATGGTGTCGTGGTTGTCACTGTTGCCGGGGATGCCGCGACGCTCGGCGTTGATCTGCGGCTGGTACTGCTCGGTCTTCAGCCACTCGCGCCAGGCCGCTTCAGCCTGCGGGGTCAGCAGGTGCTGGCGCTCGAAGCCCTGCTGCACCGCGAACTGCTGGGCGCCCTCGCCCACCAGCAGCACGTGCGGACTGTTCTCCATCACTTTGCGGGCCACCGACACCGGGTGCAGGATGTCCACCAGCGCAGCCACCGCACCGCAGCGGCCATCGCCGTCCATGATGCTGGCATCCAGGCTCAGCACGCCGTCGCGATCCGGGTTGCCGCAATGGCCGACCGTGGGATTGCACAGCTCGCTCTCTGCCCAGCGTGCGCCCGCTTCCACCGCATCCAGCGCGCTGCCGCCGCCGGCCAGCACCTTCCACGCCGCCTGATTGGCCGGCACGCCGAAATCCCACGTTGAAACGACCTTCGCCCCGCCCTGGCTGCGTGCCTGCACGCCCGGCAAGGCTGCGATGCCTGCGGCCAGTGCTCCGGCCTGCAGGAACTGCCTGCGATCCACCATGTCCGCCTCCGTCGTTCGATCCGCCGCCGGCAGGCTGCCGGCAGCCCTTGCTGTTGTCAGGCGGCCCGGCGCGCCGCGTGCCAGACCGCTGCGCCCAGCACGCCCAGCTGGCCATGCTCGACGCGCCACACCGGCACCTGCCGCAGCACGTCGGTCAACACACCCTTGTTGAGGAAACGCTCGCGGAAGCGGCCATCGGCAAGGAAATCCTGCACGTGCGCGGAGATGCCGCCAGCCAGATACACCGAACGCGCACCGACGGCGATCGCCGCATCACCGGCCAGGCTGCCCAGCCAGGCGCAGAACACCTGCAGGGTCTCCACCGCCAACGCATCCTCGCCACTGCGCGCTGCGCCGATCAGCGCCTCGGTGCTGGTCCACTGCGGCGTCACACCGCGCAGCTCGCACAGGCAGGGGTAAAGGTTCATCAGGCCACTGCCGGACAGCACGCGCTCGTTGTCCACGTGCGGCCAGCGCTGCAGCAGCCTGCCCAGTACCTGCAGTTCCAGCGCGTTGCCGGCCCCCAGGGCGGCATGGCCGATCTCGCTGGCCAGCACCGGGCGCTCACCATCGGCGAAGCGCAGCGCTGCCCCCAGGCCCGTGCCGGCGCCCAGCACCAGCGCCGGGAACGCCTGCGATGGATCGGCATCGCCGTTCAACGGAACGAGCGTGTCAGCCTGCAGATACGGAATGGCCAGCGCCACCGCCTCGAAATCGTTGATCAACTGCAGTTCCTGCAGCCCGGACTGCGCACGCGTGGTCGACAGCGAGACCGTCCAGGGCAGGTTGGCGTTGATCAGCACATCGCCATCGAGCAGGCCAGCAATGGCCACGACCGCCGTGCTCACCGACTGACCGAGGCTGGCGGTGAAATCGGCGAGGATTGCAGCCAGGCTCGGGTGGTCGGCACAGGCATATGTGCGGTAGCTGCCCAGGCGCGGGGTCTGCCCTGGCGTGGTCTCGGCCAGGGCCAGGCGGGCAAAGGTGCCACCAACATCGGCCACCACCAGGCTGCGCGGATCATGGCCGTGGGGGGCACCGCTGCCAGCGGAAGGGCTGGCCAGATCGGAAAGTACCGGGGACGCTGCTGCAACGTTCACACTGGCCTGCTTGAATCGATTGAATCGTGTCGATTCTCAGGCATTGCACGCGCTTTGCCAACGCTGCGGGACCGGGTGCAGCGAACCTGCACCCGGACCGGCCTGGATCAGGGCTGTGCCGTCTGCAGGCTGTAACGGGTGGTGGCGGTGAACACCGCGCCATCGGGCTGGGTCGAGCGAACCTCGACCTTGTGGCTGCCCACCTCGAGGTTGGTCGGCAGCGCGCCACGCCACAGGTGCGGCGATGCGGTGGCTTCCGGCGAACGATCATAGCCGCGCAGGGCGTCGGCCGTGTCATCGGCGACGTTTTCGACCAGCAGGCGCGGATCCGGCTGGCTGACCTGCTTCATCGGCTGCCATGCGCCGCCATCGACGCGGAACTCCACCACGCTGGTGTCCTCACCCATGTAGACGTTGGCGTACACGCCCCACGCCGGGTAGGCCCCCTGGCGCAGCACCTTCGGTGCATGCAGGCCGATCTGGTCGCTGGCCGGGGCACCGGCCACGCGGTACTGCAGGCGGTAGCTGCCGTTGCCGGCCACGTCCAGCAGCGCATAGCCCTTGGGCGTACCGTCACTCATCGTGCTGTCCGGCACGCCAGCGGCGCTCTTCACGCCCGACCAGAACGCACCGCAGTTGGCGCCGACGTTGTACTCGTGCAGCGGCTTCTCACCCTGCCAGCCCTCCGCCTTGCCGTGGTAGACGTGCTGCTGGGTGTGGCTGTGGCCACTCAGCACCAGCACGTTGCGGAAGTCCTTGAGCAGGTCGAACAGGCGCTGGCGGTCTGCATGGCGGAACGTCTCGCGCCCCGGTGCGGCATCGAACAGCGGGATGTGCATGCCCAGCACCAGCAGGCGGTCCTTGTGCAGGCCCTTCAGGTAGCCGGCAAGGAAAGCAAACTGGTCTTCGCGCAGGCCACCAACGTACTTCGGCTTGGCGTTGGGGTCGTACACCACGTCATCCAGGAAAACGAAGCTGGCACCGCCCTCTTCCACCGCATAGGTATCGGGGCCGTAGATGTTGCGCCAGCTGTCCAGCGAGTGGTCGTCGTTGGCGGCGTCGAAATCCAGATCGTGGTTGCCCGGCACGTGGAACCACGGCACCCCCAGCTGGGTGGTGACCTTGTTGATGGCCGGGTACAGGCTGAGATCATCATTGACGATGTCGCCCAGCGTGGTGCCCAGGCGCGCCTTGGTCTGGCCCACCAGCGGGGCCACGATGGCCTGCTGGTAGTAGCCGATGTCCTTCAGGGTGGCCGTCTGCGAATCGGTGAAGACCAGCATCTGGAAGCCGCGGCGGCTGTCATGGCGGTCGGACTGCAGGGCGAAATCCCAGCCACGGCCGGCCTCACCGGTCGCGGCGATGCCACCGTACTTCAAGGCGGGCGATCCGTTCGGGCGGTAGTGGCGCCAGAACGCAGGCAGTCCATCAGCCGCCTTCGGGAACGTGTAGGCATCGGGCTTGATCACGAACACCGTCTGCCCGTCGCGCACCGGCAGGCTGTAGCTGCCATCGGCAGCGGTCTTGACGATGGTTTCTCCGTTGGAGACCTGCACACCGGCCAGGCCCGGATCGGTCGCACCGCGCCCGGGCTTGCCGTCGCGTTCGAGATAGACCTTGCCACTGACCACCGTGTCGGCGGCCCAGGCCGGCGACGTCAGCAACAGGCAGCACAGCCAGGCGGCGGGCAGTTTCATGGAGGCGGTCCGGGAAAGAAAGACGCCATATTGTAGGTGCGGACCGTTGGTCCGCACACCCGGTTCAACGGTGGCGCTGTTCCAGCACCGCCCGCGCATCATCCAGCGACAGCCCACGCGCGCGCAGCAGCACCAGCAGGTGGTACAGCAGGTCGGCCGATTCACCCAGCAGGGCCGCATCATCCTGGGCGACGGCCGCCAGCGCGGTTTCCACGCCCTCCTCGCCGACCTTCTGTGCAATGCGGCGGATACCGCCCTCGAACAGTGAGGTGGTGTAGCTGCCCGGCGGACGCTGCGCGTCGCGCACGGCGACCAACTGGCCAAGGCCGCCCAGGAAATCCTTCGGTGCGCCATCAAAGCAGCTTTCGGCACCGGTGTGGCAGGTCGGCCCGGCCGGACGGGCCAGCACCAACACGGTATCGGCATCGCAGTCCACGCTGATCGACTGCACCGCCAGCACGTGGCCGGACTGTTCGCCCTTGGTCCACAGGCGCTGCTTGCTGCGGCTGTAGAACGTCATGTGCCCGGTGACCTGGGTGATGTGCAGCGACTCGGCGCTGACATAACCCAGCATCAACACCTGCAGGGTATCGGCATCCTGCACCACGGCCGGCAGCAGGCCATCGCCCTTTGCCCAGTCCAGCGTTTCCAGCGCCTGCGGCGATGGGCGTACTTCAATAGACATCTCGAACCTCGATCTGCTGCTCGCGCAGGTAGCGCTTCAAATCCGGAATGGCGATGGCACCGCTGTGGAACACGCTGGCGGCCAGCGCACCGTCCACGTCGGCCTGGTCGAAGGCCTGCGCGAAATGCTCCATCGCGCCGGCACCGCCGGAAGCGATGAGCGGCACGTTGCACACCGCACGCGCCTGGCGCAGCTGCTCCACGTCATATCCACGGCGCACGCCGTCGCTGTCCATGCAGTTCAGCACGATTTCCCCGGCACCGCGGCGCTGCGCCTCGATGATCCAGTCCAGCGTGCGCAGGGGCACCGCCTGGGTCTTGCTCGGGTCGCCGGTGAAACGGCGCACCCGCCACTGCCCATCGTCCTCGCGCACCGAATCGACGCCCACCACCACGCACTGCACGCCGAACTCCTCGGCCAGTTCACTGATCAGTTCCGGACGGCCCAGCGCGGGCGAATTGATCGACACTTTGTCCGCACCGGCAAACAGCACCCGGCGCGCGGTCTCAACGCTGTCGATGCCACCCGCCACGCAGAACGGAATGTCGATCAACCGGGCGATGCGCTCGATCCATGCCACGTCCACCGAACGTGCCTCCGGGCTGGCGCCGATGTCATAGAACACCAGCTCGTCGGCGCCCTGGTCGCGATAACGCTGGGCCAGCTCGGCGATGTCACCCATATCGACGTGATCGCGGAAGCGTACGCCCTTGACCACGCGGCCATCGCGCACGTCCAGGCAGGGAATGATGCGGCGGCTCAACATGCCAGTGCCTCGCCCAGGTCCATGCGCTGTTCCAGCAGTGCTTTGCCGAGAATGGCGCCACCACAGCCGGCCGCACGCGCCTCGGCCACGTCCGCCACGTTGCGGATGCCACCGGAGGCCTGTACCGCCACGCCGGGCAACAGGGCCGACAGATGCGCATACAGACTGATGTTGGGCCCGGCCAGCATGCCGTCACGGGCGATATCGGTGCACAGCAGATGGCGCATGCCGGCCTTCGCATAGCGCAGGGCCAGATCATCCAGCGTCACCCCGGCATTCTCGGTCCAGCCGTGCACCGGCAGCTGCCACTGGCCTTCGGCATCCTGGCGCGCGTCGAGGGCGACGGTGATGCGCTCGGCACCGAATTCTTCCAGCCAGCCCAGCACTTCATCAGGGCGGCGCACGGCCAGCGAGCCGACCACCACGCGGTTGGCACCGGCATCGAGCATGCGTGCGACGTCGTCACGACCGCGCACGCCGCCGCCGGTCTGCACCTGCAACGGGGTCTGCAGGCGGATCGACCCCAGCAGCGGGGCCAGGGTGTAGCCACCGGCACGCGCCGCATCCAGATCGACCAGGTGCATCCACTGCGCGCCCTGCGCGGCGAAGGCCTGCGCGCGCGGCAGCGGATCATCGCCATAGGAGGTTTCCTGCGCGTAGTCGCCCTGGCGCAGCCGCACCACGCGGCCTTCGCGGATATCCAGTGCGGGGTAGACGGTGAAACTCATGCAGCAGTGCCCTCGAGGAAATTGCGCAGCATCAGCGAACCGGTATCGCCGGAACGTTCGGGGTGGAACTGGGCGCCGAAGTAGCGGCCCTGCTCGGTCACAGCGGTGAACAGGCCACCATGGTCGCAGGCAGCGACGGTATGGGCATTCAACGGTGCGGCGTAGCTGTGCACGAAGTAGGCACTGGCGCGGTCGGGTACGCCCTGCAGCAGCAGCGAAGGACGCAGCGCCAGCAGCCGGTTCCAGCCCATGTGCGGCACGCGGATGCCACAGGCCGGTACCAGCTTGCGGACCACGCCGGGAATCAGCCCCAGGGTATCCACGCCGGCTTCCTCGGAACGCTCGAACAGCAGCTGCATGCCGAGGCAGATGCCCATCAGCGGCACCTCCAGGCGGCGCAGCGGTTCAACCAGGCCCTGTGCATGCAGGCGCTGCATGCCCGGTGCCGCGGCACCGACGCCGGGCAGGATCACCCGCTGTGCGCCGACCAGGCCCTCGGCATCGCGTACCAGGCGCACATTCGCGCCCAGTCGCTCCAGCGCGTAGCGCACCGAACCGAGGTTGGCACCGCCGGCATCGATCAGTGCAACCTCGCTCACAGCGCCCCCTTGGTGGTCGGCAGCGCGGTGCCCTGCCGGGCCAGCGCCGGGCGCAGTGCACGCGCCAGTGCCTTGAAGCAGGCTTCCACCTTGTGGTGGTCGTTGTCGCCGCGCACCTGCAGGTTGAGGTTCAGGCCGCTGGCATCGCACAGCGAACGGAAGAAGTGCGGCACCAGCTCGGTCGGCATGTCGCCCACGCGCTCGCGCTTGAACTCGCCTTCGAAGACGAAATACGGGCGGCCGCTGAAATCCAGCGCGGCGCTGGCCAGGGTCTCATCCATCGGCAGGGTGAAGCCGTAGCGGCCGATGCCGCGCTTGTCACCCAGCGCCTCGCGCAGCGCCTGGCCCAAGGCCAGGCCGGTGTCTTCGATGGTGTGGTGCTCGTCGATGTGCAGGTCGCCCTCGGCCCGGATGTCCAGGGCGAAGCCGCCGTGCTTGCCGATCTGCTCCAGCATGTGGTCGAAGAACGGCAGGCCGGTCGAAATGTGCGCGTCGCCGACGCGATCCAGGTCCAGTTCGACGCGGATCTTGGTTTCCTTGGTATTGCGCTGGACCACGGCGGTGCGCGGTGCATCGGCCAGGGCGTGGGCGATACCCGCCCAGTCCCATTCACCACCGAACTGTTCGGTGCGCAGCTGGAAGCCACGGATGTTGAGGTTGTCGGCGAACTGCAGGTCCGTGATGCGGTCGCCGACCATGCCCGAACGCGCCCAGTCGATGCTGCGGTCCTGCAGATAGGCGGTCATCAGGCCGATGCCCGGCTTGCGCGTGGGCGCGTTGTCCTGCGGCCAGCTGCAGTCCACCAGCACGTCACGGAAGGTGATGCCCTGGCTCTCGAAGATCTGCAGCATCAGGTCGTTGGGACCCTCGAAGCTGGCACGCGGGTAGCTCTCGCTGCCCAGGCCATCCTGGTTGGTGACGATGACGAACTGGTAGCCGGCATCGCGCAGCTTCAGCAGCGCCGGGATCACCTGAGGCACGAAGCGCAGCTTTTCGTAGGCGTCGATCTGGAAATCGGCCGGCTCTTCGATGAGGGTGCCGTCGCGGTCGATGAACAGGATGGGGGTCATGCAGCAGCCCTCCGGGCCGACAGGGCCGCAAGTACGCGGTCGTTTTCTTCGGGGCTGCCGATGCTGATGCGCAGTGCATCGCCCAGCTGCGGCGCGGCGCGCTGGTCGCGCACCACTACGCCTGCGGCCAGCAGCGCATCGAACGCGGCCTGTGCATCGGCAAACCGGACCAGCAGGTAGTTGCCGGACGAGCGGTACACGCGGCGCACGCCGGGCAGCCCCGGCAGGGCCGCGAACAGACGCTCGCGCTCGGCGATGACCGTGGCCACGCGCTCGGCGGTGCGCGCCAGCGCAGCCGGCTGCAGCGCCTGCACGGCAAGCTCGGCACACGGGGTCGGCACCGGGTACGGCGCCTGGCAGCGGCGCAGCACGGCAATCAGTTCGGGCGCGGCGATGAGGGTGCCGATGCGCGCGGCCGCCAGCGCATGCGCCTTGGACAGCGTGCGCAGCACCGCCAGGTTGGCGTACGCGGACAGCAGCGTGGTCGCCGATGCACGCTGGGCGTACTCGACATAGGCCTCATCCACCACCACCAGCGCCTGCCCGCGCAGTGCGGTGGCGACGCGCGCGATATCGGCCAGATCGATATCGCTGCCGGCCGGATTGGACGGCGCGCAGAGGAAGACCAGCGTTGCGCGCTGCACCTGCGCCGTGCTGATGACCGCGTCGAGATCGGCATGCAGGCCGTCCTCGCCGTCCACCAGCGGCACGTCGATCAGCGGCGCACCCTGCAGGCGCGCGCAGACCGCGTACATGCCGAACACCGGCGAGGTCACCAGCACACCGTCGCGGCCGGGCACGCACAGGGCGCGAACCAGCAGATCAATCGCCTCGTCGCTGCCACGACCGACCAGCAGCTGTTGCGGCTGCACGCCGTACAGGGCAGCCAAGCCTTCGCGCAGCGCCAGCGGCTGCGGCTCGGGGTAGCGACGGCTGCTGCCCGCGCTGTCGGCTGGATTGGCCCACGCCGATTCATTGGCGTTCAACCAGACCTCGCCCTGCACTGCCGCACTGCGTGCCGAGCTGTAACCGGCAAACGCCTGCAGATCGGGGCGAACCAGTGCCAGCATCTCATCAATGCCTGCGTTCATGCCGCAGCCTCCATGCGCAGGGCCACGGCGCGCTCGTGCGCATCGAGGCCTTCGGCGCTGGCGATGATGCGCGCACAGCCGCCGATCGCGGCCAGGCCGGCGGCGCTGGCGCTCTGCACGCTGATCAGGTTCTGGAAGCTGGCAACGCTGACGCCACTGTAGGCGCGCGCAGCACCGGCGGTAGGCAGCACATGGTTGGTGCCACTGCAGTAGTCGCCCAGCGCTTCGGGGGTGTAGTCGCCGAGGAACACCGAACCGGCCGCCTGCACCTGGTCCAGCCAGTCACGCGGCTCGCGCAGGGCCAGGATCAGGTGCTCGGGGGCATAACGGTTGCTGATGGCAAAGGCATCGGCCAGCGCATCGACCTGGATCAGGCGCGAGGCCGACAGGGCCTGGCGCGCGATCTCCTGCCGCGGCAGCAGCGCAACCTGGCGCTCCACTTCCGCCTCAACCGCAGCCAGCATCGCCGCGTCGTCGGTCAGCAGCAGCACCTGCGAATCCGGCCCGTGCTCGGCCTGCGACAGCAGGTCCGCCGCGACGAATGCCGGATTGGCGCCCGCATCAGCGATCACCAGCACTTCGGAAGGGCCAGCCGGCATGTCGATGGCGGCGGCGCCATCCTGTGCCACCTGCTGCTTGGCCTCGGTAACAAAGCTGTTGCCCGGCCCGAACAGCTTGTCGCACGCCGGAATGCTGGCCGTGCCATAGGCCATCGCGGCAATGGCCTGGGCGCCGCCCAGCTTGAATACGCGCTGCACGCCGGTCAGTCGCGCGGCGACCAGTACAGCCGGATCGGCCGTGCCATCGGAGCGCGGCGGCGTGCACAGCACCACCTGCGGGCAGCCCGCCAGCTGCGCGGGCACGCCCAGCATCAATGCGGTGGACGGCAAAGGCGCGCTGCCCGCCGGCACGTACAGGCCGACGCGGCCAATCGGCCGCAGCATGCGTTCGCAGACCACGCCGGGCGCGGTTTCCACCGCATAGCCCTGGCCCATCCCGGCCTTGTGGAAGCGCGTGATGCGCTCGGCCGCTTCAACCATGGCCTGGCGCAGCTCGGCCGGTACGGCGGCGTCGGCTGCGGCGAACTCTGCGTCGCTGACCTCGAACGACGCGAGTTCGACGCGATCGAAACGGGCGGTGATCGCACGCAGCGCCTCGTCACCCTGTTCCCGCACCTGTGCAATCAGCGCCGCCACAGCGTCGCGGGTCTGCTGCGCGACGGTCTGCACCGGGCGGGTCAGCGCGGCACTGCGGGCGGTTTCATCAAGTTGTGACCAGATCAGACGATTCATGCCAGCGACCGCTCCACGCTCAGTACCATCAGGCCCTGTGCGCCGGCGCGCTCCAGTTCTTCCATGCGCTGCCAGGTCAACGGACCCGGGCACATGGTCTGCAGGCGCAGTGCACCGCCATCAGCAGGCAAACGCACCAGCGGCTCGGCATCGGCCAGCAGCTGCGCCAGTGCATCCACGCGGTCTTCGGTGGCACGGAACATCAGCAGCTTGCGATCCTGCTTCTGCACCACGCCGTCCAGGCGCCGCAGCAGCATGCTGCGCAGCCCGGCACGGGCGTCATCGGGCACGCGCACCGCACCGGCCAGCACGGCTTCGCTGTCCAGCAGGTTGTGCACCGGGGTCAGCTGGTTGGCGCGCAGGGTGGCGCCACTGGAAACCAGGTCGCAGATCAGGTCGGCCGTGCCGAGGCGCGGGGCGATTTCCACCGAACCGGAGAGTTCGACGACCTGGGCGTCCACGCCCTGCTCGGCCAGCCACTGCTTGAGGATGGCCGGGTAACTGGTCGCGATGCGGGTACCGGCCAGCTGCGCCGGGCCCTGCCACTGCCATTCCTCGGGCACGGCCAGCATCAGCCGGCACTGGCCGAAACCGAGCCCGCGCAGCGCCTGGTAGGCGTCGGGCAGGCCGATCTGGCGGCGCGCGGCGGCCTGTTCGTCCAGCTCGTTGCGGCCGACGATGCCAAGGTCGCAGACGCCGTCGGCGATCAGGCCGGGGATGTCATCGTCGCGCACCAGCAGCAGATCCACCGGCAGCGATTCGCCGTAGCAGAACAGCTTGTCGCGGCTTTCGCGCCAGCTCAGGCCACAGGCGCTGAGCAGGTTGCGGGCGGGTTCGGCCAGACGGCCACTCTTCTGGATGGCGATACGCAGCCGGTCACGTGCCGGCGCTGCCTGGGTTGCACTCATGGGGGGAGGTCTCGAAGTTCGGAACGGGGCGCGGATCAGCGCGAAGCAAGGCGGTCGACGGCAGCGGCGTAGCCTCGATGGCCATGCTCGAGGGTGCGTGCCACCCGCCCGGTGGTGGTCACGCTGACCCCGGTGCGTTCGTGGATCTCGCGATAAGGGATGCCCTGCTGCAGCAACGGGACGACCTTCCAGCGGTCGGCCATGGCTTCCAGTTCGGCCGGGGTGCAGAGGTCACGCAGGAAGGCCAGCACCTGTTCCGGCTCGCGCAGCGCGGCAAATGCCTGCGCCAGCGATTCCAGGTCGGCACGGGGGTCTTTGGCGGCGATGTCGGGGCGGGCTTTCACGGGGCGGGAGTCTTGCATCAATGTAATAGCGCGCTAGTACATTAGCGCATTCTTGCGCAGTGCGTCAAATCCCCGGCTCCCACGCCCGGTAGTGCCGGCCGCTGGCCGGCAAGGGGGTCGGGGCCCGGAAACGAAAACGCCCACCATGTGGTGGGCGTTTCCTCGAACCTCGGGTTGTTGCCAGAGGCAGTTACATCACCTTCGATTGTTCCAGCTCGACCTGCAGGGTGCTCGCCAGTTCATCGCGGGACACTTCAAACTGCTGCTCACGCACCAGGTCCTTTACCGCCACCACGCCGCGGGCGAGTTCGTCTTCACCGGCCAGGACCACGAAGCGGATACCTGCCTTGGCCGCATACTGGAACTGCTTGCCGATTTTCTTCGGCTCCATCTGCACTTCGGTATTGATGCCACCGCTGCGCAGGCGGCGGGCGATATCCAGCGACTGGGCCATGCCCTGCTCGTCCATCAGCGCCACCAGCGCCTGCACGCTGCTGGCTTCGATGCCGTCGATCAGGCCGGCTTCGCGCAGCTGCCAGAACAGGCGCGACAGGCCGATGGAGATACCCACGCCTGGCAGCTTGGACTTGCTGTAGTGGCTGGCCAGGTCCTCATAGCGGCCGCCCGAGCAGATCGAGCCGATCTGCGGGTGGTCGGTGAGGGTGGTTTCGTACACGGTGCCGGTGTAGTAATCCAGGCCGCGGGCGATGGAGAAGTTCAGGCAGTACGCGGTTTCCGGCACGCCCAGCGCCTGCACCAGCTGCAGCACCTCGCGCAGTTCGGCCACGCCGGCGCACAGGGTGTCCGACGAGGCCGCACCGGATTCCAGCGCGTCCAGCTGCGCCAGCGCATCCGCATGGCCCTTGGAACGCACGGCAACGAAGGCCAGGATTTTCTCGACCTGCTCTGCCGGGATGTCGAAGCCCTCGCCCACCAGCGTCTCGCGCACGTAATCGGCGCCGCGCTTGTCCAGCTTGTCCACTTCGCGCAGCACGGCCAGCTGGCGCTCGCCCTCGGCCACGCCCAGGCTCTCGAAGAAGCCGCGCATCAGCTTGCGGTTGTTCAGCTGGATGCTGAAATCACCGATGCGCAGTTCCGAGAACACCGCATGGATGACGGCCAGCACCTCGGCGTCGTAACGCACGCTCAGGCTGTCCTTGCCGATCACGTCGATATCGCACTGGTAGAACTCGCGGAAGCGGCCGCGCTGGGCGCGCTCACCGCGGTACACGCGCTGCATCTGGTAGCGGCGGAACGGGAAGGTCAGTTCGTGCTCGTGCTCGGCCACGTAGCGGGCCAGCGGCACGGTCAGGTCGAAGCGCAGCGCCATTTCCGGCAGCGAACGGTCACCCGATTCGGCGGCGTTGGCCAGCGCACCGGTCGACTGCACGAAGTAGACCTGACGCTCGGTCTCGCCACCGGATTTGGTCAGCAGCACATCGGACAGCTCGAACACGGGCGTTTCCACCGGCAGGAACCCGAAGCGCTCGTAGTTGCGGCGGATGACGTCCAGCATGCGCTGGAACGCAATCTGCTCGCGCGGCAACAGTTCAAGGGTGCCGGGCGGGGTACGGGGCTTGATCACGGGCGGAACTCCTGCAGGAACGGGAACGTGGGAGGGGGCGACATTCTACCGCCCCGCATCGCTCAGCCGCCGATAAGGGGCCATCAGGCCGCATGAAGTATCATAAAGCCCTCCCCGCCCGTGATACGCCTCCGCACCATGTCCCGGCCCTCCGGCGCCCTGCCCTCCAACCACGAAGCTGCTGCGCCGTCCTGCACCACGCTGGACTGCCTGCACTGCTCGGTCCGCCACCTGGCGGTCTGTTCGGCGCTGTCGCCCGATGAAGTGCAGGCACTGGAACAGGTGACCGTGTCGCAGCAGGTCAGCATGGGCAGCACCTTGGCCCGCACGGGCGAAGAGCGTCAGCATGTCTATACATTGACGGCGGGCGCGCTGCGCCTGGTGCGCACGCTGGCCGATGGCCGCCGCCAGATCAACGGCTTCGTGCTGCCCGGCGATTATCTGGGCCTGAGCGGCAGCGACCACCATCGCCATGACATCGAGGCCATCGCCGACAGCCGTGTCTGCCGGGTGGCGCTGCCACAGATGAAGGCGCTGCGCGGCCGCTACCCGCACCTGGAACGCAAACTGCTGCAGCGTGCCTGCCAGGAGCTGGACGCCGCGCAGGATGCCGCACTGGCCCTGGCCCGCCTGCAGCCGGCGGAAAAGCTCGCCGATTTCCTGCTGCGGCTGGCTGCACGCGAAGCCAAGCTGGGCGGCGACGGCCTGCGCGTATCACTGCCGATGGGCCGTGGCGATATCGCCGACCACCTGGGTCTGACGATGGAAACGGTGAGCCGCACCTTCACCAAGCTGCGCCAGCAGGGCCTGATCGCCCTGCCCCATCTGAACGTGGTGGAGATCCTCAACGAGGACGGGCTGCGCGAACTGGCGGGCGAAGGCCTGGCCTGAGGTGGCGTTGCCGGCCAGCGGCCGGCAATCCCCGTTTCGACCCGCCCCCGGTAGTGCCGGCCGCTGGCCGGCAATCCCGTCCTACCTGATCGGCACCCCATCCGCGCATGGCGTGGATCCACCGTCAGCGCAGCAGCACCTCGCGCAGGGCCGCGTAATCCGCCGCCAGCGGTTCGGCATGCGCCGGGCGCTGCAGCAGTGCATCCAGCGCCGGTGGCACCGCCACCGGCTCGCCGATCAAGGGCTCCACCACCGCCTCGAACTTGGCCGGATGCGCCGTCGATACCACCGCCCAGTCGCCCTTGGCGCCGCGCCCGCGCAGGTCCTGCAGCACCTTCACCGCCGTGGCGGTATGCGGGCAGAACACCTCCCCGCTGCTGGCATAGGCACTGGCAATCGTCGCGCGGATGGTCACGTCATCCACAGCGAACGCCCGGAACGCGGCACGCAGCTCCGCATCATCGTCGGCGTACAGCCAGCGCAGCCGCTCGAAGTTGCTCGGCGCCCCTACATCCATCGCGTTGGCGACCGTGGCGACACTTGCCTGCGGCTGGTAAGCCGCACCATTGAAGTACGCCGGCAACACCGCATTGGCATTGGTGGCCAGCACGATCTGCCCGATGGGCACGCCCAGCGTGCGTGCCAGCACGGCCGCCATCGCGTTGCCCAGGTTGCCGGTCGGCACCACCAGATTGAGGCGGCGCCGCGTGCGGGCGTGGTGGTTCAGTGCGGCATGCGCGTAGTAGCTCATCTGTGGCAGCAACCGGCCCAGGCTGATGCTGTTGGCCGAGCTCAGCGGCACCTGCGCCTGCAGCACCTTGTCGGCCAGGGCCTGCTTCACCATCGCCTGGCAGTCATCGAACGAACCCGCCACACGCAGCGCCTGGATGTTGTCACCGAAGCACCCCAACTGGTGCGCCTGCCGCGGCGACACCCGGCCATCGGGATACAGCACCACCACGCGCACGCCCGGCTGGCGATGGAAGGCGGCCGCCACGGCGGCCCCGGTGTCGCCCGAGGTGGCCACCACGATGGTCAGGTCACGCGGCTGGCCTGCCTGCAGGCGCGACAAGGTGCCGGCCAGGAAGCGGGCGCCAATGTCCTTGAAGGCCGCCGTCGGGCCATGGAACAGCTCCAGCACATGGTCGCCCTCGCGCCCGAGCGGGCGCAGCGGCACCGGGAAATCAAAGGCCTCAGCGCAGATCGCGGGCAGCGCCTGTGCAAGCGGGTCACCTTCAAAGAACGGCGCCAGCAGTCCTGCAGCGGTCTCGGCGAGGGTCTCTCCGGCCTGCAGTTCGCGCGGCGCGGGCAGCACTTCCGGAACGTACAGCCCACCATCCGGCGCCAGACCGGCAGCGATGGCGGCACTCAGGCCAACAGCGGGCGCGTGGCCACGGGTCGAAACGAATTGCATGAGATCGGTATCCAGCAAGGGGGAAGGATTCAGCACAGTCGCGCTCCCGCAGCATCCAGCGGAGACACCCAGGCATCGCTGTCGAAGCCGGCCGCAGCGAAGGCCGCGCGCACGGGCGCCGCTGCGGCACGGGCCTGGTCGCCATCTTCAAACCAGGCAAAGACGCTGGGCCCGGCACCGGAAATGCCTGCACCCATCGCGTTGGCCGCCAACGCCGCATCGCGCGCAGCGTCGAAACCCGCGATCAGCGCAGCCCGGCGCGGCTCCACCAGCACGTCACGCAGGCCGGCCCGCACCAGGGCCGCATCGCTGCGATGGCAGCCGCTGAGCACCAGCGCAAGGTTGGCGCTCTGGGCAACGAATTCACTCAGCGCATAGCTGCCCTGTAGTGCCGCCCGCGCGCGCCGGGTTTCAAGCACCGCATGCGGGTGGACCAACAGGCTGTGCCAGCTGGCAGGCACCGGTATCGGCAACAGGCGATCGGCCGTGCACAGCGCCAGGCCGCCCAGCAGCAGCGGCCCCACATTGTCACCATGGCGCCCACCACTGGCCACCGCTTCGCCATCCAGCGCGTAGGGGTACAGCGCTTCGCGCGGCAACGGTACGTCCAGCAGCGCATTGGCCGCGACGAGTGCCGCCACGCACGACGCCGCCGAACCGCCCATGCCCGAACCGAACGGAATGCCCTTGTCGATCTCGAGCGCAAAGCCATGCGCCAGGCCGAGCCCCTCGCGCATCGAGATCAACGCTGCCCCGGCCGTATTGCCCGGCGCATCCAGCGGCAGCTCGACCGCACTGCCGCGGATGGCATCGATGCGGACGGTCGGCTCGTCAATGCGACGCACCGTCACGGTATCGCCGATACCGGCAATGGCATGGCCGAGAATATCGAAGCCCACCGCCACATTGGCGACCGAAGCGGGGGCAAACGCACGTGCGATCACAGCCGCGCTCCTTCGCCGGCCGCCACCCGCAGCAGGTCGGCAAACACACCGGCAGCGGTGACTTCCGGTCCCGCGCCAGGCCCCTGCACCACCAGTGGGTTGTCGCAGTAGCGGCGCGTGCGGAACTGCACCACGTTGTCGGTCAGGCGCAGGTTGGCAAAGGTGTGGTCAGCCGGCAGTTCCTGCAGGCCCACCGAAGCGCCATCCGCGCCGAGGCGGGCGACATAGCGCAGCACCGCGCCGCGCGCCCGCGCATCGGTGAGGCGCTGCAGGAGGCCGGCATCGGACTCACCCAGGCGGGCCATGAAGTCGTCCACGCTGCCCTCGCGCAGCCGCGCCGGCACCAGGCTTTCCACCTGCACCTGTTCCAGGCTGAGCGCGTGGCCGGCTTCGCGGGCGAGGATCACCAGCTTGCGCGCCACGTCCACGCCCGAAAGATCATCACGCGGGTCCGGTTCGGTGTAACCCATCGAACGTGCCTGCGCGACCAGCGCGGAGAACGGCTGGCTGCCATCGAACCGGTTGAACAGCCACGCCAGCGTGCCGGAGAAGATGCCTTCCACGGCCAGCACTTCATCACCGGTATCGACCAGATCACGCAGCGTGGTGATCACCGGCAGCCCGGCACCAACGGTGGCCTCATAGCGGAAGCGCGCCCCGCTGGCGGCGGCAGCGGCACGGATCCGCTGGTAGCGCGGCAGCGGGCCAGAGCCGGCCTGCTTGTTCGGGGTGACCACATGGATGCCTGCTGCCAGCCAGGCCTCATAGCGCTCGGCGACGTCCGCGCTGCCACTGCAGTCGATGACCACGGCATGCGGAAGGTGCGCCGCCAGCAGGTGTTCGGTGAACCGGTCCAGATCGCTGGCCACGCCATCATCGTGCAGCGCCTGCCGCCAATCGGCGTGCAGACCATCCACTTCCAGGCGCATGCGTGACCGCGAGGCCAGCGCACGCAGGCGCAGGTCGACGTTGGCCTTGGCCAGCAGGTGTGGACGCGCGGCCAGCAACTGGTCCAGCAACGCGGCACCGACATTGCCCGGCCCGATCACCCCCACCGCGAAGGTCTGCGGCGAGAGCCAGAAACCCGCATGCGCGGCACGCAGTGCGCGCGTGGCATCGGCGCTGGCCACCGCCACCGAGATGTTGCGCTCGGACGACCCCTGCGCGATCGCCAGGATGTTGACCTGGGCGCGGCCCAGCGCCTCGAACAGGCGCGCGGCCACGCCAGGCTGGCCCGCCATGCCATCACCCACTGCCGCCAGCACGCTCACGCCCTCGCCGACCTGCACGCGCTGCACCTGGCCGACGGCCAGTTCGTGGGCGAAGGCCTGCAAGAGTGCATCACGGCCCCGCGCGGCTTCACCGGCCCGCACCACGCAGCAGATCGAATGCTCGGAGGACCCCTGCGAGATCATCACCACCGACACCTGCGCCTGGCGCAGCGCCGAGAACACGCGCTCGGCGGTGCCCGGCACGCCCATCAGACCGGTGCCTTCCAGGTTCAGCAGCGCCAGGTCGGGGCTCAGGGTCAGGCCCTTCACCGGCCCACGCGGCGAACGTTCAGCGCTGATGCGCGTGCCGGGATGCGCCGGGTGGAACGTATTGCGGATGAAGATCGGCAGGCCGAGGCGGATGGCCGGCGACATCGTCTGCGGGTGCACGACCTTTGCGCCGAAGTACGCCAGCTCGCAGGCCTCGTCATAGCTCAACGCGTCCAGCTGCACGGCCTCCGGCACCAGCCGCGGATCGGCCGACAGCACGCCATCGACGTCGGTCCAGATATGCAGTTCATCCGCATTGAACAGGGCGGCGAAGATCGCGCCGGAATAGTCGCTGCCGTTGCGGCCCAGCGTGGTGATGCGGTCTTCCCGGTCACGGGCGACGAAGCCGGTGGCGACCACGCGCGACTGCGGGTGCTGCAGGCGCCATTTGGCCAGACGGTCGGCACTGGCCTCCCAGTCCACGTCCACACCCAGTTCGCCATGGCCCACCACCAGCACTTCGCGAGCATCCAGTACCGCGCAGTCTTCGCCAAGCGCCTGCAGATGCGTGCCCAGCAGCTGCGCGGAAAACACTTCGCCCAGCCCCTGCACGCGGTCCAGCACCTCGCGCGGCAGCTCGCCGATCACCGCCAGCGCGCCCAGTACTTCGGCCAGCTGATCGAAACGCACGTCGATCCATTCCACGGTCTCGCCCACCTGTTCACGCAGCAGGGCCACGGCGGCGCCGCGGTGGCGGGCACGCAGCGCATGCCAGGCCTCGCGCCAGCCTGCATCACCGCGCGCCGCCAGCTGAGCCAGTTCGATCAGCGCATCGGTGACGCCCTTCATCGCCGAAACGACGGTGACCTGCAGCGGCTCAGGCCGGGCCAGAAGCAGACCGGCCACATGGCGATAGCGTTCGGCGCTGGCGACCGACGTACCACCGAACTTGTGCACGACGGTGGACGGTGCGGCCAGATCGGCCGGGGCAGCAGAATGGGCGGGGGCGTTGAAAGACATGCAGACCTCTGTGGGAGGCCCCGTCGCATGCAGGTGATGGGTTTCCCCGCCACCTGGATGGTGCGGGGCCGTTGTTTTCGGGAGTTACACGAAGACGACGGGCCGCACCAGGGCAGTGGTGGCGGTGGTGGTAATAATGGTGGTGGTGGCGGCAACCGGCGCAGCCGAACCGCCCGCAGTAGCGGCGGCAATCAGGCTGGCGAGGGCGGCATCAACGACCATGCCGCACAGAAAACACCGTGCACCGGGCGGCTGTCAAGTGCTGCGATGCAAAATTTATTTGTTTCGATCATCGCCCAACGTGCAGCCATTTGGTTGCAATTGAGACAAAGCAGGCATCAGGGCGCTTGAAGCAGGCAATCAGCCGGCATGTTCGGCGATCGCGCGCGGCGTGCGATGTGCATGCGCACACAGCAGCACGCCCGCCACCAGGAAGACGATTGCCAGCGCCTCCAGCAGAGTCGGCCAGCGCCACTGCCAGGCAAACGCGTAGAGCAGCGCAAACAGCGTTTCAAACACGATCATCTGCCCGGTGAGGGTCAATGGCAGCAGCCGGCTGGCACGGTTCCAGAACGCGTTGCCGAGAATCGACGCCACGACGGCAACGCCCGCACTGATGCCCCAGAACAGGCTCCACTGGGCCGGCGTGTGGCCCGCCGCCTGGCCGACGAAGGCCATCGGCACCAGCAGCAGCGACAGGCCGCCGGTGGTCACGCCGGTCAGCAGCGACCAGTCATGGCTGGACAGATCGGCACGGCGCGCAAGCCAGCGGCTGTTGCCCACCGAGTACAGCGCCCAGGAGAACAGCGCACCAAAGGCGCACAGCAGCCCGACCAGGCGTTGTCGCCAAGGCGTGGCGAGATGCTCGGACATCAGTGATTCCCAGCCAACCAGAGCCACGCCAAGCACGCACAACCCCAACGCCGGCAGCAGTTGAGCGAGCGGCACCGCTCCCTTCTCGCGCACGCCCACCAGGGTCACGACCACCGGGATCAGGCCGACAATGAGCGAGGCCGCCGCTCCACCGGCCCATTGCACGGCCGTTGCCAGCAACAGGAAGTACACCAGGTTGCCCGCCAGGCTGAGCCAGAGCAGGCCCTTCCATTCGGCGCGCCCCAGCGTCGGCGCCAGCCGTTTCCAGCGCGGCAGCAGCAGCACGGCGGCAATCAGGCCATAGACCAG
Organism: Stenotrophomonas sp. ESTM1D_MKCIP4_1; assembly: GCF_003086895.1. Classification (NCBI taxonomy): domain Bacteria; kingdom Pseudomonadati; phylum Pseudomonadota; class Gammaproteobacteria; order Lysobacterales; family Lysobacteraceae; genus Stenotrophomonas; species Stenotrophomonas sp. ESTM1D_MKCIP4_1. The sequence goes on along the minus strand of NZ_CP026004.1, from coordinate 1,928,828 downwards.
ATAGCGACCGGCCGACAGTTGCAGAGCATTGAAGGAGTGCAGCACGGCGGGGGCGAGGAAGACCACGCCCCAGAGCGCACCGGCGGCAACGCCATTGGCGATGCCCAGGGCCATCGGGTTGTTGCGCATTTCAGCTGCTTCGCGGAGGAGAGAACAGGCCGCGCAGTGTAGGCGGCGACCCGCGCGGCGTCTTGACCGAGGCTACTGGCCAGCCGGTAAGTAGAGTCGAACTTGCTCGACTGCGTTCAGTCTCGACTGCGTTCAGTCGAGCAAGCTCGACTCTACAAAAGCGCGTTCTGCCGCCGCCAGGCGCTCGGCGTGAGACCCGTCTCGCGACGCAGGGCACGGGTCAGTGCGCTCTGCTCGGAATACCCTGCGGCCAGCGCGATATCGCTGATCGGCGCCGCACTGTTCAACAGCGCATGTTTGGCCCAGCGCAGCCGGCTGGCACTGAGCCACGCCTGCGGGCTGACCCCGAACTCGCGCTGGAACAGCGCATGCAGACGACTTCCGCTGACACCAACGAATGCCGCCATCCGCGCCACCGGCCATGCCTGCCCAGGCGCGGCCTGCACCGCCGCACACAAGCCTTGCATGCGTGCGCCACTGCCGGCCGGCGCAAACACCCGCAGCAGGTCCGGCAGCAGTTCGGGCATGTCTCCCCCACCCTGCACCTGGGCCAGCCGCTGGCGCAACGACAGCGGCAGGTGCAGCCAGCGCTGGCGGCTGAGGTGTTCCTGGGTCAGATCGTCGAGCACACCGGGGCCGCAGTCGACGATCACGAACCCGTTCGGACCGTGCGCCATCTGGTCATGCGCCTCGCCCGCCGCAACGAATGCCCCCTGCAGCAGATCCAGGCGACCACCACGACCTTGCAGCTCGAACTGCAGCTCGCCCTGCAGCGGCAGCACCCATTGCGCATAGTCGTGCCGGTCCAGGCCGGTGGCCTGGCCGTAATGCCGCAGGTGGAAGATGGCGCCCATCACGGCAGTGTGCGCGTGCGCAGCCCGGCCTGCAACGCGGTCATCAAGGGGAAACGGCTGCGTGGTATGGTCGGGCGCATTCACCCCGCATGGATTGCACGATGAATGTCCAACCGTTGCTGTTGGCGCTGACCCTCGCCAGCCCCGTCGTGACCCCGCTGCACGCGCAGGAAGCGCGTACACCCCCCGCACCGGCCTGCCTTGATGCGCGCGATGTGCAGCAGGTGGAGCAGGACACGCCCGGCTCCATCGCTGTCGCAGACGGCCAGGGCCGCGCCTTCCGCATTGATTTCGCCGCCGCCTGCCCGGGCGTCAACGAAGCCGACACCCTCCGTCTGGAAGCACCGCAGGGCTGGGCCTGCGGCCAGCCGGGCGAACGGGTGGTGGTCGACGACCGCACCTGCGTGGTCCGCGCGGTCACCCCCATCGACAACCGCAGCTTCGCCACCATCGCCCGCGAAAGCAGCCGCCAGTATGCGGCCACCCTGCCCGGCGTGACCGTGAGCGCCAAGGGCCGCGGGCGCCGCAGCGGCGACACCCCGCACACCTTCCAGACCTCGTCCGCCGTGTGCTTCGCCACCCGCAACGTGCGCGGCTGGAGCGAGACACCAGGTGGCGTGGTGGTGGAAACCAACCCGCGCCGCAACGGCGGCCATCGCTACTACCAGGTAGAGCTGGCCAGCAGCTGCTCGATCCTGGCCGGCGCCTCCGAGGTGGACTTCCAGTCCGGGCTGCAGAATGGCCTGATCTGCGGTAATCCCCGCGACCGCATCGTCATGATGCCCTCGGGAATCGAAGGCGACGGCCGCTCCTACACCCCGAGCTTCGCCCGCCCGGGCTGTGACATCCTGGCGGTCTACCCGAAGGACGACAGCCGCGCGCCCTAGCCGTCGGTGCCGAGGAAGGCGAACGGCTGGCTCGGCACGAAGTGCGACAGCGCATCACCGGAGAAGGTGTTGCGCTGGTCCCGCCCGAGGTCGAGCTTGAGCACCTGCCCGCCGAAATCGACCTTGTTGAGATCGACCCAGAACGTATTGGGCGTCAGTGCCGATTCAAAGAAGTAGAGCCGGCGCTTGTGGTCGGCGACCGTGCGCCAGCGCGTCGAGGAAATGTTCGGCTCGCCCGGCGTGGTGATGCCGAAGGGCACCGAAACGTTGCGGATGACGCTGAACACACTGGCCAGCGCCTCGACCGGATCTTCAGCCTTGGGAATGGCGTTGATGTAGAAGGACGCCCGCGCAAAGCGGTCCGCCGAGCGGTTGGTGCCGGGCAGCATGACCGTGCCGCCGATCTGCTGCCAGTACGCATTGAGTGCGAGCTGCTGATCGAAGATCGGCGAATTGGTCATCACCTGGTAGCGGCGGTCATGGTGGATGACCTGGCGGCCACCGATGTACTCGACGATGGCGCTGTCGCCGGACGCATCGGACAGCGACAGGTGCAAGGTGGCCTGCCGGTCCTCGCCGGGCACCTTGTCGGTGACGATGGCGAACGGCTCGCGCTCGAGCGCGGCCACGGCTTCGCCCACGGTGGCGAAATTGTCCAGTACGTACTGCGCCCACAGCGATATGGCCAGGCCGGGTTTGTTACCCCGCTGCTGCGGGTACTCCGACTCCACCAGCCACAGCAGGTTGGCGACGAGCCCCTTCTCGTTCATGCCATCGGTGGTGGACACATCGTAGCCCGTGGCAACGACGCTGCCGTACCGTGCCGTCCATGCCGCCGACTTCGGTCCGGCCTGGCCCGTGCGTGCAATGCCGCGCGGCAGAACATACAGGTTGGTGGCCACATCCACCTTCCAGTCCATCGAGCGGGCGGTGATCACATCCCCGTTGTCACCCAGGTAGACCGCGCGCGTACATGCCCATGCCGGTACACATGCCGACGCCAGCGCCATGGCCAGCACCGCCTTTCCTTGCCACGTCATCCGCTTCATGCTCCGCTCCTTTCCCCAGGAAGCTCCGATGGGAACGCGGCAGGGGTGACAGCAAGGTGAAGCCCAGAATCGGTAGAGTCGAGCCTGCTCGACGGTTGTCGGCTTCGTACGTCAGCCTGCGCTGAGCAGCGGTCGCACGATATCACTCAGTAGATCGACGGCGGTCGGTTCGGCGGGGTCGCCATCCACGGTGCGCGAGAATCCCGACCAGTCCCCGGCGGTGAGTTGCCGCAGCTTCGGCGCATCCACGGCCAGCACGCGCATCGACCAGTACGGGAACTGACGCTGGCCAAGGCGGCTGCGCGCCAGTTCAACGATGTCGACGTGGCTGCCCGCCTGCAGGATGCGTTCGTACACCGAGTCGAGGCCATCGGGCGGACCTTCGATGTACTGCAGGAAACGCTGCCCGTCATGCAGCAGCACGCCGGTCACACCGGCCAACCTGTTGAACCGCGCCGCATCGTCAACCACCGCCTGCAGCCGTTCGGCGGAAAGCTCCGGCCGGGCCTGGCTGACGTAGGCGATGGCGCGTAGTGGCATGGAGCGTCCTTGGCAACAAGAGTGGCCACGGTAGCAGCTACGGACGAGTCCGTCTCAGTTCGCTCCGGCGCTTGCTGAAGAATTCAGAATGCGCCCATTCCGCGTGCATCGGTACGCCGCGGCAGCACCGCCTCGAACACCACCTGGCCCTGCTCGTTGCGTGCCCCCAGGCGCCCACCATGCGCGGCCACGAACTGATCGACGATGTACAAGCCGAGCCCAAGGCCCTTGCTCTGGTGGAAGCTGGCCTTGAACGGCTCGAACAACCGCGGCAGCAGTGCATCCTCGATGTGCCCGGCATTGCGCACGCGCAGGGTCACCACGCGCGCGTCGCTGCCATCGACGGCAACATGCACCACGTCCTTGCCGCCATGGGTGAGCGCATTGCCCACCAGGTTGGCCACCACCTGCCCCAGGCGGTCCATGTCGCCATGCAGCGTGGCATCCCCCAGGGCATCGAAAGCGATGCGATCGCTGCCGTGCGCGCTGCCCGCCTCGGCAATCACCGCGCGGGCGAGCACCTCCAGGTCGCAGGGACTGGCTTCCAGGCGCAGACCACCGCTGCGGATGCGCGAGAAATCCAGCAGCTGCTCGACCATGCGCGCCATGCGCACGGTGCTGGCCTCGAGGTGCTGCAGGGTCTGCTGGGCGCTGGTGTTGCCCGGCGGCAGTTCCAGCGACAGCTTGTCGGCGCAGAGCAGGATGGCCGACAGCGGCGTGCGCAGATCATGGGTCAGCACGGCCGCCATCGTCTCGTTCAACTTCAGCGCGCGCTCCAGCGCGTCGTTGCGCGACTTCAGCAGCTGGCGCTGCTGGTAGAGCTCGATGAAGACGTTGACCTTGCTCAGGATCACCTGCGGCGCTACCGGCTTGTGCAGGAAATCGACCGCGCCGCTTTCGTAGCCCTTGAACGCGCGCACCGGGTCATCCGGCGAGGCGGTCAGGAAGATGATCGGCACATCGCGGCTGCGCTGCGAACCTCGCATCAGTTCGGCCAGCGTGAACCCATCGATCTCCGGCATGTGCACGTCCAGCAGCGCCAGCGCCACCTCGTGTTCCAGCAGCAGCTCCAGCGCCTGCGCGCCCGAGCCGGCCAGCAGCAGATTGACGCCCTCGCGGCGCAGCAGCGCCTGCATGGCCACCAGGTTCTGCGGCACGTCATCGACGATCAGCAGGTTGACCGGGGTCTGCGACTGCGCAGGGTCCGGTGGCAGCAGGTTCATGCGAACAACTCCTTCAAACGACGACACATCAATTCAAGAGGCAGCACGGCGTCGGCGCCGGCGTGCTGCAGTGCAGAGGCCGGCATCATCGATGCCTCGGCCTCCTCGGGACATTGCAACCAGGCACGGCCACCCGCGCTGCGCACGGCGGCCACACCTTCACTGCCATCGCTGCTGGCACCGGTCAGCAGCACAGCCAGCAGCTGCGGCCCGAACACGGCCGCGGCGGATTCAAACAACGGATCGATGGCCGGGCGCGAAAACAGCACCGGCTCATCCATCGACAGCGCGATGGTCTGCGCGTCCTCCACCAGCAGATGGTAATCCGGCGCAGCGAAGGTCACGGTCGCCGCCTGCAGCGGCTGCTTGTCCTCCGCTTCGCGCAGGTCCAACGCGCAGTAAGGCGCTAGCACTTCGGCGATGCGGCTGCTACGGTCACGCGGCAGGTGCAGAACCACCAGCACGGGAATCGACAGGCCCGCCGGCAGCGCCCCCAGCAGCGTCTGCAGTGCCGCAACGCCGCCAGCCGAAGCACCCACGACCAGCAGATGCGGGCGCGAAGCACCCATCAGACCACCTTCCGGTACAGCCGATGCTCGCGCGAGCAGGTCTCGAACGCATCGTGGTGACGCCCAAACTGCAGCGATTCCTTGCTGCCCAGGCCGAGAAAACCCCGGTGCACCAGCGCTTCACGGAACAGGCCGACCGCACGATCCTGCAGATCGCGGTTGAAGTAGATCAGCACGTTGCGGCACGACACCAGGTGCACCTCGGAAAACACCGTATCGGTGGCCAGGCTGTGGTCGGCAAACACCACGTTGCGGCGCAGCTGGCGATCAAACACCGCACCGTCGTAGGCGGTCGCGTAGTAGTCGGACAGCGAGCCGGTACCCCCGGCAGCCAGGTAGTTCCGGCTGAACTGGGCCAGCCGGTCGATGCCATAGGCACCTGCTTCGGCCGTCGCCAGCGCCGCCGGGTTGATGTCGGTGGCGTAGACGATGCTGCGGTCCAGCAGGCCTTCCTCGTGCAGCAGGATGGCCAGCGACCAGACCTCTTCACCGGTACTGCAGCCGGCCACCCACAACTTCACCGAGGGGTACGTGCGCAGCACCGGCACCACCTGCTCGCGCAGCTGCTTGAAATAGGCCGGGTCGCGGAACATTTCCGACACCTGCACGGTAAAGAACTGCATGGCCTGGGCGAACAGATCCGGCTCGTGCAGCAGCCGATGCTGCAGGTCCACCAGGCGCTCGCACTCATAGCGCTGCATGGCCTGGCGGATGCGCCGCCGCAGCGAGGACACCGCATAGCTGCGGAAATCGTAGTGGTAGCGCTGGTACAGCGCTTCCAGCAGCACCTTCAGTTCCAGGTCGAACAGCGCCTGTTCGTTCATTGGCGGGAGCACCAGACCCGGCACAGCGATACCAGCTTGTCGACGTCGATGGGCTTGGCGATGTAATCGTTGGCCCCTGCCTGCAGGCAGCGTTCGCGGTCATCGGGCATGGCTTTGGCGGTCAGCGCGATGATCGGCAGGTCCTGCAGGTGACGCTGTGCACGGATTTCGCGCATGGCGGTCAGGCCATCCTTCTCCGGCATCATGATGTCCATCAGCACCAGATCCACCTCGCGCTGGGCCAGGCGATCGACTGCCTCCTGGCCGTTGCGGGCGATCTCCAGGGTCACCCCCAGCGGCTCGAGCACGCTGGACAGGGCAAAGATGTTGCGCACATCGTCCTCGGCCAGCAGTACCGTGCGGCCATCGAGAACGGTGTCGCGGCGGCGCGCCTCGCGCAGCAGGCGCTGCTGGTCGCTGGGCAGGCTGGCTTCGACGCTGTGCAGGAACAGGGTCACCTCGTCCAGCAGGCGCTCGGGCGAGCGTGCGCCTTTGATGATGATGCTCTTGGAGTAGCGGCGCAGGCGCTGCTCTTCCTCGCGGCTGAGCGCACGGCCGGTGTAGACGATCACTGGCGGGAAGCCCACATCGTCATTGCCGGCCATGTGTTCCAGCAGATCGTAACCACTGCCGTCGGGCAGCGAGAGGTCCATCACCATGCAGTCGAACGTGACCGTACTGAGTTGCTCCAGCGCCGCTGCCAGCGTACCCACCGCCACGATCTGCAGCTGGTCGCGTCCCAGCAGCAGTTCCAGGTTGCGGCGCAGGTCATTGTCGTCCTCGACGATCAGCAGGCGACGCACATCGCGCTGGCTGGTCTGTTCCAGCTGCTCGATCGCTGCCACCAGGCGCTCGCGCGTAGCCGGCTTTACTGCGTAGCCGATCGCACCAAGCTCGCGCGCCACCTGGCTGCGGTCCATGGCCGAGACCACGTGCACCGGAATATGACGGGTTTCCGGGTTGCGCTTGAGGCGTTCGAGCACACTCAGGCCCGACACATCGGGCAGGCCGATATCGAGCAGGATGCCGTTCGGCCGCAGTTCGCTGGCCAACGCCAGAGCTTCTTCCGCCGTCGTCGCGACCACGCAGTCGAAATCCAGTTCGTGGGCCAGCGACACCAGCGCCTCGGCGAAACTGGCATCGTCTTCGACTGCCAGGATCAGGCGCCCGGCGCGCTGGCGGCGACCACGATCGTCGGCGACATTGGCCGCGACCACAGGCGCTGAGCACGGCGCCGGGCCTGCCGCAGCCGGGACCGGAGCGGCCACTGGCGCAATCGCAGCATCGGCGTCGCGCAGCTCGGCCGCTTCCACGGCCGGCGCGCCCTGCAGCGGCAGCTCCAGAATGAAGCAGCTGCCGCGACCGGGCTCGCTGTCCACCTGGATATCACCGCCCATGCGCACCGCGAGGTCGCGCGAGATCGACAGGCCCAGGCCGGTCCCGCCGTAGCGGCGGCGGGTACTGCCGTCGGCCTGGCGGAATGCCTCGAAGATCACCTGCAGCTGGTCACGGGCAATACCGATGCCCGAATCGCACACCTCGAAACGGATGCGACCATTGCCACCGGCACGCACATGCAGGCTGACCTTGCCGTGTTCGGTGAATTTCAGTGCGTTGGCCAGCAGGTTCTTCAGGATCTGCTGCATGCGCTGGTTGTCGGCCACCAGCTGTGTGGGGGCCAGCGCATCGGCCTCGATCTGCAGGGCCAGGCCCTTCTGCCGTGCCATCGGCTCGAAGGTCTCGCGCAGGCGATGCAGCACGCTGTCCACCACCACCACTTCATCGGACAGCTCAACGTGCCCGGCTTCGATGCGTGACAGATCGAGGATGTCGTTGATCAGCGCCAGCAGGTCGTTGTTGGAGGACAGGATCGCACGGGCATACTTCACCTGCTCATCGGTGAGGGTGCCGTCCTTGTTGTCGGCCAGCAGCTTGGCCAGGATGAGCGAGCTGTTCAGCGGCGTGCGCAGCTCGTGCGACATGTTGGCCAGGAACTCGGACTTGTAGCGCGAGGTCGCGGCCAGTTCGTTGCTGTTGCGCACCAGCTGGCCCTGCGCCACCAGCAGCGCCTGCTTCTGCGCTTCCAGCTCGTGGGTGCGCTCTTCCAGCTGCACATTGCTCTGTTCCAGCTCGGCCTGCTGCTGTTCCAGGTGGCCCTGCGACTGCATCAGGCTGCGGCTCTGCTCTTCCAGTTCTTCATTGGCCACGCGCAGCTCTTCCTGCTGGGCCTGCAGCTCTTCGCCCTGCCGCTGCGATTCTTCCAGCAGCACCACCAGCTGCGCGCGCAGCAGCGAAGCACGAAGCGCCATGCCCAGGGTATCGCTGCAGCGCTCCAGCAGCTCGGCATCCAGCGTGCGCTGGCCGGCCGGCTGCGCGCGGCCAAGTTCGATGACACCCACCACCGTTCCATCACTGCTGATCGGCGCCAGCACGCGTTCGCGCACCGCCACCTGGCCCAGGCTGGACTGCAGCTGCAGCGCATGTTGCTCATCGCCCTGTACGTGGCGGATCTGCTGGTCGCGTGCGGTCTGGCCCAGCAGCCCCTCCTGCAGGGTGACCGATCCGGGCAATCCACTGGGCAGCGAGACGCCACCGGTCAACTGCAGGCGCCCGCCTTCGATGCGGTACATCACGCCGACGTCGGCCTTCAGCTGGGACGCCAGGCTGACCATGGCCGCATCTGCAATCTGCTCAGGCCCCAGATCACCACGCAGGCTCATCGACACCGCATTTTCAGCTTCCTGAAGCCACAGCGCACGCATCGCCTCGCGCCGTGCGGTGATGGCGCGCGAAACGATCAGCGCGATCATCAGGAAACCGACCCCGCCAATGGTGCGATTGACGAACGAGAACGAGGAATTGGTGCTGGCCGGCGCGATGTTGTAGCCGATGGCCAGCAGCCCGCAGGCGATGACCGCGACCATGAACGGCGCCCGCGCACTGCGCTGGAACACCGTGACGCCAACTGCCATGAAGTAGGTCAGCCATGCGGCATAGCCCAGCGGCACCACCACTTCCATGGCAATGGTCGTCGCCAGCAGTACGGCGGCAGCCAACCAGATCCAGCGGTCACGCGTGGTTGCACCAGGACGCATGCGGGTCGGTTCCAGATCACGAAAGGTGGGTGATGGTACTCCGTGTCGCATTCAGCCGCATACGACGAATGGCACAGGCCTCGTGTGCACGCATTCTTCACACTTCACTGCCTACGGTCTCGTCCCTCACAGGGGTAATGCTGATTTCCACGTGGACGCTGCTGCTTCTACGCCGTCGGTACTGACCGACACCTCACGACAACTGCGGCTGCTGATCGACAGCGTGCGCGACCATGCGCTGTACCTGCTCGATCCCGAAGGCATGGTGTGCAGCTGGAACCCGGGCGCCGAGCGCATCAAGGGCTACCGCGCCGACGAGGTCATCGGCACCCATTTCAGCCGCTTCTACCTGGCCGATGAACGCGACGCCGGAGAGCCGGAACGCCTGCTGCGCCTGGCCGCGCAGAACGGCCACGTGGCCAGCGAGGGTTGGCGGGTGCGCCGTGACGGGTCGTCGTTTCGGGCCAGCATCGTCATCGAAGCGGTCCGGGAGCACGGCGAGCTGCTGGGCTTCGTCAAGATCACCCGCGACATCACCGAGCAATGGCAGGCCCAGCGCCTGCTGCGCGATGCCCAGCGCGCCCTGCGCCAGACCCAGCAGTTCGAGACCGTGGGCCGGCTCAGCCGCGGGCTCTCGCACGAATTCAACAACCTGCTGACCACGGTCGGCAACGCACTCGATCTGTTGTCGCTGCGACTGGGCAGTGATGCCCGTGCCACCGAGCTGCTGGCCACCGCCCAGGCGGCCACCGACCGCGGCGCCCTGCTGACCCGGCAGCTGCTGGCCTTCAGCACCGGCCAGACCCTGATCCGCGAGACGCTGGACATCAACCAGCAGATCCGCGAATGGCTGCCCGGCCTGCGCAGCGCCTGCCCGCCCGGCGTGACCGTGGAAGCGGCGCTGACCCCGGGCCTGCCGTTGCTGAATACCGACCCGCTGCAGCTTCAGACCGCCATCGCCAATCTGGTGGCCAACGCCGCCGAGGCTACCCTCGACGGTGGTCGCGTACTGGTGGCCACCGCGCTGGAGCATCGCCTGGATCCTGATGCCGACACCCCGCTGCAGCGCCGATATGTGACACTAAGCGTCTGCGATGAGGGCCATGGCATGGCCCCGGATATCGCGGCACGGGCCACCGAACCCTTCTTCACCACCAAGGACATCGGCAAAGGCAGTGGTCTCGGCCTGAGCCAGGTGTTCGGTTTTACTACCCAGAGCGGCGGCTTCGTCGATGTGTCCACCACGCCCGGTGTCGGCACCACGGTCAGCCTGCTGCTACCCGCAATGGAGGACCCTGCCCATGACTGATGACCCGATCCGCGTATTGATGGTGGAGGACCAGTCCGATCTGCGCGAGATGATCGGCCTGGCGCTGCGCGATTTCGGCATTGACGTGGCAACCACGGCCGATGGCCATGAGGCGGTGGCCCTGATGCAGGGCGGCGAACGTTTCGATGTGGTGTTCAGCGACGTCAGCATGCCCAATGGCATGTCCGGCATCGAGCTGAGCGAGCACGTCGCCCGCAACCAGCCGCACGCACGGATGATCCTGTCGTCCGGCTACGCACGTTCGCAGCTGCCGCCACTGCCGGACCAAGTGGAGTTCCTGCCCAAGCCGTACCGCCTGCGCCAGCTGGTGGAGCTGCTGCAGCAGAGCTGATCTCCGGCCCTGGCCGTTGCCCTTCGTAGAGTCGAGCGTGCTCGACTGCTCCTGGCCCATCCGTCGAGCAAGCTCGACGCTACGCTGCGGCGGCAAACGTCTCGTGATTGAGGTCGACCCAGCCTGCCCACATCAGCTGAATGCCGATGCACAGCAGCACGAACGCCACCAGCTGCTGCATGACCACCGCACCGGTCGGCCCCAGCCGGGTGACCAGCACGATGGAATTGCGCAGGATCAGGTAGATCACCGCAACGACCAGCATCGCCCCGCCCACGGCCACCACCACGCCGGACAGCAAGTGCAACGGGGTGACCGATTCAACATGGGTCCCCAGGGTGATGCACGCTGCAATCGTGCCCGGGCCGGTGGTCAACGGGAAGGTAAGCGGAAAGAAACTTTTCTGCTGCAGCTCATGGCCTACCATGGCCGAGGCCTGCGCCTCGGCGGCACTGGGCGGATCGTCCACGCGCGCACCCAGCATGCGCCAGCCCGCGGCCGCCACCAGCAGGCCGCCGCCGATGCGCACCACCGGCAGCGAGATGCCGAACAACGAAAGCACATAGGTGCCGACCAGCATCGCTACGACGATAACCACGAAGCTGTTCACGGCAATCTGCCGGGCCAGGCGCTTGGCGACATCCCGGCGGCCACCCACTGTGGAAACGAAGATGGACGCCGTACTGAGCGGGTTGATGATCGGCAGCAGGGTGACCGGCACCAGGATCAGCTCGCCAGCCACCGTAGCAAGCACGTCAGGCAAAGGCATGGTGCGCTCCGCTGCGATTTGCTTGTGTAGCGTCAAGCTTGCTCTACCGGGGGTGTAGAGTCGAGCTTGCTCGACTGTCAAGCTCTACAAAGGCGGGCCCGCGTCACCAGTACTGCGTGACCAGGATCAGAGCGATGACGGCCACCACCCCAGCCACGATCCACAGGCCGTGCCGCTGGCGGAAACTGGGTTTGGGAGTGCCTGGGGTGTTCATTGCATGCATCCTGAGTGGGGGCGTGCAATCACCCTGCTGCAGCGCCCGTGCAACGGGCGTGCATGCAATGCAGTCGTGTCGTGAGTGCTCAGCGGGCGTCGTCGCGCTCGCCACGGTCCACCCGCAGCCGACTGACCCGCCAGCCCCCGTGCGAATTGAAGCGCCCGGTGTCACCGGTCAAGCCATAGCGCAGGGCCAGCCAGCCCGCGCGTACCGCGCCCACATGCCATTCCCGCACTTTCCTGTACGCGTACCGAAAACGACGTGCTTGCATGGGCACACCCCAAGTGTGATGGTCATCACGATTTGCGGACGATAGCGCGAAAACATTCTCCCCGGAAGACGCCCCACCCCTGGGCGCTTCAGCGCTTGCGACGGCGCCAGACCCGGTCGCCGACATGCACCAGCCCGAGCAGGCAGGCGAACACCAGCGCTACCTCACCGATGGCGAGCAACAGGTCCACGGGATACTCCGGCCGACTGGAATGCGGTCAGGCTACTGCCGTGGAATAGACGGCCAACCTGTGCTGCAGGACCACCGTAAGCGCAAACAGAGGGGTCTTTCTGCAGAGTGATGCGCATTTCCGGCAATGCAATGCGGCTGAATGCGACAACAGATTGGGCAACTGGGACGTGCCACGCAGAAGAATGGTGACCCCGGCCCGATTCGAACGGGCGACCTTCCCCTTAGGAGGGGGGCGACCCGCCTATATATTGCAACGGTTCTGGGACGGTCTGTGCCAAAGTTGTGCCAATTTGGGCACCGCGACAGCCATTTCACGACCCAAAATTAGTATTTGTACTAACATGCGCGCCATCGCAGCAGGTGAGACCTGCCTTCTCCAGAGTACGCGCCATGCAGTCCCTACCCTATCCCCACACTCTGGCGAAGCCCATTGGCCCCGCGCTAATCGACGGCCCGGCGCAGTTCGTGCCCCTCGCCTCCGCGCGCGCGCGGCTAGGCTTCCCGTCGCCCGCCGACGACTTCATGGACGAAGCGATCTACCTGCACCGTCTGCTTGTACGCAACCCGGCCGCCACGTTCCTGTACCGGGCCGATGGCTGGTCGATGAGCGGCGCAGGCGTCAGCGATGGGGACATCCTGGTGGTGGACCGGTCGGTCACGCCGCTGGCCGGCGACTTGGTCATCGCCATCTGGGATGGGAACCAGCCCACCTGCAAGGTGCTGCAGCTGTTCGAGAGCCACATGGAGCTGCACTCGGCCAACCCAGACTTCCCCCCAATCCTGCTCGAGCAGCCCACCGAGGTGGAGGTGTTCGCCGTGGTCGGCGTGGTTCGCCAGGTGAAACGCCGAGGCCCCTATGTTCGGGCTCGTTGACGGAAACAACTTCTACGCCAGCTGTGAGCGTGTGTTTCAGCCAGCGCTGCGCGGCGTGCCGCTGGTGGTGCTGAGCAACAACGATGGCTGCGCGATCGCGCGCTCGGCCGAGGCCAAGGCCCTGGGCATCAAGATGGGCCAGCCGGCCCACGAGCTGAAGCACCTAGTGCGGCGCCACGGGCTGCAGATGCGCTCGGCCAACTTCGGCCTGTACGGCGACATGAGCGCGCGCGTCGTGGCCATCCTGCGAGAAGCCGCGCCGCGAGTGGAGGTATACAGCATCGATGAGAGCTTCATCGACCTAGATGGCGTGCCCAATCGCGAGCGGTTCGCCCGGGATCTGCGGCAGCGCGTGCACCGATGGACCGGCATTCCCAACTGCATCGGTATAGGCCCCACGAAGACATTGGCCAAGCTGGCCAACAAGGTCGCCAAGAGCGCCGACGGGGTGATCGACCTCGGCGACGTCGGCTACCGTGAAGTGGTGCTGGGCACCTTCCCCGTCGGGGATCTGTGGGGTGTGGGCCGCCGGCTGGCGCCGCGGTTGGAGGCGATGGGCATCACCACTGCTGCCGGGCTGCGCGATGCGCCGACGGACGACATCCTGGCAGCCTTCGGTGTCACCCTGGCGCGCACACAGCGCGAGCTGCAGGGCCATCCCTGCATGGAGCTGGAGGAAGTGGAGCCGGACCGCCAGCAGATCATGGTCAGCCGATCGTTCGCTGACCGAGTCGAGGACCACGGAGCCGTGGCCCAGGCGTTGGCTACCTTTGCCGTGCGCGCATGCGAGAAGCTGCGTGCCCGGGGCTTGGTCACTGCGGGCGTCTGGGTGTTCGCCCAATCCGACGTATTCCGGCCGGAGCTGCGGCAGCACAACGCCAGTAGAACCGTTGGCCTGCCCGCGTCGACCGCAGACACCACCGTGGTGCTGGGCATCGTGCGCAAGCTGCTATGCGGCCTGCTCCGCGACGGCATTGGATACAAGAAGGCCGGCGTGGCGCTGCTCGACCTGGCCCGGCCAGATGAGCTGCAGGCGGATCTGTTCGGACCGACGGTTGTCGGCAATGAAAGGCTGATGGCTACCATGGACCGGATCAACCAGAAGTTCGAGCGCGGCACGGCCGGCCTTGGCGCATCGGGTTGGCAGGCTCGGCCAGCGTGGGGCATGCGGCAGCACATGCTTTCGCCAAACTACACGACCTCTGTGCACGAGATCCCGGCGGCGCGATGCTGAAGGGTACGCCACCTCTTGCATCTAATCCCACGCCTCCCGATACGCCGAAACGTAATCTAGAAGCTTTTTAGAGGCAATGGATCCATCAGGATCGAAATAGAAACAATCATCCCAGGCGAATGATCGGAAAAGATCGGTCATTAGACTCTGAGCAACGGGTGAAATTTCATTGATTGAAAGATCTAGTGATTCGTATATCAGCGGCCCGAAACAGAGATCCCGCTCGTCGGTGAGATGCGAGTGATACTCCAAGCCATCTCGATCCTGAGCACCAAGACAATAGCCGTTTACGTTTACGTAACTCATGTAAAGCAACCCTGGACCGCTCACGCCAGCGAGCTCAGATGCCCTCGCGGCCTGCGGCAAAAGATCTATGAGTTTAATGGCCGTGTCCAAAGATTTAAGAACCTTAGCTTCACCAAACTCGTACGCTACTGACCAAGCCATCTCAACGATACCGTTTCGATGAAACTGAAAATAGGGTGGAGAAGGTCGGGTTCCTGCGACGCTCTGGCTTGCCATCATCCCGCGATAGTTAAATCTATTGAAGAGGATTGAGCCGTTTGCCCGAAAAGTCCTGCTACGCAAAACAGATAGATCCGACGAGGCTCCAGCATGGAATGCTGAAAATGGCACCAAGTGAACCAGAGCGTAGCGCCAATTGGCCTGTCTAATACTCGAAGAAACTTCTGAAACTCGCTGTGATACCCACTGTTCCATTCGAGATTCAGCGGAAGCCCTCAGGGAGAAGGCGTCATAAAGTTGCTGATAGCTCATTACAGCATTCCTCACTCCTGCCCTGATTGGAAAAGACTGCCAGTCGCCAACTTCAACTTGGTAGGGACCTCCGAACTGGCTAGGAATGTCTATGACTATTAAAGACGCATCCCCCATATGTATCGGCTGAACCACAACTCCACTCAGCCTAGGAAATATCCCGCCAATGATTTTTGATTGCATCCATACGGATATCTGATCGGCATTACCTTCAACGGGACAAACTGCTTTCGCTCGCCCCGCACCATCCTCGGAGATGCCATAAATAATTCGACCACCACGCGCATTTGCAAAAGCGGCAACATCTTTCAAGAAAGGCTTAATTCCGACGTCATCCTTGGACGGGACTGCCCTTTTAAAATCAAGGACTGCACTTTCAGCTTCACGGTCAGCTAGAAGCGCGGAGATCCAATCCGGATTCATTCGTTCAGTCCTTTAGGTTTGAACGTAGCTTAAGGCGATATGGCGATTCGAACAAACACAAGTCTGCATGGAGGCCGATAAGATCGATGACTGGATGGCAGCCAGTGGACAAGACACGATGCTGCTGGCCAGCACGCCCCCGTCGATGGAGGCGTACCGGGCCTGCCGGGCGGTTAACACGCCGCGGAACAACGCCGAGCAGCTGCTGACGCCCGTCGGCTGAACACCATCACTCTTCGACGTCAGATCCGCGATGCAGGCGGGACATCCTCCAGCCACCGTGCGACTTGAAATATCCGCTGTCACCAGTCAGGGAGTACCTGATTCCTGCAACGATCGACGCTGGAACCGACCCGTGCCAGCTGCGTGCCTTCTGATAGGCGTAACGGAAGGAGCGCATCAATCTGCCCTTCCCTTCCGCAACCTGGCTTGGCACTTCGGGGATTTGAACAACGCGACCGCGCTGTGCAGCAGCCCAACGACAGCTGCTCCGAACAACACCGCGAAGGCGAGAGACACTAGAAGATTCATGGCGAATACCAGCTCTGACATATGGGGGTCGACAGCCCTGCAGCACGTCCAGCGACTGAACGTGCGGCAGTCCCCTGTTCGCCGGCATTGAACATCGCGGCAGCGCGGTTAGCGCCACGTGAAAACGCTGAACGATCCGTTGTTCTCTCTCACCGTCTGGCCCGCCCTAGAAGACCGTGATCCCTCGATCAGCCATGCGAATGTTCTTCGACCTGGCGTAGATGGCGGCCAAGTCCTCCGGGGAGACGATGTAGTCGTAGGCAATGACCTCGGCTACTGACACGCCGCGATCGTATGGCGTGCCAGTGGGCGGCGCGTAGTACGCGTTGCCGATACCCAGGCCCCGGGCGGAAGCGGCATAGGCGGACGCCATCGTCCCGCTGACTGCGGTTGCGCCACCGACGGAACAGCGCCAGGTCTTCGCGGGGCCGTCCACCTGCATGCAGAGGAAGATCCACCTGCCCAACGCGCTGGGAATGTTGCTTGCCGGCATCGCCGTGCCGGACCCATTCGGACGCAGCAGGTGCTGGATGGTGTCCGAGGTCGGCCCCCGCAGCAGGCCCCAGCCCTTGGCGTCTCCGTTTGCCGCCTGGGTCGTCCCGGCGTAGATCACGGCCTTTCCGTTCTGCACGTCGTAGCGGGTGACCATGCACACGGTAAACGCCGGCGACCCTGCGATGTTGCTGGCCAGGCCATTCAGCACGCCGTCGACCGTGGTGAGGTAGTTGTCCTGGAAGACGGGAGCAGCAGCAGCTGGAGCGAACGCAGCAACCCCCTTCAGGCCATACAGCGAGTCGTCGCTGCCACCGAACAGGAAGTGATCCAGCGCACCGTCCTCGCCACGAATGGGGTAGACGGGTTTCAGGCTGGACGGGTTGAGAGGCGGAACACCCGGCCGGCGGGGAATGCCTTTGAGGGTGGGAAGAAGTACCTGAAGCATGAATCAACCTCCGATAGAAATGAGCTGGTGACACAGGGCCTTGTGCATCCGCAGACCGCCGCACTCTGGGCTCCACTGCCCGATGGATGCGACGCTCCGGATGGTTGAACGGGGGATGGTTGCTGCCTCTCGCGGTACGCCGCTGGTGTGCCCGACGACCGCAGCGCCGACCTGTGAAACTGCTGCGGCATCCGGCACCGTGATGGTGACCTGGCTGCCGCTGACGGTAACTGATTCGACCGTGCCCACGTCGACGGAGATGCCAGCATTCGCAATGTCAGGTACCGCCCACGATGCGTCCCGCACTGCAGGCTCACTCAGCTGGATCTGGATCTGGGTCGCGCTGAGCCTGGTGGCGGAGACCATGTGCAGCGGGCGCCAGTACCCAGTGCGCTCCATCACCTCCACGGCCCGGTCGAAGAACTCACCGCGCATGGCATGGCCGATGCTGGTGTTGTGAAGGAAATCGCTGTGGAAGGGATAGCAGTAGGTGGGGCCGAGGCACCAGAAGTCGCCCCACTTCTGTTCGATGGCCAGCGCCTTATCCAGCACCGACCGGGGCGACTGAGAACCTCCGATGAAACTGCTCATCTGGCTGGTCATCATGCGCAGCGGAACGGTCTGCCCGGTGATCGGATAGATCGCAGCCTGATGGGCCTGAAGCAGGCTGTAGTGCTTGTCGCCAATCAGAGCGTCGCTCGAGTTGCTCTCCATCTGCGCCATGTTCAGCCATGCGTGTGCGAAGCGCTTGCCCTGCACCGCAAGGATCTGGGTGATGCGGGTAACGGTGGCGATGACGTTGGCGAAGTAGAAGTATCCGGCCGGCGCGCCAGGCATCATGTTCTGGATCGACTGCCCTCCTTCACCGTTCGTCCAGACCACCACGGAAGGAGCCCAGCCGTTCAACTCCGCCGCCGCTCGGCGCACGTAGCTACGTCCTGCAGCCTCTTCGGCCACGGTGCCGTGCTGGTTGGTCGAGGCGATGGTGCTACGCAGGCGGGTAAGGCCAGTGATTGAGGAGGGCAGCAGTTCAGTGGAAAGCCCGCCTTGAGTGGGTGTGCCCATCCAGACGTTGTTGGCAGCAGTGGCCGGCATCAGCAGCTTGCTCGGGAACTCGTAGAGCTCACCGTAGACAATGGACCGGTTGGATGATCCGGCCTGGCCAGCGGCATTGGACTGTCCTGCGCCGGAGATGCCGCGCACCACATCAACCGGGTATCGATTTGCCGATCCGAGCCCAATGCGCACAGCGTGCGCCGCGCCCTGCAGATCCCGGAACACTCCCTTGCCGGTGCCGCCCTCGGTCTGCACCTGGAGCCAGATACGCGACGCATCTGCATCCACGATTCGATCACCCAGCCCGCCCACGCTGCGCAAGGTACCGTTTTCGATGTAGGCGACGTTGTCGTCCTCAGGCACCGCACCTTGGCCCCCACCACCCGGGTAGAGCCGATCCTCGCTGATGCTGTAGTAGACCAGTGGGTAGACCTTGCCATCAGTCGGATCACGGGTGGCCAGCAGCGGAACAACGTCCCCATCGACAGTGAACAGGCGGGCCGTTTCTGGAACGGCTTTGGCCAGATTCGTCAGCGCAATGCTGTTGATGCTTGGATTGTCCGGGGCGAACCAGGCGAGCAATTCGCCAGTGGACACACGGAACGCAGCCAACGGTACCCCGGTCACCGGGTCAATCGCGCCGATAGGCACCAGGTCATCGCTCGCGGCATAGAAACTGAACTGCTCGAACGGGACCATGACGGCATCAATCTTGGTCGCCACCAGCGAGTTGGAGGCCTTGAGCAGAAGCTCCGAGCGATCGGCCTTCTGGCTCAGCAGGTCGGCACGGGAGAACACCCAGGACGAGCCATTCCAGATGTATTGCCCAGCGCCCGAGCCGTTGTTTACAAAGGCTCCCTGACCCACATAGGTGCCCGCGATGGCCTGCAGCTGGGGCAGCGTGTCCGCGTAGATCGCGTTCGACTGCTGGCCTGCGGTCAGCGCATCGATCTGCGCCTGAGCCTGCTTGGGTGTCGGCAGTTCGCTAAGCCGGAAGGTCGCCAACACGTCGCCAGCGCGAACCACGCCTACCAGTCCATCATCCACGCCCGCATATCGCTGTGGCAGATCAGATGCAGGAATTACCTGCCGCCCATCAATCGTCGTCATCTCTCCCCCTTAAAGAACAGCCGAGGCATCCACCGCCCCGGTATTGATGTTGGCAAGCTGCAGCGCCTGGCGAATGCTCACGTCCAGCAGCACCTGGGCGGACCAAGCAACAAGCTCCGGTGGCTCGCCAAGCAGCGCCAGCAGGACGTCCCTGGCCACCTCATTGGCCTTGTCCGGCCTGGGGTCGGTGTGCTGGAACTCGCGCGCGATCGGCAGCCCATCCGCGCCGACCACAACCGTGCCCTCGGGCGTCACAGCACGCGCCTTGCCGCGGAACAGGATCTGTCCGCCGAGCAGTGTCCGCGTGCACACGACCGCCACCAGCTCGCCGGTGTCCAGTTCCACCGCCGTTTCGCCCTCGGCGACCGGCAAGCCTTCTTTCTTCGCATAGCTCATATCGGCACTTCCTCAAATGCAGGATTTCTGGACCCGCCACTACCGCCGCCACCACCGATGCCGCCCCCACCACTGCCAGAGGCACCTGCAGCCGGGAAGGTGATCTGGAGCGAGCTGATCGCCACGTTGCCGTTGGCGTTCGCGGTTTCCACGATGTTGGTGGTCAGCATCAGCTGACGGCTGCCGCCCACCAGCTGCGGATCGACGTAGTAGAGGTAGACGGTGACCTTCTGCCCGGCCGTGCCGGTCAGGGTGGCGCTGCTGGCGGCGTAGGACACCTGCACGGAGCCGATGATCAGCGTGCCGGCCGTCACACTGACGGTGGCAACCGACGCACCTGCAGCATCGCTGGACGCAGCGAAGGTGACCGACGTGGTCATGTCCCACATCGATTGCTGATTGCCGATGTTGGGCAACGCGGCGGCGCCGACACGGTTGGTGTCCGGCACGTCGACGGCGACGTCTACCCAGGCCGATGCGCGGCCGTTGGTGCCAACCGAGCGCATCTGCATTTCGTAGGGCGTGCCGCGTTGCAGCTCGCGCACCACAAACACCGTGCCCGCCACCTGGCTGCGGTACTGCCAGGCTGCGTCGGGTGCGCCGACAGCGCGGAATCGCAGCTCGTACGAGGCGATTGGGACCGACATTACAACGCCTCCGTCACTGTGGCGTAGCCGTGCCGCGGCGCCGTGCCGATGCGCACGACAGCGGTAGGAATACCCGCGTCGTCCACCTCATCGTTGACTGGCGACGACACCGCGACGGTTACCTGCGGCGCCGCCGGCAGGCCGTAGTTGCGTCCGCTGACCTCGCTGATGATCTCCGCCGGCGGGTTCTTCCAGTATGTAGTTGAGTGGCGCAAGCTGGTGGCCAGCGACTACGGTGCCGGCACCAGCCGCGAGCGCCTGTTCCTGCTCGCGCGCCGCGACGGCGAGGCCATCGTGTGGCCGGAGGCCAGCCACGGCCCCGCGCCAGACCAGACGCCGCGCGTCACTGCCGCCGACTGCCTGGATTTTTCCATCCCCTGCCCGTCCATCTTCACCCGCGGCAAGGCGCTGGCCGATGCCACCATGCGCCGCGTCGCCAAGGGCGTCATGCGCCACGTCATCAACTCGGCCGATCCCTTTATCGTGCCGGTGACGCACCAGGGCGGCGACCGCGTCCACGACGTGCGGGATCCCATGCGCACCATCACCGCGGCCAACCGCGGCGAACTGATGCTGGCGGCGCCCGAGCTGGCACCCTTCATCGCTGAGCATGCGAATAGCAGCCATGCGCTCGGCTCCATGCGAGCCGACGAGCCGCTGCGCACGGTCTGCGCAGGCGTGAAGGGCGGCCACTTCTCCGTGGTGGCGCCAACGCTGGTACAGACCGGCTACGGAGAGCGCGAGGGTCAGGCCCCGCGCGCGCTCGACCTGCTGCAGCCGCTGGGCACCGTAGTTGCCGGCGGCGTGAAGCATGCGGTGGCAGCCGCCCACCTGGTCAAGTTCCGCGGCGACAGCTCCGGCGCGGCTGCCACCGAGCCGGTGCCAACGATCACCTCTGGTGCTGGTGCCGCGCGACCGGCCGGCGCCGCGCACGCCCTCGGCTTGGCCGCTGCCTCGCTGGTCACCTTGCGGCGGAACATGGTCGGCGCCGACGCGCGCACGCCGCTCACCACTGTGGCCGCTCAGGCAGAGCACCACGCCGTTTCCAGCGCCTTCATGGTCCAGGCGGCACACGGTGAGGGGAAGCCTGGCGGCGTCCAGCGCTGGGGCAACGGCAGCAAGGATGCGCGCGCACCCGTCGGCACGGTCACTGCCAGCGGCAATGGTGGACACGCCATGGTCCAGGCCGAACTGGCGCAGCTGACTCCCGATCAGGAGGCGGGCGCGCTGCGCGTCGCCGCCTTCCTGGTGAAGTATTACGGCAGCGGCATTGCGGTCGACCTGCACGACCCGGTGGACACCATCACCACCAAGGACCGCCACGCACTGGTCACCGTCCAAATCCAAGGCGTGCCGCACGTCATCGTGGATATCGGGCTGCGCATGCTCAAGCCACATGAGCTGTACCGCGCACAGGGCTTCCCGGTTGGTTACATCATCGATCGCACGGCCAACGGGACGCCGCTCAGCACCAGCGCCGCCGTGCGCATGGTCGGCAACAGCGTCAGCCCGCCGCCGTTGCGCGCCTTGGCCGAGGCCAATCTGGATCGAATGGCAGCAGACACGTTGGTGGCAAAGAGGAAGGCTACAGGAGGCATCCATGGGAGCCGCTGAAAAGCTCGACCTCTCGGGTAAGGACTGGCTGACGGTCGAGGAAGCCGCCCACTACTGCGGAGTTTCCAACAGTCAGTTCAGGAAGAACGCCATGGGCTACGGGCTCACGCCCCGGCGCTTCATGGGAAAGCAGTTGTACGAAAAGGCGGCGCTCTATGCCGCGATAGAGGGTGCAGAGGAATGGCAAAGGTTCGACTCTACTGGCGCGGCAGCAAGGCATACCTCGACTGGTCGGAAGGCGGCGAGCGCTTTCGCAGGTCCATTGGGGAACCTGACGCCCGTGAGGCGGAGAGAATACGTGCCGCGAAAGAAGCAGAACTGATCCATGGGGTCCGGATCTTGGCGCGCCTCCCCAAGGTCCGCGACTACCTCGAGTGGTATCTGGACTGGTACGAGGCCGAGCACCCGACCACGATCTCGAAAGCCAGGAGCGAGGTGAAGCGCTTCATCGAGCGCTTCGGACACCGTCCGATCGACAGCATCCGAGCGGTCGAGGTGGAGCAGTACAAGCGCGCCAGGCTGCTGGACGACAAGGCTGCTAAGGAAACTGTGGGGAAGGAGATTCGACGGCTGAAGGCGGCGTTCAACCGCGGCGTCGAATGGAAAGAGCTGGACGTGAACCCGCTCGCCTCAGTGAAGGCGCCTCGCGGCGTGCGGAGCGTGGCAGTCAAGTTCTATGACCGGGCGGCGATGCGCCGGCTGTATAAGGCGAACCCTGAACGGGCGCCGCTGTGGCTCTTCATGGCCCACACCGGGCTACGGCGGGGCGAGATCATCGGCCTGGAGAAGAGCTCGGTCGTGGCCGGCCGCCTGCTGGTGGAGAGCGACCCGGACGAGAGCGGCGAGGGCCGGACGAAATCCGGAAAGTGGCGGGAGGTTCCTCTCAACCGCTATGCCCGATGGGCATTGCGCCACCTGCCTGATCCGCTCGTCACGGTACACAAGGACACCGTGTCGGACTGGTTCAAAAAAGACTCGGAACGCGCCGGCGTTGGCGGGCACCTACATAGGCTCCGCCACACCTTCTGCGCGCACATGGTGATGGCTGGGGTGCCATTACGTCGCGTCCAGCTACTTGCGGGTCATGCAGATTATGCGACTACCGAAAAGTACTATGCCCACCTTACTCCGGATGGAGATGACGGTGCAGTATCAAATCTCAAATTTTGACGATGCTTCTTGAGGGACGGGGTGAACGTTATCAGGCAAGTCAACAAGCAACTCAAAGTCACCCCCCCTGCACGCATCAAAGCTATCAGGCCAATTTGTTTCAAATTGACATAAAACGCGAAATGCATACGGCGCATCAGGATTAACCCTTTGCACAGTTACGCTAACCTCCCGACTAGACCTTCTCATCAGAAAACTAAAGTCTTTAGAGAAATAGCGGGGAACATACCCGACATGATGCGCCGATCCATGCCTCTTCAGCAAAAGAGCATGACGATCCGATTCATTATTAAACTCAGGGACAAGAACTAACTCATCCCCATCCTTCAAATGAGAAAATTCTAATTGCTCTTTTGCGGAAAGATAGCGAACACCATGCACGAAAAAAGACACCCGATACATTCCATCAGGCGAACGCTCAGGAACGGGAATTAACTCGATCGAATCCGTTCCACGCTGACCGCCAGTAACAGCAAGCTCATCAAAGAATGTTAGCTCAGACTCCTTCTTTCCCAACCAACGAGCAAAGGAGGAAAAATCAGCACGATTTCTAGAAATAACTCGGTTTTTCAGAAGCGGAAAAAGACCCACTGAAAAATAAGCAGCGGTGAGATCAGCCATGCGCCCGAACCCGCCAAAATCGGCGAACTTATTAACACCTTTGGTGTAACGCAATAAGTACACATCCTCGCTCAAATTTTCCGGCTTAAGGCGATCGACGCGCGCGACCGGAAACCATGAGCGAGTTACAGAATCTTGCAATGCTAGATAAATTTTCTTCATAGCGTTAACGCCAGCAACCTCTTCCTATTTTCCATCAAGAGTTGAACTGCAAACTCGCGACCTATATCCGTGATATGTGAATCTGGAATAAGCGAGAAGAGGTGGCGGAAAAATTGTTCATCTAGGTTTTTAAGTTTTCCTAACCAATAAAGGGAACTCTCCCTACTGTTGCTGGCAAAGTCCAGGAACGCGTTCACCGTTGTCAACCGCTCTCCAGTCTTCCTATCGAAGAGTTGACTCAACGCCTTAGAGGCGTAGCCCACAACATTGTGGCGATCGTCCTTGGGTGCAAGCTTCATCTTACGACGAGCATCCGTGAGCTCACGGCCGAGGCTAGAGGCATGGTCAAAGGTCGGCGCCAAATAGACCCTTCGCTGGTAAGTCACGAAGCCCCAGTTCTCCTCGTGTCGATCTTGATTTCCAATGAGCACATCCAACATCAAATAGCCGGCCATAACCCCCACGGGAGTCATGGTCGACACCGGCGCAGGCCATCCAAGTGGAAGCTCTAGGGAAGGCATGCCCACCAATAGCCTATGAATGCGTGCAGCCGTGTGAAAAAGCTTGCGCTGAGCCGCTCTTACCGCCCTAGCCGCAGAGGTGCCAGGTGGTGGGCCGATCAGCTCGTTACCGACGACAAGGCGGCCACCATCAACTGGTGTGAAATTTAGGCTCCGAACGCCCCTTGGCTCTCGCTCGGGCTCACCCACCACCGGGTCCGGGAGATTGATTGCTTCGGCGAGGTCATACAAGGCGTATGGCAGCCCCAGCTCCTTGGCGATTAGCGCGGCGACGACTTCGGCCCAGTCCTCACCCGTGTCCTTGCGACGTGCCTTGAACAGGTACTTCCGGTCGTCGTACCAGAACTTGTCCTTACTACCCAGCTGTTCAAAGGTGTCAAGCTCATCCGCGTTCACCGTCACCACTTGCAGCACTTTGCACTCCTGTCGTCGCACAGCATGCGACTGGTGGCGGCTGATAGGTGTGCCAACTGTGCCATTCAGGCCAGGAAACCTACCTAGATATGGCGACATAAACTGCCACACACCCAGCTAAGTCATTGAAATATGGTGACCCCGGCCCGATTCGAACGGGCGACCTTCCCCTTAGGAGGGGGACGCTCTATCCAGCTGAGCTACGGGGCCATCGGCAGCAGGCAAGCATACCGCGTCTGGCTGAACGGACCAAGCCGCGCACCCTCACGACCGTTGCCGACGCGGCTATTCTGTCCGCCCCTCTTCGCCCCGGCACCGCCGCCAGATGATGACCCTCTGGGAGACACTGTCCGCACTCGGCGACAGTCGCGCCCTGCTTCCCCTTGCCGTCGTTCTGGCCCTGTTCGCGCCACCTGCGCACCACCGCCTGCTGTGCCGCTGGGCTGCAGCGGTCGCGCTCGTCGCCGTCGCCACGCTCGCCAGCAAGATCGCCTTCATGGGTTGGGGCCTGGGCATCGAATCGGTGGATTTCACCGGCATTTCCGGCCATGCCGCGATGTCCAGCACGCTTTACCCCGTGGCTTTCTGGCTGCTCGCCAGCGGTCGCAGCCGGCACCCCCGCGCCTGGGCCGTCGCAGGCGCCGGACTGGCACTGGCGATCGCCTGGTCAAGAGTGCCGCTGCGCGCGCACTCGTTGTCGGAGATCATCATCGGGCTCAGTCTGGGCATGGCCGCGTCCGCCTGGGTTCTGCGTGGCCTGCGCGCGCCTGCCGGCCTGATGCCGGTGCGTATCCGCGGGGTGCTGCTGGCCATCGCGGTTGCTGCAGCCGTGCCGATACTGCTGGCAGACCTGCACACCCATGACCTGGTGAAGGCCACCGCAAAGGCCTTGTCCGGCCGCGAGCGGGCGCTGGAGCGCCACGACCTGCGCCGGCATGCACCGCCCGCTCATCGGCAGCATTGAAATGAAGTGCCGCAAACCTTGACAGCCACGGTTCATCCATCGAACATACAGATGGAATTTTCCCTGACGGAGCAGGCCTCCCCATGTTCAAGAAGACGATCGCAGTTGTGGCCCTGGCGGCCTTTTCCGCCTCCCCGATGATGAGCTTCGCGCAGGATGCGCAGGCGGCAGCTGGCGCAGAGCCCTCCTCGGAAGCCGCTGCGGCTGAAGTCGCCGGCGCAGAAGCTGCGGGCGTCTCCACGGCTGCCGTGGTTGGCACCACCGTGATTGCCGTTGCGGCTGCCGCTGTGGCTTACAGCGTCGGTGGCGACAGCACCAGCGGCAGCAACGATGGCGGCGGCGGCACCGATCCGGGTGGCCCGGGTCCGGGCGGCCCCGGCACCGGCGGCACCGGCGGTACCGGTGGCACTGGCGGCACCGGTGGTACGGGCGGCACCGGCGGCTGATCGGCGCACTGCGTACCACACAGGCCCTCGCCGGGCGCGACCCGGCGGGGGTTTTTTATGCCTGCCAGAATCCCATTGCCATGAACAACACCACTCCCCGCCTTCTTGCCGCCGCGCTCACCGTACTGGCGCTGTCCGGCTGCGCACTCGCGCCGGGCCAGCACCTGCGCCGCAGTGACGTCGCCCTTGACCGCCACAGCGGCGATGGCCAGCTGGAAATCGTCACCATCACGCCGAAGCTGATCGCACAGGAGAATGCCGCGCGCGCTGAGAAGACGCTGCCGGCTGCGCTCTTCGATTTCCAGCCCCAACCGTACAAGGTGGGCGTGGGCGACATTCTCTACGTCACCGTCTGGGACCACCCGGAGCTGACCGTGCCTGCCGGCTCGCAGCAGGCAGGCGCCCTCGCAGGCCGCCTGGTGCAGAGTGATGGCACGCTGTTCTACCCGTACATCGGCAAGGTCAAGGCATCGGGCAAATCGCCCGTGGAGATCCGCGAGGAAATCAGCCGCCGCCTGGCCCAGTACGTGGAATCGCCGCAGGTCGATGTGTCCGTCCTCACCTACGGCAGCCAGCGCGTCTGGGTGACCGGTGCGGCCGAACGCTCCTCGCCCATCGCGCTTGGCACCTCGCCGCTGACGCTGGCCGATGCCATCAGCCAGGCCGGCCTCAACAGCGCCCAGGCGGACCTGTCTGGCATCCAGCTCAGCCGCGACGGCACCACCTACACCATCAACCTGGAAACCCTGGCCCGTGAGTTCGGCGGTCGCCAGCTGTACCTCAAGGATGGCGACTCCATCTTCGTTCCCTACCTGGATCGCAAGGAGATCTTCGTGGTGGGCGAGGTGAACCTGCCGGGCGCCTACAGCTTCCGCACCGGCGACGTCTCGCTGAACCAGGCGCTGGGCCGTGCCCGCGGCCTGCTGCAGCAGACCGCCAACGGCAACGCTGTGTACGTCATCCGCGGCAGCACCGACCTGCAGCAGGAGCCCTCGATGGTCTACCAGCTGGAGGCGCGCTCGCCCACCGCGTTCGCTACCGGCAGTCAGTTCCACCTGCAGCCGGGCGACGTCGTGTTCGTCGGCGCCGCCGGTGTCAGCCGTTGGAACCGCTTCGTGAACCAGCTGCTGCCCTTCACCAGCATCCTGTACAACGCCGCGCGTACCGGTACTGAAGTCAGGGACAACTGACGTGGCCCGCATGGACGCGGCCCGCCACCGGCCGGCATACCGCGCGCTCGGCTTGCTGGCCGTCGCCGCCAGCCTGTTGGTCACCGGCTGCACCGTGGGCAGCCGGTCCACTGCGGAAACGTTCCGGCTGATCACCCATCGCCCGGCGCAGGCCACCGCCGAGGGCGTGGCCAGCGTCCGCTTCCCGCAGTTGCAGGTGGAAACGCCGGACATCGTAGCGGTGGCCGTGCTCGGCTACATCGATGACGGCCGCCAGCAGTGGTACGCCGGCTCGCATGCGGTGTTCGAGATGGATCGCCACGGCCTGCTGCTGGGAGGCAGCGGACTGGGGCAGCAATGGCGCGCCCGCATCAAGGGGCCTTCGCCGTTTGACGACCTGCGCGCCGTGACCACCCCGGTCACCGTGCAGCGCCGTTACGACTGGGTGCCGGCCTACCAGGTCGGCGTGGCCGTGACCGGCACCCTGCGCAAGGGCGCACTGGAGCAGGTGGACATCCTTGGTACGCGTCGCACCCTGCAGCGTTTCGACGAACAGCTGCAGGGCGGCGGCATGCACGGCCGCAATGTCTACTGGGCCGATCCGGCCACCGGCTTCATCTGGAAGAGCCGCCAGCACCTGGCGCCCGACCGCGTTGCGGAGCTGACCCAGCTCAAACCCTATCGCCCGGCCAAGGATTGAGCCATGACGTATCGATTTTCCGGCTTGGTGATGATCGCCGCCTTGTGCGCGGCCAGCACGGCGCAGGCCACCGAGGTGCGCATCGAGGGCGCGGCTGAAGCGCAGGGCGTGCATACGATGCCCGCCACCGCACGCCTCGCCGACGCCCTGCTGAAGGCCCGCCCACGCGCAGACGCCTATCTGCTGGCGACCCGCTTCGAGCGCCCACAGGCCATGGACGCACAGGTGCGCCTTCGCGCCGGCCTGCTGTATGGCGCCAGCCAGCTGACCGGTTCCAGCGATGCGGACGTGTCGACCCTGGCCCGGACGCTGCACGATTGGCTGGACACGCACCCGGCAACCGGGCGGATGCCCATCACCGGCCCCGCGCGACTGATCCAGGCGCAGCCCGCGCACAATCCGGTGCTCGCCAACGGCGATACGCTGCGCTTCCCGCTGCAGCCGCGCACGATCACCGTCATGGGCGCGGTCGGGCAGGCCTGCGTCCTGCCGCACGTACCGCAGCGGGACGCACGCGACTACCTGCGTGACTGCCGCCCCAGCCGCCTTGCCGACCGCAACGACATCTATGTGATCCAGCCCGACGGGCAGGTCCAGCAACTGGGCATAGCGCTGTGGAACCGCGCCGACCCGCAGGCCATCGCGGCCGGCGGAACGCTGTTCGTTCCCCTGCGTGCCCCGCTCATCAAACGCATCGACCCGCTGTTCAACAGCGATTTCGCCGCGTTCATCGCCACCCAGCCTGTCAGCCCGTGATGACCCAGCCCTGCCCGCGTGCGCGCCTGGCGCGCCCCGCCCGTTTCGCGCTGAGCGCGCTCGCCCTGTCGCTGTCCTGCGCGTTGCATGCGCAGGAAGCGCCGCCTCCCACCGCCAACGAATGGGGTGGCATCGGCCTGCTGCAGACACCGACCGCGCGCATGGCCGATGACGGCGACCTCAGCTTCACCGCGTCCTACAACTCGCCTTACGCACGCTACAACCTCACCCTGCAGCCGTTCCCATGGCTGGAAGCGTCCTTCCGTTACATCAACGTCAACAACCTCTATTACGGGCGAAGCTACGCCGGCAACCAGCACTACAAGGACAAGTCGATCGACTTCAAACTGCGCCTGTGGGAAGAGTCGCGCCTGTTGCCGGAAGTGGCCTTCGGTGTGCGCGATCTCGGCGGCACCGGGTTCTTCTCCAGCGAGTATCTGGTCGTCAACAAGAATTTTGGCCCGTTTGACGCGTCGGTCGGCCTGGCCACGGGCTACATCGGCAACCGTGGCGACTTCTCCAATCCACTGGGCCTGATCGATGACCGCTTCAAGGGTCGCCGGTCGGTAGGCAGCAGCGATATCACGCAGGCCGGCAAGTTCGGCCTCAGCAACATGTTCAAGGGCCCGGTCGGCATCTTCGGCGGCATCACCTACCAGACGCCGATGGACGAGCTGCTGCTCAAGGTGGAGTACGACGGCAACGACTACCGCCGCGAGCCCCGCAACAACAACCTGCGGCAGCGCACCCCCATCAACGTGGGCCTGGTCTATGTCCCGAGCCGCAATGTCGAGCTGACCGCCGCCTGGGAACGAGGCGATGCAGCCATGTTCTCGCTCACCCTCCGTGGCAACCCGGGCAACACGCCAGCCGCACCCAAGCCGTTCGATCCGCCGCCGCAGCGCCTGCTGCCCGAAACTGCGGTTGCCGAACAGCGCGCGGTCGCGGCCAGCAGCGATGCTTCCGCCGATGCACCGGCCATCGGCCCCGACTGGGCGGCCGTCAGCGCCGAGCTGCAGCGCAACGCCGGCTTCCGGGTCGAACGCATCTCCCGCCGCGGTGACGAGCTGTACGTGGACGGCTACCAGATGCGCTACCTGCATGCCGCCAAGGGTCTGGGTCGTGCCACGCGCATCCTTGCCAATGCGACCGGCGATGACTACGACTGGTTCACCCTGCGCACCACCCGCGTGGGCATGCCCATCGCCGACCTGTCGATCAACCGCGAAGCATTCGCCGGCTACCTGGACGGGACGGTCAGCGAAGATGTACTGCGGCGAAGCACGGAACTGCAGGCGCCCGACGCACGTGCGCGCGAAACCCTCTACACGCCCAAGCGCAGCCCGTTCGGCGGCGGCTTCAACGTCGGCTACCGGCAGAATCTGGGCGGCCCCGATGGCTTCATCCTGTACCAGGTCGCGGCCAACTATTCGGGCAGCCTGTTCCTGCGCGACAACATCTGGCTGACCGGCACGGTCAGTGCCGATGTCACCAACAACTACCACAAGTTCAAGTACAACGCCCCCAGCCGCCTGCCGCGCGTGCGCACGGACATCCGCCAGTACCTGACCACGTCCGACGTCATGCTGCCCAACCTGCAGGCCAACATCGCCGGGCGGTTGGCACCGGACCTGTACGGCATCGCCTACGCGGGCTATCTGGAATGGATGTACGCCGGCGTCGGTGGTGAGCTGCTGTATCGCCCCAGTGGCGAGCGCTGGGCCGTCGGTGCCAATCTCAACCGGGTGCAGCAGCGCGACTACGACCAGCACTTCGGCCTGCGCGACTACCGCATCACCACCGGCCACGCTACGTTCTTCTACGCGTTCGACGCCCGCGAGCGCATCATCGGCTCGCTGTCGGTCGGCCAGTACCTGGCGGGTGACAAGGGCGCCACCTTGGACCTGGCCCGCGTGTTCGACAACGGCGTGACGATGGGCGCCTACGCCACCAAGACCAATGTGTCGGCGCGCGATTTCGGTGAAGGCAGTTTCGACAAGGGCATCTATTTCAGCATTCCGCTGGATGGCTTCCTGCCGCGCTCCACGCGCGGTCGTGCGGCGTTCAACTGGAACCCGCTGATCCGCGACGGCGGCGCGATGCTTGGACGCAAGTACGGCCTGTACGGCATGACCGGCGACCGCGACGAGCGCTTCTTCTACGACAACCTGCGCACGGTCGGTGAATGAAAAAGGCCGGGAGCCACGCGGCTCCCGGCCTTCTGCCCGCAGCGCAGCGGCAACCGCGCGCGGGCACTCAGAGGTAGCGCACCCAGCTCTTCACGCTTTCATCCATCAGCGTGTAGACGTGCTCGAAGGCCGCGCGCTGCTGCCGGTACGGATCGGGAATCTCGCGATCAGCCTGCCACTTGCCCAGCAGGAAGGTCTTGCCCGATGCCTCCGGCGCGATCTCGATGATGCGGTGAACGTGCTTGCGCTCCATCACCAGCACCAGATCCGCAGCGCCCAGGATGCTGCGGTCGATCTGCCGCGCGCGATGGCTGCTGCCATCCAGGCCATGCTCGGTCAACAGCGCCTGCGCCGTAGCATCCACGCCGTGGTTGACCAGAGCCCCCAGGCCGGCCGAGGACACCGTGATGCCCTTGCCCTGCACTGCTTCACGCAACATCACCTCAGCCGATGGGCTGCGGCAGATGTTGCCGACACACACAACCAGAATATTCTTGAACACAGACAACGGCTTCCGTCAGTTCTTCATCACATGAAACGCAGCGCCCGGCCGCTGCTGCGAACCGGGCGCTTCCACGCGGGCGGGACCGGCGCGAAGCCGGTTACCACCTCGATGCCTAGTATGCCGACTTCTGGCCCAGCACCTTGAA
Organism: Stenotrophomonas sp. ESTM1D_MKCIP4_1; assembly: GCF_003086895.1. Classification (NCBI taxonomy): domain Bacteria; kingdom Pseudomonadati; phylum Pseudomonadota; class Gammaproteobacteria; order Lysobacterales; family Lysobacteraceae; genus Stenotrophomonas; species Stenotrophomonas sp. ESTM1D_MKCIP4_1. The sequence continues at coordinate 1,897,185 of NZ_CP026004.1, read as the reverse complement.
TGCCGTCATCACGATGATGCGCACATCCAGGGTCGGGCTCCAGCGGCGGATGTAGTCGATATCGTACTGCACGCGCTTCTTCATCGAGCGCAGCTCCGGCGTTTCACCGCGCAACCCGTGCACCTGCGCCCAGCCGGTGATGCCCGGCTTCACATAGTGACGGTGCATGTAGCGGTCGATCAGGCGCTCGTAGTGGTTGTTGTGCTGCACGGCGTGCGGCCGCGGCCCGACCACCGACATGCTGCCCCCCAGCACGTTGAAGAACTGCGGCAGCTCGTCCAGGCTGCTGCGGCGCAGGAACGCACCAAAGCGGGTCACACGTGGATCGTTGCGCGTGGCCTGGGTGATCTTGTCCGACGAACCTTCCGCGTGCACCCGCATGGAGCGGAACTTCAGCATCGAGAATTCCTTGCCGCCCAGGCCATGACGGCGCTGGCGGAACAGCACCGGACCGGGCGAGCTCAACTTCACGCCAATGGCCAGCACGGCGAACACGGGGGCCAGCGCGATCACCGCCAGGCCGGCCACGATGATGTCCTCCACACGCTTGGCCAGCCGGAAATTGTGGTCGGCCAGGCCCTGGCGCACACCAATCATCGGCACGTTGCCGACCTGATGCACACCCGGATTCAGCGTGCCCCAGCCGGTGGTATCCGGAATCAGCCGCACCGGCACCGGGAAGCGCTCGATCTGCTTCAGCATGGCCTTCATGTCGCCCGCGTCGCCGGGAGTCATCGACACCCACAGCTGGTCGAACTCACCGCGGTGCTGGTCCATGTAACGGGGCAGATCGGCCAGTGCGCCCAGGCAGCGCGGCGCATCGCCACCACGGCGGGTCGCCACATCCCCCTTGGCGGAGAAGTAACCCACCACTTCCTTGCCCAGCTCGGGCTTGCCGCGCAGCAGGCGGTGCAGCTTCAGTCCCGACGAGCGCAGGCCCACCAGCAGCACGCGCTCACGGTCCAGGCCGCGCGAGCGCAGGCGATGCAGCTGCACGCGCAACGCCACCCGCGTGCCGATCATCAGCGTCAGGCCCGCGCCAAACCAGCCGAGCAGCCAGCGCGTCGGCACCGAACCGGCCATGTCGACCAGCACGGCGTAGACCGAGAACAACGCGAACGAAGCGGACCACGCCAGGAACAGGACCCAGAGGTCGGTGATCAGGCCGCGCGCGCGCCAGTTGCGGTACACCGGCGCGATCATGAAGCACACCATCGCGCTCAGCAGCAGGGCACCGAACACGATGCGCTGCGACGGGTCCGGTGCGGCCGAACCATAGAACACCATGTGGGACAGCACAGCGGTGAGCGGAACGGCCGCGAGATCGCCCAGGCGCAGTGCCAGTTCAAGTGCAGCCCGGGCCTCTACGCGGCGACGGGCCCGGCTCGGGTGGCTGGAAAGATCTTCTACGGATCCATGTAGCACAGATGTTTCTCCTTCAGACGGTTCCGCGGATCCGGACGTGATCCCAGGCAGCACCGATCTCCCCAGCCGATGCACACACTTGATTGCGGTTTGATTGACTCCGCTTGGATTGTGTCTGAACTGCGTCACAAAAGATAGCGGCCAACCGGCATTCATTTGACGCAATCAGCCCGGTAAGCGAGACATAGAGCACTGATTTCTATCACTTTGACCCGGCCCGGACCGCCCGGTAATCGTGACGCCCCGTCAAGCCTTTGGCGCCTCTCACCCCGCACTGCACCAAGCCCCGCCGCAACCCTCTGTTACCATCGCCGGTTCAGTCCGCCACAACCCCCACCTGCCCGTGGCGGCACCTACACCGTAACGAAATACAGGAGTCTGCATGTCTTCCGAGCTGCTCAAGTCCCTTGGTCTGGACGCGGTCAACGCTGGCACCTACCTGGGCAACGGGGAATGGTCGAGCGCCACCGGTGGTGAGCTGATCACCCCGGTCAACCCGACCACCGGCGAGCCGATCGCGCAGGTCCGTGCCACCACCGAGGCCGAGTACGAGACCGTCATCGCCCGTGCGCAGGAAGCCTTCAAGACCTGGCGTACCACCCCGGCCCCGCGTCGCGGCGAAGCCGTTCGCCTGTGCGGCGAAGCGCTGCGCAAGCACAAGGACGCGCTGGGTTCGCTGGTCGCCCTGGAAATGGGCAAGAGCAAGCCCGAGGGCGACGGCGAAGTGCAGGAGATGATCGACATCGCCGATTTCGCCGTGGGCCAGAGCCGCATGCTCTACGGCTATACCATGCATTCCGAGCGCCCCGGCCACCGCATGTACGAGCAGTACCACCCGCTGGGCCTGGTCGGCATCATCTCGGCCTTCAACTTCCCGGTCGCGGTGTGGAGCTGGAATGCGTTCCTGGCCGCCATCTGCGGTGACATCTGCATCTGGAAGCCGTCCAACAAGACCCCGCTGACCGCCATCGCCTCCATGCGCATCTGCAACGAAGCGCTGCGCGAAGCCGGCTTCCCGGACATCTTCTTCCTGGTCAACGACGCCGGCACCGCCCTGTCGGAAAAGCTGGTGGACGACCGCCGCGTACCGCTGATCAGCTTCACCGGCTCGACCCAGGTCGGCCGTACGGTCAACGAAAAGGTTGCCCGTCGCCTCGGCCGCTGCCTGCTGGAACTGGGCGGCAACAACGCCATCATCCTGGACGAGACGGCTGACCTGAAGCTGGCCGTGCCAGGCATCGTGTTCGGTGCCGTCGGTACCGCCGGCCAGCGCTGCACCACCACCCGCCGCCTGATCGTGCACCGCTCGATCTACGCCGACGTGCTGGCCACGCTGGTCAAGGCCTACAAGCAGGTGGAAGGCAAGATCGGCGACCCGACCGATGCCGCCAACCTGATGGGCCCGCTGAACAGCGACGGCGCCGTGCAGCAGTTCCTCGATGCCATCGCCCAGGCCAAAGCGGCCGGCGGCACCATCGAAACCGGTGGCACCCGCATCGATCGCGCCGGCAACTTCGTGCTGCCGGCCATTGTCTCCGGCCTGAAGAACAGCGACGCGGTGGTCCAGCACGAGACCTTCGCACCGATCCTGTACGTCATGCCGTACGACAGCATCGATGAAGCCTTCGACATGCAGAACGGCGTGCCGCAGGGCCTGTCGTCCTCGATCTTCACCCAGAACCTGAAGACCGCCGAGAAGTTCCTCTCGGCCGCCGGCAGCGACTGCGGCATCGCCAACATCAACATCGGCACGTCCGGTGCGGAGATCGGCGGCGCCTTCGGTGGCGAAAAGGACACCGGCGGTGGACGCGAGTCGGGCTCGGATGCGTGGAAGGTCTACATGCGCCGCCAGACCAACACCATCAACTACTCCGATTCGCTGCCGCTGGCCCAGGGCATCAAGTTCGACCTGTAATGGCCAACAGCACGACCATGCCTGTGGGTCAGAGCCCCTGCGGGGATCTGACCCAGGGTCGGATCCCCGCAGGGGCTCCGACCCTGGACTTCAGCGGCCGCCGCGTGCTCATCGCTGGCGGCAGCAAGGGCATCGGCCGTGAACTCGCGCTGGCGTTTGCCGGCGCCGGTGCCCGGGTATCGGCCTGCGCCCGTGGCCTGCCCGGCCTGCAGCGCCTGCAGGCCGACGCAGAAGCGCAGGGCACGCCGCTGCATGTGTTTACCGCCGATCTGGCGGATATCGATCAGATCAGCCTTTGGCTGCAGGCATCTGCCGATGCGCTCGGCGGCATCGACGTACTGGTCAACAATGCCACCGGCTACGGCATGGCCGATGATGAGGACGGCTGGGCGGCAAGCCTGCAGATCGACCTGATGGCTGCCGTACGCGCCTCCCGCCTGGCCCTTCCCTGGCTGCGCGCATCCGACGACGCCTGCATCCTCAACCTGTCCTCGATCGCCGCCCAGCAGCCGCGTCCGGGAGGCGCCCCGTATGCGGCGGCCAAGGCCGCGCTCTCGCACTACACCACCTCGCAGGCGCTGGCACTTGCCGCGGATCGCATCCGGGTCAACGCCATCGCGCCGGGCTCCATCGCATTTGCCGACGGCCTGTGGGACCGTCGCCGCGTCGACGACCCTGACCTGTATCACGCCACGCTGGCGCGGATTCCGTTCGGCCGCTTTGGCCACCCCCGCGAGATCGCCGACGCCGCCCTGTTCCTGTGTTCACCGCTGGCGCGCTGGATCACCGGCCACGTCCTCAACGTGGATGGTGGCCAGGTACTGATGGGCTGACGCCCACGCTTCGGTAGCTGCCAACCTTGGTTGGCGCCTTCCGTCGACCAAGGTCGACGCCTACCAAAGCCGCAGCTGCGATTCCCCGGTAGCTGCCAATCTTGGTTTGCGCTCTCCGTCGACCAAGGTCGACGCCTATCCAGGCCGCGGCGCCGCTGCCCATGGGCTTGGCGGCCCACAGGCACTATCATGTGCACACTGCCAAGGAGGACCCCCATGAGCGTGGCACCCCGACAGACAAGTGCCCTGGCCGTCCTCAGCCTCGTGCTGGGCATCGCCAGCTGGACCGTACTGCCCTTCGTCGCCAGCATCGTCGCCATCATCACCGGGCACATGGCGCGCAAGGAGATCCGCCTCCGCCCCGCCGAGCTTGAAGGCGACGGGTTGGCGCTCACCGGTCTGATCCTGGGCTGGGTGAACGTCATCATGCTGGGCCTGGGCCTGCTGGCCATCGTCCTGTTCTTCGGCGGCCTGGCTTGGCTGGCCACCCTGTCGAACTGACGGCCATGAGCGCGTCGGACAGCACTGAACGCTTCAGCAGCCGGGTCGCCGACTATGTGCGCTACCGCCCGGACTACCCCGCTGCGCTGATGGACTGGCTGCACGGCCCGATGGCCGTGCCCGTCCCGGCGTTGGTTGCCGACATCGGCGCGGGCACCGGTATTTCCAGTCGTGCATTCCTGGCCGCCGGCCACCCGTTGGTGGCAGTGGAACCCAATGCAGCGATGCGCGCGGCCGCCGAGCACTGGCTGGCCCCGCAGTATCCGTTGTTCCGCGCCGTGGACGGCCGCGCCGAGGCGACCGGACTGGCCGCTGCCAGCGTCGATCTGGTCAGCGCCGCGCAGGCCTTCCACTGGTTCGACACCGTGGCGGTGCGTGCCGAATGGCAGCGCATCCTGCGCCCGGGCGGGATGGCCCTGGTCTACTGGAACTCGCGACTGCTTGATGCCAGCCCGTTCCTGGTTGGTTACGAACAACTGCTGCTGGACTACGGCACCGACTACACCGCCGTGGCCGAGCGCTACCAGGACGATGCCACCATGCAGGCATGGTTCGGCGCCGGCCTGCGCGGCATGATCGAACTGCCCAACGTGCAGCTGCTGGACTTCGACGCCCTGCGCGGGCGCCTGCTCTCTTCTTCCTACGCACCGCAGTCCGGGCACGCGCGCCACGCGCCGATGCTGGCGGCGTTGCAGGACCTGTTCAACACCCACGCGGTGGATGGCCAGGTCGCCTTTGAATATCGAACCCGAGCCTTCCTCGGCACGCTGGATTGAACCAACGCATGTATTCGCTTGCCCGCCCCTTCCTGTTCTCGCTCGACGCCGAGCGCGCCCACGGCCTCGGCCTGTCCGCACTGGACCTGGCCTACCGCACCGGCACCACGCCGCTGCTGGCCGCACGCATCGCGCCGATGCCGAGCACCGTGTTCGGGCTGACCTTCCCCAATCCGGTCGGCCTGGCCGCTGGCCTGGACAAGAACGGCGAGCACATCGATGCCTTGTTCGCGCTGGGTTTCGGCTTCGTCGAGATCGGCACCATCACCCCGCGCGCGCAGGAGGGCAATCCGAAGCCGCGCCTGTTCCGGCTGCCGGCGCACCAGGCCATCATCAACCGCATGGGCTTCAACAATGCCGGTGTCGATGCGCTGGTACGCAACGTCGAACGCGCGCGCAACCGCCGCGGCCTGCTGGGCATCAACATCGGCAAGAACAAGGACACCCCCAACGAACAGGCGGTCGATGACTACATCACCTGCCTGGACAAGGTGTATCCGCTGGCCGACTACATCACCGTCAACATTTCCTCGCCCAACACCGCCGGCCTGCGCGAGCTGCAGGAAGAGACCGCGCTGCGCCAGCTGGTCAGCCAGCTGCGCGACCGCCAGGAAGCACTGGCCGCACAGCACGGGCGCCGCGTACCGATGCTGGTGAAGGTCGCGCCGGACCTGAGTGAGCGCGACATCGACGCTGCCGCCCGCGTGCTGGGCGAACTGCAGGTGGACGGGGTGATCGCCACCAACACCACGGTCGATCGCAGCGGCATTGCCGGCGACCCGCTTGCCAACGAAGCAGGTGGCCTGTCCGGTGCACCAGTGCTGCACCAGTCGACCCTGGTGCTGCGCCGCCTGCGCGCTCGCCTGCCCGAATCGGTACCGCTGGTGGGCGTGGGCGGCATTCTGTCCGGCGCCGACGCCGTGGCCAAGATGGCCGCCGGCGCTGCCCTGGTGCAGTGCTACAGCGGCCTGATCTACCGGGGCCCGTCGCTGGTGGCCGAATGCGTGGAAGCGATCCGTCGCCGCCGCGAAGCCCCCAGCCGTGGCGCGGTGGCACCGCTGTGAGCGCGCCCATGGATACCGTCGACGGCGCTGCCGTTCCGTTGCGCTGGACCCTCACCGAAAACGCGCCGCTGCAGGCACTCAATACCTTCCACGTACGTGCCCAGGCTGCACAGCTGCTGGAACTGCACGACCCTGCCCTGCTGCCCGACGTGCTGGCCCTGCCCCGCGTGGCCGATGGTCCGCTGCTGGTACTGGGCAGCGGCAGCAACGTACTCATCGCCGACGATCTGCCGGGCACCGTGCTGGTGTTCGGCAACCGCGACATCAGCTTCCTCGAACATCGCGCCGACCATGCGGTCATCCGTGCCGGCGCAGGTGTGTCCTGGCATGGCCTGGTGATGTGGTCGCTGCAGGAAGGCCTGTCCGGCCTGGAAAACCTCGCGCTCATTCCCGGTACCGCCGGCGCTGCCCCCATCCAGAACATCGGCGCCTATGGCGCACAGGTGGGCGAGTTCATCCAGACGGTGGAAGCATGGGACTGCCAGGAGCAGACCTGGGTGCGGCTGGACAACGAGCAGTGTGGCTTCGCCTACCGCGACAGCGTGTTCAAGCAGCAGCAGGACCGCTATCTCATTACTGCCATCGAGCTGAAGCTGCCGCTGCTGCACGATCTGCGCATGGACTACGCCGGCATCCGCGAGGAACTGCAGGCGCAGGGCGTGGAGCTGCCCAGCGCGGTGGACGTGGCCAACGCGGTCATCACCATCCGCCGCCGCAAGCTGCCCGACCCGGACGTGCTGGGCAATGCCGGCAGCTTCTTCAAGAACCCGGTGCTGCCCCTGGAACAGGTGGAGGTACTGCAGCAGCACTTCCCCGATCTGCCCGTGTTCCCCGGTGAGCGTGATGACCAGCGCAAGGTCTCGGCGGCCTGGATGATCGACGCGTGTGGCTGGAAGGGCTACCGCGAAGGTGATGCGGGTGTGGCCCCCAGCCATGCACTGGTGCTGGTGAACCATGGCAATGCCACCGGTGCCGAACTGCTGGCCCTGGCCCGGCGCATTTCCGCCTCGGTGCTGGAGAAGTTCGGCGTGCCCATCGAACCGGAGCCGCGCCTGCTCGGCGCCCAGTGGTGAACGCCAGCGTCAGGCCCGCGCTCGCCACCCCGGCGCGGGCGGCGCTGCTGATGCTGGCCAGCACGATGGCGTTCGGCCTGATGGCCGTGGCGATCCGCTATGCCACGCGCTACGTGCCCACCCAGGAAGTGGCGTTCTTCCGCAACGCGTTCGGCCTGCTGGCCCTGCTGCCGATGCTGCTGCGTCCGGGGCGTGCACCGCTGAAGACCCAGCAGCTGCCGCGCTACTTCGTGCGCAGCGCGATCGGCCTGGGCTCGATGTTGTGCGCGTTCTGGGCACTGGGCCACCTGCCCTTGGCCCAGGCCGTATCGCTGTCCTATTCAACGCCGTTGTTCGTCACCATCGCCGCAGTGCTGTGGCTGGGCGAAACCGTCCGCGTGCGACGCTGGGCGGCCGTCGTCGTGGGGTTCATCGGCGTACTGGTGATTGTCCGGCCCGGCATGGCCGGATTCTCCGCCGGCAGCCTGATCGCCGTGGCCGCTGCCCTGCTCAGTTCGCTGGTGGCCATCCAGATCAAGCAGCTTACCCGCGTCGACAGCGCCGACACCGTGGTGCTTTACACCTATGTGTTCTGGGTGCCGCTGTCGCTGGTACCGGCGCTGTTCGTCTGGGTCTGGCCCACCGGCATGGCCTGGCTGTGGCTGGTGGCCACTGGCGTGATGGGCACGGTTGGCCAGCTGCTGTGGACACGCGCGTTGCGGCTGGGTGAAGTCTCGGCACTCACACCCATCAGCTTCCTGCAGCTGCCGCTCGTCACCGTGTGCGGCTGGTTGTTGTTCGATGAAAGCGTGGACCGCTGGACCCTGGTCGGTGCCGGCATCATCCTGGCCGCCAACGCCTACATCGCGCACCGGGAGGCGGTGCTGGCCCGGCGTGCCGCGAGTGTGGCCGCGACAGCGGCAGCCAAGCCGGCTGAATGACGCCCCCAATCACAGCCATCCACGCGTGGCGTGGATCTACCCGGCGGTAAAAGCCCGCTCGGCCGCGCAGAACACATTGCCTGGCGCGAACAGTTCGCCCAGATGGTGCAGCGCCTGCCGTCGCTGCTGCGGTGGCCGGTAGCCGCCATCGCTGCCCATCAGCATCTGCTGGAACTCCACCAGGTCCTGCAGGATGCGAACGTGCCGGTACCAGGCGATCCATTGCGGATCGCCCAGATCATCGCCATAGCCCTGCACGAACCCCTGCGGACGCTCGCGCCCCCATCGCCCGCCCACGGCAGCGCCCACGAACATCAGGTCGCGCTCGCGCGGCGCCAGCGAGAGGCCATCCCAATCGATCAGGTGCAGTGCCCCGTCCTGGCCCATCAATACATTCCCCGCGTGCAGGTCGGTGTGGCACGGGTGCAGTTGCGGCACACGGTCAGCCAGCGCCTGCTGCAGACACCGCGCGCGCTCGTGCAGCACGGCGATGCGGTCGCGCTGGCGCTCCCACACGGCGTGGAACGCCCGGCCCCAGCGATCCTCTGCCACCGGCAACGTCATTGGCTGCTGCAGCCAATGGCCCACCGTATCCAGTGCATCGCAGGACAGCGACTGCCGGGGCAGGCCCTCGGCCAGCGCCTCCGGCAGTTCTGCGGCATGCAGGCGGCGCATCACGTCCCCCAGGCGCTGCCACTGCCGCGCGCTCAGCGGCGCTTCAAACCCGGATTGTCCTTCGATGTACGGGAACAGAGTGAACTGCAGGTCCCAGCGCTGCACCGAGGCGCCACCGGTCATGGCCGGCCACGGCGCCACGATCTCCTCGATGCCCAGCGTGCCGCGCAGCCAGTGCAGGCCCTCCCACACCACGGGTGCGACCTGGTAGCGGCGGCACTTCAACCACCATTGGCTGTCGCGCGCATCGATGCGGAACACGCCCGCGCTCGCGTCGGCACCCACCGCGCGCGGCACCACCGCAGTGGCAGTGATGCCGTAAGACTGCTGCAGGACGTCACTGATCTGCTGCGCCGACGCGAAAGACATGGGAGGGGCTTGCCATGGAATCTGTACGCAGTGTCGCAGATGCCCACGTCCCTTCGCAGGCAATCCGGTCACAACATGACGCCACTGCACAACACCGCGCGGCTGCATCACCACAGCGCGCCCGACTCAGCGTGCGTAGAAGCCCAGAAACATCGCCACCGCCGATTCGGCCACCTTGCGCCGTTCAGCCGGGCCCAGCGGCGGCTGGCCCATGGTCACCTGCGGCCAGAATGCAAAGCCCTTCACCAGCCCCTGCAGCTGATGGTCAGCAAACTCCGGATCAACCTCGCGCAATCGTCCATCAGCGATGGCCGCGCGGATCCACGCGCTCACACCGCCCTCCTTCTCGCCCAGGCGGCAGACGATGGCCTGCGCCCGCTCGGGTGAATGGATGATCTCGGCCATCGCCACACGGGCGAGGTCGATGAAGTTGGCATCGCCCAGCAGATCCAGCTTCTGCCCCAGCAACTGCAGCAGCTGTACCTCCAGCGGCTGGTCGGCGCGATAGGGCAGCACCACCGCGGCCATGCTGCTTTCCCACAGCGCTTCCAGGATGTGGGCGAACAGCTCTTCCTTGCTCGGGAAGTGGTTGTAGACCGTGCGCTTGGACACCCCTGCCGCTGCCGCGATGCGGTCCATGCTGGTCGCCTCGTAGCCGGCACTGCGGAACTCTTCAACCGCCGCGCGCACGATGGCCTCGCGTTTGCGGTCGGTCAGGCGTTGCGGGGCTCGGGACATGAAAAGACCGGGAAGCTGAACGATGACGCGCATTTTACACTGGCCGGTGTACTTTCTCGAATGCGGAAACTACACTGTGCAGTGTACCCAGCGGACGTCCCCGATGAAGCGCCTGCTCCTTGTCCTCCTGTTCGGAACCCTTGCCGTGACCGCCTATACCTTCTGCAAGTCCTGGTCCCTGCCCGATTTTCCCGATTCGCCGCACTACATCGACGGCAAGTTCCGCAATGCCCTGCCGAAGCCGGCGATGGGCCTGCGTGCCGGCGTCGAACTGTGGTGGACCTTCCTCTTCAACCGGCCCAAAGGCACCGTGCCGACCGCGCCCATCCCGGTAACAGCCCTGGATCGTGCCGCGCTGGACGCCGCACCGGATCGCAGCCTGTTCCGGCTGGGCCACTCCACCCTTCTGCTGAAGCTGCGCGGGCATTACTGGCTCACCGACCCCGTGTTTTCAGAACGCGCCTCGCCCGTGCAGTGGATGGGGCCGGCACGCTTCCATGCACCGCCGATCAGCATCGAGGAGCTGCCGCCCATCGCCGGGGTGATCCTCTCGCACAACCATTACGACCATCTGGACCATGCCGCCGTCATGCAGCTTGCTGGCAAGACCGCACGCTTCATCGCACCGCTGGGTGTGGGTGACCAGTTGATCGCCTGGGGCGTGGACCCCGCCAAGGTCGAGCAGCTGGACTGGTGGCAGTCCACCGAAGCCAGCGGCCTGCGCCTGACCGCGACCCCGGGCCAGCATTTCTCGGGCCGCGGCCTGGGCGACAGCGACCGCAGCCTCTGGGCCTCGTGGGTCATCCAGGACGACGACTTCCGCATCTTCTTCAGCGGCGATACCGGCTACTTCGATGGCTTCAAGGCCATCGGCGAGAAGTACGGCCCGTTCGACCTGACGATGATCGAGACCGGTGCCTACGACAAGCGATGGGCCTTCGTGCACATGCAGCCCGAACAGACGCTGCAGGCCCACCTGGACCTGCGCGGCAAGTGGCTGCTGCCGATCCATAACGGCACCTTCGACCTCGCCCTGCACGCATGGCAGCAACCCTTCGAGCGCATCACCGCGCTGGCAGCGGCGAAGAACGTAGCCGTGGCCACTCCCGTCATGGGCGAGAGACTGGACATGCAGGCGCCCAGCGCCGGGACCCGCTGGTGGGAAACGATGGAGCGCTGACGGGCAACCGCGGCGGTTGCTTCATCCGGGCTGTCGCAGCAACCGTTCCTGCTCTTTCGCCACGTTCACCTTCAGCGCCGCAGCGGCGAGCTCCAGCAGCTCGCTGCTGACCTTCTGGCTGCCGCGCGACTGCAGCCACGAAAGAACATCGGCGAGATGCCAGATCGAGGCGCTTCCTTCGTGGACCGGGGCCGGGAACGTCTGCGGGTGTGCAAGCAGCAGCTTGCGCATGTTCTGTCGCGACATGCCCAGCAGATCAGCAACGTCGGTCAGCCCGACCAGGTCAGGACTGACTTCGATCAGCTCAGCACCGGGTACCGCCTGCCGCACATCGGCCAATGCAGACAGCACGGCATCCTGCGCGCTGGCGGCCTGCCGGCAGAATTCCAGGGCCAACCTGCCCGGCCGGCCGATGCCCAGCAACGCATCGTCGCAGCCCGCCTCGGCCAGTTGCTGCTCGAGGGTGCCCGCGTCGGTGCTGATGTCGGGCAGGCGGTATTTGAGCGTGAAGGTGAATTCCATCATGGTTTCTCTCCGGGACATGGCAGGTGCGTCATTGCTCGCGGCTGCAGTTTTCAACGACGCGGCACAGGGCTCTTGCATGATCCAGCGCATTCCGGGGTGTGCTCCAGATGCTCACAACGCAGAATTCCCCGCACCTGCACTCTTTGTCGTTCCACGGGCAGTACATGCGCCCCCAGGCATGGCTGCCGCCAATGCGTAACCGCCAGCCTCGCGATTCGGCGAAACGGAGTGCGGCTTCGATGTCTTGGTCTGGATGGCGCGAACGAAGCATTCCTTTCCCTCGGAGTCTGGCAAGCGTCGCCAAGGTTGTCAAGTGACAACCCGCTTCAGCAATGCTCGGGCTTTCGACCCTACTGCCTGTCAACGCCAGCGCCAGAGCCAACGGCGACACGCGCGTCCCCGTGGAAGCCAGCCTTGGTCTGCCAAGGCCGACTGCCATGGCGACGTCGGGCCGATCACCCCTGATGGTGAATCCCCAACCCCACTCCTTCCCCGCCCAGGCCAGGCCGCAGCTCGAGCGAGGGAATCAGGTAATCACCCGCGTTCTGCCTCCGGTACGGAATGACCGCGTCGCGGGCCAGCCCGTCCAATCGCTTGCCGAGCCCTTCCAGCACATCTGCAAGGTTCTGCTCACCCACCCTGCTGCTGCGGTAGATCACGTGCGGCGGCAGCACATCGAAACCGGGATAGAACAGGATCCCGTGCTGGATGGGGAACAACAGATCGTCGATCGGACCATTGATGCCGCGCGGGCCGTAATGCGATTCCCAACCACCGGTAGTGACCACCAGCATTGCGCGCTTGCCGGCCATCGCACCCTCACCGTAGCGGTCACCCCAATGGTGGTCGGAATGTTCCCCCACGCCGTAGGCGAAGCCATAGGCATATACCCGGTCCACCCACCCCTTCAGGATGGCCGGCATGGAGAACCACCACAGCGGAAACTGCAGGATCACCGCGTCAGCCCAGCGCAGCTTGTCCTGCTCGGCGGCAATGTCGTCACGCTGCCGGCCAGCGGCGTAGGCATCGCGCGAATCCAGCGAGGCATGGAACGGGCGCTCGGCATCACGGCCTGGATGGTCTTCGGCGTCGATCTGCGCCTTCCAGCGCATGGCATACAGATCTGAAACCTGCACGGTGTGGCCGGCCGCCTGGAGGCGCTGCACGGTGAAGTCCTTCAGCGTGCCATTGAGGGAGGTCGGTTCGGGGTGGGCGTAGACAAGAAGAACGTTCATGAAGCACCAGCGTGTGGGATGCCAATGAAGATAGGCAGCCCCACGCTATAGTAGAAATGAATTCACGCAATTTAATCCATAGCCATGGACAATACCCTACGCCGCATCGACCTCAACCTGCTGGTCACCCTGCAGGCGTTGCTGGAAGAGCGCAACGTCACCCGGGCGGCCGAGCGCCTGCATCTGGCGCAGCCCACGGTCAGCATCCAGCTGGCGCGGTTGCGCGATCTGTTCAATGACCCGCTGCTGCTCCCGGCAGCGCGCGGCATGCGGTGCACGGCGCGCGCGGATGCACTTCGCGAGCCTTTGGCCGAAGCCCTGGATGCGGTGCGGCGCGCTGTCGCACCGGTACAGCCATTCGATCCTGCCAATGCCCGGCAGACCTGGCGCATCATGGCCTCGGATTTCGGCGAATCAACCGTGGTCCTGCCCGCGCTGCCGGCACTCCGCGCTGCTGCGCCCGGTACACGCTTGGCCGTGGTCAGCCTGGCCCCCGCACAGATGGTTGCACAGAGCGAACGTGGGGAGATCGATCTGGCCATCCACATCGCGTCGGAAGCGCCGCCGTCCCTGCACCACCGCCCGCTCTTCCAGGAGCGCTACGTGCTCGCAGGCCGGCGTGACCACCCTCGGCTGAAGCGTCGGCCAACCCTCAAGCAGTTCTGCGCGTTGCAGCACGCCATCGTGTCACCCGATGGAGGCGGATTCCACGGCAAAACAGACACGGCGCTGGCGCATGCGGGTGTGCGCCGCGACGTGGTGCTGTCGGTGCCGCATTTCCTGTTCCTGCGCAATGCGCTGCTGAGTACCGATCTGGTGGCGATGATGCCCTCACGCCTGGTGGCTGCTGACCCTGCATTGAAGGCAGTGGAGGCACCGATCGACGTACCAGGATTCGAGATGGTGCTGTTCTGGCACGACCGCGTGCACCGTGATCCGGCACATCGCTGGCTGCGGGAACACATGGCTGCCATGGCGTGAAAGGCGCCACGCGCGGGTGAACTTCAATGACGGCTGGCGCGTATCGCGTTCTGGTAGAAGCCAACCTTGGTTGGCGCTTTCCGTCGACCAAGGTCGACGGCTACCACAGCGTGCTCAAAGAGACGGCAATCCGGGGGGATTGGTCTGCGACTGCGGCACGGCTTCCTCGGCCAGGTTCCAGCGCGTCAGCGCCTGTGCGTACGTTCCGCTGCGGATCTGCGTGTTCAATGCTGCGGTGATCGCATCGGCAAGCCCGCTGCCCTTGCGCGTGGTCGCTGAAATCGCCGCGGCATCCGGCCAGCCACCGGGGAACAACCCCACCCGCCGCACCTTGCCGTCGCGGGCGGAGTAAGCCCCCGTGGCGTTGGGCTCGAAGGACACATCCGCGCGGCCGGTGATCACCGCCAGGCGCCCCACCACCGCATCATCGAAGTACTGGTACTCCACCGGCTTCAATCCAGCGGCGATGTTCTGCTGGTCCCAATGCCGCAGGATCTGGTCCTGGTTGGTGCTGGCACCCACCACCACCTTCAGCCCCGCCACGTCGGCCGGCCGCTCGATCTTCCGGATCGGCCCGTCGGTGCGCGTGTAGATGCCCAGAAGATCGAACCGATAGCTGGAAAAATCAAACTTCTTCTTGCGCTCTTCGGTCACGGTCACGTTGGACAGCACCGCATCGTATTTGCCCGATTCCAGCCCCAACGGCCAGTCCGCCCACGCCACCGGTACCAGCTCCAGCTTCAGGCCCAGCCCGTCGGCAATCAGCTTGGCGATGTCCGGCTCCACACCCACTACCTGCTTGCTGTCGGCACCATAGTCGGCCAGCGGCAGCTGCGCCGGGTGTGTTGCCACGGTCAGTACGCCGGGGGTCACGAAACGGTAGCCCGCAGGGATCAGGGCCTGCGCGGCAGGGTCGGGTGTCCCGCTCAACGCAGGGGCATCGGCACCTGCCAGCGTGGCAGGGACCGGCGCTACGGCGGCCGGCGTACGCACGCGGGCATAGACGATGCCCGCGATGCCGATGACCAGCACGGCGCCGATCAGGACCGTGCTGCGCGAGGGACGACGAAATGCGGCAGAACTCATGGGCATCCTCGAAAGATCACAGGGTCTTGGCCAGGAAATCAGCGGTGCGTTGCTGGCGCGGCCGCTCGAACAGCGCCTCGGCACTGCCCTGCTCGATCACCCGGCCCTGGTCCATCATCACCACGGTGTCAGCCACGCGGCGGGCAAAACCCAACTCGTGGGTGACGATCACCAGCGTGGTGCCCGACCGTGCCAGCTCCTCGATCACGCTGAGCACCTCGGTGACCAGCTCCGGATCCAGCGCCGAGGTCGGCTCGTCGAACAGCAGCACCTTCGGCTGCAACGCCAGTGCGCGGGCGATGGCGATACGCTGCTGCTGGCCGCCGGACAACTGGCGCGGGAAGGCGTCGGCCTTGTCGGCCAGTCCCACCCGCTGCAGCAGCTCCCGCGCCTGCTGCTCCGCCTGGGCACGTGGAATGCCGCGCACGGCCATCGGCGCCTCGATGATGTTTTCCAGAGCCGTCAGGTGCGGGAACAGATTGAAGCCCTGGAAGACCATGCCTGTTTCGGCCCGGCGACGGCGGATCTCGCGCTCCGGCAGCTCATACAGCGTATCTCCCTCGCGGCGGTAGCCGATCAACTGCCCACCCACGCTCACATACCCGCTGTCGGCACGTTCCAGATGGTTGATCAATCGCAGCAGAGTCGACTTGCCGGCACCCGACGGGCCGATCAGCACCGTCACGCTGCCGGCGCGCAGTTCCAGGTTCACATCGTCCAGCACGGTCTGCCCGCCGAAGACCTTGCCCACCCCTTGCAGTGAAACGGCCGCGCCCTGCCCGGCCTCGATCTGAACGGCAACGCGCGGCCGATCAGCCGTCGTGGGTGCCGCCGTCGGCCGCGGGCGCACGGGCGAGGAAACACGCGACACACTTCGCTCGCGCTGCAGCTGGCCACGCGCGAAGCGCTGCTCCACCCTTCGCTGCAGCAACGACAGCACGGTCAGAATCACCAGGTACCAGACCGTTGCCACCATCAACAGCGGCACCACCTCCAGGTTGCGCCGGTAGATCACCTGCACGGTGTAGAACAGTTCCGGAAGCGCCAGCACGTAGACCACCGAGGTGCTCTTGGCCAGGCCGATGACATCGTTGAAAGCCGCCGGCAGGATCGATCGCATCGCCTGCGGCAGGATGATGCGGCGTATCTGCCGTCCGCGTGGCAGACCCAGCGCGGCAGACGCCTCGTACTGCCCATGGTCCACCGACAGAATGCCGCCGCGGATCACTTCCGCCGAGAACGCCGCCTGGTTCAGGCTCAGGCCCAACACCGCCGCGGTGAACACGCCGATCAGCTGGGTGGTCGGGTACGAGAACAGGCTGTAGCCGGTGAACGGCACCCCCAGTTCAATCGTGCTGTACAGGTAGCCCAGGTTGTTCAGCAGCAGCAACAGCACCAGCAAAGGGATCGAGCGGAACAACCACACATAACCCCAGGACACAGCCGACAGCAGCGGTGAGCCCGATACGCGGGCCAGCGCCAGCAGCGTACCGAGCGCGAAGCCCAGACCGGTGCCCAGCGCGGTCAGCAACAAGGTGCGACCAAGCCCTTCCAGCACCGGGCGGGCGAAGAACCATTCCGCGAACGTGCCCCAGCCCCAGCGCGGGTTGCCCAGCACCGACTGCAGCGCCAGCAGAATCAGGGCCAGTGCCAGCACCGTACCCACCGTCTGCAATGGATGCCGCGCGGGCACGATCTTCAAGGCAGGTGTCGGCGTCGTTGCCGGGCGCGCCCCAATACCGTCCAGCGCAGTCGATGGCGTGCTCATGCGTGTACTCCATGCCGCAGCGCCTCATCGGCAACCGCCACGCGCGCCTGGCTGTGCAGGCGCTTCTCGAATGGCAGATGGGCGATGGTTTCCGGGTCGGCCTGCAGATCGAACAGCGCCGTGTAGCCATGGCTCAGGTAGAGGCCCACGGCTTCAGGCTGGCGGAAACCCGTGGTCAGGAACACACGTCGATAGCCCTGGCGTGCAGCCTGGTCCTCCAGTTCCTGCAGCACACGACGGGCGATGCCCTGGCGGCGCAGGCCTGGCAGCGTCCAGATGCGCTTGAACTCGGCGGTGTCCGCATCGCGGTGTGGCATGAAGGCACCGCCCGAAATCGCCACGCCGTCGCGCAGCAGCAGCACGAACGCACCCACGGGTGCGGCGAAGGCCTGCGCGGGATAGCGCTGCAGCTCCTCGCGGGCACTGCCACCGATACGCCGCCGCACATCGGCGTAGCGGCTGTCGTACTCCTGCTCCAGGCCGTCGAACAAGGGCCGTGCCAACGGATCATCCACCGAGGTGTAGAGGAACCGCTCGCTGTGGAACTGCACGCTCATGCCGCGTCCTCCACCAGGTAGTGCTCGGCCAGCCTCGCCCACAGGCTGGCAGCGGGGGCGATGGCCGCATCGTTGAACACGTAGCGCGGGCTGTGCAGGGGTGCGCTGTCACCATTGCCGACGAATACGAAACTGCCGGGGAGTGCCTGCAGCAGGAAAGCGAAATCCTCGCTGGCGGTGCGCGGTGCGAACGTCGGCACCACCTGTGCCGCGCCAAAGCCCTGCAGCGCCACCTCACGGATGTAAGCGGTCTGATCGGGGTGATTGATCACGCTGGGGAAACCGCGCGGAAACTCGATCTCCGCACGGGCACCAAAAGCCGCAGCGGTATGCCCGGCGATGTCCGTCACCCGCTGCCGCAGCGTGTCGCGTACCTCCGGCAGATAGGCACGCACGGTCAACTTCAGTTCCACCACGTCCGGAATCACATTGGCGGCCTGCCCGCCATGGATCGAACCCACGGTCACCACGCCCATCTGCCGCGGGTCCACGTTCCGCGACACCACGCTCTGCAGCGCCGTGATGATGTGCGCCGCCACCAGGATGGGATCGACGCTGCCCTGCGGCTCCGCGCCGTGGCCACCCTTGCCGGTCACGATCAACCGCGCCCAATCCACCGATGCCATCGCCGGCCCATCGACGAACCCAAAGTGACCGACCGGAACGCCCGGCCAGTTGTGCAGCCCATAGATGGCATCCACCGGAAAGCGCTCGAACAGACCGTCTTCGATCATCTTCAAGGCGCCCGATCCGGTTTCCTCTGCGGGCTGGAACACCAGCTGCAGGGTGCCGTCGATCTGCCCGTGGTGGGCCAGGTAGTGGGCGGCCGAAAGCAGAATGGCGGTGTGACCGTCATGCCCGCAGGCATGCATCAGGCCCTCGTTGCGGCTGGCATAGGCCAGGCCGGACTGCTCATGGATCGGCAGCGCGTCCATGTCCGCGCGCAGGCCCAGCCGACGGCTGCCTTGCCCGCGCTGCAGCGTGCCCACCACACCGGTTCCCCCAATACCGGTGGTAACGGCATAGCCCCACTGCTGCAGCAGCTCGGCCACCCGGGCGCTGGTGCGGTGCTCCTCGAACGCCAGTTCGGGGTGACGGTGCAGGTCGTGGCGCAGCGCGATGGCGTCTTCCGCGCGTGCAGCGATTTCGGGCAGCACGCCCGCAGGTGCGGGATTGCGCTGGATCTGGCCTGGGGCAACCGCCAGTTCTCCGCTCATCGCCCTACCCCGCCTTCCGCGCCGGCTCGGCGTCGGTCGCATGGCGGCTGGCCTTCCTCGGCAGCCCCAGGTGGTCGCGCAGCGTCTGCCCTTCCAGGTCGCGTTGGTGGTAACCACGCGCCTGCAGGATCGGCAGCACCAGCCTCACGAAATCATCCAGGCCCTCGCGTTGTGCGGCAAAGCCCAGGATGAAGCCATCACTGGCACCGGCATCGAACCAGCGGATAAGTTCGTCGGCCACGTGCTGCGGCGTGCCGATGAAGTTCGGCCGCGGGCTCACCGCCTGCAGCGCCACCTGGCGCAGGCTCAGGCCCTGCTCGCGGGCATCCTGCTTGATGCGATCGGTGGTGGAGCGGAACGAGTTGCTGCCGATGTCCCCCAGTTCCGGGAACGGCGCATCCGGATCGTACTGGCT
This sequence comes from Stenotrophomonas sp. ESTM1D_MKCIP4_1, assembly GCF_003086895.1. Taxonomy (NCBI): domain Bacteria; kingdom Pseudomonadati; phylum Pseudomonadota; class Gammaproteobacteria; order Lysobacterales; family Lysobacteraceae; genus Stenotrophomonas; species Stenotrophomonas sp. ESTM1D_MKCIP4_1. The sequence continues at coordinate 1,877,932 of NZ_CP026004.1, read as the reverse complement.
GAAATCGTGGTGATCGAAGAAGCGCCCCAGGTAGGCCAGCGCATCGTCCAGGCTGGCCAGTGCGGCAATGGCCTGGTACTTGGCCTCGGCCTCCTCGGCCGTGTTGCCCACGATCGGGCCGATGCCCGGAAAAATCTTGACGTCGTTGCCGCTGCGGCCATGGGCAATGGCCGAGTTTTTCACCTTCTGGGTGAACGCCCGCGTTTCCTCCAGCGAGGGCGCATGGGTGAACACTGCATCGGCGTACTTGCCCGCCAACGCAATGCCATCGTCGGATGAACCGGCCTGGAAGATCACCGGCTGGCCCTGCGCCGAACGCTGGATGTTCAACGGACCTTCGACCTGGAAGAACTTCCCCTTGTGATCCAGGCGACGGAATGCCTCCGGTGCGAAGAACGTCCCGCTGTCACGCTCGCGCACGAAGGCATCGTCATCCCAGGAGTCCCACAGCCCCTGCACCACCTGCAGATACTCATCGGCAATCTGGTAGCGCAGCGCATGCTCCGGGTGCGGCCGGCCATAGTTGCGGCCCGAGCCTTCCAGCGGCGACGTCACCACGTTCCAGCCGGCACGGCCGCCACTGAGCAGATCCAGCGACGCAAACTGGCGGGCAACGGTGAACGGATCGCTGTAGGACGTGGACAGCGTGCCGGCCAGGCCGATCTTCTTCGTCGCGGTGGCCAGTGCGGACAGCAGCGAGATCGGCTCGAAGCGGTT